>JAHEYQ010000080.1 GCA_023251515.1 Bacteroidales bacterium
GCAACTGTAAAATGAGCGTCCGAAAAATCCTTTGCCCATTGCTCGGTTTTGAAATGGGCATCCGAAAAATCTTTTGCCTATTGCTCAGTTTTGAAATGGGCATCCGAAAAATCTTTTGCTCATTGTTTGGTTTTGAAATGAGCATCCGAAAAATCTTTTGCCCTTTGCTCAGTTTTGAAATGAGCATCCGAAAAATCTTTTGCTCATTGTTTGGTTTTGAAATGGGCATCCGAAAAATCTTTTGCCCTTTGCTCAGTTTTGAAATGAGTATCCGAAAAATCTTTTGCCTATAGTTATGTTTTGAAAGAGCAATGCGAAAAATCTTTTGGCAAATACCAGCTAAAAAATGCATCAGCCAAATCTGAAAAGGACTTTTGTTTTAATCTTTTATTTTAAAGTCCTTTTACAGATTAGCCTCAACACCCCAAAAGGTGTAATTTAAAAAGAACTGTCGTCATCTGCAGAAGGGACTCTTACAGATGAGGCAGCAAATATACATTGGCAAAAATGCAAATGCAAGTTTCGTGGCATTTATGTGACGTTTTTGTGACATTCCGATATCAGAATTTTTACACAGTTAATATTCAGCTATTTAAAATTTGGAAATTGTGACATTTTTGGGATATCCCGAATTCGTTAGCCTGAAAAAGCTGTGATGAATGATGGATTAGGAAAGTTTCAGTTTTTTAATTCTGCTCTCTTTGAAAAGCTAATCGGAATCTGAATTTTTATTCCCAAATTTCTACCCATATTATAAATGCCTGTCCTGCCGCTCGATAAATTCTCAGGTGCATATTTTAATCTGCTCAAATGATTCTGATAGGCAACATCAAGCAAATTGTTCAGATTTATACTTACTGCCAAAATTTTATTGCCTTTTTTATTGCAGAAATCGCTGCCAATACCCAAATTTAGCAAGGTATATGAATCCGTTGCGGTTTCGGTTTGATACGCTTTCAGATAGTGATTTTGGCTGAAATGATGTTCAAGTTCTATTTTTAAATACGGATTATACAGAGCGTGAAATAAAGATTTGTATTGCGCTCTTATTTCGCTAACCCATCGGGGTTGAGGCATTAAAGGCAGGTATTTTAAACTGTCATTCTGGTTTAGAAGTATTCCGTTTACGTATGAAAACGAATTTTCGAAATGCAGCCAATCAATCGGATGAGGATGAAAATCAAGATTGATTTCAAAGCCATTTAGGCGGGCATTTCCCTGTTCAAATCTGAATGCTGCAAAGTTATCACCTTCAGCATTTATTATACTGTCGCCTCCCGCCATGGCATTTAATTTTCTGGAATAAATAAAATTATCAATATAATTACTGAAAATACTGAGTTCCAGATTTACATATTTTGATGAAAATTCTAAACCCCCATCAATTTGCAGACTGGTTTCCGATTTTAAATCCTGATTTCCTGTTTCGTATCTGAAAGTACCTTCGTGAACCCCGTTTGATGCCAGTTCAGCTATATTGGGCGATCTGTATCCGCTTGATAAGTTTAATTTTACAATCAGACTTTTATTAATTTTATAACTACTGCCAATGCTTCCGCTTACCGAACTGTAATTGTTTTGAAATGCCTTAAACTTAATTTCTGTATTTGAATTCTGCTGATTTACAACTTTTCCGTTTTCATCCAATATCAGTTCGTCCGATTTTATTAATCTGTAGCTATAACGCAATCCGCCCGAAATAAATAATCTGTCAAAATTCTTTTTGCTAACAAGATATATGCCGGCATCATACATATTATATCCGGGTATCAGAAATTCTACACCTTTGTTTTGGTTGTTCTGAATAAGTCCGTTGAAACCCAAAGTAGTTTCCCATGCCTTCCATTCGGGTACAAAGTATTTTATATCTGCATTATAGGTGTTTAATAAAAAGTGTAAACCGGCACCCTCGGCAAATTTCGAATCGCTTTCAATATAAGCTATTTCTTTACGTTTGTTTTGTTGCCAGCCTAAAGTAATATTTAATACCGATTTGCCAAGCACAAAATTATTGCATGACGAAATGCCATAATGTCCGATATTCTGTTTGGGAACATCAAGCTGATAGCTTTGTTTGTTGTCGAACAATTGTTCTTCAATAATGCTATCGTTTATCTGAACTGATTTGATAAAATTACCCGAAGAATCTCTTTCGCCTTCAATTAAGCCCAGATTTTGTTCAAATACATTAAAATGCAGGTGAGCATAGCCCCATTTTCGGTTGATACCAGTATATACTTTTGCATTTAGTTCGTTATATCCCGAATTGTAAACATTCCCATCATATTTGTTAGAATAATTACCCGCTCTTTTGCCACTTAGCTGTGCCTGCCAACTATATCCCTTTATATTACCCGAATTGGAAAATGATAATCCCATTAAGCCATTATTGCTCTGATAATTTGTTGAAAGCGAACCTTCAATTTTTCCTTCGGCTATGGGTCGGGGAGCTAAAAAATTGATAACACCAGCCATCGCATCAGACCCAAAAGCCAGACTGCCGGGTCCTTTAATAATTTCTATCCGATCTATAGCGTTTTCATCAATATCGATACCATGTTCGTCTCCCCATTGTTGCCCTTCCTGTCTTATATTGTTGTGGAGACTAATCATACGGTTGTAACCCAAACCTCTGATTACCGGCTTTGAAATAGCAGCACCTGTGGTAATTTGTGAAATTCCCGGTTGTTTCGAAATCGCATCAATTATATTTGTTGATTGCATTTTGAAAAGCTCAGTATTGCCAATAGTGTGGGTAGGAACCGGATTTGAGGATTTTTCTACACTGCCCGATAATCCGGTAATAACAACTTCATCCAGTTCGGCTGAAGTTTCTTCAATGTAAAAATCCTGTTTAACATTGCCGTTTATTTCAATTTTCTCAATACGGCTTGCATATCCCAGATACTTTATTTCGATCAGAAATTTCCCTTTTGGCAAATTTTTTATAATGAAATTTCCGTTTATGTCTGATGTACTTCCTGTTTTAAGGTCGGGCATATAAATATTTGCTCCCGATATTGTTTTATTGTTCGATAGGTCAATTATTCTGCCATTCAAACTATTTTGCGAAATGCCGTTTATAGTAATCACTATAAATAGCAATAAAAAAAATATTCTATTCATTTTTGTTTACTTAATATTATAAATGATTGTTTTTAATGCCTTTGGCAACTGTTTGGGTTTTGTAAAATAAGCCATTACCTTATCATACATAAGCAGATAATGCTTTTCAGAATTACCCAAAAGCCAAAAGTGTAAGTTGAAAAACCAGCTTAAAAAAGCCGGAAAAAATAAAAATTTAAGTAACAAAAGGAGGTGCTCTCAACGAAAAGGAGAACGAATGATTTGCAATAAATGCAGATTTGTAAAACGAAATTACATCAGAGTTAATTATTACAAAATCGACACTTTGATTGAATTCTTCGCTGGGGCTGGCAAGTAATATTTTATAATCACAAATATAGCAATGATGAATTTCTTCGTGATAATGTCGTTCGGTTTTTGAGGTACATTCAAAATCATGAGCATGCTCAAAAGTATGAACTTCTTTTTGCACAAAAGGAAATGCAAAAATAAATAATACCAGAATGGCTGCGATTTGTCTGAATATCTTTTTCATGATAATTGCAAAATTAACACTAATCACTTTAAAATGTTTTTGCAAATTGCTAATTTTGCCTAAAAAACAGATGAATCAGATCGTAAATGTGGCTATACAGGTGCTGCCTCAGAAAGGTGGAGAAATTTCATATGCTATTGTTGATAAAGCTATTGAAATAATTAAAGAATCAGGATTCAAATATCAGGTTTGCCCTTTCGAAACTGTAGTAGAAGGTGAATTTAAGGCGATTATGAAACTTATTGAAGATATACATCAGGTTTGTTACAACGAAGGAACAATCTCTATGCTTACGTATATAAAAATAGAAAGTTCATCTATAAAAGAGGTTGATATTGAAGATAAAATAGGAAAGTATAGATAAATGCAATGTTCTGTTTTTATACAGTTAAGTCATATTTTCTGCTTATTTCCCAGATAACAATTCCGGCACTTACCGAAATATTAAGCGAATGTTTGGTGCCGTATTGCGGTATTTCAATACAAGCATCAGCCAGTTGCATAATTTCTTCACTTACGCCATCTACTTCGTTGCCGAAAATCAGTGCTGTTTTTTCGTTATTATCAATCGTATAATCTTCCAGATTAATACTTTCTTCAGCCTGTTCTATAGCAATTATTTTATAGCCTTCCGACTTCAGGGTTTCAACAGCCATACGGGTAGTTTCAAAATATTTCCAGCTAACGGTATCGGTTGCACCCAAAGCAGTTTTATGAATTTCGCGATGTGGGGGAGTGGCAGTAATTCCGCACAGATAAATTGCCTGCATCAGAAAAGCATCCGAAGTTCTGAAAACCGAACCTATATTATGTTGGCTTCTGATATTGTCTAAAACAATTACTACCGGTAATTTGTCGGCTTCTTTAAAGTCGTTGGCTGATAGGCGATTCAACTCGCTGTTTAATAGTTTGCGCATAATGAAGTATAAAGCGGCAAAATTACAAAAAACTTTATTGCAACGAAATTGAATATTTGATTTATTTAGAAATGGTTTCATTGTTAAATTAGATAAGTAGATATAAAAAAATGATGTTTGAAAGTCATATGTTTTGAACTTTGGACATCGATGCTGGCAAATGCAGCAAGTTGAAAATTAGTAGTTTTGGAATAGAATCATTAGAAAATCTGTATCTGATCAGGATAAAAACCAATATATCAACACAAAATGGGTTCAGAATACGTTAAATAATCGTCAAAGAAAAAAATTAGAATTTTTATTACCAAATGAATTTTTTTATTAAAATTTGTCAAATCAAAAAGTTGCATTTGAGACTTGAATTCAGCATTTATAAATATTGTAAAAAAATAAAATGATTAGTCAATAATTTGTTAAATGTTTTGGGTGTTATAATTTGTAAGATATATTATTGTAAATTTGTTGCAAATTCTGAAATCTTAAATTGATTGGATTTATCAATTATGAGGTCTTACCTCAAAATAAACTGTACTAATCCAATTAGTTAAAATAGTAATATTTTATTTTCATCAACTAACTGTAAAAAAGAACTATTAATAAATAATGTATATGAAGAAAACGAATTTTTATTTTAATTTGAAACTGATTAAAAATCAGTTATCTGAAAAGACAAAATTATTGTCATTTTTGTTTTTATTATTTATCTCAACATTTAACTTATACAGCCAAAATACGAATGTTATAGTTGGCTGGAATTATGGAAACGGAAAGGTAATGTACTGTGGAATGGGCTATATGATGAATCCGGCTGCATATCATGGTGACTTTTTTCAGCATAGTGCAGAAAGGCAACTGTTTGTTAACATGGTAAGAAAAACCAGTAGCGTTGCAAATCCGGTTGTTGGAATTTTTGCTGTTACCAGTTTATATGGTTATTCAAACATAGAGGATGCTGATATCCTAATTTCAATATTAGCCTTAAATGGAATAACCGGGGTTAAAGTAACAGCTGCAATGATAGATACTCAAGCTGAAATCGACAACTACGATGTACTGATTTTGGGTGGTAGTGGTATGTATACTGGAGAATCGGATGCAGGTTACGCAGGTGTTCAATCGGTTATAAAGAATTTTGTTCAAAATAATCAAGGGGGTGTTATTTTTGCTGGATGGTCGGTATTTACAATTAACGGTATGGGATTGGTTGATTATGCAGATATGATTCCTGTATATACTTCTTCGGGTTATTCATATGCGGATGGCTATTCTTTAGTTAAAGTGCTTCCAGCCGATGATTTATATACTGGTATTGGTAGTGTAGCATCTACTGGGTTTTGTGAATACCCAACAGCTGGTGTAAAACCTGGTGCAACAGTCTATGGAACGATTTCAACATATGTTCCTTCCGCTACACCAGCAGATCCCACTTCGATTTCGGTATCTGTAAACCCGATATGTAATGGTTCAGGTACACAACTTACAGCTAATGGAGCTGATGGAACTGTTTACTGGTACACATCAAGTTGTGGAGGTACGCAGTTTACTACAGGAAACCCGATTACTGTAAATCCTGCTGTTTCAACTACCTATTATGCCAAAAATTATAATAATTCAGCATATAGTAATGGATGTGCTTCAGTTACTATAACTGTTAATAATAATTTTACTTCAGGAGCAATTTCAACAACCGGACAAACAATATGTTATAACACAGCACCAACAGTTACAATAGGTAATGCAACAGATGCTGTAGGCGGAGATAATAACATAAGTTATACATGGAGGTCTTCAGCCGATAATTATGCTACAGCAATCAGTGGAGCTACTTCATCAACTTACTTGCCAACGGCAGCATTAACAGCAACTACATCATACAGACGATATGCAAAAGACAATACATGTAATACTACCCCTGAAGTAAGTGCAGGAACATGGACAGTAAGCGTAAGCCCAGCTTTTACCTCAGGTACAATTGCTAATACGGGAGAAACCATTTGTTATAATGGAGATCCTTCTTCAATTGGAAGCACGACCGATGCAAGTGGCGGTAATACTGTAATAACATATCAATGGCAAAGCAGTACCGATGCAGCATTCACATCCCCAACAACAATAAGCAGTAATACTGCAACTTATGATCCACCAACAGGATTAACAGTAACTACATGGTATCGCCGTCAGGCAAAGGATGGTGTTTGTAATACAAGCTGGAATAATTCGGCAGAAGTATGGAAAGTAACTGTACGCCCAGCTTTTACCTCAGGATCAATTGCTACAACAGGCCAAACCATTTGTTATAATACAGCACCAACAGTTACGATAGGTAATGCAACAGATGCAGAAGGCGGAGATAATACAATCAGCTATACATGGAGAACTTCAACAGATAATTATGCAACAGCAATCAGTGGAGCTACCTCATCAACCTATTTGCCAACGGCAGCATTAACAACAACTACATCATACAGACGATATGCAAAAGACAATACATGCAACAGCACACCGGAAGTAAGTGCAGGAACATGGACAGTAACCGTATATGATCAGGTAGTAGCTGGCATAGCAGGCCCAACAACAGGATGCGTTTCGGTATCATTAACAGCAACAGGGGGCGGCACCTATAGCTGGTCAGGAGGAAGTACACCAAGCACTTCAGCCAATACATTTACCACAGGGGGAACCTATACAGTATCAGTTACCGTATCAGTAAATGGCTGTGAAGCTTCTACATCTCAGGAAATAACAGTTACACCACAACCAGGAGCCCCAAGCAATACCACACCACTAGCTAATCTGACAATTAATTCTGGCAATAACACTTTATTAAGTACCGGAGGCAGTGGTCAGCCGGGTGAACAATTAGGATGGTATGATGCACCTACTGCTGGTAATTTTTTGGGTATGGGTTCAACCTACACAACAAATATACTAGATAATACTACCACATTTTATGTACAATCTTTAACTTGCATAGCAAGTCCAAGAACAGCAATTATTGTTACAGTAAATCAGGTAACATATAACCAAGCTATAAATTTCACATTAGAAGCCAATGAAGCATCAATAGCACCACCATCTTTATCATGTCCATGGGTTTATACATGGGACGGATCCTCTTATGTCAAAGATAATGACATTTATTCAGTTGCACGTTACCCGTTTGGAGAATATCGTGATTCATATACTTTGCGTAAGCCTTTGGTATCTGATAATGGAAAGTATAAGCTTCAGATAAATGAAATTGCAACAGAAGAATCCTATACAGACTATGTTAATCTTGTAGCTGTTGATCATGCAGCCGATGTAAAAATAGCACCCGATAACAAAGGACATATTTTTGCATACAAACCAGCAAACTTAATTACACCAATAACAGCAGTATCTAATACAGGAGCTAATGTATTAAGTTTGATAAATCAGGATAATAATCAGGGATTTGATGCTTACAGTCAGGATTATATCGATATTAATTTTGGCAATATAAATGTATCTAATGGCGCTCGCATGGTATTAAAAGCAAAAGGTTTTAACGAAGGAGTTGGAACACCAAAACCATTTATCGGAGCACCAGCAATAGTAGTACAGATTAATATTAATGGTATCTGGACAGAAATAGGAAGATTGCGTCCACGTTTTGATTGGGATGTTTGTGCATTTGATATTTCCAGTTATTCATTAAATCCTGCAAATGGAATAAAAGTAAGACTATATTCCATTTCACATGATTTAAAATACACTATTATAGATTATGTTGGACTTGAAACAGGAACAGAACCAGCAAAAACAATTAGCAATCTACCTTTAAGCAATGCAACTTTTTCAGGAAACAATGTTGTAAATACACTAAGTACAGCTGACAATCAGTATGTACATATGTCACCAAACAATCAGATGAATATTGAATTTAATGCACCTGCTCAGTCTTTGCCTCAAAGAAGTTTTGTATTTGTAAGCGAAGGATTTTATATTCCATTGACTAATACCTATTATATTTATACATGGAATGGTTCATCATGGGTAAGTCGTTTTTCTTATACTTTTGCAACTACAGACGAAACAAAAACTTTCAATGTGTCTGCATTCTTACCTGATCCGAATAATGAAATGAAAGTAAGAGTTTATCAGGATTATTCAGGAAGTACAGCAGCAGCAATAGATTTAGTAAAAATCCAGATTAATTCAATAAATGGAGTTCTTACATCAGCCAAAGATCTTAGAAATCAACAGAGTGTACTTTCATATGTAAATGCATCAGATGATTCACGATTTACACTTGGAAGTGGCTTTGGTTACACCGGAGGTGCTGACAGATGGTCGGAATATAACTTTATACCAGCAGATCCAACATCAGTAACAGCCACAATAAATCCAATATGCTACGGTACATCAACTCAATTAACTGCACTTGGAACACAAGGAGAAGTTAAATGGTTTACAGCTAGCTGCGGAGGTACTTTGGTTGGTACAGGAAATCCAATTACAGTAGCTCCTACTTCAACCACCACCTATTATGCTAAAAATTATATGGGTGGTGTGTACAGTGCCGGATGTGCAAGCATTACAGTTACAGTAACTCCAATCACAGCTATTAATAGCCAATCAACCAATGCACAATCGCAATGTATCAATGGAGCCTTTACACCAATTAGTGTAGATGCAACAGGAACCGGAACAATAACTTATCAATGGTATAGCAATACAAATCCGGTTAATAGCGGAGGCATATCACTGGGTTCATCAAATGGAGCTCAAACCAATGCTTATACACCACGAGCAACAACAGCCGGTACATTGTATTATTATTGTGTAATTCATAGTGACTGCGGAACAGATGTAAACACAACAATATCAGGAGCATTTATTGTGTATCCATATTCAGTTGGTGGAACAATTACAGGTACATCAACAATTAACTATGGATTATCAACAGGAACCTTCACATTAGGAAGCTATGTAGGAACAATCCAACGTTGGGAGAAAAAATTTAATTCAGGCAGTTGGACTACTATAAACAATACCAATGCTACATACTCAGAAATACCTAATGCTGCCGGCACATGGTATTACAGAGTAGCAGTTAAGAGTGGAGATTGTGATGAAACGTATTCTAATATTTTTAGTTTAACAGTTAATCCTATTCCACTAAGCATTACAGCCAATAACAAAGTAAAAACTTATGATGGTTTAATATATAGCCCATTTACAGTTAGTTATAATGGTTTTGTATTAAGTGATTCATATTTATCTCTGGGCGGCTCACTCAGTTTTAGCGGTACAGCCACAACAGCAACAGAAGTAGGAACATATATAATTACACCGGGAGGATTTACTTCAACAAATTATATAATATCCTATTCCAATGGTTCGCTTACAATTAATTGTTCTCCTGTTGTTAATGTATTCAACAATAATAACAGCGGTTACGGCTCATTACGTAATGCAATGGCAAATTTATGCAGCAATGGAACTATAACTTTTAACAGCATAAATAATCAAACAATAAACCTGACAAGCGGCACATTAGCAGTTGATAAAAACATTACATTTAACAACAGCAATCATACCAATGGCATAACAATTGCAGGCAGCGGAACCAATCTGACAATCAACACAGGCAAAGTGCTTACCTTGGCTTCAAACAGTAAAATTACTGTAAGCGGAACAATTGTAAATAATGGCGGAACAGCAGGTTTGGTAATAGAATCAGGTGCATCGTTTATACATAATACAGTTGATTTGCAGGCAACAACAAAACGCTATTTAAACAATGACTGGCATCTGATTGGTAGTCCGTTTAAGAAAACGCTTTATACAGTTAGCAATATAGCACCAATTGGAGGAAGTTTACAAATAAAACCATATACCAATGGAACAAACTGGCAATTGAATGTAACATCAATGTACACCTATTTATTACCAACCACCGGATATGCCGTTAAACCAACTGCAAACTATACCATGACATTGGCTGGTAATTTATATTACAGTGCACTAAGTTTTGACAATACAGTTGCATTAACTTACAACGGAACATCGGCAACACAAAGTTGGAATTTGTTGGCAAATCCATATACATCCAATATCGATTTCAAAACGCTGACAAAAACCAATATAAGTCAATCACTGTATATTTGGGATAACACAAGATACCCGAATATAACACCTGTAACAAATACAACTTATTTCAATACATACAATACATTGACCAATGTGGGAGTACCCGTAGGAACCACTTCAATCATTGCACCAATGCAGGGATTCTTTGTAAAGGCTACCTATACCAGTCCGAAAATAGTATTTACATCGGCAGCCCGAACACATAGCAATGCAGTATTCTACAAATCAAATGACACCGAAATTCTGTTGAGATTAAAAGCAGAATCAGAACAAGGAGCAGATGAATTGGCAATTTGCAAAAATGAATCAGCAAAGCAAAGTTTTGAGGAATATGATTCAGAAAAACTGCTGAATGCCAATCCATTGGAAATGTATTCTTATGCAAAAACCGGCGAAAAACTGACCATCAATACCGCCAATGCCAACAAAGAAATCATCCCTTTGGGCATTAATGCAGAAGCAGGCAGTAAGGTTAAAATCATCAGTTTTGGCATGGAGTCAGCAGAAAATCTGTATCTGGAAGACAGAATCAAAGGCAAACTGATAAGTCTGTCAGAAAACACAGAATATACATTTGTAGCAGATGAGAAATCGGAATATGGCAGATTCTTTATCCGTTTTGGAAACACAAATAGCGGATTAATAAGTTCAGATATCAGTGTAACACAAAGTGGTAATAATTTGAGCATTATAGCACAAACCGGAGAAAGCATTGAACAGATTGAAATCTTTACAATTACCGGAGCCAGCGTTTACTCAGCAAAAGGAAGTACAAATGTACATGCCGTAAATCTGAATTTATCAAAAGCAATTTATCTGATCAGAGTTAAAACATCGATAGAAACTCAAAATCTGAAATTTAACTGGAAATAAAACAAAATCAATTAAATAAAAAAAGCCTGTGTCGGAAGATGCAGGCTTTTTTTTGTTATACATAAGCTCAGACGAAAAGTGTTTTTATAGAGTTATACCGAAATATTGGTTTATTATAATAAATTTACGAAAGCGTTTGGATTAAACGATTAATACGAACAATCCAGCTGAATATATAGTCTGTAAAATTTCATACTGCGACTTCGTTTTCAATAAGTTTAAACTAAAAACCAGCAAATTGTTTTAAATGTTTATATTTTTCTACAGATTTTTCTTTTATTAAAATCTCATGTATTTATTTGACGATAAATTTATTCCCCTTTTAAATTATCATATTCCCTTTTTGCTTTGTAAAAGGCATAATATATTCTGCAAAGGACTAATATCTAAATCATTTATTTATAATAAAAATTTACAAGCTAATAGTTCATGATTAATTTATAAAAATAAAATTAATTAGTAATTAATATCAATGCTATTATAAAATACATATTATAAGAGAAATAATATATTAATACTAATATATTAAACAAAATAATATTAGTATAATAAATTATAACTATGTATTAATACTAAATAATAAAAGTATAAAAAATTAAAATTAATATACATTACTAATAAAATATATTAATAGAAAATAATACTAATATTAAACACAAATAAATACATCTATAATGAAATAATACATAGATATTATACAATATATAAAAAGTATATAATATTAGTAATAAATAATAATACAAAATATATTTAGTAAATTATATTATACATAAAATATTTTAATTACTTTTGTAAGTAATATAAATTCATTTAAATTAATCAATAAGTAATTTGTAAACTAAAATTTATCTTTTGGTTTAATAATATGTGTAATCGTTTTTAATTAGAAAACATAAAGAAATATGAACAAACATAAAAAATGGCTGCGTTGTTACAACCCTTTTATAAGATTTATAAATTTCAGCATCCCTAAATTTTATTTTTTTAGTAAAAGTTGTTTAGGTATTCTTGGAAGTAGGAGTTCAGATGTTGTTATAAATAATTTATTTCAGGATACATTGCCTGTTTTTAATGATTTTGAAACGGTTTTTATGAATAAATACAGTAATAAATCGAACCGGAAAGGCTGTGTTATTTCTATGAAAGATAAATTTTATGAGTTGAAAACAATAAAACTACCAGTTTGGGAAGCTATTATCATACAAAAATATAACAAACAATCTGCAGAATATCGTGTTCTGATGCCAAAAGGAAGAATGGGAATAAGTACAGGCAGTTATTCTAAAAGATTAGATTATCTGGATGTTCTGAGCCTAACTTTAGCAGATTATCCTCTGTTAGTTGACTTATATAACGACGTTAAGCAATATTACATCGAATTGAATCAGGTATTTATAAAAAAACAATTAAAAGAAAGTGATGTACAGTTTTCTGCAACACTTTTAAGAGAAGCTGCACATAAAATGGCTGTAAGATTGTTTGTTAATCTGGGCTATCTTACAGCACATTTTGCAGAATCTCCAGATCACATTTATAGTTTTTTTCCAATGAATAAACTGGTTAAAAAACCCAAAACCAAAACCGAAAAAGCCAATACAGTTAAACGTTCAATAGTAAAAAATACAATAATTGAAGCAGGTATTAGTTTTTCGATAAATGATGTTATATTAATTAGTTTGGTAAAAGGAGAAAAGATCAAAATTTGGTTTTCGCAAACCAAGGATGCAACTGTAATACCTGAAAATGCTATAGAAATATTGCAAGATGATGAAGCTGAAATAGAAGTAAAGAATTATGCAGGTATCGACGACAGATTTTTGATGATAGCCAATACTTTTGCTAATGAACAGGCAAAACTGGAATTAACATTGTTGGATTAATGTGGCAAAACGGAACTTTTAGGAATAATTATTTCTTATTTTAAATACGCAGAAATTGTTACAAAGTCCATAAAATCATACAATATTAATTGCTTTGACCTTAACACAGGGCTAATACAAAAGTGATTTGTAGATTACTTCATTTTTTTATGCTATAATGCCAATCAGAAATATATTATGGTTTCAAGAACAAGGCGAATTGTACTATTACATATCTAAGCTCGGTATTATTTTTAAAATACAATATAATTTATAGTTAATAAAGAATATATTGTATTGTTAAAATATATAAAAGTGATTTATAGATTACTTCATTTTTTTTAATGCTAAAATACCGATCAGAAATATGTTATAGTTTCAATAGCAAAGTGAATTGTACTAGTATATATTCATTTCGATATTATATTCCCTCCCGAATCGCTTTTTCTCCAGATTCCCGATTTGCTCTACTTAGGTTTTCTGTCTTCCTTCTTTTAATATCTTAAATTCGTAGAAGTTGCATCAAAATTCATATAAATAAGCAATTTTTAATAGCTTCGAACTTAAGGTAGGAGTAAATTAAAATCACTGATAAATATGGCTTTAGCCAAAATATTGCGTAATTAAATCTTTGGAAAAAATATTTTAATTTATATTATTGAAGTCTTAAAAAGAGGATTTCTTTATTAAGAGTTTTAAAGTAGAATCTTTGGTTGATAAATTTTTGTAAAAGTCAAATATTTCTGGTATTTAAATAATTATTACTAGTAATATGTAATATAATAACAAAATATAACAATTATATTTTTAATTAACTTTATTATTATAATTAATTTAAGATATTATGTTTTTTTCATATGTAATTTTGTTGTGTTAATAAGTATTAATTGTAATATTATTATGAAAAAAGCATTTACAATTTTAGCATTAATGTCGCTTATATTCTTGGGCAGTTATACAATAATTCAGGCACACACTTTACTAAATTCGGGAGATAATGTTATTTTAGAATTTTATTGTAATGGAACCGATGAGTTTACATTTATACCGTTGGCCTATCTTTCTACCGGAACTACTATTAATATTGCTGATAATGAATGGTATGGGTCTGCTTTTTTTAAGACTGAAGACGTTACATGCAATCTTCCCTGTATTCAGGAAAACATAAAATCTTATACAACTCTATCTGCTATCTCAAAAGGAACTCTAATCAAACAAAATACTGCCACTTTTAGAACAATTGCTTTAGTTGTAACCACTACTTGGCCATACCATACAGATAAATGGGGAAAAGGCGGTTATACAAACAATAATTTGTCATATTAAGATATTTATAATGTAAATACGATACGTATAGTTAAAAATCAAAAATTTAAAATAATTTATCATGAAAAATTTTTACAAACTAATCACGCTGCTCCTGTTCATTACATTGAGCACAAACCTGATGGCCACCACCATTTATGTGGATGCTTCCAAAACCGATGATACAGGCAATGGGCTAAGCTGGGCGACAGCTAAACAATCATTGCAAATAGCCCTTGGGCTGGCAGTAAGTGGCGACCAGATTTGGGTAAAGGCTGGAACCTACAAGCCTGGCAACTTACGTAATAATTGTTTTGGTTTGAGAAGTGGTGTATCTGTGTATGGCGGATTTGCCGGCACGGAAACTTCTGTTTCAGAAAGGGTCATTTTCACCAATGAAACCATTTTGAGTGGCGAGATTGGCGCCGCTACCAATACTGACAATTGCTGTATAGTGGTTTTATCCAACAGCATATAAAACGCATTA
>JAHEYQ010000023.1 GCA_023251515.1 Bacteroidales bacterium
CGTATTTCCGGCTATGCCATATTTGTGTTTTGCCTGTTCTTTATTGATTTTTCCTGACAAAACCTCATTTACTACTGCTTTTTTAAAAGCTACTGAAAAATACTTTCTTTCTTCCATTTTTGTCCTATTTTAAGTTGACACTTTCTTTGTTTTTTTGTCAACCTATGTTAGGACAAGACACTGTAAGAGTTCTTCCCCTTTCAGGGGAAGTTAGATGGGGTCGCCCATGGGAAGGTGGCGATGCAGTTTATATTGCCCGATTGATGCTTAATATTGATGAAGAAAAAATAGAGGTTGATTATGCCAAAGTGCCAAAAGCAGAGGCAAAATCAACTATAGCCAATAATGCCAGATTATATCCAAATCCGGCATCAACTGAGGTAATGATAGAGTTTGATAGCAAATTAAATGGAAATGCAGTATTGGAAATTTACGGATACGCAGGTAATTTATTGCAAAGCAATCAACTTACTTCAGCATATCAATTTATTTCGGTATCTGTTAAAGATTTAAAAGCAGGTATTTATTATTATCACATTATAAGCAATAACGATATTATTGCAAAAGACAAATTATTGATTGTAAAATAAATTTAATTTAAAAGCAGAGGGTAATTCCCTCTGCTTTATCTTTTTTATGAATAAAATAATAATTATAATTTTCTGTTTTTTATTTTGTCCATTTAACATAAAGGCTCAGTATATTATTGGGAATAATTTAGTTCCCAACTCAAGTTTTGAAGATTATACAGCATGTCCAACTAGTCTTTCTCAAATTTGTTTTGCAAGCCCATGGAATGATGGAATAAATTGTGTGGGCTCTTCTGATTATATGCATACATGCTCTTCTGATTTTATTATTCAAAATAATTTAATAACAAATAGCCCTCATACAGGAAATGGATGTGCAGGTATATATATATATGCAAATCCTACCGTTGCTATTAATTACAGAGAGTATATAGAAGTTAAAATAAAAAATAAATTAGTAACAAATAAAAAATATTGCTGTAGTTTTTATACCGTTCCTTCATCTTATGCTTCATATATAGCTATTGAAAATATTGGAATGTTTATTTCAAAAAACTATGTTAGTTCATTTAATCCAAATATACTTGGATATATGTTAATAGATTCAATACCACAAATAACAAACAAAATAGGTATAGTAACAGATGTCATCAACTGGACAAAAATATCCGGTTTATATGAAGCTATAGGAGGAGAAGAACACATTACTATAGGTAATTTTAATGATGATTCCCATACAAATTGGGTTGCAATAAAACCAGTTTTTGGTGCTGCTTATTACCTTATCGACGACGTCTCAGTCTGCGAGTGCAGTTTTGATATAAACCTTGGGGCAGATACCGCACTATGCGAAAGTGAGACTTTAATACTTAACCCCAACTTGCCCAATGCTACCTATACCTGGCAGGATAGCAGCCATGCGGCTACCTATAAGGTAAAACAGCCCGGCACTTACTGGGTAAGGGCTTATGTGGCAGAGTATGATATAACCTCAACAGATACCATTGTTATAAGTGCCGGAGATGATAATATTTGTAATCCGCCACTTACTATACCCAATATTATCACCCCCAATGGCGATAGCCAAAACGATAATTTCGTAATCCAAAACGCCGAAACCTACGAAATAGCCCTGCAAATTTACAACCGCTGGGGCAACCTGTTATACGAAACCACCAACTACCAAAACGATTTTAGCTGTAACAACTGCGCCGATGGCGTTTACTTTTACATACTCAAAGCCAAAAGCAAAAGAAATGGCAGAGAGAAAGAGTATAAAGGAAGCCTTACCATTATTAAATAAGTAAATGAAAAAGATCGAAGTCAGAAGACCGAAGACGGAAGTAAAACTTTGTGCTTCGTTTATAGAAAGTTGAGAAAAAATTCTTTTGAATTTGATTTTTCCTTTGCAGTCTTTGCGTAATTCTTTGCGTTCTTTTTGGTTAAAAGAATCGAAAGTTGAATTTATCTAAACCATAAAAAAAGGCCTCATTTCTGAAGCCTTTTTTGTTTAATCAATTAAATTTTTTATTTTGAAATTACTAATTTTCTAACAGAATTAATTCCGTTAGCTTTTTCTATTTTAACAGTGTAAATTCCTGCTGCTAAATTCTTTTCGTTAAGATTGACGCGTTGCGAACCACTAACTGCATAATCATGACTGTAAACTTTTATACCTGTATTGTCATAAATCGAAACAACAAGTTTTTCGTTATTGGTGTTTTTAATATCAATATAAGCTTCATGAGTAGTTGGATTTGGATAAATTTCACCAATTGCAGTATTGTTTTCCAAATCGTTTTCAATGCTTGTAATTACTGCTGTATTATTGCTTACACTGATTAAGATATTACTTACTCCAGGATTTGAAGTGCTGATAGTTACCGGATAAGGAGTATAGTTAACTCCGGCAATTTCGATGTGGAGTTTATAGGTTCCCATTGGCAGATTGCTGAAATTAAAGTTTCCGTTAGTACCTGAGAAAGTAATTTTTACAAGAGCATCACTTTCATCTGTTAAAATAATTTCTGCATTTGCTAATGGATTGTCTCCGCTGGCTTTAGTGCCTGTCATAAATATATTTCCCGACAATGTTCCTGTTCCAGTAGAAATTACTGGCAAATGTATCATATTAATATTGTAGAATACATTATTTGACGAAGGAAATACAGGAGTGGCAGTAAACCAGTTAATTGTATGATTATAGAACGTAGGAGCATATTGTGCAAAATAAGATGCTGTTGGATTCAAAACTGCTTTTAATAAGAAAGCCGGTGTTTGTGGAGGCATAGTTGGATATAAAAATTGGAAATAACCAGTTGTATCCAAAGCCAGGGTGTCAAGCAAAATATATGACATTGTAGTATTATCAGCCTGATAAACTAAAACATAACCATCTGTTATAGGATAATTTCCGGCATATACATGACCTTGTACAATATTACCGCTTGCAACATTAATAGGTATAAACTGGCAAGTAGTATCAGTACATGAAGTACCGTTTAAGTTAGATGTAACTGTAATTAAACAAACATTATAACCAACAATACCTGAGGCAGGCTGAGTATAAGTATGTGTAACATTCTGTCCGGTTGCATAAGTTCCATCACCAAAATTCCATTTATAAATTGTTGGATTTGTATTATAAACATGTCCATTAAATGCATACATCAGGTTTTGATGAGTAAAAGTGAAATTATTCTGACAATTGGGTTGATTCCCATTAACGTAAATTGTAGTACAATAATCATCAACACATTCAACTACTCCAGCTGAATTCAAAATTTTCATGGTTAAACAAACATTGTAAACACCTCCGCTGCTTGGATTTGCCTGAAAAATGTGAACAGGATTTGCAAGCGTTGAAGAAGTTCCATCGCCAAAATTCCATAAATATAAAATAGGATAACTTAAGTTTGTAGTGGATGTATTAGTAAAATAATATTTATTATTTTGTAAAGAATCAGGATGCGATACAAAGTTGGCATTGCAACCACTTGAAGTATTGGTAACAGTTATTGTCTGGCATGAAGTATCAGTACAACTTCCGCCTAATGTATTAGGATTGGTAGTAATGGTAATCAAACAAACATTATAAGTAGCTGTTCCTGATGTAGATATTTGATAAGCGTGTGAAGCATTCTGTCCGGTTGCATAAGTTCCGTCACCAAAACTCCATTTGTAAATGGTTGGATTTGTAGAATTTATACTACCAACAAAGTTAAAAATATTACCTTGATGAGTATGTGAGAAATTATTCTGACAATTAGAAGGTATTGTCCCTACATAAACATTCTGACAATAATCATCAATACATTCAACAATACCTGCTGAATTTAATATCTTCATTGTTAAACAAACATTGTAATAACCAAGTGAATTAGGTGCAAAAGTGTGATTTGGATTTGTTAGATTAGATGTGGTTCCATCACCGAAATTCCAGAAATACATTGGAGTTAAACTTAAATTTGTGGTAGAAGTATTGGTAAAATGTTTGGTGTTAAATCCCATTAAAGAATCAGGATAAGCAATAAAACCTGCATTACAATTGCTTTGATTATTAGAGATAACAATAGTTTGAAAAGTAGAATCAGTACAAAGACTTCCAGTAACTGGATCTACAGAAGTTGTAAAAAGACAAACAGTATAAGTGCTTGGTCCTGATGGATTAGTAGATGTGTAAATGTGATTTACATATTGACCTGTTCCAATGGTTCCATCACCGAAACTCCATTGATAAGTAGTCGGATAATTTGAGCTTACATATCCTGTAAAAGTATAATTATTTAATTGATGAGTAAATGTAAAGTTATTTTGACATGTATTGCTTACTTGTCCAACTGTAACGGTTTGACAATAATCATCAACACATAAAACTGCACCTGAACCAGCAACTGTCATGGTAAGACATACATTATAGGTAGCTGAAGCGGGTGAATAAGTATGAGTTGGATTAGCTAATGTAGAAGTTGTTCCATCGCCAAAATTCCACAAATACTGAATAGGTGTATTCAAATAAGTTGTTGTAGATAAATTAGAAAAGTGAACTGTATTCGACAATGCATTCGAATCGGGATAAGCTACAAAATTTGCATTGCACGAATTAGTAGTATTGCTTGCACAAATACTGAAATTTACGGTATTCTGCGGATTTGCATTTGTAACTGTTTGTGAATGCATCACTCCATTACAATCTAGTGTTGAAACAACATAAGAAACCACAAATACCGGAGCTGGTACGCTTATATTATTAAATGAATAAAAACCATTTGTATTGGTAGTTGTTGTTGCGGCAAAAGGCATTACACTATTGCTGTCAGAAACGATAAATACCGTATGATTGGCAATTGCACCTCCATTCAGGTTAGTTACGTATCCTCCCACAAAGAAAGGATTTTGAGCTTGTAAACCTATTAAGCCCAGAATAATAAAACTCAAAAGTAAAATTTTCTTTTTCATTGTTATAAATTTTTTAATTGTTTAATTTTCAGTAAAAATATTTTTTAATTTCTTATATTCTAAAGAGACTGCGAGGATGAAAATAGTTGCATGATAAATACAATTTTTATAGTCAGTAAAATTACTAAATTAATTTAGTTCTTTTGTATTTTAATGAATAATAATTTGAAATTGCATTGTTTATAAATATTCTAATCCTGTTTAACGAATCTTGAATTGCTTATGATTCCTGAAGAAAATTGCAATTTAATATGATAGATACCTGGCTTTAAAAAATTAATATTTACCGATAAATTTTCATTATTGCAAAAATCTTCATTATACACAATTTGGCCATTTATATCAAATATCTTCATATTGAATTTATCCGATAAATTGCGGGTAATCGTGATATTTATCTTGTCTTTAGCAGGATTAGGAAAAATGCTAATCGTTTTATCATCATTCTGCTTTTCATTTACTGAATTCATTTTTTGCATATAAATATCTCTGCCCCATTTGTTTGAATTCAAAATTATGGTAGATGCATCTGTAAAATTGGTTTTATCAGGAAAAAAAGTAGATTGATAGTTTTGCATAAAATAGGTAGAATTATAAAGCAATTCGGCACTAACTTTATATAAACCACTGTTTTTCTGATAAAAATAATAAAACCCCATGGAATCGATATAACAGGTTTCTAAAATATTCTGATTGGTATCATACAAATATGCAATTGCATAATCTACAGGTATTGAGCCTACAAAAACCGTTCCACCAATATTGTATTTAAAGGGAAGTGGAAGCAAACTACCGGTATTTAGTTTTGCCAGAAACAAATCACTTAAGCCATGCGCATTGTAAATATTGTTTCCAAATTTTATTGAAGGCTGATTAAAAGAACCGCAAACATATACCTTATTTGAATCACCAACATAAGATGCCATTAATTGACTATTAGATACATCGCCACCTGCCGAATATGCCGACTTATATGCTGCAAGGCTGTCGCAGTTGGCAAAAAACAAATTGTTGTTTAATAACATCGGATTAATGGTTTTGCTTAAAACAATATTTCCAAGCACAAGTGTATCGGCTACAAAACTTCCGCCCATAAAAAACCCATTTCCTGTTTTCATTTTTTTCAATTCAGTAATTCGGGCTGGGAAACCCAGTATTTTCACCATATTACCATATTCATCAAATTCGAGCAGATAATTATTAGCATTTACAGTAGCTCCGTTAATATTAAAAGCACTGTTGTTATATCCGCTTACCAATATTCTATTGTTATTCAAACAACTGATATTCGTAAACTCATCACTTGTTAAACATTCGCCTTTTCTGAACCAAAGAAAATCTCCATTCTGATTGTATTTAGCCAGATAACTATCAAAAAAGACAGCTCCTGCAGAAGAAGTTGTGTTTGTCAAAGTATCGGAAGATGCCAGAATAAGCTGATTTCCAAGGAAAGAACCTGCTGTATATATATTGCCGCTATTATCCGTTGCAATATCATTAATCCTGTTCGTAAACGAGTTTCCTTTGGTAGTTTTCAGCCAGGCCACAGTACCAGTTTGGGGTAAAATTTTTGCAAAAAACGAAGAATGTAAATAATTACCTGTATTACTGATATTTATATTTCCTATTGAAACAGAATCGCCCAGGCAATTGCCTCCAACCAGAATACTCGATGAAGCTTCATCCCATCTGAGAGCTGTAATACTGTCGTAGCCCCAGAAACGATTGTTAATAAACAAAACCCATTGCGAAAGTCCTTGCGGTGAGTATTTTACCAGAAAAGATTTTCCTCCGCTATTATTGGTATAAACAGAATTTCCATCAAATGAAATGGTATTATTTAATGTATTGGAATTGTTTATATAACCACTAACATAAATATTACCATTATTATCACAAACCATTTTATTTGAAGAGGTTGCAGTATTGCAATTTGCTTTTTTAGCCCATAAAACTTCACCATTTTGTTTGTATTTGGCTACATACATATTTGTGGAAAATGTATTAGAATCGCTGTTAGTCAAAATTACATTATTGCTGCCTAAAAAAATATAATTGCTTGTAAAACTACCGGCAATCACAACGTCGTTGTTGTTATCTACTGCAATTGCTGTAGCTTTCTGGCTTTGTAATCCTCCGGCAGTTCTTACCCATTCCCATTGTGATGTAACGGATGGTTGAGCCTGAGATATTCCAAAGCTAATTAGTATAAAAAATATTGAAATTACAGTTTTTTTCATTTTAATGAAATTAGAATTTATAATAAATTCCTGTTTTTAAACCAAACAACCATGGCGATTTATTACCAAAATCGGGATAAATATCCATATTGTTGTACATTGGTTTGAAATAATAATAAACAATCGGTTCAACATTTATACCCCATTGTTTACTAAGATTATAAGATGCTGAAGCTGAAACCACAGCAGCCCAATTTAATCCTTTTATTGATGATTGAAATGGTTCTGTTTTTAATGCTTTAATATTTTGTGTAACAGGCAAAATCATCGAAGTTTTTTCAGTGATTATCATGGTGCACAAAAAACCTGATTTTACAGCAAAGCCAAACTTTGATAAATTCCATTGATAACCGGCTAATACAGGAATATTAAGCAATGTATAAGTCTTTCGGGCAGGAATATATTCCTGATACAAAACAGAATCATTAAATACTACTGGATGTGTAATGTACTGTATAATTTCACCTTGCGAATTAAACACTACCGAATCCACATAATTGTATTTTGTATGCTGATCAAGCTGGAAATGTACTTTGCCTGCCTGATTGTCGGTAAACTTGCTATACGATAATCCGGTCTGCAACAAATAATTTGAATAATTATATTGATAACTGATACCAAACTGATGGATCAATTGATTGTATGTATATGAAAATGATTCTTTGTTATAAATTTTCAAAATTGTATAATCAACACCTACATATGAAAATCCTTTCTGATGAGGTTTTTGTGTAGATTTCAAATTTACTTTTTTTGGCTCAATACCAAGGGTTTCATCTATTTTGTTTTCTCTATTTTCAGCAATCTGAACTTTATTTTCAACTTCATTTGGTTTTGCTGATATAGCTTCGTTATTTATAAATAATATCTGTGTATTTTGCGTTTTCTCTGCAACCGGATTCAATACTGTAGTAGGCTTATTATCATTGTTTTCTGATTTATTAATTTTAGATGATAGTGTATTTATATTATTAGAAGAACTATTTTGTGATTTATCATGTAATATATCTTGTTTCGAAGCAGTTGATTTTGTAAAATCTTTAGTTAAAGCTGACCTAGTTTTAATGATATTTTGATTTTCTTTTTTTGTGGTGTTATAAATTGCAGTATTGTTTTTGTTGTTGAGAATATTGTTGCTATTTTCAACTATTTGCTGCTGAGTTTGCTGAATATTGTTAACCTCTGTATTTTGCTGTATAACTTTAACTTCTTCTTTATTCTTTTTTATCATATTGGTTTCAGGTGTATTGCTAAATATGAAAAACAAAACACTTGCAGTAATACCTGTAGCAGCTGCAAAATACAGATATTTTATATACTGATAGAAAGCGAGTTTTAAACTGATAGTTTTCCATAAACCCATTTTGGGAGAATATTTGGGCAACTGATCGAGGTTAGCGGAAACACCCTGCAAATCAAGCTCAGTATCTATCCTGTCCCATAAATCCACATCGGGTTTATGAACCGGCAGATTCGACCAGTCTTTATTTGTTAGATTTTCCATTATAACCATTCGTTTTTAAGTTTTTCTTTCAATGTTTTTTTTGCATTAAAAAGCTGCGATTTGGAAGTGCCTTCGCTAATATTAAGCATTTCAGCAATTTCTTTGTGTTTATAGCCTTCTACTTCAGCCAGTATAAATATAGTACGATATCCGTCGGGCAGCGATAATATTACTTTTTCAAGTATTTTGCCATCAATTTCATTGTGGCTGAATTCTGCTGTTTCATGTTTGTTTTCTTCAAGTGAATCAAATAGTTTCTGTGTTTTCAGATGTCTGAAGGCAGTTCTGATTACAATGGTTTTAATCCACGCACCCAAAGTTGATTGACGTTTAAATTGTTCGATTTTCTGAAACACCTGTATAAATGCATCCTGCAGTACATCATGAGCTTCATCTCTGTCGTTCAGAATACGGTATGCCAAAGTAAACATTGCATCGCAATATTTATAGTAGAGTTGTTTTTGCTTCTGTCGTTCCTTAAGCAAACAACCTTCCAGCAAAACCAATTCATCTTCCGACAACTTGTATGAAGCAATAGTACTAATTTCCAAATCCGAATTTTTAAACAAAGAGATACAAAGTTAATAAATAGTTGCATTGAGATTGGAAAATGTTTTTTATTCAAGCCCATGATTATAATATTATTTTGGCAATAATAATGAATTCATGAAAATAGATAATAAAAAAATAAAAATTCTTTACTAAAATTTTTTCTCTATATTTTTACATAAATCAAGTTTTGGTATTTTAACAATTTGAGTATATCTTTTTGCATATTTTACAGAGCAAATACCCAGATAATCTTTTACCAGATTTATATCAGTTCCATTTTCAACCAGATGTGCTGCCAGACTATGCCTGATGGTAGAGGGTGTGGCCAATGAATTGATTTTATTTTTGTCTAAAGATTTTTTCAGAACCATCTGCACACTTCTTGAGCTGTATTGTTTGTTTCCTCTACCTTCAAAAAGCCATTCTTCAGGTTCAAATTCATATAAATACTCTTTAATTTGTTTACCCAATCGGGCATGAAATTTAATAATTCTGGCACTTCCTTTTGAGCAGCAATAAATTGTAATTTCTCTTTTTGATATATCTACATCCGAAATTTTTAGATTTATCAGTTCTTCGAGTCTTAAACCTGCAAAATATATTAGCGACAAAAGGGTTTTGTGTTTGATATTAGTTGTATTATCAATTATTTTACATATTTCTGTTTGCGACAATATTAATGGCAATTTATGTTCATAATTTTTGCCCGCTATACGATGCATATTATAATCTTTTCCAACCACATGCTTAAAAAATAATATAAATGCTTCTACAAAACGATCTCGGGCATAATATGATTTATATACATCCATTATTTTCCCTGCCAGATAGCAAGTTATTTTTATTTCGGGAACTTCTTCTATCGGTATTTTTAAATTTGTTAAATACTCTTTAACGTACTGTTTATAAGCATTTATTGTTGAATACGAATATCGTTTTTGGGCTAAATAATCCCCATACGTTTTAAGTAACTCTATATTATTGTTTTCCATTTTGTGTAATTTCGTTTTTGCCAACAAATTTAGTACTAAATGCGAAGTTGACAAAATTATTTTAAACTTAGATTGTATTTTTGCTGTGTTAAAAAAATGTTTTTATTCTAAAATAAGTAAAAAGCAAAATGGATTATATTACATATTCAAAAAGGTTAGATTATTTATTAGAGTTAGTAGAAAAGGGTCGTTTAGAATCTCCCAAAGCTATTGCAAGCAAATTTGACTGTTCTGAAAAAACAATACGAAATATGATAAATTGCCTTAGAGAAAAAGGATTTGAAATAGTTTACTGTAAAAACATTAAAAAGTATTTAATAAAAAAAACTTAACGGTAATGCATTTGCCGTTTAAAGATTTTATTTTGCAATTGATATTTCATTTATTCATTAAAAACATTTAAAAATGAAAACATTAAAATTGACAAATTTGAGCAAACAAGATTTGTTCAACAAAGAAGAGCTTAAAAACCTAAAGGGTGGAGCAAGCGAAACAGGTTCAGGTATTTTTGGATGGTGCAGTTGCCCATGCTGTTGTTGCTGTAATGGCAATGATGTAAGAGCTTGCAACAAAGGAACTGACAACCAAAGTAACTGCAGGTGTGATGATAAAAAAGGGACATCAACACAAAAAGAAGCAACTCTAACTGCACTTTAATTTCAATTTAAGGCACATAAGTATTTAATATTTATGTGCCTTTTTTAATAAAATCAAAATGGAACAATTGGTATTAATTAAAAGTAAAAATAATAATAAGTATATATTCGATTGCAACAATAAAATACTTAGAAATGTTGAAGATCAAGTTTATAACATATTTGAAATCTTAGACAGAGAAAAAACATCTCTTAATTCTCTTGATTTAGAATTATTAGAAACTATTCTTGCCAATCATGATATTAATCCATCAGTTTCTATCTTGTCAAAAATATTGAAGTTTAATTCCGAAAATAATACTCAATTTATAAAAACTACAATAAAGGAAGATGTAGTTAAATACTATTTATCAAATTATCCGCAAATTGCATTTGAAGTAACACAGAAATGTAATTTAGATTGCAAATATTGTGCTTATAGTGAATACTATAATGGATATGAGAAACGGACGGGGAAAAATTTAAGCATTACCGCTGCAAAAAATATGATTAAATATATTTTTGACTATTGTTCTTCAATACATGCTTCAACTCCAGATAATCATATTACAATCAGTTTCTATGGTGGGGAACCATTGCTTAGGATAAATTTTATAAAAGAAATAACATCATTTGCTAAGAACTTAGAAACAATAAATATCAAATTTAAGTTTTCGATGACAACAAATGCTACATTGATTGATAAACATATAGATTTTCTTGTAAAAAATGATTTTAAACTACTTATAAGTTTGGATGGTAACGAAGAACATAATTCATATAGGGTTTATAAAAACAAAGTAAATTCGTTTTCTGATGTCTTCCGGAACATGATAAGTATAAAACAAAACTATCAAACATTTTTCGAAAAGAACATTAATTTTAATTGTGTTTTGCATAATAGAAATTCTATTGAATCAGCCAATAGTTTTATAAAAAAGAATTTTGGAAAAAATCCAATGATTGCTGAGATATCAACAGATGGATTATCGAAAGAGAAAAAAGAGGAGTTGTTTTTATTTTTTAAAAATAAAAATACTGATCTAAAACAATCTGAAGATTATTTTAAATTATTTCATCAGGAAAATTACACAGAAGAGCCTGATTTTAAAGAAGCTATTTATTTTATTTTCAATCAAACTAATCTTGTTTATTCAAATTATACTGAATTACTTTTAAATAGCAGCAAATCAGTAAAACCAACTGGTACCTGCTTGCCTTTTTCTCGGAAAATTTTTGTAACAGCTAATGGCAAACTACTCCCTTGTGAAAATATTCCTCATAAATTTGCTTTTGGTAATGTAACCGACGAAAATGTAAATTTAAATTTTGAAGAAATAGTTAATACTTATAATAATGCATTGAATAGATTAAAAAATAAATGCGAAGGATGTTACAGGCTTACAAACTGCTCGCAGTGTATGTATTATCTAAATGTTTATGATGAAAATATTATGTGTTATGGGTATATGAATAGGGATGATTTCTCTAAATATTTATCGTCATTGATTACTTATTTTGAAAATAATCCCGATAGCTTTGAAAAAATAATGACTGAAACTTCATTATCATAAAAATATAATATTAAATCTATTTAATAAATTTATTTTGTTGATTCTTAAAATAAAAAAACATATAACTGTATTTTAACTCGTTGATATACTGTGTGAAATTAAACATTTTGATTTTAGATATATAAAACAATAAATCGAGGCGACAGTAAAATAATCAAGTATATGAGAATTTTTATATGGCGAAACGAAGTTCATAAACACATTTGAAAAATTAAAAATGGAGTGAATAATTCTATATGTATAAATAAAAAATTAAAAATAAAAAGATGAAATACTTTGTAATAGATCCTACAGTTTTTGTAGAAATTAAAAATGGAAAAATGCTTTTATATAATTCATATAATGGGGAAAAACTTCTTGTTAATGATCAACAAATTGTTAATCTGTTTATTAACGGATTAAATAAGATGAATATTTTTCCAATAGAAAATGAAGTTTTGGAAACTGATAAAATAAGAGATTTTATAATTGAAATTGAGAAAAACGATTTTGGATATTTATTATCTAATAATAAAACTTTACCAATTCAATTTGCACCATTAATTAATATACAAACTGAAAATGATCAGGAAATAATTACCAAAGATAATTCATTTAATCCTCTTATTGACATAAGAGAAATTTCAATACATTTAAATGGAGGACCTGACAACAAACAATTTTCAAATTTATCAAAACAGATAAATTGCATTCATTCTGAATTAATTACAGATAACTTAAATTTTAATCAGCTTTCAAAATTTTTATTACCGATTATTAATGTCAAATCACTTTTCAAGATAAATCTCTTGGGAGGAAATGTTTTAACATATCCTTATTTAGAGGAAGTTAAAGTACTTTTATTATCAATACATCAATCGACACAGATATGTGTGTATTTATTGCCTCATATAGTAATAAATAATGCTGTAAATATTAAAGAAATTCTTGATTTTCAAAATCTAAAGTTTATTTTTTATTTGAATCCACATTTATATAAAGAATTTGCTGAAATACTTCCAAAATATTTGCCTTCATCTTTAATGGAATACAATTTAATAATAGAAAGTGAAGATGATTTGACTTTTTTCGATTCAATTGAGAATAATCTAATAAAAAGCAATTTGATTCCTCTATTTAATGGTTTAAATTTTGATTTTTTTGAAAAAAATGTCTTTACTGA
Organism: Bacteroidales bacterium; assembly: GCA_023251515.1. Taxonomy (GTDB): domain Bacteria; phylum Bacteroidota; class Bacteroidia; order Bacteroidales; family JACABE01; genus JACABE01. The sequence continues at coordinate 13,648 of JAHEYQ010000023.1, forward strand.
TTTTGATGATATAAAAGCTATAAGCATCAGTCAGAATGAAGTTTACCAAAATAAAAATATTAACAGCTATAATTTCGGAAAATTAGTAGTTTTGCATAATGGAGATATTTATGCAAATTTGAATAAAAAAATGCTTGGAAATATTGAAAGTTCTTATGCTCCTGAAATTATTCTTAATGAATACAAAATAGGGGAAAGTTGGTTTTTAACTCGACTTAAAGTTAGTCCTTGTAAAAATTGCATTTACAATTTTCTTTGCCCTCCTGTTTCGAATTATGAATTACTAATGAACAAATTTAATTTATGTCATATTTCTTAAAATGTCTTCTATTTATTTTTTTAATTACAGAATGTAATTTATTGTATTCTCAAAAGCTTGATAATACAATAAATCAAAACATAAATTCATTCAAATTGCTTTCATTGGAAAAGGATACTGTTTTTTTTAGTTTCAAAAAGAACTATACAATTTTTTGTGCTTTTTCAGTATATTGCTCTTCATGTATTAATGAATTAAATATGATGGAACAAAACTTAAAAAAATGGGACTCTCTATATAGTATAAATATTATCGGATTTGTAAATGCTTCTGATAATAGTGATTTTCAAAAAATAGTCAGATTTTCAAAGAAGCATATCTATACCTTTCCATTGTATATTGATATAAAAGGAGAATTGGTAACGTTTTTAATGAGTTTAGAAAATGTTAAGAAAGATGGCAATTTTCGAATATTTGGTAGTTTATATGAATGCATGAGGCCTCAATTGTTTGTTTTTGATAAATCAGGAAATCTGATATTTCAGAAAAGGGGTTTTGTAAATGGGGATGAACTTATTATTCAGGATGTTTTTATAAAAAATAGATAAAGAAATGAAAAAGTACTTTGTTGTTCTGTTTCTTCATTTTATAATAAACTCTGCATTTGCACAAGATCATGTAAGTGTAAGTGGTATTGTAATAGATACAATTAGTCTGAAAAAAATTGAATATGCAACTATTCAATTGGTGGATTACCAAACAGGCAAAATGAAATATGGAATAATAACCGACAGCTTAGGGCGTTTTTGCATTAATAAAGTTTTTACTCAAAAGTATTATATTATAGCGAGTTTCATTGGATACAAAACAAAAAAGACCATTTTAATTGTAACAGCAAAAGATAAATTTAATTTAAAAATCAGTTTAAATCCTACTCACATAGACTTAGGAAGTGTTGAAATTAAAGGAAAACAAGAAGGAATCAAGTCTTATGTTGATAAAACTGTATTTTTACCAGACTCTTTAAGCATTCATTCATCTGCTACAGCTTTGGATTTGCTTAATAAAGCTCCAGGAATAAGTGTTAGCAAGTCAGATCAAACAATTCGATTAATGGGCAACCCCAATGTTTTGATTTTGATAGATGGAGTTCAAAGCAATAGGAATCTAATGGCTGTTAATCCTGAAGATATTGAAAGGATAGAGATTATAAACAATCCTTCTTCAAAATACGATTCTGATGTTGTAAATGTAATAAATATAATTATTAAAGATGAGCGAAAAAAAGGATTTAGTATTACAACTAATCTTAGTTGGTTTAGCCAAAACAAATACAATTTTTCAAATATCCAATTCGATTATATTTTTGGAAAATTTCATGTTTTTGGAATGTATAAATTAAAATTTAGCAATATTTATTCAAAAGACAGCCTTAGACGAATTGCGAATGTAAATGAAATTCTTAGTGAAAACTTTAGTGAATCAAAAGATAGAAATCATAATAAATCTATTGGTAATATTATTCAATATGGATTTGATTATTATCCAAATAAAAGCAATCTTTTTAATTTTACCGGCAATTTAGAGATGTATAAAAATATATCAAATTACAATAATTCATCTCTTTACACAAAAAATTATACACCTATTCATGCAGTAAATTACCTTTTAGATAAAGATGGAGAAGTAAAACTTCAGAATTATTCATTTTATTATAAAAGGAAGTTTAAAAATGATGATTATGAATTTGCTTTTAGTAATAATATTTATTTGATGCACAAAGAATTTACAAATAAGCAAAACACATCTTTCAATTATTTTATTGACTCAACATACACTTATTCAATAAAAAACGAGATTTCAAAAAATCAAATCAATGCGCTTAATTCTACTCTAAATTTTAGGTTTCCTCTTATCTCCCAAAAGCTTAAAGCAGAAACAGGAATACAACTTTATTATAGGAAGATTACAGATAATTACTTTGATGGACTTATGAATTTTCGTTTTAATTACATAGATATCAGGAAATCAATATATAGTGTAATTACTTATTACCAAAATAAGTGGTCGTGTCAGGCTGGAATAAGAGGTGAGAATTATGGAATTAATCTATTTGATTCAATAACATATAGTCAATGGAATTACCTTCCTTCATTTTCTGTAATGTTTGATATAAATAATTCGCAAAAAATTAAATTGGGTTTTTCTAAAAAACTTAATTACCCTAAATATTTTATGCTTTCTCCTTTTGCCTGGTATTCAAATGATTCTTTGAGCGTTTCTACTGGGAATCCTTATTTGAAACCAGAAAAATCATACAATATTGAGATAACTTACATTTTGAAGAAGAAAAAAACTTTATTAACACTATCTCAATACATTAAGCATTACAATGATCTTATTGATTTGAATTCGATTTATGGAGGAAAAAGTGTTTTGCAAGAAAAATATGAAAATATAAATTATAATTATAGAATTGGAGGATCATTATACTTACAGACTTTGCTATATGGATTTATTCAACCTAGTATTTTTGCCGATGTTTTTTATTATAATTTCCCCAGAAACAATAACAATGGGTTTTCATATAATATGTGGATTTCTGCGGAGTTTATTTTACCCTTTGATTTATATTTGAATGTTGATGCATCTTTTTCTGGTAAGGAACTATTTTATAATGGATATGCGGAACAAAGTCCATTGATTGACGAGATAACTATTGGTAAAGACATCTTGAATGGAAATGCAAATATTAGTTTATCATTATTGAATTATTTCCTTCCCAATTTAAATAAAGAAACCAGATGGAGTAATGATTTTTCAGAAAATTCTTACTATTTTTCTGATAATAAATCTGTTTTGCTAAGATTTTCATATTTTTTTAGAAAAGGGAAAAAAATTGATAAAATGGAACGAGAATTAAATATGGAACGAGATGAAAAGTAAAATTTTCACTACTTTCCCTTTTTCCAAGCAGCCTGATTCTATGGATTGTGGTTCTTCTTGTCTGAAAATGATAACTCAGTTTTATGGAAAAGAATATACCTATGACACAATTAGGGATTTATGTTATACCGCAAAGGATGGAGTTTCATTGCTTTCTATCAGTGATGCTGCCGAACAACTTGGTTTTAAAACAATTGGAGGTCGACTTAGTTTAGAAAAACTTGAGAAAGAAGCTTTATTGCCATGTATCATACATTGGAATCAAGAGCATTTTGTAGTTGTTTACAAAATAAAAACTAAGAATTTTTTAAGAAGTAAAACCAAATTTTTTGTTGCTGACCCAGCCTATGGACTTGTGAGTTTTACAGAAGAAGAATTTAAAGATCATTGGCTAAGTACAAAAGTGAAGGGTGAAGAAAAAGGGATTGTTCTACTTTTGGAACCCACACAATTATTCTATCAAAAAGAATCGGAGAAATCAAATAGAAAAAGCCTGAAGTTTTTGTTTTCTTACTTTATAAAATACAAACGTTTTTTTGCACAATTAATAATTGGCTTACTTTTAGGCAGTTTGTTTCAGCTTATATTTCCATTTCTTACTCAGGCTATTGTTGATAAAGGAATAGTAAACAAGAATATAGGTTTTATTTATCTTATTTTAATTGCTCAAATGGTTTTAATCATCAGCCGCATGTCTGTTGATTTTGTGAGAAGATGGATATTATTGCATATTAGTGTGAGAATTAATATTTCTCTCATTTCTGATTTTTTCATAAAACTCATGAAATTACCTATGAGTTTCTTCGACACTAAACTTACCGGTGATATTTTGCAGCGTATAGATGATCATGAAAGGGTAGAACGATTCCTTACTTCCAGAACGTTAGAAACTGTTTTTTCTTTTTTTACTCTAATTACATTCAGCATTGTTTTATGGATATATAGTTCAAAAATTTTCTTTATTTTTATTATAGGTAGTATTGTTTATACATTATGGATCCTGATTTTTCTGAAAAAACGACGTGAGTTGGATTACAAATTCTTTGAAATTCAAGCAAAAAATCAAAGCAAAACATTTCAGCTTATTCAAGGAATGCAGGAGATAAAACTTCAAAATTGCGAAAAACGCAAACGTTGGGAATGGGAGGATATACAAGCTGAGTTATTCAAAATAAATATTTCGTCACTCAGTTTACAACAAAAGCAAGAAGCCGGTAACATTTTTATTAATGAATCGAAAAATATTATAATTACCATAGTGGCTGCACTTTCAGTTATCAATAATGAAATGACATTGGGAATGATGCTTGCAACTCAATATATTATTGGTCAGCTATCTTTTCCAATTGAACAGGCTGTTCGTTTAATCCATGATTTACAGGATACAAATATTAGTCTGGAAAGAATAAATGAAATACATCAAAAAGAAAACGAAAATATAAATAAAGAAAATCAAAGTCATATTTTAGCTAATAAAAAAATTGTAATTGAAAATTTGGTTTTTCAATATGAAGGTCCGCATTCCAAAAAGGTTATAAATAATATATCAATGATTATACCCGAAGGTAAAATAACTGCTATAGTGGGGGCAAGTGGCAGTGGTAAAACAACTTTAATAAAACTACTTTTACAATATTATAAGCCTATAGAAGGAATAATTAAAATTGGAAACTCAAACCTCAATGATTATAATACTAATTGGTGGCGAAATCATTGTGGAGCTGTAATGCAGGATGGATATATTTTTTCTGAAAGCATTGCTCATAACATTGCATCTAGTGATGATGATATAGATAATCGGAAATTAATTAATGCTGCAAAAACTGCAAATATTCATGATTTTATTATGAGCTTACCTTTAAAATACAATACCATTATTGGTAACGAAGGGCAAAATCTGAGTCAGGGGCAAAAACAAAGAATATTAATTGCAAGAGCTGTTTACAAAAATCCTGATTTTTTGTTTTTCGATGAAGCTACTAATGCATTGGATGCAAATAATGAAAAAGTTATTGTTGAAAATTTAATTGAGTTTTATAAAGGGAAAACCGTTATTATTGTTGCACATCGATTGAGTACTGTTAAAAATGCAGATCAAATTATCGTTTTAAACAATGGAACAATTGAAGAAATTGGTTCTCATAGTGAACTTACATATCAAAAAGGAGCATATTATAATTTAGTTAAAAATCAATTAGAACTTGGAAATTAATATGAAGGATGATAATATTGAACTTAGAAGCGAGAAAGTAAGAAATATTATTGGACAAATTCCTCCTGGAATAATCCGCTTTGGAATTATGCTTGTTTTTCTTGTCATTATATTAATGCTATCCATTAGTTTTTTTTTAAAATACGAATATACTGTAAAAGCAATTGCAAGTATTGAACAAAAGAAAGACACAACATTTATCTGCTTGAAAATCCCGACCAATGAACTAATTAAGGTTAATAAAAGACAAAAGGTAATATTATATTTCAACAATATTCCCAATTTATCTAACACAAAGATAATTACAGAAATACAAAATATTCCGAATACAATAGAGATTTTTGCTAGCGGAGCATACTGTTTAAGTTGCATAAAATTAACGGGCATTCTTTATTCTGATTCTGGAAAAGTTATTGTTATAAATACAAAAAAAGAAATAACTGCAGAAATTTTTACTGATTCCGAAAGCTTCTTTGAAAGGATAACAGAACCCATTAAATCTATGTTTAATAGAAAAAAATAAGTAAAATTCTTTTCTATGTAAGATTGTTTTATAACACAGCTTTTTAACAACTCCCTTTCGGAGTATCTCCTTGTATCAGCAGGTTCTATGTCTTGTCCTAACATAGGTTGACAAAAAAATCAAATAAATGTCAACTTAAAATAGGACAAAAATGGAAGAAAGAAAGTATTTTTCAGTAGCTTTTAAAAAAGCAGTAGTAAATGAGGTTTTGTCAGGAAAAATCCTTTCAGATTATAAGTAAAAAGCAAATTTTGTTTTTCAGCATAAAAAATATTCGATAATATTCTTCTTTTCCTGAAATATTCAACAGCAAAATTTTAATCACTTCCCTAAATTTATTTCGCCTTTAAATTTGTTAAATACTTAATAATACACTATAAATAAATATTATTTGTTGATCAAACATATCTTTTTTTTGCAAATTGCAAGTAATCACTGTAAATTGTTATTTATTAGTATTTTGTATTTTATTCAATTTCGCATTTGCTAACTAATTTGGTACTAAATGCGAAATTGGCAAAATTATATTAAACTTTGATTGTATTTTTGTTGTGTTAAAAATAAATTAATTTATCATTATGCCAAACTGGAAAAATATCGTAGGATTATCTTTTAATCATGAGGAATTTGATATCTATTGTCATTCTTTAAATTGGACAACGTGGAAGCCTGCATTTATTGTTCTACATCACACTGCAAATCCTGATTTACAAATGCGTCCTGATGGTTTTACATCTCAACATATGCAAAACCTTACCCATCATTACAGAGATGAATTAAATTGGAGTGCAGGTCCTCATTTATTTATCGACGATCATAAAATTTGGGTTTTTACCCCTTTAACCACATCCGGTATTCATGCAGATTCTTTTAACCAAAATTCTATAGGAGTTGAAATGCTAGGCGATTACAATTCAGATAATTTTTCGGAAGGAAGAGGTTTGGCAGTCAGGAAAAACACGATAGCTGCATTGGCAAGCCTTCATAATATATTGGATATCGATATAGCAAGTCTTAAATTTCATAAGGATGAACCAAATACTCAAAAAAATTGTCCGGGCAAGAATGTGATTAAAGGAGAAATAATTGCAGAAGTAGAGGATTTAATAATCAAGCGACGCGGAGGCGAAAAATAATAGACGTTAGATATTATTAAATCCGCAAGAAATCATATGAGTTATAAAATTTTATCTTTAGATGGTGGTGGTTCGTGGGCAATATTGCAAGCCATGGCTCTTCAGGAAATCTACAAAGGAAAGTCGTGTAAAGAAATACTAGCCGAATTTGATTTGGTTGCAGCCAATTCGGGTGGTAGCCTTATTCTTGCATGTATGATGGAGTTTGACGACATGCAAAAGATTATTGAATTGTTTTTTATTGAAAAAAAAAGAAATAAGATTTTTAGCAAAATTCATCTTTTTGAAGGTGAAATTGAAAATAAGATTGGACAAATCCTGGGTATTGGTCCCAAATATAACACCAAAAGAAAACTTGAAGGAATTGAAAAATCCTTACCGAAATATGGAAAAGAGTTATTTACTGGAATTTCAGAGAAATTAGGTTTAAAAACACAATTTTTAGTAACGGCATTTGATTATGACTTCCAGAAAGCGATCTTCTTTTCATCAGATCCATTGCATTACGATAACAATATTTACGAAAATACACTTGCCCAAACTGTTCATGCTTCGAGCAATGCACCTATAAAATATTTTGATGAACCAGCAGAATTTATTTACAAAGGATTTAACAGGAGGTTTTGGGATGGCGCAATGGGTGGGAACAACAATCCTGCATTGGTTGCAGTAGTGGAAGCAATGGGTGTTTATCATCAAAAAGCTGAAGATATCAGAGTATTATCAATTGGTACTGCCAACTTAATGCTTCCTATAAATAGCTTTTGTAAACATAATGCTGAAGAAGATTTTCTGTTTGCTCCAAAACTCGATCATTCGCTTAAAAATGATATACATAAAATGGCAAAATGTATATTATCAGAACCAATGGATGCAGCTACTTATATGACTCATATTATTTTGGGTGGAAACAACCTAAAAAATCAAAGCCATATTGTAAGACTCAATCCGCTGATTAAACCGATACTTAAAAATAATATATGGTGTAATCCTGATAATTTTGGCAAAAATGCTTTTATGCTTTTGGTGGATATTGATATGGATGCTGTGGAACAAGATGAAACCCAAATAATTTATTACTTAGGAAAAAAATGGATAGAGGGCATTACTGCAAATCAGGCTATCAGATGCGATAGCGAAACGCTTGAACCTGTATTGGGAGATCCGTTTTTCAGAGCTGCAGTAAATACTTGGTTTGATATTATTTAATTTTAAAAAAACAAAGGATTATGGCATTAATAAAAATTGGTTCGATAAATGATTTTGCAGTAAGGGCAAAAGAAGAATACTTATCAGAGAATTTCTTTCTCGACGACATTAATACTTTTTCAGCTTTAAAGGAAGTTTCGGCAAAGTTTTCTGATGATGCTTTTGATTTAATTACATCAAGAAAATATTAAACAAACAGAAAGCGACAGCCGAAAAGCAATAATAATAAATATCTAATAATAATTTTATGTTCAATAATAATTTTAAATTATGGTTCTTTACAAGTATAGTTATATCATTAATACCATGGATAATAAGGTTGCTTATTACAGATAATTATGGGTTTTTTGATATATTTGAAATAAAAGATTTAAACTTTATTGTAATAGTAATTTGTTTAACTACTATTATTGAAGTTTTAAACAGGAAGCAAGAGAATGCTTTAATCAATCTATTTTTAATTCTGATAATGGTGGTTTTATCATCTGCCATTTTAGGAAAATATATTGATAACAAGATTAACCCAAATACCAGTAATTTATATTTTACAGTGCTTGAAATAAATACTTATAAAAGCATTATAATTACTATATTATCAATTATAGTAACATCAACTATACAATGGAGGTATTATGCAAAAAGATAAACCATTAAAAATTTGGATACTTTTTTTGTGGATAATGTCTGGTTATTTGTTGCTAATAATCATCTCATGGATATTTTTTTCATGTGAAGAGTTTCATAAAATCACGACTTGCTTAATGTTCGGACTATTTACCAATTTGATTTTATGCACGTTTTCAGAAATTGCATTTCAAGTTAGCATAATTAAATTGAAAATAAATAAATATATCAATGTATTTGCAATTTTAGCAGGCATTATTACAGTAATTTCAACTTATTTATGGGGGGAAAATTGCACATATATCAGAAATGATATTTTAAAGAAATATACTTGCAAAAATTGTGAATGCAGTTGTATAGAAATACCTGTAAAATTAATACCATCCGGTACTTATCAGATTGGAATATCAGATAATTTACAAAGTCGGATTGATAGTCTATTTCCCGACATGAATGCTTTTTTAATTGATGAAAAACCACGGCATACTGTAATCCTTGATTCATTTTATATGAGTGAATACGAAATTACTAATGATATATATTATTGCTATGCCAAAGAAAAGAAAATTGATTTTTCATGTTCTGCTTCCGAAATGCTAAAACCAAAAAGTAATATTTCGTGGTATGAAGCAAAAGATTTTTGCTATTGGCTTAGCGGAAAAACAGGTTTATCAATTGATTTGCCTTCAGAAGCTCAATGGGAAGTGGCAGCAGGTAATGATATTATTTTCCCTTGGGGCGACAGTTATCCTACAATTAATATTTGTAATTTTAATTCAACATATAATGAAACTACTTGTATTGATACAATTAATAATACATCTACACCTTTTGGGCTTATTAATATGGCAGGTAATGTTGCTGAATGGTGTAGTGATTGGTATGATGAAAGCTATTATTCAAATTTTAATAATACACCAATAGGACCAACAACAGGAAACCGAAAAGTAGTGAGAGGTGGTTCGTGGAAAGATAATGCATTTGATGTAAGAATAACCAAAAGAAATAGCTATCCGCCAGATACAAAGAACAATAAAACTGGCTTTAGAATAACAATAAATAATTATCAATTTAAAAATGGAGGAAATCAAAATGAAAATTTTAAGTTTAGTAGTAGTGGTAATGCTTTCATTATCATTAATGGCATGTAACAATCGAAGCAAATCTGTTAAAGAAACTGAAGCTGAAAACTCTCAAACAGTATTAGTTCCAACAGATACAATTAATCTATCAGCATTATTTATACCATCAGGGTACATGGGAGATGGCGAAAGTGGAAAAAAATATATCAAATATATTGGAGCATGCACTGAAACCCCATTTTCTTTGCCAACTTGCATAAAAATACAATATATACCAGGTACTGTAGGTTGGGGTGGTTTTTATTGGCAAAACAAAGCAAATAACTGGGGTGATAAGCAAGCTGAAAATTATTCAGCAAAAAAATATACAACCATCAGATTTTATGCTAAAGGACAAAATGGAGGAGAAACCATTGAATTTAAATCAGGAGGCATTGATGCAGGGAAAAAATTTAAGGATTCTTATGAAAAATCAATAGGCAAAATTACTTTAGAAAAAGGATGGAAGGAATATAAAATTAATTTGAAAGGATTGGATTTATCATCTGTAATAGGTGGATTTTGCTGGGTAGCAACCAGTGCTGATAATCCAACTGGTGCAACATTCTTTTTGGATGATATAATAATGTATTAAACAAACAACAGCGTCCGCCGAAAAGCTTTAACAGAGTAGGCAAAAACTAATTAATAATTAATTATATATGAGTACACAAATTAAAAAAGCTTTGGTTTTAAGCGGCGGTTCTATTAAAGGAGCTTTTCAGGCTGGAGCCATTAATGCAGTTATCGAAAAAGGTTTTAAACCTGATTTTATTTATGGAATTTCGGTAGGGAGTCTTAATGGTACTTTCATTACTCATGAAGCCGGTTTGCAAAAAAAAGCATTTGAAGAATTAGATTGGTTAACTATTGCTAGCAATTTAAAAAAGTTCTGGATTGAGCGGATTAATTCACCAGAATGTATAGCTGTTAAAAAGAGTAAAATAAAATTAGGGCTGGACGTTTTGTTCAGTAAGTTCGATGGTTTTCTCGATACCAAACCCATTCAGGAATTGGTTAAGGAGGTTATTAATATGGATTATTTATTAAATAGTCCTGTCAAATTAAGTGTTGGAGCAGTAAATATAGGAGATGGCTTAATTACTTATGCAAATCCTTCGTTCCCTAATTTTCTTGATTATGTGTTGGCAAGCACTGCTATACCTGTTACGATGCCTTTGGTAAGAATTGGTGGAAACGAAAGTCAGTTATTTACTGATGGTGGAATTAGAGATGTAGCACCTTTAAAAAAAGCCATTAAAAATGGTGCTGAAGAAATAATCTGCATTTGTTGCCAACCCGAAAATTTAGTTGGTGAAATGATTAATTATAAGAGCATATTGTCTTTTTCTGAAAGAATTATGGATATTGTTGTAAACGAAACAGTAAATAATGATATTGAATGGGCTCGCTATATTAATGATTATACTCCTGTGGATGGCTCACCTGTTACTGAAGGTGCTTTTGCCGGATATAGGAGAATTAAACTTACTATAATCAGACCACCCAGACCTATTAATGTAAATATTGAGGATTTTACTACAAAAGAAATACTCGAAATGTTTGCAAGCGGATATTATACTGCTTTAGAATCATTTAAATAAATTTTAATATCAAATAATTAATTAAATACAATAAGAAATGTCATATAATATTTTATCGTTAGATGGTGGAGGATCGTGGGCAATATTGCAGGCGATGGCTCTTAAAGAAATATACAAAGGCAAATCAACTAAAGAAATACTTGGAGAGTTCGACATGGTTGCCGCTAATTCGGGTGGAAGCTTGATGCTTGCCTGCATGATTGAATTCGACACCATGGATCAGGTTATTGAAATGTTTCTTTTGGAAGAAAACAGAAGAGATGTTTTTAGTGAACTGGGTTTTTTTGAGAAAAGTATTTTTGAGGAAATTGCCGTATTATTAAAAAGTGGTCCTCAATACAAAGCTGAAAGAAAACTTGAGGGTATCGAAAAAGCTTTACCTAAATATGGTAAACAATTGTTTACCGGATTATCTGAAAAACTGGGCTTGACAACCAAATTTCTGGTAGTGGCTTATGATTATGATTTGCAGCGTGCTGTTTATTTTAGTTCTGACCCAAAACACTTTAATGGGAATATCTATGAAAATACTTTAGCACAAACGGTACATGCTTCGAGCAATGCACCTATTAAATATTTTGACGAACCGGCCGTATTCAAGTATAAAGGTGATTTGCACAGATACTGGGATGGTGCCATGGGTGGTAATAATAACCCTGCATTGGTTGCTGTGGTGGAAGCTATGGGTGTTTATCAGCAAAAAGCTGAAGATATCAGAGTACTTTCTTTAGGTACAGGAAATGTTATTCTTCCTATAGAAGGCTTTACAAAATTTACTTCCGATTTTGATTTTCTGATTGCTGAAAAAGAGGAACAATCTTTGAAAAAAGATATTGTTAAAATGTCGAATTGTATCCTGTCAGAACCTATGGATGCTGCCACTTATATGTCGCATATTGTTTTGGGCGGTGGATTAATGAGCGATAATTTATCAAATATAGTACGTTTAAATCCTTTAATTCAACCATTTTTGCATGCAAACAAATGGGTGCTCCCGTCTGATTTTGATGAAGATAAATTTAAAGTTTTAATTGATTTGGAAATGGACGCAGTAAAACAGGATGAAGTAAAGTTAATCGTTGAACTTGGTGAAAAATGGATAGCAAACAAAATAATTAACCAAGCCATCAGGTGCGATAGTGAAAATTTACAGCCAGTTTTGGGACATTCTACTTTTGCGAGTGCAGCAAATTACTGGAAACAAATCAGCATTAAACCATAAAGCAGTAGCCGAAAAGCTTAAATAGAGTAGGCAAAAATTTAATAAGGCAAATATATGTCATCACAAGTTACAGTTGTTTATGGTGCCTATGCTTTAGGTACCCGACGCCGAAGACGTCACGGGCAGGGTGGCTCAGCCATTACCCCCATTATTACCTATAATACAGGGATGCTTCAAACCAATGATGTAATCCCGCCATTTCTGTCACCCGGCGAACAGGAATGGAGTGATATTGCCGGCAATCTTCATCATGGTAGTTTTGCTTTCCTGAGTATTTCGGGTGGTGTTAATGAAGCATGTGTTTCTTTCGACCGCTTTGATTTTCCGCATGCTACGGTTACTGATGGTCCTATCAGAATTCTTGTTTTTTATATCGAAACAGGTGGTGTTCCAATTCCGGGAGATCATTCAAGCGGGGTATGGATAGATGCTTTTGATATAGATGCGGGCGATTTTAACGACAATGATTTTGTACATATTTCTCCCGATTCGGGTCTAAGTCCGTTTGCCAACGAGGAAGGAGTAGTGCCTACCGACAATGCCGATGAAACGGCTATTGCATTTAATGAACTGATGCCTCAAAAATATTTTACCACATGGAGGGCATTTTGTCAAATTGCTCAACCTGCTGCCAACAACCTGTTTATGCCCAAATATTCTAATGATATTGCTTTTGCTTTTTACAAAAATCGCAGAAACAATCGCACTTTTGATATTGGCGAATTGGAAGAAGTACTCAGAGGCTTTATTATGTATTCCGACAGCGTACTGGTAGATGGAGGCGGTTGGGTAATAACATACGAAAACGGTAAACTGGTTGTCAAACGCGTTCCGGGATGGAATCCGATGGCAAAAGAAATCAGGTTGGCTGACAAAAAGTTTGTTACCGCTTTAAAAGGAGTGATTGATTCTATGACTAATATGCAAAAATTATCCAAACAAATCAAAAACAAATAATTTAAATGTCTGAATGCCGGAGCGGCAAAGCTGCTCCGGCTTTTATCATCAAAAAAGCAATCGAAAAGAAATAAACATAAAGCGGCAGCCGAAAAGCTTAAATAGAGTAGGCAAAACTAAATAAATAAAATAAAATGATAGATAACAAAATTTCAGCAACTATCGACCCGGTAGTGCTCGAAAAAATTATTCAGCATCTTGATGATGCTTACAGTCTGATTCCGGCTTTAACTTCGCTTTCGGTGCAGCAACGTAAAGAAAGCTTTAAAATGGGCGACGGTAGTGTGGCTTTTGCTAACGATGCTCACAAAGAGGCCAAAGGTAACAGTTCTTTAAAACCACCTTTTGTTGATTTGGATGAAATGGGAAAAGATTTGAGCTATGATGCAGCTTTAAAAGAAATAGAGGTTAAACTTGATCTTTTTACCGAAAGAATTTCGGATACCCGTATGGTAGTTGGTTCGGAAGCTATGAATGCTGCACTGGCTATTTATAATTATGTAAAACAGTGTACAGTTCAGAATATGCCGGGTTCAAAAACGGCTTATGAAAATATGAAAAAGCGATTTATGTTTAAAAAACATGATGATGCTGTAACAGCACAATAATAATAATCTGTAATGAACAAAAGCAACGGATATAAGGAGATAGCGGCACTAAAGCCTGTAGTGGTTCTGCATCGGGAGGGGGTGGTTTACCCACCCCCCTCCCCCTATAAACTACCTCTGCCGAATCTTTTTATATCTCCGTCGAATCTTTTTGCTCCGGCTGAGATACTTTTTTACTCTCCATTGAGTCTTTTAGTATCTCCGCCGGGTCTTTTTATCTCAACAGAGAGTCTTTTAATATCTACGGAGAATCTTTTAGTATCTCCATCGAGACTTTTTACCTCGGCAGAGAATCTTAAAATATCTCCGCCAAGTCTTTTTACCTCAACAGCGAGTCTTTTAATATCTCCGCCGGAGCTTAATTACTCCGCAGAGAGTTTTTCTGAATCTCAGCCTGATTTATATAATACGGCAACGCATCCTAAAGTATCGCTGCCGATAGTTTTTAGCTCTGCAATAAGTCTTTCATCCTCAGCAATGCAAAATCCGAAATGGAATTATAAATTAAAAAATCCAAAATTGGTTTTTGAAGATGCGGTTATAAATAAATAAACTTTAATAACAAGAAAAATATGCCTGAAAAATCACAATTTAAAAGAGAAGTTGCATTGCTCATTTTAGGTGCAACAATTACTGCAAGCAGTGTGTTTTTTACTGATTATCTGAACGAGAAAAGACTGGAAAGAAAAGAGAATGTTCAGAAAAAACTTGAATTTAACTATCAGCTATCAAAAGATTTGGGAAAAAGGTTTTATGTAACTTTTGATTTGTACCGTCAGCTAAGAGATACTAATGCTGAGTTTATTAATGAAGCCAAATCAAAATACTGTCAATCAAAAGAAGAATGGAATATAATGAATGATTCCTATCAGTCATTACTGAAGTATTATTATGGTAATTCCATTCATACAGAGTTTGTAAATCAGATTTTTAACCCTTTAGTTAATCTTGGAGATAACATAAAAAAGAATGCTATTGATTCTACATTGAAAGATAAATATATAATTCTGCGAAATAAAAACCTGAACTTTATAAAAAAATTATATGTACTTGCAAATAAGTAATAGAAATTACATTATCAGAAAAATATTAAACATTATATTATAATTTTAGTAAATTTGTAGTTGATTTATAATACAAAACAGCTACTTATAACAAATATCATTTATTATGGCAACCAAAAAGATTAGTGATAGGTTAAAAGAGAATTTTCCTGAAAGAAAAAAAATTCCTGTTGTTTTTTATCAAACTAATACCAATAAGCGATTATCAGTTGATTATATTAATAATATTTTTAATGATGTTGTAAAAGTATTTTCTATTAAGACTACTGATGATATTATAAATTTATTTGAAAATTATGACTATCTTAATTTTATTAAGCTCAATGATATTGAGAAATTTAATAGTAAAGATATTAATGAATATATCGATAAGAATATAAAAGATAATCTGAAAACAATTTGCTCAGATAATGATATTATCAATAAAGAAGTTTGTCCTTTTGAAATATATACTTTAACTGAAGATGATTATGATCAAAATATAAAAGGCAATAATTCATATAATTTTTTTGTATTAAACTCTTCTGGTAAATTATCTCTTTTTAATAAGTCTGATAGAGCTATTATCGATAAAAAAATAAAAGAAGGAGGGATTGATAGTAAAAAAAATATATATAACGAAAATAAATATTTTAATACATTAGAAAATTTTATTGATTTCTTTTTAAGAAACTGTAGGATTTTATTTTTAAGTAAAAAAGAAGATTATAAAACAAAAAAATCTAATATAGGAATTAAATATAATACTGAAGTTTTGTATTCTAAGTATGAAGATATAAAAAAAATAGATTTGTTCGATGATTTAAAAGCTATTTTAAATTACAGTTTAAAATCAAGAGAATATAATTTATATTTGCATAATAGCTTATGGGCTGAATATTTTTTACAAAAGGAAGCCGATGGATTATCTGTTATTGATAATCAATTTAATATTTTGTATGCAAATGAAAAAAGAAGACAACGACATAAAAATAATATTTTAGGGAAAAAGTGTTATAAAGTTTTTCGTGACAAGGAAAATATTTGTGAAAACTGTTTTTTACATGAATGTTTTACCAATAAAGATAATAATAATAATTTATCAGAAAGACAATTGAATATTATAAACGATTCCGAAGAAATTAAAGTAAAAGATAAGGCAGGAAATTCATATTTTTTAACCGAGTATAACAGAATTGTCAAAGTAAATTGCTATCAAACCTTTTTAGGAATATCTGCATGTAAAGATACAAATGTAAGTTGCGAAATTATTGAAATGACTAAAGAAATTCAAAAAGAAGAACAAAAAGAAGGTCAGGATGAAAAACAAAAAATAGATTCAGTATTAGCAACAATAAAAAAGAAATTTATAGATGATATTCATTTTGAAAATATCAGAGTTTACGAAAATTTTAATAATCCTGATGATAGTGAAAACCCAACGCTTGTTTTAATTGATTCAACAGTTAATGGGTATAATAAAGGAGATGTTATTATTGATTCAGAATCAATGACAGATAAAGGATTTCATAAAACAGAAAAATTATCAGCATTAGATTTTTTCACCAAAACAAAAAATGATAAAAGACTTGTTTGCTTTGAAAAAACAAATTTAGAACCAGAGAGTAAAATTTATAATACAATAAGTCATATTACACCTGACAAATGGATAGGCATACCATTATGGAACGGAGATCAATTAATTGGCTCTGTTTGTATGGATATGGGAGAAAAAGCTGAAAAATGGCAACTTATAAATCATGGTATAAACCATCAATTACAAATTGGAAGCGAATATCTTGCCAGCACATTTAAAAATTTATTAACTCGAATAAGGCTTGAAAAATCGAGGAAAATAATAAAAATAATCTCTGATCTTGCAAGTAAAGAAAATATTGTAGAGGGTTTATTAGAAAAAATTACGAAAGAAGAAGCTCATACCGTAGCAATATGGTATGAAGTATATCAGATTAATTCAACAGATATTTTAGAAAAGAATCTTTTTTATAAAATTAAATTTTTTGCATGTAATGGAAAAAATGAAAAATCCAAAAGTAATTTTAAGATAAATAGTAACGAAATATTAAATAAAGAAAATGAATTTTGTATAATTAATGATTTGAAAAATGAAAAAGAATATATAAAAACCTATTTAGAAAATAAGACTGATTTTGATTTTTCTAAAATAAGTAAAGTTTCAATACCTATACGTTTAAGAGATCAAAATGAAAATCCACGCCACGTTTTGCAGTTAATAACTGGAGTAGGAAAAGGGGATATCCCTTTTACTTATCACGATTACGAATTGTATAAAGATGTAATCGGTAATCATTTTGCCGAAATTTACAAATCAAGTTATGAAAGATCCTCAATCTTGAATATCATACAAAGTATTACAAAAAAAATAAACGAGGGAGAAAGAGTGGATGAACTAACTTCCTCATTATTTAGCCAGGTTTCGCAAATTTATCCGGAAACTATATGGTGTTTGTATTATAAAAACAAAAATACATTAGAATTAATTTATCAATCTCCAAATATTATTTTATCACCTTGTGAATTTATTGAAAGTTATGAAATAACTGAAAAAGGCAAAGACCCTGTTCTGTTAAAAAAGGAAGGGAAATATAGTTTGACTGTTGATCTTTTTCATAATGATTTTGGAAATACTCCATATAAGTATTTTAAAAATTATAACGATTTAATCAATTTTGTAGAAGATAGTATAAATTCAATACAAGGAACTAAACATGAAAGAGGATATGAAAAAGCAAAAAACTTCTCTGAATTGAATTTACATATTAAATATAAAGGAGAGAAAGTAGGAATTCTCAGGGTGCAGGAACTTAAAAATGATGCCTTTGATTTTGATTTTATTAACTTTGCCTTGATTTTTGCTGAATTAACCGGAAATATTATTGGCTTATTAGAAGAAATTGATGCTAAAAAGAAATATGAAAATTCACTGGCTCATGCTTTACGAAGTCCAATAAACAGTGTTAAATGGACTATGGAAACCATACCTAGAAAACTTGACATAAATAGTATTGACAGTTATTTGAATATGAATAGACAATTAACAGATAATTCAACTTATTGGCTTTACAGATTACTCTATAATGTAAAAACCGGTATTAATATTGCCAATTTTTATGTAGAAAATATTAATTCACTTAATTTCAACAATTATCAATTCAATAATGGTATTGATATTAGAAAAATTGTTTTGGGAATATGCTTTCTGAAAATGGATGAAGCCAGAACTAATAAAAGAGGTTTAATTATTGATATTAAAGATTTGACAGAAACTGGAAGAAAAGCGTATTTAATAAAAGGAGACGAAAGCAAATTAAAATTAGCTATATTTAATATTATTGATAATGCCATTAAATATAGTTTAAAAGTAAAAGGGGAATTTAAACCTATAGAAATTTATGAAGAATATGATGAGAAAAATGATTTTTTGATCTATCGGATTAGAAATTATGGAGAACCACCAACTGATAGACCACAAGATTTGGTTAAGTATGGATTTAGGGGCTCTAATGCAAAGAACTATAATATAGATGGCACAGGTGAAGGGCTTGCCAGATGTAAAGATATTTTTAAAAAGCATTTTGGTTTTATACGAATGGAAACAAATAGCCATTCTTCATATACAGAAGTAAAATTATTTATAAATTTATCAAAAAATTTATTATTAAAAAATAAAAAAAAATAATACTATGAAAAACATTGTAATCATTGATGATGATAGAAAATCAATGGAGAGTTTAGAGTTAACAATTGAATTAGATTTGCCAGATTATAAATCGATAATATTTCAATATCCTGAAGATTTTGAAGAAGCGAATATTGAAGATATTTCATTAATTATTCTGGATATTATGTTTGCAGGTGAAGGAGATAACCAAAAAGGAGGATTTAATTTAGGTATCGAATTTTATTTAAATTATAAAGAAAAGAATCCATCGGTACCCTTTATTATATTTACAAATAAAACCAGAGATAGCTTGAACGAAGAAACTATTAAAATTATTGAGGAGATAAATAATGATATCATTATTGAGAAGCCATCCGTTAGTTTGGATTTATTAATTCAAAAAATAAAAGAGTTTATTAATTCAAAATCAAATGATAATGAATAATATCATAATAATAGATGATGATGGAAAGTCAACTGAAAGTTTAGAATTATCAATTTCCTTAGATTTAGTGCATTGTAAACTAATTTGTTTTCAATATCCTGAAGAATTTGAAAAAGCGAATATTGAAGATATTTCATTAATAATACTGGATATTATGTTTGCAGGAGATGGAGTACATTCTGGAGGTTATAATTTGGGTATTGAATTTTATTTAAAGTATAAACAAAATAATCCATCAGTACCCTTTATTATTTTTACCAATAAAACAGCCAATAGTGTTGGTGATAATATAATAAAATTAATAAAAGATAATGGAGATAAATTTATTGAAAAGCCTTCAGTAAGTTTGGATGATTTCATTACAATTATTAAAGAACGATTAGAATTAAAATGTTCTTAATAGGATCAATAAATATTAAATTTTTAGAAATAATTTAAATTATAATTTATATGACAACAAATCAACAAAACAATATAAATAACACCCCGGAAAATAAAATTAAAAATAAAATTTTTAATTTTATATGCAAAAACTTTTGCTTACAATATATTATGAAATTATTAATATCACTTCTATTTATTGTAATATTATGCTCATCAATTTGCTTCCTAATTAATAACGTTTGTAATTTAAAATGTGATGATAAATCTTCAAGAATTGGCATTGTACAAAATGAAAACAAGAATGATTCTATAACACAGGTTATATTTAATCCTAAAATTGATAGTTTAATAATAAAGACTAATATTTCTATTAATAAAATAAATGATACAATATTTTCCATAAATATAAAAAGTGGTGCGAATAATACTAATAATATTACTTCTGAGATAAAAAAAGCAGATTCAAATCAAGAGAATTTAATTAAAATAGTAACTATTTTACTAAGTATCTTTACAGCAATTTTTGGAATCTTTACTTTTCTGACCCAAAATAGTTTAAATCGGGCTGAAAAAATTAAGGATGATATTGATGAACAAAGACAACATATTTCTGATGAAAGAGATAAATTTCAAACAGAAATAGAAAAACATTTAAATTCAATTAATAAAATAGAAAATAGTATCCAGGAAAAAGCTGATAAAAATCAAGAAAACAGCGAAAAATTGCTTAACAATGCGTCTGAATTATTAAATAGAAATATTGAAGAAAACAAACGTTACAGAGATCTATGGTTTTTAGTTGCTAATCAATTTTTACCAAAAGATAAACAACCATCAATTGCAAATATCAGAGATGTTATTGAACTTTGGGATAATGAAAGAGCAAAATTTGCTGCCTATAATCTGGCTGCAAGAGGTGATAAAAAATGCTTAGTATTTCTGAATGACAGATTAAAATTCTATAGTTCAAGTTCTGAAAATGAAAATCAGAGTATAGCAAGTTATATTAAAACGGCAATTGATGAAATTGAAAAACGTGAAAAAAAAATATAATAATATGAACACAAAAATTACAATGGGAAATGATGAGTTTATACTCTATATCCGCAAAAAAGAAACAAAATGTTCTATCCAAAATGATAGGCTTGGCAGAATGATATGGCTAAAGATTAAAGAATTTGATATTAATGCAGAACAAGATGATGAAATAGATTGCTTATGGGGTAAAGACGGAAATCATATTAAAGAATTAGAATTGCCAAAAACCGCTACACAATTTATATTTGACAGAAAAATATTACCTGAATTATATGATTATCTGGATACATTGTAAAAGCTTCTTTTATGAAACGAGCCATGAGAAAATATTCACACACAGGAGGATGTTTAATTGGCGAGTTCCATATGTACAAATGAATCAAAAAAAATTAAACATATGAAAAGAATACTACTATTTTTATTGTGTATATTCTTGTTACAAAATATATACTGCCAATGCAATAAGATAAATGGAGTTTCGGCAAATAAAAGTGAAACAGAAGAACTTAATAAAGGTGATTCTATCTATAACTATATAGTTAAGTTAGATATTAAACCAGAATGCTTTCTTTTAAGAAAGCATTCAATCACCGCTGCATTTATCGATTCAGATCTTTTAATAACTGCATGTTTCAATTTTCTGAGAGAAGAAAGAGTAAAAAACATTAAAATAATAAGCTCCGATACAATAACTTTAACAAATAAAGATTACACATTTATAAGTTTACGCAGTAAAACCTACTCTACTGATATGTGCCTGATAAAAATAAAAGATACAAATAAGCTGAAACAAATCTATAAAGGTCATTTTAAAACAGGATTATACAACCAGCTATCAGAAAATAAAACCGTTAATTTAACAGGTTATAGTGGTAGCAAACCTGATAAATTAATTAACCGGAAAACATTTAAAAACAAATTATATATCAACGAGTGCGAAAATTTAATTGCTTATAATTTTTGCATTTGCAGTAAAGAAAAAGGAATGCCACTATGGGCAAATATTAATGGCGAAGCAGTAATTATTGGAATACATCATGGCGAAGAATCTGATTTCTTTCCCGAAAACTGGAATTCTGCCACATTATTTACTCAGGAAGCAATAAGATTAATTAATACCGCAAAAAAATAATTCGATTAATTAAAACAGTATGTTATGAAAAAGATTACAATTCTAGTTTGCTTGTTTTCTCTTTTAGCAGCAAGTAATATTTATTCACAAAATTTATATTATGAATCCCGAAAAATTGCAGATTTTATTGATAAGCAATTTGAAAAAGAATATGCACTTGATAGTGTTCTCAAAAAAATAGAAGAGAATAACAGTTCAAGTATTATTGATTCAATAAATCAAATATTAAATAAAAAAAAAGAGGGACTTATTTATAAAATAAAAGAATTAAAAGATAGCATAAATTATTTTATAAAATCAGAAGTGTTTGCAAAAAAAAATGAACTTTATAAATTATTTAATTCAAATGGACAATTTCAAATGAACTCAAATAACTTTGACGATTTTTTTAATATAAAAATTTCTAATATTTCAAAATTAAATCAAGAAGAAAAAGCACAATTAAACTACATCTCCAATTTGAAAAATGAGATTTCTGTATATGAAAAAGCGATTTCAGATATTGATCAAATCTCCACATCAGAAAATCAAACCAAAAGTCTTTCATCCAATTTATTATCATCATTTTCAACCCCAACAGCATTAATTGATGGAGTTTCCCAATTTCTGGTAGAAAGAACCAGGGAAGAATTAAATATAGCTTTTGTTGATAAATTAAGAGAAGTTTTTAAAAGGAATGAAGAGTTTATAAAGCTGTTTCCTTCTGTTTCAAATATTGTGCTTTACAACGATCCTTTAAATTTTTCAACATGGGGGCAGCAATTACAAATAGCAGCCAAATCTGATATTGCAGAACTGCCATTAACATTTACCAATTTTATTAGAAATCAAGCTGTATATAATAATTTACCTGAAAAGAAAAAGGAATTATTGGAAACCTCATTTATTATTATGCAATCGCTTATCTATCAAAAAAACGGATTTGGACCTGTAGATATGTTGAATATTTTAAATAGCAACTTTGGATATGATAAAGATTCAAGAATTCTGCCTATAAATAAAACAATAACATTATTAGAAGCAATTACCGAAAGCTTTTATATTGAGGATTCAAATAGTTTTGTTTCTAATGATTTAATATTAAAGTTAATTAAAGATGATACACACAGAAAAATATTTTTGACCCTGTTTGCTTATAAATATAAGTATATATTAGATGACATTAGTTTTAATAATACGAATTTGTTTAAAAGTATTCTTAAAACAAACAAAAGTATTGAAAAAGAATTATTAGGTTATTCGGCACAGCTATCAGTAGCATACAATAAAGTACAACCTTTAATTAAAAAACTTGCTGTTGAGACAATAACTGATACACTTAAAGCGAAACTAATTAAAGAATTGAATTATTATTTTCTGGATTTATATGATATAGGGTTTAAACTTAATTATATTGGAATGTCTGCAACTTATCTGAGTGACAGCGGTTGGTATTTTAAATACCGTCCAGTAGTAAAAAATATAATTGAGTTGAATAATTATATTTTAGATAAAAACTACACAGCAGCTATGCTTTCATTCAATAATATGATGATACCTGTATTGAATGATATTATTAAAACTTCTACCGATACAATGAGTGATTTTATTCTAAATAATAAGAGAACGATAGAAAACCTTGTTTACTGGGGAGGATTTTTAACTGAATTTACATCTTTAAAAAATGAATCGGGTGATTTCAAAGCATTGTTAAAGAAATATGCTGAGCCTGTTGGCAGTTATCGCATTAAGAGAAATAGTAGAGTTTCCTTTACTTTAAATGCTTATCCGGGTTTTTTTATTGGTACAGAATCAAATTATCCTTTATATAATCTTTATAGATATAAAAAAAATTATAGTTTTACAACAAGTATAACAGCACCAATAGGATTTTCTCTCAATTGGGGTTTTGCGAAAAAAGCAAACAGATGTGATTTTGATATAATAAGATGTGGCAATCTAAAAAAATTAAGAGGTAGTGTTTGGGGCTTTTTTATTCCGATAGTCGATATTGGAGCTCCTTTTGCATATCGATGGTCAAATGATTCAATTAAGGGTTTTCCTGATGAGATAAAATGGTCGCAGATATTTTCACCAGGATTATATGCAACTTATGGGTTAAAAAATTAAGGTTTAACCTTAATGTTTGGCTTTCAAGTAGCACCTGAATTAAGAAAAATAACAGAAAAAGGCAATGAATTAAAAAAAGATGCCTGGCGGATTGGATTAAATATTTCATACGATATTCCTATATTTACATTGGGAAGAAGTAAAAATATCAAATGATATTAGCATTTTTAAAAATTTATATTAATAGAATTATGTCAACAAATAATGAAGAAATAGTAAATTGCCACACACATATATTCACAATTGATTATGTGCCTGATAAATTTGGCAAATCGATATTACCGTGGCCTTTTTATAAAATATTCAGCATTAAGCTAATTAAATGGTATTATACAAATTTCACAACAATTGGAAGTAAACAATTCCAGAAATTTATTTATAAGAAAAATAAAATACGCTTTAAAATAGAAAGTTTATTAAAATACACTTATATCCTATGGATAATTTATGGTATTATTACTTTTTTTGTAAATTGGTTTTTAAAGATCATGCTAAATTTTCTTAGGCTTGATATATTGCTGAGTAAAGAAACAAAGGAATTAATCAACAGATATAAAACATTAGCAAGATACTCTATTCATTATAAATCACAATTTTCAATTTATCAATTCCTTAAAAAAAATTACCCTGAAAAAACAAAATTTGTTGTATTAAGTATGGATATGGAATACATGGAAGCAGGGAAACCATTAGCACCATATATGCAACAAATAGATGAATTAGTTGCTATTAAAAAAAGAAATAAGGAAACAATATTCCCTTTTATATTTGTAGATCCGAGACGAATTGCCGAAACTGAAAAACTCGAAGGTGATAATAATTATTTTAATAAAGTAACTTCTTTATTAAAAGCAAATCTAATAAACGGGATAAAAATATATCCGGCTTTGGGTTATTATCCATTCGACAAAGACATAATAAAAATATATGAATTTGCTCAGCAATATGAAATTCCAATTACGGCACATTGTGCCAGAAGTACTGTGTTTTACAGAGGTAAAAAGAAAGAGGAATGGATGAAACATCCAATATTACAGTATAATAAAAAAGAAGGTAAATATGAATTTATTAATTTGCCGCAAGTAAAAAATTATGACTTTACAACAAACTTCACCCATCCGCTAAATTATCACTGTTTGTTAAACAAAAAACTTTTATCTGAATTTATGGGAGTAGAAACCGATTTAAGTAAACTAAAAATATGTCTGGCACATTTTGGAGGTGAAGATGAATGGTTAAAATACAAAATGGATGCTTTTAATAATTACAATAACAATATATCAACATTAAGTAAAAACGAATACCAGTTAAAACAGAAGAATACCCTGAATTTTAATAATAAAAAGACAATATGGTGGAATAGCAGCTGGCTTTCGATTATATACGATTTGCTTATTGAATATGAAAATGTATATGCCGATATTAGTTTTATCCTTTCGTATGAAGAGCTTTTTCCAACTTTAAAATATATTTTACAAGATGAGAAAGTAAGGTATAAAATTTTATTTGGTACTGATTATTATCTTGTTTCTCAAAAAAATTTAGATAAAGACTTATATCAGAAATTAAGAAGTTATTTAGGTGAAGAAATTTTTACATTGATAGCATATACAAATGCAAATAGGTTTTTGCAGACGAGATTATAGAATTCAAATATTACAATATTATAGCTTAATTTGATAATTAAATATGGGTTACCCCCTCCGGGCAGGTATTTACCCCTTCAATCAATTATCTTTTAAGCTGATTTATAGTGTTATATTCTATATATCCAACTATTTTTTTCTTCAAATTGCAGGCATACGATTTAAAAATCATAATTTAATGCCTGATTAATTTTAATTCGCTGATTTTGATTAAAAAAACTCAATTTTTTAGTATTGTTTTTCAATAATTATTTTTAAATTTGTGGAGGGAATAAGAATAGTTTATTTTCTAAATTTCAATTGATTGTACTATTGATATTTTGTTTAAAAAGTATTGGAAATAAGAAATATAAGTAAGTTTGTGGTGAAATTCTAATAATATTTTTAGAAATTAATTTAAATCACAATTGTGAAAAATGATTATTTTTGCATTTAGAAAATGAATAGACCAAATTATTTTAATGTTATTGAAGAAAGGCTTGACCTTCTTGCTCTTCGGATAATTCGCCGAGGTAAATTGAATATTTTGGATTTTCATGGGCACTCAGAAAATTTTTATCAATACTTTTTGAATGAGGTTTACGGCTGGACAGTTATAAATGAAAACGACAATAAGCAAAATGTTGAGGCTATAGATTTGATTGACCACACAAACAAATTTGTAATTCAGGTTTCAGCAACTGCGAGTAAGCAAAAAATTGAATCTTCTCTTTCAAAGGACTCAATTAAAAATTACAAGGTATATACATTTAAGTTTATATCAATTGCAAGAGATGCTGATGAATTGAGAAAAGATACATTTAGAAATCCACATGGAATTACATTTACTCCTTCCTCTGACATTTTGGATATTCAGACTATTCTGACAAAAGTAAGAGGAATGCAATCTGATGACCAAAAAAGGGTTTATGAATTTGTAAAAAAAGAATTAATTCCAGAAGTGGACGTTATGAAATTAGAGACTAATCTGGCTACTATCATAAATATCCTTTCTAAAGAAGATTTGGACAAGTTTGATTTATCTTTAGAAATCAACAGCTTTGAAATAGATAGAAAAATTTTTCATAATAAATTGAATTCAGCTAAAGAATTAATTAATGATTATTTCATTCATTATGGGCGAGTTGATAAAATTTATTCAGAGTATGATTCATTGGGTAGTAATAAAAGTAAGTATGTTCTTTCTACTATCAGACAAGAATATGCAAAAGCAAAAATCAATTTGAACGATGATCAACTTTTTTTTGAAGTAATATCTAAAGTACAAGAAAAAGTTTTGAACAGTTCAAATTACACTTCTATACCATTTGATGAGCTCGAACTTTGTGTAAATATTCTTGTTGTAGATGCATTTATCCGATGTAAAATTTTTGATAATCCAAATAATTACAATTATGTTACTACCTGATAATATTCATCCTGAAAATAGTATTTACTATAACGGTGCATTTGTAATTGAATCTTTACAAAAAGAAGAGAAATACAAAATACTTGACTTATTCCAAGAGGTTAAGGCAAAAAAGGGGATGTCATTTTCTGTATTTATACTTTGCTTAGACTGGTTATATTTATTAGAAGTAGCAAAATTAAATTCTAATGGTGAAATTGAATTATGTACATAAAATCTTTATCTATAAGAAGCGGAGCAAAAGTCATTCGTGAAATTGAATTTCATAAAGGGCTTAATTTGATTGTCGATGAAAGTGAAAATCAGATAACAGGCAATAGCGTTGGTAAAACAACTGTTCTTAAATTAGTAGATTTTTGTTTGGGGGCTAATCCTAAACAAATATATGTTGACCATGAAACAAAAAAACAGGAATATAAACTTGTCAAAGACTACCTGATTGAAAATAAAATCTTTATCACACTTGTTCTGACTGCCGATTTAGATAAAGGAACAGAAGATGTAGTTATAGAAAGAAACTTTTTGGTAAGAAAAGAACTTATCAGAACTATTAATGGAGATGCATTAACAGAGGATGAATTTGATTTAAAGTTATCAAATATTCTATTTCCAGATCATCTTGCAAGTAAACCAACTTTCCGACAAATAATTTCACATAATATCCGATATAAAGACGAAAGCATTAACAATACCTTAAAAACGCTTGACACCTATACTTCTGATGCTGAATATGAGACACTTTATCTTTTTCTTTTTGGCTGTGAATTCACAAAGGGAAACAGCAAGCAGGAGATACTAACTAAAATGAAGCAGGAAGAAACTTTCAAAAATAGACTTGAAAAAATTCAAACCAAAACTGCTTATGAAACTGCTTTAGCTTTAATCAATAATGACATTGAGATACTAAACAAAAAGAAAAGTAGCTTCAACCTGAATGAAAACTTTGAGAATGATTTAGATAGGTTAAACGAAATTAAATACAGAATCACTAAATTAAGTTCGAATATTGGTAAGCTGAATATCCGTAAAGACCTAATAAAAGAAACGGAGGAAGAGCTTAAATATAGCAAATCTAACATAGACTTAAGGCAGCTGGAGATAATTTACGAACAGGCAACAAATAAAGTAACAACAATCCAAAAAACGTTTTCAGACCTTGTTGCTTTTCACAATACAATGATCGAAGAAAAAGTAAAATTTATTACTAAAGAACTACCTGTACTTGAAAAATCAATTTCAGAAAATAATATATCTTTAAAGCATCTACTTGCAGAGGAACAACAGTTAACAAATGCAATCTCAAAAAGTGATTCCTTTGATGAACTTGAAAAGGTAATCGGCGAATTAACTGAAAAATACAGAAAGAAAGGTGAATATGAAAATATCATTCAACAATTAAATGAGGTTGAATCAAATATTAGAAATTACAACAGTCAACTTGGTGAAATTGACGAAGAACTTTTTAGTGACAGTTTTGAGCAAGTGGTGAAATCCCAATTAAACAAATTCAACAAACACTTTGCTTCAATTTCAAATGAGTTGTACGGCGAACAATACGCTGTTAAATACGATATTAACAATAAGAAAGGGCAGAGATTATATAAATTCAGTTCATTTAATGCGAACATGAGTTCAGGTAAGAAGCAAGGAGAAATATCTTGTTTTGACTTAGCTTATACTCTATTTGCTGACGAAGAGAATATTCCTTGTTTGCATTTTTTATTGAATGACAAAAAGGAACTAATGGATGATAAGCAATTAGTTAAAATTTCTGAGTTTGTAAACCGAAATAATATTCAATTCGTCGCTTCAATTCTTAAAGACAAACTTCCAGAAGAAATAAATAAGGAAGAGTTTTTTGTGGTTAAGTTAAAACAAGATGACAAATTGTTTCGGATTAAAGAATAGAGTTTCAATAATATAATTATATAACTGCAAACAAAGTATATTAAATATTTGAAGTTATAAATTATTCATAAAAAAACGCCTTACCCATTAATTTTTATATCATTGTTTTTTTACAAAAAGTATTACTTTCCGGAGTTTAGCATATTAAACAAACATTCTCTTTGCCATTCCCCCATTAAATATTAATTTAGCTAAAATTAATAACAAATATCTTAATGAAAGCTGCTTCATTAAAGCTAATTAAAACTGAACTGGATTTGCTGCATCACGACAAAGTTAAAGCACTTTGTATGCAATTGGTTAAATACCGGAAAGAGAACAAAGAATTGCTTTCTTATCTTCTGTTTGAGGCTGATAATGAGCAAAATTATATTAAGGAAGTAAATTCGGAGATAGATGAATTATTTGCAGAAATCAATAAAAGCAATCTGTATCTGGCAAAGAAAACCATAAGAAAAATACTCAGGATAGCCAATAAATATATTAAGTATTCAGGCTCAAAACAAACTGAAGTGGAAATTCTTATTCACTTTTGTAATAACCTCAGAAACACCGGAGTTTCATTATCGCAAAATACGGTGCTTGGCAAAATTTACTTAAGGCAAATGATAAAATTTCAGAAAGCTGTATCAAGCCTGCACGAAGATTTACAGTTTGATTATGCTCAGGAAATAAAAAATCTGATAAATTGAGTATTTGTTTGAGAATATATTATCAGAGTTGAAATATTTTTATAAATTTGCTACTTAATAATATTAAAAAAATAAAATAACAAACCTTAAAATCACACTGTAAGAAAATGAGAACAAAAATCAATAAATTTAATTATCCCTTATTTATAATTATGGGATTTATAATGCTGACTATTGCATGTAAAAAAGATGATAACAGCAATCCGACTTCAAACGGACAACTTCCTGTAATTACAACAACTGCAATTAGTAATTTAATACAGTATAATGCCACAAGCGGAGGTAATATTACTTCAGATGGTGGTTCAGCAATAACAGCAAGAGGAGTTTGCTGGAGTACAGATACGATGCCAACCATAAACAGTAAGAAAACTTCTAATGGTGATGGTAGCGGTAGTTTTAACAGTACAATTTTTGATTTGACACCTAATACCACTTATTATGCAAGGGCTTATGCAACAAACAGTAAAGGTACAGCATATGGAAATAAAATAAGTTTAACAACTCCGGCAAGTTCAACAACTATTGCACTCGGACAAGTTAGAGATGGCGGATATATTTTTTATATTGATGGAACCGGTCAGCATGGGCTGATTGCAGCAACAATTGATCAGGGTTTTGTAAACTGGGGTTGTGAAGGATCTTCTATTTCAGGAACATCAACTGGTGTAGGAACAGGCTTGGCAAATACAATTGCAATTGTAACCCAATGCAATAATTTAAATTCTGCCGCTAATGTATGTTATAGTTTGGTGTTAAACGGGAAAAGCGATTGGTATTTGCCTTCTAAAGACGAACTATTATTGTTATATCAAAGACTATATTTGAATAATATCGGTAATTTACAAATGCATAGATATTGGAGTTCGTCGCAGTACAATGCACAGTTTGCATGGTGTCAGTTATTTGGTTTATCAATAGATCAATTGTATTATGATAAAGATTTAATTGAATATCCTATCCGTGCAATACGTTCTTTTTAACAATCAACCTTTTGCATTTTTATAAAACGATTTCCAATAGTTAAGAAAATAGTATTAAGCTGATTACATTCCAAACTGTTTTCTTATAAATTCACAAATTTCTTTCATAGTTTTTGTAGCTTTATCAAACATAGAAGCTAACAACAGATTGTATTTTATTTCAATTTTTTTCTAATGTATGTAGAAGAATAAAAAAGTGAAAAACATGAACTTAAATTTCTATCCTTTTACCATAGTCAATAAATTTGAAATCAATAACAAATATATTGACAAACTGACTGATAAAGAAATACTGGAATATCTATTCATTGAATTGAAAAAAGAAAGCTATGATAGAATTGTTTTAAATGAAGCTTCTATAGAAATTGATGAATTTTATGAATTGTATAATAAGAGAATACTTCCTCCACGTAGTAAAGGGATAAAAAATGGAAGAATATGGATTGAAACTTATAATTCAAACAGAATATTAATGTTTAAATATCAAATTAGAGTAATTGAAATTATTCCTTTTTTTCTTATTCCTTTACTTTTAGCAATTTTCGGATCTGTTTTTGGAGGAATTTGCTTCTTTATTTTTCTTTTTTTATTATTCCTTTTTTCAATTAAATTTATAAAATTAAATATCAGTTCGTTAATAGAAAAATTGGCAGATGAAGAATTTAGGAAAGAACTAAACAGAAGGAGATCGTATTTATTGTAAATCAAACCATACAAATCCAGGTTTAAATATCAGAAAAACAAATCAGCAGCCTTAGATTCCACCTTTTATTTCTTTATTATTTTTCCTGTTTTTAATAAATCAGTTTCGGTGCTTATACTGTAAAAGTAAATGCCTGCGGACAAACCGGAAATATCCAGACTGCTTAATTCAGCCATTAATTGCTTATCCATAATTTTCACACCCAGTTCGTTGTAAAGTGCAAATTGAATCCAATTGCCGGTTTTGCTTCTTATTTGTAAAAGAGTTTCAACTGGTTGAGGGAAAACAGAAATGTCATTTTCATCTATAAAATTATTTATTGAATTTGAGCTGCAATTATCAGCAATTGCACTGCAATAATTAATTTCCTGATAGGCACCTGTTTCCTGAAACAAACTAATATTGCTAACCGTAACTGTTTCGTTTACCATACTTATGGTATAAGCTTGTGTGCCAAAAGTTATGGGTTGTAAACTTACGTTATATAAACTATCAATACAGCTGGTTTTGCCATCTTTTCCCAGTGCTGCCAGAAAATGACTATATACAATACCGTCTCTTCTGGCACCACCAATAAGCAGATTACAGTCAGTGGTATAATTCATGCCTGAAAGTTCAATTAAATCGTTGTTTGAATAAGTGTTTTTTTCCAGCAGGCTTCCGTTACTGCTAATATGAATTAATTCAATGGCTTTTGAATATTGTGAATTTGAGCCAATCCATACACCTCCGGCATTATCGGCTGTTATTACATCGCGGTATCCACTTCCAAATAACGGATTTGCTGTTATGTTAACCGACCATAAAATGGACAAAGCTGAATTTATTTTCAACATATAATATCCGCCACTATTATTGGCAAAGCAAGCTATGAAATTCCCGTCACTGGTTTTACAGATATTAAAAGCCGTTTCGCGGGTATAATTGGTAAATGAGGGTGTAATAATTTTTGAGTTCAGTACATTGCCGTTTATATCCATTTCGAATAATGCTGCGGCACCATAATAAGAAGTAGTATTGGTTAACTGAGCAATACCGATTAAGGATTTAGTATATGATTTTGTAATTGCTTTTACTCTAATTCTGTCGGCAGCTATCAGAGATTTCATCCATTTAAAACTACCCGATTCAGTAAAAGAGTAGATTTGAGATGCATTATAACCCAAACTTCCATTTACAAAATATAAAGTATCAATTTGTACCAAATCTTTAGCATTCATATCGGAAGCATGGTCAATGGTTTTGCTCCAGATTACATTTCCGGTATTATCAGTTTTCAAAAACATTAAGTTGTTTGAAACATTACCGTGAGCAATTAGCGAATGATCATTGCATTCTGCCAGTTGTACCCCATAAAATCCTGAACTGCTTCCAATTTTCTTATTGCGAAGCATATTTCCGTATTTATCAAACCATATAAATGAGCATGAATTATTGCAGGTACTTACTCCATCACAATGTGATGACTCTCCAACATCTATATAATCACCGTTTTGCAAAATTTTAATACTTTCACATCTTTCCCATAAGGTGCTGCTCAATCGGTAACTTTTAAAAAATTCGGTGTTGGTTTGATTATAAGCCAATACATTAATAAAAAGTATTATAAAAACAATAAGATTGGTTCTTTTCATCTGTTTATTTTTTAAATTATTTAATTGTCAGATGGAACTCACCAAATAAACATCCTCCTGTGTGTGAATATTTTCTCATGGCTCGTTTCATTTGTTTATTTTTTGCTATTATTTATCTGTATAATCAATACCCATATAAGTATTCTCTATTGGTGTGCAATATTTACTCTGGGCATTTCATACATTAAAAATTTAAATGTAATTTAATGACAGATTATTTGCCGAAAAGTTGTCTGTTTAGCAAAAGAACCAATTGAAAATTATTTAAAATTTGTTTTTTAATAGCTTAGATTAAGCTTTATTACAATAAATTTGAAGTTTGTATTTTAAGTAATTACAATGCTTTAAACTCAAACTTCTTTATTGTAGCATAATCAATATTTTTATTGGTAGCGGCTACTAAGTGTGTTTTATTGCATTTCCACAGATTAATCCTGACTTTTTCTGTTGAAGGTACGGGAACATCCGATTTTTTGTATTGCCATGTATTTATAATAAATCCACTATTGGGTGGAGTAACATAATGTCCATGCAAACTGGTAAATTGTATTTCGCCGGGCATCCAGCGGATGATATGAGTGGTATTGTCGCCATTTAGTTTTGAGTCGAATCTGTATAAATGACCCACAACATCAGAAGGCTGCAAAACATACTGACTGTTTTGATTTGTAGGATTTTCCCACTTTGAAAACTCGATATCAATTTCATTGTTATCGTCCTTATAAGTAAACAATGCAAGTACTAAATCAGGCGAAATCAAATCAATACGGCTGCTAAGATAAAAATAGTAAGTTCCGTAACCAAAAGATTTCTCGCTAACCACTTCGCCGCAATATACTATGCCGTTGATTTTTTTGATTTGTAATTTTAATTCATCAGGTTTAACACTTATACAGTCTTTTGAAAAATAATTATCACGCGGACCCATGGGAGTATTACTTTCTTTAATATTCCATTTGTAACCCGAAAACATAAATGAAGTCATAATAAATTGATTTTTAAATTTAACACAAATGTAAGCAAAATATTATGATTATATTTTTAAATTTATTGCTTTCCAAACTGTTGGCTTATAAAAAAACAAATTTCGTCCATAGCTTATTTATCTTAATATGCAAAAAGCAATTGGTTTGCCGAAAGTCATGTTCCCATATTTTTAAAACCCCATTTAAGTCCTTATTTCATTGCATTTTTAAGTGATATTATTTATTTTAGAAATAAAGATAATATAGGCATTTATGAGAATCGGTTTAAGAGTTATTTTTCTAATAGCTCGTCTCTTTATACTAATTTGAGTGAAAGCAAGGTTAATTAAATAAAAAAGGCTATCGTTTTTCAACAATAGCCTTTTACATATATGAAAAAACTAATTACTTTACTTCTTCAAAATCTACATCAGTTACTTCTGCATCTTTAGCACCGCCTGCATTTCCCTGATTTGGTTGAGCTCCGGGATTTGCCTGATTTGCTTGAGCATCCTGAGTTGCTTTATACATCTCTTCGCTTGCAGCCTGCCAAGCAGTATTCAGTTTTTCCATTGCAGCATCAATACCAGGAATGTTTTTTACTTTATGAGCTTCTTTAAGTTCATTTAAAGCAGTTTCAATATTTCCCTTTTTGTCAGCAGGTATTTTATCTCCAAACTCTTTCATTTGTTTTTCAGTCTGGAAAATCAAAGCATCAGCACTATTGATTTTGTCAATTTCTTCTTTTGCTTTGCGGTCGGTTTCTGCATTGGCTTCAGCTTCAGCTCTCATTTTTTTAATTTCTTCATCACTTAAGCCCGAAGAAGCTTCAATGCGGATTTGTTGCGATTTGCCTGTTGCTTTGTCTTTTGCTGCAACATGCATAATTCCGTTTGCATCAATATCAAAACTAACTTCAATTTGTGGAATACCACGTGGTGCAGGTGGAATACCATCCAAATGGAAACGACCTAAACTTTTATTATTTGAAGCCATTGGTCTTTCTCCCTGTAAAATATGGATTTCAACAGAAGTTTGATTATCAGCAGCTGTAGAGAAAGTCTCTGATTTTTTGGTAGGAATGGTAGTATTTGCATCTATAAGTTTGGTCATAACACCACCTAAAGTTTCAATACCCATTGAAAGTGGTGTAACATCCAATAAAAGAACATCTTTTACTTCGCCTGTTAACACACCTCCTTGAATTGCAGCACCAATCGCTACAACTTCATCAGGATTTACACCTTTTGAAGGAGTTCTTCCAAAGAAATCTTCAACTATTTTTTGAATAGCAGGAATACGTGTTGAACCTCCAACTAAAATTACTTCATTAATATCAGAAATTGTTAAACCTGCATCTGATAAAGCTTTTTTGCAAGGCTCAATTGTTGCCTGTATCAATTTATCATTTAATTGTTCAAATTTTGCTCTTGATAAAGTGCGTACCAAGTGTTTTGGAATACCATCAACCGGCATAATGTATGGCAGATTAATCTCTGTAGATGAAGAACTTGAAAGTTCAATTTTTGCTTTTTCAGCAGCTTCTTTCAAACGTTGTAAAGCCATTGGATCTTTACGTAAATCGATGTTTTCGTCTTTTAAGAATTCATCAGCCAACCAATCAATAATCGTATGATCAAAATCATCACCACCCAAATGAGTATTTCCGTTGGTTGATTTTACTTCAAAAACACCTTCGCCCAATTCAAGGATAGAAATATCAAATGTACCACCTCCTAAATCGAAAACTGCAATTTTAATATCGTGGTTTTTTTTGTCTAAACCATAAGCCAAAGCAGCTGCAGTAGGCTCATTAATAATACGTTTAACTGTTAAGCCGGCAATTTCACCTGCTTCTTTTGTAGCCTGACGTTGTGAATCGCTAAAATAAGCAGGAACAGTTATTACTGCTTCTGTAACTTCCTGACCCAAGTAATCTTCAGCAGTTTTTTTCATTTTCTGCAATACCATTGCAGATATTTCCTGTGGAGAATACATTCTGTCATCTATTTTTACTCTTGGAGTATTGTTATCACCTTTCTGAACATCATAAGGTACTCTCTTTATTTCAGTTAAAACCTGATCGTAAGTTTCACCCATAAAACGTTTGATTGAGTAAACGGTTTTCTTAGGGTTTGTGATTGATTGACGTTTTGCAGGATCTCCTACTTTTCTTTCGCCATTTTCGGTAAATGCAACTATTGAAGGTGTTGTTCTTCTGCCTTCGCTATTAGGAATAACTACAGGTTCATTACCTTCCATTACTGATACGCATGAATTGGTTGTTCCTAAATCTATACCAATTATTTTTCCCATTTCTTTTTGTGTTTTATTATAAGTTATTAAAAAAATTCAAATTTGCTTTAACCCTTATATCAATCATCGTGCCATTCTTATTTTTTTGCCAAAAATATTGTTTTTTGCCATTCTGACTGACATTTTGTCAGTATTATATGACATTTTTTCTTAGATATTATTCAGAAAGTGATATTTTAATCTTATGTTTAACTGTATTATACAATTAATTTAAAGTATTCAGATTGTCAAAATGTAAAATGCATTTTTTTTGTCTTTTTTTGTCTTTTTTTTGCATGAGAAAATAAAAAAAATAATCTTAAATGAAATTTTTATAATTTTACAGAAAAAAAACATGTGGTACTATTTAATAAAAGTTCTGACTTCATCCGTTATTATTGTCCTGATTTCGGAAATTTCTAAACACAATACGCTATTTGCCAGCATATTTGCATCTATACCTTTGGTTTCGTTTCTTGCTTTTATTTGGTTATATATTGATACCAAAGATGTAAGCAAAATTGCAAATTTATCGACTGGAATATTTTGGATGGTTATTCCATCATTGCTGTTTTTTATCGTTTTTCCGATATTGCTCAAAAAGAACATATCCTTTACTTTATCAATGGTTTTATCGAGTATTGTAATGATAATCGCATATTTTTTAATGGTTTTTATTCTGAAAAAATTTAATATAAATATCTGATAATGAGTTTTACTGTATATAAATCATCTGCCGGTTCGGGCAAAACATATACTTTGGTAAAGGAATATTTGTGTATTGCCTTAAAAAATCCATATCATTTTCGGTCGATTCTGGCAATAACTTTTACAAATAAGGCAGCTGATGAAATGAAGCAAAGGATTTTGCAAACACTTGCTTTGTTGTCTGAATATCAAAATATTACTGACGGAAATAATAATAAAATTAATTTTTTATTAGAAGATATTTCAAATCAAACCGGCTTAAGCTTCAATGAAATCATTCAGAATGCATCTGTTTGTTTATCGCTTATTTTGCACAATTACAGCAATTTTGCCATTAGTACCATTGATAGTTTTGTGCAAAAAATTGTAAGAACTTTTGCCAACGACCTTCACCTTCCTATCAATTTCAGTATTGAAATGGATGGTGAAACTTTGATTTCGCAAGCTGTAGATTTGCTTATAAATCAAATAGGTGATAACGAATTACTTACAGAATTTCTGGTCGATTTTGCAAAATCTAAAATTGATGATGATAAAAGCTGGCATATTGAATCGGATTTGAAAGATTTTTCGAAAATTCTGCTAAATGAAGAAAGTCAGCTTAAAATAGATTTGTTAAAATCGATGGAATTGGCTGATTTTAAACAAATTTTATTAACATTAAAAAAGTGGATAGCTGAATTTGAAAACAAAGTTGTTGAAATTGGCAAAAGTTCAATTGAAAAAATAAACAGTTTAAATATTCCTGCCGTAGCTTTTGCAAATGGCAAAAATGGCATTTCTGGTTATTTTAAGAAAATTGCAAATGCTCAGATTTTAAGAGCAAGCAAAACTATAAACAACAATGTGTCAGACAATAAATGGACTTCTGCAAAGGCAAATGCTCAGGATAAAGCAAGTATTGAATCAATTAAAGATTTTCTCGAAAAACAATATCAGGATTTAAACAATTTGCTTGACAAGGATTTGGGAAAATACAATATCCGTATTAATATTCTGTCTAATATTTATTCACTGGCTTTGCTTAATGAAATCGAAAAAAATATTGCAGAAATTCGTGAAAATGAGAGTACTGTGCATATTTCGGAATTTAATAAACGGATTTCGGAAATTGTGGCAAAAGAACCAATTCCTTTCATTTATGAGCGTTTGGGCGAAAAATACAAACATTTCCTGATTGATGAATTTCAGGATACATCGGTTTTGCAATGGAAAAATCTGATTCCTTTAATTGATAATTCTTTAGCTGAAGATCAATTCAATATGATTGTAGGAGACGGAAAACAAGCAATTTATCGATTCAGAGGAGGCGAAGTTGAGCAATTTGCTATTTTACCCGAAATTTTCGAGAAAGAGAATAACCCGATTTATCAGGAAAGAGAAAATACACTTAAAAGAAATTATCTCGGAAAATTTCTTAAAAGCAATTATCGCTCAAAAGCTGAAATTGTTGATTTTAACAATCAATTTTTTCAGTTTACAGCTAATTTACTTGTTGAAGACTTGAGAATCATTTATGAAAATAGCATTCAGGAATTTAATGAAAAAAACTCAGGTGGAGGTGTTAAGATCCAATTTATTGATAATGAGGATAAAGAATCATATATTGTAAATACCAATATAAAGATTTTAGAATATATTACAGAAATTATATATGACAGATTTGAGTGGAAAGATATAACCATATTATGTCGCAACAACAAGCAAGCCAGTAAAATAGCCTGTTTTTTAAGCGAACAAAATATCAATATTATTTCAAATGAATCTCTGCTTCTGAATTCTTCAGAAAGTGTTAGATTTTTAATTGCATTTATCAAATTGATTGCAAACTCTGATGATCTGATTTGTAGGTTACATATTCTGCAATTTCTTATCAAAAAAAGCAATCAAAAAGATATTAAAATTGATTCTGATACGATTTATAAAGTAAATTCATCGATTAATCAATTTGAAGAACTTATAAAAAAAATTGGATACTCATTTGTATTTACGGATTTTACACAACAGACCATCTATCAGATGAGTGAGAAATTATGCAATTGTTTTGAATTGAAACCAACTTCAAATCCATATATACAGTTTTTTCTCGATAATGTATTGAATTTCAGTCTTAAATACTCTGGAAATATATCTGATTTTCTTGTTTGGTGGGAAAAGAAAAAGGACAAACTTGCATTAAAAACACCTAATGGGATTAATGCTGTGAATATTATGACCATTCACAAATCAAAAGGGCTTGAGTTTAAAAATGTGATTTTTCCTTTTGCTGATGAAAAACAAAGAAAAACAAAAGATTATTTCTGGATTGATATAGATGACAGTGATTTAATTCCATTAAAAACTTCCATATTAAATCTAAATAGTGCATTAATTGATACAGAATTTGCTGAAATTTATGAACGTGAAAATGAAAAATCGAAACTGGATTTAATTAATTTACTGTATGTTGCATTAACAAGACCTTCTGAAAGACTCTATATTATAACACCGTATCCCAAGACTAAAACAGAAATAAGTATTTCTTTGCCAACAATATTTAAAAACTACTTGATATCGTGTGGTTTATGGAGTGATAATGAAAAGGAGTATCAGTTTGGCATATTTGCAAAAAATAATTTAAGCTCATTGGGAAAAACAGATAACATTTTAACAATTAAGACGATAAACATTTGCAATTGGCAGGAAAAACTCCAGATAAGTAATATGTCGCCCGAAAATTGGCAAACCGAAGATCCTGATAAGCAAAGACGTTTCGGAAATTTTATTCATCTGATTTTAGCCAAATCCCATACAATTGAAGATTGTCTTAAGATAATTGAAGATTTTTCGAATTATAAAATAAAACAGATTGAAAAAACAGAATTAAAAAAAATGTTTAAAATCTTATCAAAAAATCACGAAGCTGATTTTCTGTTTAATACAAAATATAAATCGAAAAAAGAAGCAGAAATATTAACAAAAGAAGGAAAATCATTAAGACCTGATTTGGTTTTGCTTTCGGATGATGAGATTATAATTGCCGACTTTAAAACCGGTAAAAAAAGCGAATCGCACATCAATCAATTAAATGGGTATAATAATATTCTCAGCGAAATGTATAATGTTCAGATTAAGAAAGCGTTGATTTACATAAACGAAGCACCTGAAATAATAAAATGGTAAAAAATGAGGCTGATAAAGTTATTACCAGCCTCATTTTCAAGGATTTTATATAAATAAATCTTTTAGATTTTACCTGCAATAAATAAAAAGTCATCAAACATCATTAATAAATTTTATTGTCGTTATTTGTGGACTATTCATCATTTGCTTTTGTCTGTTTATACCTACCGGCATTTTTCAAAGCATTGGTAATAATCCATTCCAATTGCCCGTTTGTACTTCTGAATTCGTCAGCAGCCCATTTTTCTATACTTTCAAGTATCTGAGGGTCAATTCTTATTACAAATGCTTTTTTTGCGGCCATATATTAATTTATAACTAAGTGATTTTTAAATTAGTTCATTTATTAATGGTATAATACCGATCAGAAATATGTTATAACTCCATAAGCAAAGTGAATTGGAATATTACATATTTCATTTCGGTATTATTGATGTAAAGTTCCTGTATTTACTATAGGGCTTGCATCTTTATCGGAACATAAAACTACCATCAGATTGCTAACCATTGCGGCTTTTTTGTCTTCATCCAGATCAATAATTTTCTTAGCTGATAATTGTTCAAGAGCCATCTCAACCATACTAACTGCTCCTTCCACTATTTTAAAACGTGCCGAAACTATGGCTGTTGCTTGCTGACGACGTAGCATTGCTCCGGCAATTTCCTGGGCATAAGCCAAATGAGAAATGCGAGCTTCAATAACTTTAACTCCAGCGATTTCCAAGCGTTCAGCAAGTTCTTTTTCGAGCAGATGATTTACTTCTTCGCCACCCGAACGCAAGGTAATAGCAGCATCAATATCTTCAATATCATCATAAGCATAACTTCCTGCCAATTTTCTTATAGCTGATTCGCTTTGAATTTTCACAAAATTTTCGTAATTATCTACTTCAAATGCAGCTTTAAAGGTGTTTTCAACTTTCCACACACAAACAATACCAATTACTATCGGATTTCCAAGTTTATCATTCACTTTTATGGGTTCGTTATTCAAATTTCGTGCTTTTAACGAAATTTTTCTTCTGGTAAAAAAAGGATTTACCCAATAGAAGCCATTTTCTACAATTGTGCCTTTGTATTTACCAAACAATACCAATACATTTGATTCGTTTGGATTTACAATTATAAAACCCGGCAATAAAAAAACGCCTAAGATTGCAAAAACAATCATCCAATATTGCTCAAATAATGCAATCCCAATAGGAGCAATAACAAACATAAACAACGTAACAAACAACATCATATAACCAGATGATGGTGTTAAAAATTTTTCCTGATTCATTTTTTTCATTTTTTTAAATTAATATTAATGTGATATCATATTGATATTGCAAATATACATAATATTTCATTAAAAAATAAATAATATGATTTTTTTTTTCTTTGTTAATATAAATGATAAGCAATCATTTTTTTACTATATTTGTTTATGAATAAAAACAAAAGATGTTAATCAGCAAAACGCTATATATTAAATACATGGTTTGCAAGTGCTGCATAAAAATAATAAAGCAGGGACTTGAAAATAATGGTATTGAGGTAAACCGAATTATACTGGGTGAAGCTGATATCAGCTTTGATGACGACAAAATAAAAGATTCGGAAATAGACAAAATATTAAATAATAATGGTTTTGAACTGGTAAGTAATAAAGAGAAAATACTGGTAGAACAAATTAAAACAG
The DNA here is from genome assembly GCA_023251515.1 of Bacteroidales bacterium. Classification (GTDB taxonomy): domain Bacteria; phylum Bacteroidota; class Bacteroidia; order Bacteroidales; family JACABE01; genus JACABE01. Next base: position 55,711 of record JAHEYQ010000023.1, read on the forward strand.
CTGTTATTGAGCTGGTTCACATGGCTAACAATATGAATTCGATTATCAGAAATTCTGATTATCTGGTTGAAAAACTAGGCTATTCTTATCAGCATTTGTCTGGAATTTTTTCAAAATATGAAGAAATTACTTTGGAAAAATTTATCATCTTACACAAAATAGAAAAAGTAAAGGAAATGATTGAATATGGTGAACTTACACTTAGCGAAATCGCTTTTTCGATGGGTTATAGCAGCGTTCAGTATTTATCTACACAATTTAAATCCATAACCGGAATTTCGGTTTCTGATTATAAGAAAAGCCCAAATGTGGAAAGAAAAGCCCTAAATGAGCTTTAATGTTTTAATGTTACTTCGTTTTGTTTGATTATCAATTCAAAAATTTGAACTTACTAATATTTTGCTTTAATCCAATATTTAGAGATTAAATAATTGATTAACTAAAGTTACTGTGATTTTATGTTTTTATAATACTTCATGACAAACATTTTTAAATTAAGAATAGGCGAAGCAAATTATGAAAACAAAAAATTATTTAATATGTTATTTTGCATATATATAATATGTTATGATTTATACAAATGAACTTAAAAAAGTAATAGTTACTTCAAATATCTCAATATCAGCCAATGTTTATTTATTAAGTTTTAAACGAGAATTTAAGTTTAAGCCGGGGCAATGGATTGCTGTTGGTTTAAATGCTACGGATAATCCTCGTTTATACAGCATTGCAAGTGGAGTAGATAATGATGAGGTAAATGTTTTGTACGATATAAAACCGGATGGAGCTATAACTCCAAATCTGGCTGCTTTAAAAAGCGGAGATGCAATTTATATTTCGAAACCTGACGGAAGTTTTTATTGCAATAATGGCAAAGGATGGTGGATAGCTGCAGGAACCGGAATTGCACCTTTCAGATCTATGTTAGAGTCGGGTATGGCAAAAAACAAGAAACTTTTGCATGGTGGCAGATATTTATCTTCTTTTTATTTTGAAAAGGAATTTGCTGATGTATTGGGAGAAAATTACATCCGATGTTGTTCGCAGGAAAAGGGAAATGCTGTTTTTGAAGGCAGGGTTACTGATTATTTGAAGGATTTAAAGCAATTGCCATCCGATGAAAATTATTACCTTTGCGGAAGTTCCGAAATGGTGGTTGAAACCAGAGATATCCTTGTAGATAAGGGCGTTCCGTTCGGTAATATTATTGCAGAAATTTATTTTTAATCATGTCGAAAGAATTACTTTTCGGGAAAAACCCGGATGAAATCAAACAGATTGTTAAAGAGTTGGGTATGCCTTCTTTTACAGCTAATCAAATTGTTGACTGGATGTATAAAAAGGATATAACAGAAATAGCTCAAATGTCGAATATTTCGTCTAAAAACCGTAATTTGCTTTCCGCGAAATATGATTTTGGTGTTGAATTGCCTGTAAAATCTGAGGAATCAATTGATGGAACCAAAAAGTATTTATATCCTGCAGGAGTTAATCGCTTTATTGAAGCCGCTTATATTCCGGATGAAAACAGAAGTACGCTCTGTGTTTCTTCTCAGGTTGGTTGTAAAATGGGCTGTTTGTTCTGCATGACCGGAAAACAAGGATTTCAGCAACACTTAAGTGCCGGCGAAATTGTAAATCAGATAAGAAGCTTACCCGAACGCGACAGGCTTACCAATATAGTTTATATGGGTATGGGTGAGCCTTTCGATAATCCTGATGAATTGATGAAAAGTCTTGATATTCTGACTTCTGACTGGGGTTTTGGAATGAGTCCGCGACGAATTACAGTTTCTTCAATAGGAATAATTCCGGCTATGAAAATGTTTTTGGATAACAATCAATGTCATCTGGCTATCAGCATGCATTCTCCATTTGATGAGGAAAGACGAAAGCTGATGCCCATACAGCATGTTTATTCAATTAAAGATGTAATAGATATTATTAAAACCTATAACTGGCAGGGGCAAAGAAGGGTTTCGTTTGAATACATCATGTTTAAAGGTTTAAATGATACCGATTTGCATGCAAAAGAAATGATAAAACTTTTGAATGGATTGATATGCAGAGTAAATCTGATAAAGTTTCATCCCATTCCGGGTACACCACTCGAAGGCTCTGACCACGATACTATGGTAAAATTCAGGGATTCACTTTCTGCGAAAGGTGTTTTTTCAACCATACGCCAATCGAGAGGCGAAGATATTTTCGCTGCCTGTGGTTTGCTGTCAACCAAAGAATTAATAAAGAAAGGTTTTGAAAATCAGGATTCTGAAATACTAAATTATTAAGCACTACTATCACTCATTACTTTTCAGAAAAGATTGGGTTGAATAAAAAAAGCCAGAGATTAGTTCCGGCTTTTTTATGTTTTTAAAAACAATTTTTTAATCTTTAATGCATCTCACGGAAAAGCCGCTTGTCTTAGCGTAGCTGCCTCTGTAAACAGAGATGAGATTGTAATACATGGCTCTTGCCCAGGCATTCGCAGTAGTATTCGCTGTAGAACTCCACCAGAAACCGTAGCTGCTAATGTTGTAGTATATCCCATCGCTGGTCCGGGTACCTCCCGGAAGGGCAGTGAAGCCGGTTTCGTTAGTTGCTGCTGAATTGGGGCTAATCCAGTGGGTTAATCCGGCTTCTTTCAGCTTTCCACTTACTGTAGCTTCGCCTCCCAAATAGGTTGTTAGTGTTGACCATTCAGCATCTGTGGGTACATGCCATCCTGTGGGGCATAAGTTGCCTGTGTTTACAGTAGCCCAATTGTATAACCTTCCATAAGTTGTATTGTTTGCCGGAGTGTTGTTATAATCGCAATAAGCTCCTGTTGCAAGTGCTTTCCATACAGTATCATTAGTTACATTGGGTATGGCTGTTCCATTTTTGAAATGTGTGGATTTCAGGTTTTCGGCCATCCATGTTTGTGTACCTATTTGTAATGTCGTATAATTATTGTTATCAAAATCGGAGCAAGCTGAAAAGTTAAAAGTAATTGTTTTGCTTGCAGTTGGTATATCGCTTATAATGTAACTGTAGCTTCCCGAAGTTCCTTTAAAAAGCAAAATGTCGCCTGTGGTATATGCCATGTTTACAGTTGCTTTTGTACTTTTTAGTTGATTTACGGTAATTGTTGAGTTTTCACTACCTGTAAATTCTAATCGTGCTATATTTTGAGTAGCATTTTGACTTATTAGTTTTGCAGTATAATAATATGTTTCGCCTTTGATATTAATAAAATACATGCCTTGTTTTAAACCCGTTATGCTAAACTTTTGAATACCTTTTGTAAATCTATTGTCAGAACGCATTACTTCTTTGCCCGTAATATCAACAATACTAATTTGAGCATCACCATCTTTATCGGCATAAAAAGACAGTTCTGATTTATCTTGCATAGGGTTGGGATATATTTGCAGGTTTTCGTTACTTGCATTTATTTCATTTACACCAACAGCACCCAAATGTAAAATATCTCCGGCATTAAGAGTTACGCTTGTATTTTGCATTAGATTTTGTACTTTAACACTGCTAACTGTGGAAGATGCACCTGTAGCAGCAAAACTTATATTATAGTTTTGCGAGTAAATATTTGCTGAGGCAAATAATGCTAATAAAATTAAAATTGTCTTTTTCATGATAGTTTTTTAATAGATTTTGTAAAAGTAGTAAATATTTGGATAAGCAAAATCTTTATTATCAAAATTGTTGAAAAATTATAGTGTAATATAATTAATGAATAGAATTATAATTCAACTGAAGTAAGGTATTAAATTCTCAGCATCTTTCTCAAATCAAAAGCAAAATCACTAAAAAGCAAAATCAACAAATAATTTTTGTACTTTTGCTTCGTTAATTTATAATGATGAACAAAAAACTTCATATAGTTATATTGGGTACAAGCTTTCCGTTCAGGGGCGGACTGGCTGCTTATAACGAGCGATTGGCAAGGCAGTTTCAGGCAGAAGGACATACAGTAAGCATTTACACTTTTAGTTTGCAATATCCGGGCTTTCTGTTTCCGGGCAAATCGCAGTATGCCGATTGGGCTGCACCTGCCGATCTGGATATTCATGTAAAAGTAAATTCGGTAAATCCGCTGAACTGGATGAAAGTAGGCAGGGAAATTAAAAAACTTAATCCCGATTTGCTGATAATCAAATACTGGCTGCCTTTTATGGCTCCCTGTTTCGGAACTATTGCCCGCATTGCCAAAAGAAATCACAAGACTAAGGTTATTACTATAGTTGATAATATTATTCCTCACGAAAAACGTATTGGTGATAATTTACTTACCAATTATTTTGTTAAATCTGTTGATGCTTTTGTAGCTATGTCGAAATCGGTGCTGAATGATATCGCTTTTTTCGACAAAAATAAAGCCAAGATCTTTTGTCCGCATCCATTGTTCGATAATTTTGGTGAGATTTTGGAAAGAGAAGTTGCATTGGAAAAGGCTAAGCTTGATAAATCTTTCAACTATCTTTTGTTTTTTGGTTTTATAAGAGCTTACAAAGGTTTGGATTTGATTTTAAAAGCTTTTGCTGACAGCCGCTTACGCAAATATCCTGTTAAGTTGATAATTGCAGGTGAATTTTACGAAGATGCCAAACCTTATCAGGATCTGATTGAAGAATTACAACTTAAAGAACATATAATACTCAGAACAGATTTTATACCCGACAATGAAGTGGGACAATATTTCTGTTCGGCAGATATGGTGGTTCAACCTTATAAAAATGCAACCCAAAGCGGTGTAACACAGATTTGTTATCATTTCAACAAACCCATGCTGGTTACCAATGTGGGAGGCTTGTCGGAAATAGTTCCTCATAATGTTGCAGGTTATGTAGTAGAACCTCAGCCACAGGAAATAGCTGATAGTTTGGTTGATTTTTATGAAAACAATAAGAAAGCGCAGTTTACACAAGGAGTTATCGGCGAAAAACCGAAATACCAATGGGATAGGATGACTGCCACAATTTACGAATTATTTAATTTGCAGAAATAATGATAATAAGAAGCAAAGCTCCTTTACGCATAGGGCTGGCAGGTGGTGGCACCGATGTATCGCCATATTCGGATATTTATGGCGGTGCCATTTTAAATGCAACCATCAGCATGTATGCTTATGCCAATATTACACCTCGTGAAGATGGAAAAATTGTTTTCCGCCTAAATGATAAAGAAGAATTGTATGAATTTGCTACTGCGGAAAAATTACCTTATGATGGTAATGTAGATTTGCTGAAAGCTATCTATAATAAAATAGTTTCAAAATATACCCATAAACCTTTATCGTTTGAACTATCCACTTATGTGGATGCCCCTCCAGGATCGGGTTTGGGAACATCATCTACCTTGGTAGTTGCTGTATTGGGCGCATTTGCCGAATGGCTTTCGTTACCTTTGGGTGAATACGATCTGGCTTATCTGGCTTATGAAATAGAAAGAGTGGATCTTGCCATGGCAGGCGGAAAACAGGATCAGTATGCGGCTACTTTTGGCGGTTTCAACTTTATGGAGTTTTACAACAACGACAAGGTTATTATTAATCCACTGCGAATAAAAGACCGCATTATGAACGAGCTGGCTTATAATATTGTATTGTTTTACACCCAAACCAGCCGCAATTCATCGGATATTATTGAACAACAGCAAAAGAATGTAAAAGCAAAAAATACATCATCTATTGAAGCTATGCATAAGCTTAAAGAACAATCAGTGATGATGAAAGAAGCCTTGCTAAAGGGAAAGCTCGATAAGATTGGCGAAATCCTGAATATGGGATGGCAATTCAAAAAACAAATGGCAGAAGGTATCAGTACCAGCTTATTTGAAGATTTATATGAAACAGCTTTACAAGCCGGAGCTACAGGAGGAAAAATATCAGGAGCAGGTGGGGGAGGATTTATCTTTTTCTATTGCCCCGGAAATACCCGTTATAATGTTATAAAAGCTTTGGAGAAATTTGGTGGAAGCGTTCAGAGATATGAGTTTACTAAAATGGGGCTTGAAAGCTGGATAAGCTAGAATATTTAAATTACTATGTGCATTTTGTTTCAATAAGATAATAACTCAATAATCAATAACTCAATAACCAAAATGATCAAAGAAGCAATTGTATTAGCTGGCGGACTGGGAACCCGCCTACAGAGTGTTGTAAAAGATATTCCGAAACCGATGGCAGATATAAATGGAGAACCTTTTCTGAAATATCTGTTCGATTATCTTATAAATAATGGAATAGAAAGTGTTGTTTTGTCAGTAGGCTTCAGATACGAAGTTATCAAAGACTATTTTGGCAACAGATATAAAAACCTTGTTCTTCATTATGCTGTGGAAGATGAACCTTTAGGAACTGGTGGAGGCATAATGAATGCCCTGAACTTTACCCACGAAAATCTGGTTTACCTCATCAATGGCGATACTTTTTTTAATGTAAATCTTAAGGATTTATTCCTGTTTCACAATCAGACCAAAGCCGATTTTACACTGGCATTAAAGCCGATGATTAATTTTGATCGTTACGGAACTGTTGAAATGGATAAAGACAGAATAATAAAATTCAATGAAAAACAATATAAAGACAAAGGTTTGATTAACGGAGGAATATATATATTAAACAAATACCTGCTCGAAACTCTGCCATTCGCTCAGAAATTCTCTTTCGAGAAAGATTTTCTGGAGAAATACCTCAATCATTTCTTTATAAATGGCAGTATTATTGACAATTATTTTATTGATATAGGCATACCCGAAGATTATCAGCGGGCACAGGATGAGTTTAGATAGTTTTATTTTTACAAATATTGAATATTGATATTCGTATTTTAAAAACTATTTTCACAATTACAAACACTATTTTCAGGTAAACTTTTAAATCAGAAATATAATTTATTACTATTGTCCGATAAACTTTTATTACAGTAATATTATTGGGATTTCTCACTTCGTTACCAATGACAAGTTAATATTATTTAATCTTTTAAAGAGATTCCTCCCTACGGTCGGAATGACAGCTTATTATAAATGTGAGTATAGGAGAAAAAGCAGGCGGCGAAGCCGCCTGCTTTTTCTCCTATACTTTACCTATCGATATTGAGTGTCATTCCGACCGCAGGGAGGAATCTTATAAATAGCTGGTTTGTTTTTTTTTAAATAATCTTCATTACTAACTGTCATACTCACATTTTGCCTAATTTTTTTGGGTGGGTACTCGAAATGACAATCAATTGTTTATATTTGGGGTGGGGGTCAGAAAGCGGCGAAGCCGCTTTCTGACCCCCACCCCAACAAAAATACACTTAATGACATGTCATTCAGAGCGAAGCGATGAATCTACATATTTTTGTCGGACACTAGTGATAATTTATATTCTTCGTTTAGTTAGCAATTACATGTAAATTCGATGTGATATTATAAGGAGATTCCTCCCTGCTGTCCCAAAAGTAGTATTATATTTTTTAGTATTAGAGAAAAAGTAAGAGACTATCGAAAATGTTCAAATGGTCATTGAGCTTGTCGAAATGCCCATCTTAAAATCAATAATATGTCGCTTTAGCAAGCTCTGCGACCGTAGTTTTCAGTCAGATGCTTTTTCCCATTCTTTTCTTAAATCGGTTTTTATTTCGACCTGAGCGAAGATTCTGCTTGTTTTATCGGGTACTAATATTTTTTTTATTGATACGAGGTATTTCATTCATTTTTTTAATATATTTGTTGTTTCAAATTAAAAGTAAATTAAGATATATTTACTTACTTAAAAAATAAAAAACTTATGTAACATTTTAATCAACTTCCCATGAAAAATCCTGATAATAAGATTAATTTTGAGTTTAATTACAACACTCAGATTAAAGATGACAAATCCCTGACTGATATTATTGAAAATGAAACCAGGCTGCTTAAAGAAATTTTTAACGAAATTCCGCTAACTGTTTTCATTTATGATTGCGAAAATCTGAAACAAATTAGTGCCAACAAACTGGCTGAAGAACGCTTTAATTGTAAGCTCGAAGAAATTAACAAAAATGGTTATCAATGGTTTTTAAACCAGTTTCATCCTGCAGATGAAAAAAAAATTACCAACTTTATTGAAGACTTTATTGAAAATAAAACGGATGAATTCTCTTGTGTTTACAGGCTAAAATTGCCCAACGACCCCAAATGGCATTGGAATTACTGCAAAGCAAAAAGGTTGAAAAGCGAAAATGCTTTGATAAACAACTGTCTGCTTGGTTTTTCGGTTGATTTGGAAACGATAGTCCACAACAATAAGTCTATAGCTAGTTTGTTTGATAATATTCCGATAACTGAAAAGAATCCACATATTGCAGAGCTCAGCATCCGCGAAACAGAAGTGCTGCTTTTGATAGGCGAAGGATTAAGTTCACCACAGATAGCTGCACAGCTTAAGATAAGCGAAAATACAGTTAATACTCATCAGAAAAAAATTACAAAAAAACTCAATATTCATGGCAAGTTTTTGCTGGCAGATTTTGCTGTTAAGAATAAAATATGATAAAACACTGTAAATATTAACAAAAATCACCTGTTTTGGTGATGGTTGAGTTAGTTTTTTTATTATATTTTTGTTGCTGGTTTAAAAATTGAAACATACATGCCAGCTACAATTACAAATGAGGTTTTTTTCGGATTGCTTTCCCTTATCCTTGCCTTTTATTTTGTATTAATTAGTAATCTGGTTTTGCTAAATACCTATAAAACAATAGCTGCCTTTTTAGATACACACAATCAAATTATTAATAATCACAATAATAATTCATTAGCATATAATCAAGGGCTTCGGAACGGACAAACGAGCACTCAGGCAGACGTTCTCAGGAGTGAGAATGTTCAAACGAGGGCTCAGGCAGACGTTCTCAAAAGTGAGAATGTTCAAACGAGAGCCCGGGCATACGTTCTCAGGAGTGAGAATGTTCAAACGAGCACTCAGGCATTCGTTCTCAATAGTGAGAATGTTCAAACGAGGGCTCTGGCATACATTCTCAGTTTTTTAACCAGTAAATATAATAAAAATTAAGAAAATCATTAAATAATAATTAATAATATGGATATCAAGAAAGTTCATTTAGTTAGTCTTCGCAATGCCGAGCATTTACAGTTTCAAACCGAATTTAAAACAGAAGTAGAGAAGAAAACACCAACGGCTTTGGGTATCGACACCCAGTTTGCCAATTATCTCCTCAAATATAAGGAAGAAGATGAAGCGCTGGTATATATCAGAAAAAGTTCGCAAACCGATCTGCTTAACGAAGCTGATTCTTATCGCGACCGCATTTTTCGCGGCTTATGCGATACCGACAGAGCCGCCCTTAATCATTTTAAACCCGAAAAAGCAGAAGCTGCCCGCAAAGTGAATATTGTTTTCGATACTTATGGCAACATTACCGTAGAGGCCTATGACGAAGAAACTGCTAAAATAAATTCTTTAATCAAAGAATTGCGTGATAATCACGCTAACGATTTAGATTTGCTGGCTCTGAACGAATGGGTGGACGAACTGCAAAATGCCAACAATAAGTTTGTGGATATAAAAAACGAACGTTACACCGAAGAAAGCAGCAAAACCAGCCTGCGAATGAAGAAAGTACGCACCGAAATAGATGC
>JAHEYQ010000024.1 GCA_023251515.1 Bacteroidales bacterium
AAACTGAGCAATAGGCAAAAGATTTTTCGGATGCCCATTTCAAAACTGAGCAATAGGCAAAAGATTTTTCGGATGCCCATTTCAAAACCGAGCAATGGGCAAAGGATTTTTCGGACGCTCATTTTACAGTTGCAGAATATGCTCGCGGCTGTCCGAACAGGCAATACGTATTTAAAGAATAATATGCCGCAAGGCAAAAAACATAGAAGTAGAGATAGCTTTTATATAATAATTCTTTTTTTTTGATAATTACCCGGTAGCATTTAATTACTGCCAGGCTTTTTAAAGTGAAAGAAATTTTGTTACAATTTTATTTATTTCATTCAACAACAACTTCCGAATAATCAAACATTAAATGATAAATTGAAAATTGTTCTTTATGAAGAAAATTCTTTTTATGAGTTGAAAGATAAGAACAATCTAATGTCTTGTGGAGCTTAATATTTGAGAGATAAGAATCAGTAGTAATTGTTGCAGATTTATTCAAACGCTTATTGATTTCATTGGTAATATTAGTATGGCTTAATTGGGGATTCTCAATAAATGCAATTTGGCCTTCAAAAGGTAATCTTAAATTTGTATGATTTCGTTGGCAAAACTTTCCAATATCGACAATATAACCGTTAGTATCTGCTAAATGCTTTATCCTTTTGCATTCGAGAGCGAAATAAATATTTTCATCTGCATCATTCCACTCATTTTGTAATCCTAGTTTATTAATACAGATATCTATTTTGTCAGGTTTTTGCTTCCCATCGGCATCAATATATCTTTGTTGAGTTTCAGCAGCAAAGTTTATTTCTTCAAGTTCAGAACATATATCTTTTAAAAGATATTTATTAGGAATTAAATAATTATCAATAAACTCAAATTTCAGGTAATCTTCAAAATGGATTGTCGTATTATTTCTTACCCAGTTTTGAGAATAGTTTCTATTATCTTTAATAAAAATTTTATGACACTCAAGGATATACCATAAAATATTTTTAATTCTATGATTTGTGATAGAAATTGGATCTTTCCGATTCTGTATAAAAATAGTTGCATCAGAAACCATCAACTTCAGTTTTTAAATGGTTTAACTCTGCATCTTCAATCACACTTTTAAATTCTGCCACATCATACCAAGCCATTGCTCTGTGCCAGCATTTTAATTCATTGGGTTTTATGATATAAAATGAATTTTCTTCAAATCCTTTAATGTCCTTTTGAATAAACAAATTTTTACTCAGATCTTCAGTGTTTGTAATTTGAGAAATACTTAGATTATTAGCTAATCGTTTAAGTATTGCTGTTTCATCTTTTTTATCAGTTGGGAAAATTATATTTCTTCTGATATTTTTCTTTTCTTTATAGAAAACAAAATTCATAGCAACAAAATGTTCAAGTGGATAAACTTCTACCTGAAGATATTCATCCTTATAAATCTTAGAAAATTCTTTTATATAAACATCTGCATATTTTTCCAGAAATGGTTTATCCTGATCAATTTTACGGGTAAATTTTTCCTGTTTGCTTTCCTGAAACTGATAACGTGAAACTTCTAAAACATAATCAATCAAATCTTTTTCGTAGCCTTTTACACCATAAAGTTCATTAATTACATCATTGATTTTATTTAGTGTATTTGTATCTTTTACAGGTTTTCCTAAAGTAAACTCTTTATAAAAATCTTTATAAGGTTGTAAAAACCTATTAACCAATTCAATTAATTCTTTTTTCTTTTGGTCATTTGGTTCAATAAAAGGGAAAGATAAAAACTCATCAGTAAATCTAACTGCAGGTCTGGTTGCTACTCCCCACGCACAGGATATTAAAAATAAATAATAGCTTGTTAAATTACTTAAAAAAAATGAATAAAGAAGTTTTGTTTGTTTTTCATCATTAAATGAAATTCCCGAAACTCCATTTACAAATACACTTTTTGAATCTTGAAAAGATACACTTAAAAAAGTTTCATCTGTACATTGCTCTTTTAATAAAATTTTAGGATTTAAAAATAATTCTTCTTTTCTTCCTCTTATAAAATATACATCTCCTTCTTTCAGAATAGTATTACTATCAGGTGTATAATCAAGTTTTACTTGTGCGTTTTCGATTACTTGAGATCCAATTAATTTAGGATAATACTTGGGTTCAGTTTTTGATTTCTTACTTATTTTTATTACACCAAGTCCCTTGAATGCATTATTGTTTTTTAGAAAATTTAATACAACGTTATCCCTATTAATTTTTTTTATAAAATGAAAATCTAAAGTATTCCCATACAATGCAACTTTAAACATCCAGTCATTTTCAATAAAATGACGTTGTAAAATTTCCTTTTGATCGTATTTTTCTATTACCAACATTTTGTAATGTTTCAGAAATAGATTGGATTTTACAGATTGATGTTTTACAATATTAGTCAGGTATTCCTTTTCTTTAGATAAGTGATAATATACGATACTGGCAGGACTGTTTTTTTCTTCAAAAATCAGTCTTCGCACAGGTGATAAATCAAAAAACTTATCAATACAAAACGTTGTCAGAAATTCGTTTTTAAATTCTTTAGTTGTTGTGGCTACATTATAAAAAATTGTACTGGTTACAATCAAAGCTGATTGAGTCGTTAGTTGCATAAAATCTTTAGAACGAAGCAAAAAAGATTGTGCAATCTCAAACCTGCCAGTAACTTTTTTATGCTTTTTTAGCCAATCAATATGATCTATATCTTTATCACTTTTCCATGGAGGATTGCCCAATATAAAATTCAGCTTTTTATTTTTAATAATTTCATTAAACGAATTCTCCTCATCAAAGAAATTGGCTTCAAATAAATTTTCATTTAAAAGATTAGGAAATTTATACTGATTAATATCTTTAGGCTCCTGATAATCTAATAAAGCTATGTAAATAGAAAAGCAACTTACCTTTAGTGCCTGCAAATTAATATCAATCCCAAATAAATTGTTTTTTGCAATTTCCCTGATTCGCTCGCTAAACTTTGATTTATCAGTATATTTGTCTAACTTTATTTCCTTATCAATCATTTTACGCAATGATTGTACTAAGAAAACACCCGAACCCACAGCAGGGTCAAAAATTTTACACTCTGATGTATTGTTATCATTCAAATATTTCTCAACCGTATCATTCAGAATACATTCTACAAGAAATGATGGCGTATAAACTGCTGAATTTAAATCTCTGGTTTCTTTATCAATTAATGATTCGTAGATTCCTGATATTACTTCAACAGGAATAATTGAAAAATCAAATATTTCAAAATAATATTCAGAGCCATAAAATAAACTACCTTCATCCGGTTTCTCTCCATTAAAAACTTTGGCTAATTCCTTTGACTGTAATTCTGATAAAACTCTATCAATATTTTTAAATAAAACCCCGTTAAATTTAATATTGAGTATATCAAACAATTGATTTAACAATAAAGGTTTTTCTATCAAATTGCAAAAGCTCAATCGTTTTTCAATAGTAGATTCTCCTTTTATATAGTTATCATCAATATTTACACCTCTGTCAATAAGATAACGTACAAATATTAATCGTAAAATCAAAGTATTGGCTTCATCATCTGACAAACTATTTTCGCTTTTAGTATTTGTTAAAGCTTGTCTGACTTGTTTTATATTTTCAAAAAGTTTTTGATTGGCTCTTTTCTTAATATTGTTATTTCTGGTTTTTTCCAAATATTCTTGCTGAAACCAATTTTTCCAAATAAATCCACTTTGTAGATTCCAAAATGAAAATTTCTCATTCCTTTCTTCTTCAGATAAAATAATTTCTTCGAGCTTTTTATCTTCTTTACTATAGTTAAATGCATTATAAATTTTAATTTCAGTATTCTTTATAATGAAAATGACAGGAACATTGTCAAACGACCATGCCTGCTTATGAATATCACTTTCTCTTTCAGAATTTTGATTTAAACTTAAATCGAAAAATAACAGAAAAGGTTGTTGATTGAAAATAAAATAAGCATCAGGTTTAATAATATCTAATTTCTTTTGTAATTCTGATGAAAAACCACTATAAATCGGTCCGTTCTTTTCATCTCTGAAATAAACGGCATTATGCTTATTTAAGCCTAATTGATTTAAAATATTTTCTAAAGAATTACTCATAAAATTAAATAAAAATTTTATTGACAAAGTTAATATAAAAAGATATAGTCTGGTATTTAGATATTTTTTTTTATGATTTTTTTTGTTAATAAAAATGTCGATACGCTACCTCCACCCCAATTTCATCCTCTGTTAATCCATAAAGCTGATACACCATTAATTGAATAACTGAAGAAAACATGAGATACATTCTACAGAAAAAAGAAATTAGCACTGCAAAGGTTCCTCTCCTTTTAGAGCCTGTCCCGATTTTTCATCGGGAAGAGGCGGAGGTGAGGTCAGTTCTTTGCGATTAAAATTTGAATTGAAAGCATCAAATACATTATAACTTTACAGTTAATTATACCCCCGAAGTTTTCTTTAATCCTACCAAAGCAATTATTAATAAGCTTATAAAGAATACTCTCCAAAAGTCGATAGGTTCTTTAAAAAGCAATATTCCAAAAACAAAAGCACCCAAAGCACCTATACCTGTCCAAACGGCATAAGCAGTGCCAATGGGCAAAGTTTTAAGTGCCAACGACAGAAAATACAAACTAAAAATCATAGATATAGCAGTAAAAACAGAAGGTAATAATTTGGTAAAGCCTTCTGTGTATTTCAGGCCTATAGCCCAGGCGGTTTCAAACAAACCTGCAATCAATAAAAACAACCACGCCATTTTTTTGTTATTTTTTTACAAATGTAGTTTATTTTTACGTAAATTTACAACTTGTTTATTTAAGAAAAGCTAATATAATCGTTTACAGAAATAATTTCAAAAAATTACATATAAAATGCTAAAGATTTATCATAATCCGCGTTGCAAAAAATCGAGAGCCGGACTCGAATTTATTAAAGCAAAAGGACTTGAAGCAGAAGTGGTTGAATACCTGAAAAATCCCATTTCGGAAGATGTTTTAAGATTACTACTGGCAAAACTACATCTAAACCCACAACAAATTATCCGTACACAAGAAGATATTTACAAAAAACAATTCAAAGGAAAGAATTTTAATGATGATGAATGGATAAAAATCTTGGTAGAATATCCAAACCTTATTCAACGCCCGATAGTTGAAAAGAAAAACAGTGCCGTAATAGGCGATCCTGTCGATAATCTGGAAACTTTTTTATAAACTTCATATAAACAATTTAAACAAGGGGAAAAAATGAAAACAAGGAAAGAAGAAGACACTATGGGAATAGTGGAAGTGCCCGAAGATAAATATTGGGGTGCCCAAACACAACGTAGCGTTGACAATTTTAAAATCGGCGAAGCTGCATCTATGCCTATAGAAATTATAAGAGCATTTGCAATATTAAAAAAAGCAGCAGCTTTAACCAATCAGGAATTGGGTGTTTTGCCAAAAGAAAAAGCTGAATTGATAGCCAAAGTTTGCGACGAAATACTGGAAGGCAAACTCGACGACCAGTTTCCTTTGGTAATATGGCAAACTGGCTCAGGAACCCAAAGCAATATGAATCTGAACGAAGTTATTGCTAATAGAGCTCAGGTATTAAACGGTGGCATTTTGGGAGGAAATACCTTTATCCATCCCAATGATGATGTAAATAAATCGCAATCGTCGAATGATACATTTCCAACTGCAATGAACATTGCGGCTTACAAAATGATAGTAGAATGCACTTTGCCCGGAGTTCAGATGCTGAGAAATACTTTACATCAGAAATCTGTTCAATTTAAAGACATTGTAAAAACCGGCAGAACCCATCTGATGGATGCCACTCCCCTAACTCTGGGACAGGAATTTTCGGCTTATGTTTCTCAACTGGATCATGGTATAAAAGCCCTGAAAAATACGCTGGAACATTTATCTGAACTTGCTTTGGGCGGAACCGCTGTAGGTACCGGACTTAATACTCCCAAAGGTTATGATGTGCTGGTAGCAAAATATATAGCCGATTTGAGTGGTTTGCCATTTATAACGGCACCCAACAAATTTGAGGCATTGGCTTCGCACGATTCAATAGTTGAAACTTCGGGCGCATTAAAAACACTGGCTGTAAGCCTGATGAAAATAGCCAACGATACCCGATTATTAGCTTCGGGACCACGCTGCGGAATCGGTGAAATTCACCTTCCCGAAAACGAACCCGGCTCATCTATTATGCCCGGAAAAGTAAATCCTACTCAGAATGAAGCATTATCGATGGTTTGTTGTCAGGTAATTGGTAACGATGCCGCCATTTCTGTGGCAGGTACACATGGCCATTTTCAATTGCATGTTTTTAAACCGGTAATGATTTACAATTTGCTGCAATCAGCCCGTTTAATCGGAGATGCCTGTGTTTCATTCACCGATAATTGTGCTGTAGGTATTGAAGCAAATATGCCGTTTATCAACAAAAATCTCGAAAATTCGCTGATGCTGGTAACTGCTCTTAATCCGCATATCGGATATTATAATGCAGCAAAAATAGCCAAAGCGGCACATCATCAGAATATCACATTAAGAGAGGCAGCAATGGAATCGGGCTTGCTTACTGATGAAGAATTTACTTTGTGGGTTGACCCAAAGAAAATGTGTTAAAGAAAAGCCCGCCTGCAAAAAAAAATTGCAGGCGGGCTTTTATACAAAAGGCGGCGGGCTTTTTATCAATTGCCCGCCGCCTTTTTTTAATTACTGATAAAGTTGAGTTTTAAATCCTATTTTTCCAGTTCTTTTATTCTTTCTTTGAGTTTCGCTATTTCTGAACGCTGAGCAAATATCATAATCAACAGTGCAGCTAATTCGATAAAATTGCCCCACATATTATACATTTCGTTAGGGACAATATTTTTATTGCTAATTATCATTCCAGCTATAAAAATAAGGAAAATAATAATTTTTAAAATGATTTCTTTGTTTTTCATATAGTTTGTTTTTATCGTAAAATTGTAATGCTTCCTTTATATTGTGTTGTATTTTGTTTAAAATCTATCAGATTTAAAATATAAAAATAAACCCCATCAGAACAGGCATTGCCTCTATTATGAATAGTTCCGTCCCATAAAGTTGCAGTATCTTTGCTTTCGAAAACCAAAACTCCCCAACGGTTAAACACCTGCAAATAATAGGATTTATAGTTTTTGGCTATGATTTCAAATTTATCATTTATACCATCAGCATTAGGAGTAAAAATATTGGGAATCTTAATTTCAGGATTAAGGGTATCAGAATTGGGAATGGGTGGATTTGATTTAGGTATGCATTTTGCACAATTGGTATCAGGGACATAACGCCAAAGATCATTTTTTAAATTCATCTCCTTTAAGCCCCCAAACAACCATAAATTTCCTTTTTTATCTGTCCAACTCACACTTCCTCCTCTTCCTCCGGGTTTATTAGAAGATGTTGAAATTTGATAAGAATTATAAATTGTAGGTTCATTCAAATTCATAGTACCGCTAATTCTTGTCCACATATTATTTGTAAAATTATATCTCCATAAATCAGATAATTCATCCCATGACTCCATCCATCCTCCAAAAATCCATAATCCACAAGAATCAGACCAACTGGATCTGTTCTCTAATCGACTACGTGGAGCAATATTAATATCAGCGTTGCAAATTGATCCATAATTTCCTGTTCCGTTAATGATAATATCACCACTTACCCAAGTCCATGTATTGGTAATTGTATTATATTTCCAAATATCATTCAAAAGAGATAAATTTACGAAATTATTCCATGATCCAAAGAAATATAAATTACCTAGATTATCCTTAAAAGAAGAGTAAGAACACCTGCCTCCTGGATTGTTATTTGTATCTGGAATACCTTTCTGTCCAAAATTTATTGGAGTATTTGGTAATGCATTTCCATAAATCCATGTCCATTCATTTGTACTGGTTTTATAATTCCATAAATCGTTATAATAATCATCCCATTCATCTAATCCCCCAAAGAACCATAAATTATTAGAATCATCAACCCATACACAATTATTTTCACGGACTTGAGGAGGATTATTATTTATAGAAGCAACTCCTTTAATCCCAAAATTAGTAATATTAGGGGGGGTATCTGTACCAGACATCCATGTCCATTCATTAGATGTAATATTGTACTTCCATAAATCTTGGAAAACATCTGAATTACCTCCAACCCCACCATATAACCATAAATTATTATTTTTATCTGACCAACACATTATTCCCCACCCCCTTGCAGATGGACAATTTGTTGCAGATGGGATACCTTTAATACCTTTATTTCCTAAATCTCCATTTAAATTACTTCCACTAATCCATGTCCATATATTATTTTGAGGTGTAAATTTCCATAATGTATTAAATGCAGTAACACCAATTCCTACCCCTCCAAACATCCAAAAATTTCCAGCAGTATCTGTCCAAGAACAAGATTCATATAAAGCTGGTGGATAATTGGAAGTATCAGGAACTCCTTTAGTTCCAAAAACACCAGGAGAAAATAATGTATCAGACCCTTTCATCCATGTCCATTCACCCATATTTTGGGCTGTAAGGTTTAAAGAGTTTATTAAGAAAAACAGAAATATTAACTTTTTCATCTCTCTTCCCTTTCTCTCTTTTCAGGGTTTGTTTCAAATACTGATAATATATTTCCTTTTTTATCTATAACATAACCTTTGCCATTTTGTATTACTCTGGCATAGTTATCTTTAAAAGGATAAGCTGCATCATATTGGAAGGGGATAACAATATGATTTTGAAAATCAATATATCCCCACTTTTTATTTTTATAAACAGCTATCAAGCCATCTGATGCCGAATAACCATAATTGTATTCCAATGGAATTTGCAATTCACCTTTCAGATTGATATATCCAGTTTTTTCGTTTATAACAACTTTAGCTAAGCCTTCATTAAAATCATAAGCAATATCAAACTTAAAATCAATCATAGTTTCACCTTTCTGATTGATATAGCCCCATTTACCAGTTTGTTTCACTCTGGCGAGTTCATAAAAAAACAGGGAAGCGTCATCATAAATCAAAGGAAGAATAATTTTACCTTTTGTATTTATAAATCCTCTTTTGTGGTCTTTAATTACCAATGCAACCCCATCTTTAAAGTCGGAGCCAGCATCGTAAATGGCTTCGACAATTATTTTTCCGGTCTGGTCTTTGTAACCCACTTTGTAATTTTCCTGAAATTTGATTGGTATTTGCTGTGCATTTATAATCAAACTATTTAGAAACAATAATAATGCAAAAAGTTTTATTTTTTTCATATTTCAAAGTTTATTATACAAACTTACAAAATATTCTTTAATAAATACAAACTTTTATACTTAAAATAATTAAGGTATTATCTGTATTCCTAATAAAACAAAAAAGGCTAAGAGTTTTTAACAATCTCTTAGCCTTATTGTATTATTACAAATCCTTTTTATTACAAATTCTGTTGGTAATATTCATAAATCTTACGGAACAAATGACTTCTGTCGGCTCCTCTTACATTGTGCTCGTGAGTTGGGTAAATAAAATAATCTAGTTGTTTGCCCAAATCGATACATTTTTTGAGGAATGATGAACTATGCTGAGGCACAACTGTATTGTCAACACCGCCTTGTATTACAAGCAGTTTCCCTTGAAGTTTGTCAACATAATTTATCAATGAGGCATTTTTATAACCGTCAGGATTTTGTTCCGGCGTATCCATATAGCGTTCGCCGTACATAATTTCGTACCATTTCCAGTCGATAACAGGACCACCAGCTGTAGCAACTTTAAATACACCCGGGTTTTTCAGTTTCATCGATATGGTCATAAAACCACCATAACTCCAACCATCAACACCAATTCGGTTAGCATCCACAAAGCTTTGCGATTTCAGATAATCAACACCCAACATCTGATCTTCCATTTCATATTTTCCGCAATTGCGATATATAATGCTTTCGAAGGCAAAACCTCTGTTGGCAGAGCCATGATTATCTAATGTAAATACTACATATCCCTGTTGAGCTAAGAAATTGAGAAACAATCCGGCTCCGCTTAACCATGAGTTGGTAACCAATTGCGCATGTGGACCGCCATAAACATAAATAATAGCGGGATATTTTTTATTCGGATCAAAATTAGCAGGTTTTATCATACGGCAATATAAATCGCTGCCATCTTTGGCTTTGATGGTAAATACCGAAGTTTCGCCCAATTTATAATCTTTCAGCGGATTTTTATCTTCAAATACATCCTGTAATATTTTGCCGTCGGCATTTACAATTTGTATTTTACTTGCAGTTTCCGAATTGCTGTAAACATCAATAATGTTGTTGCACGTTTTATCAAAAACTACATTATGGGTTCCTTTAACAGGAGTAAGCATCTTAATATTGCCACTTTTGATATCTACAGCATAAACATCGTTATCCAACGGGCTATCTTTGGTAGCCGAAATAAAAACTTTATCGCCTTTGGCATTAAAACCTTCAATATCTTTAACCACCCAATTGCCTTTGGTAAGTTGTTTTACTAGTTTTCCGTCATCACTATATAAATACAAATGGTTGAAACCATCTCTTTCGCTAAACCACAAAAACTGTTTGGGATTCGATTTCAGGAAATACATTCCATGTTCGGGTTCAACATATTTATCGTTTTTTTCTTCGAACAAGGTGGCAACAAAATCGCCATTAGCGGCATTGTATTTATTAAGTTTCAGATGATTCTGATCGCGGTTTAATACAGCAATGTAAACATATTTTTCATCGGGGCTCCAACTGATATTGGTCAGATATTGTTCGGCTGGTTCGCCGGTTTTCAGAAATATAGATTTTTGTGTTACAGGATCGAAAATGCCCACAGTAACCTTATGACTTGTCATGCCGGCCATCGGATATTTAATACTTTTGAGTTCGGCAACGCGGGTTTCTATATCCACAAGCGGATAATCGGTTACCATTGTTTGATCCATGCGGTAATAGGCAAGCAAAGTGCCTTTTGGCGACCAGAAAGTGCCTTTGTTTATACCAAATTCGTTGCGGTGAACACTCTGTCCGTTTACAATATCTTTGTTTTTGTCTTCGGTTACGGTTATATCTGTACCTCTGTATGAAACAAATAAATTGTTATCGATGGTATAAGCCACATGATGGGTATTGGGTTCAATATCCATATTTTCGGCAGTTTCGGGATAAGAATTTATAAGACTTGCTTTTTTGGCAGCAAAATCGAAGTTATAAATTTTGTTGTTAGCCTGAAATTCGAAGTTCATATTTTCAGTCCAGCTTATTTGCGGGAAGCGTTTGATTTCTTTTTCCGAAATAAGTTTGAGAGCGGCATTAATTGCAGCTACATCAAGAATAGTGTCTTTTTTTTCGGATTTCAGATTGGCTTTCACCAGTTTATTGGAGGCAATCCAGGTATAATTGCCTGCATTATCCATCCATTGAATATTGTTAAGACCCGAAGGATACAATTTACGGTTGGTCATCAATTCGTCAATATTCAGTTGCTTGTTCTGAGCACCGATAAAACTGCTTAAAAACAGCAAAACTGTAAGTAAGAATAATTTATTAATCTGCTTCATTGTTAGAAATATAATTATAATTGAACGGCTAAAATAATGAAAATTCCGCAAATGGATAAATGAAAACATAAATATTCGACAAATAAGGTATTTTGCAGGATGAAACGAACGATAAGTAAATATCTTTATCATTGCAATCTCTGAAAAGGAATTCTGTCGGTTTATATCTTTAAAAAAATCCCTCCTGAATTATTGTCCGTCCACTCGTTTGACCATTCGAAGCAGTACAATTCATTGCATGAGTACTCGTTTGAACATTCGTAGTAGTACGATTCATTGCCCGAGTACTCGTTTGAACATTCGGAGCAGTACAATTCATTGCCTGAGTACTCGTTTGAACATTCGGAGCAGTACAATTCATTGTCAGAGGGGTCGTTTGGCAAATTGTACAATTTTTATATTCAAAAATATATTGATTTGGAGATAAGGTAAGAAATAATACCGAAATGAAATATATAATAGTTCAATTCGCTTTGCTCTTGAAACTATAATAAATTTCTGATCGGCATTATACCATTAATAAATGAACTAATTTATTAATCACTTTGGTATAAATTACAAAACTAAGTATCTTTGCATCATAAAGAAAAAACGTTTTTTTAATATTTATTACACATGGATCAACCACAAAAGAATAATCCGCTGCATGGCATAACACTGGAACAAATCATAAACGATCTGGTATATTATTTCGATTGGGATACTTTGGGTGAGTTAATACAAATCAGATGTTTTTGCGAAAATCCGAGTGTAAAATCAAGTTTGACATTTCTTCGAAAAACACCTTGGGCACGCGAAAAAGTTGAGCGATTATATCTTCGTTATCAAAAACGCATCAATGCAAAAAAAGCAGGATGCAATTAAAAAAAAAGCAGTTACTGGAAATTGTAACTGCTTAATATTTATAGGTTATTGCTTTGTTCGTCCGTTTTCTTTTTATGTTTTACAATTTTGCCATCAATTACAAAAATTATCGATTCGGCAATATTGGTAGAATAAGCGGCGATACGTTCTAAAAGATTAACAATAATCATAATATTGGTAGCCACTACAATTACTTCTTTTTGTTGCATCATTTCTTCAATAATTTTTTCAGAAATTTTATGGCAACTATCTTTAATAGTCCTGGCATTCTGAAATATATCATTTGCAAGAATAGGCTGCTGAGTTTTTATTAGCTGATCCACATCTTTAGTAAGCATTACTATCTGATTTGCAATTTCTGTAACACCCAATTCATTACAAAAATTGGTATAATCACTCAAAGAATCAATTCTTTTGGCAATATTTACAGCATGATCGCCAATACGTTCAAGGTCATTATTTATCTTTAAAGAAGAAATAATATATCTCAAATCGGTAGCAACAGGTTGTTGCAATGCAAATATTTTCTGACAAAGTTTATCAATTTTCACATCCAGTTTGTCAACTTTATGATCGTTTTCGATAACATGATTAGCCAGATCTAAATCACAATTATTTAAAGCAAGAATCGCATTACTAACTTGCTCCTGAACCAAATTACTCATCTTCAATACTCTTTCAACAAGTTTTTCGAGTTCATTGTCAAATATCCTGTATTTTTCCATTTCTGTCATATTTTCTGTTTGTTGCGACAAAATTAACCAAATCTTCCGGAAATATAATCTTCGGTTTGCTTTTTGTCTGGATTAGTATATATTTTTTTTGTTTTGTTATATTCAATAAGCTCACCCAAATAGAAAAAAGCCGTATTATCGCTAATTCGGGCTGCCTGTTGCATATTATGGGTTACAATTACAATGGTGTAATTTTCTTTAAGCTGAACAATTAATTCTTCAATTTTTGAAGTAGAAATCGGGTCTAAAGCACTTGCAGGTTCATCCATCAGGATAATTTCAGGATTAACAGCCAAAGTACGGGCAATACATAAGCGCTGCTGCTGTCCTCCCGATAATCCTAAAGCCGAATCATGCAGACGATCTTTAGCTTCATCCCAAATTGCTGCATTTCTGAGCGATTTTTCAACAATATCATTCAGTTCGCTTTTATTGTTTATGCCATTAATTCGTGGTCCATAAGCAATGTTTTCATAAATAGACTTGGCAAAAGGATTGGATTTCTGAAAAACCATACCAACTTTTTTGCGAAGGCTAACTACATCAATATTTTTATCATAAATATTGATACCATCCAACAAAATATTGCCTTCAATTTTCACCGAATCTATCAAATCATTCATTCTGTTTAAGCTGCGTAGAAAAGTAGATTTTCCACAGCCCGATGGACCAATAAGAGCAGTAACTTTATTTTCGGGTATATCTATGGAAATATTGTTTAAAGCCATTTTACTTCCATAGTACAAATACATATTTTCTGTATGAATTTTAATATTCTTCATTTTTTAATAATATTAAGCAATACGTTTTTTTCTGATTCTATATCTTAAAATAACAGCAGTAAAGTTGAGTGAAAAAGTAAGCAACAACAATACAAGAGTAGTTCCGAACTGAATAGGCAAGGTCTGGTCAACATTAGCCGATTGAGTAGCCATAATATAAATATGATAACCCAACACCATAAACTGATCGCTCAACGAACCCGGTAGAGTGGCCAGATAATAAGCAGCTCCTGTAAAAAGTATAGGAGCAACTTCGCCGGCACCACGGCTAACTGCAAGTATTGTTCCGGTCATTATACCCGAAAAAGATCCGGGAAGTACCACTTTGCGAATGGTTTGCCATTTGGTAGCACCCAAAGCCAGACTTGCTTCACGCAATTCGCGCGGAATAGTTTTTAATGCTTCTTCTACCGATACAATTACTACGGGCAAAGTAAGCAAAGCCATGGTTAAACTTGCCCATAAAATATTGGGTTGTCCCCATTTAAGCTGACCACCCAAAAATACATTATCCATTCCGGTACCTACAAATTTTATAAAAAACCCCAATCCAAACAATCCATAAATAATGGAAGGGATAACAGCCAGTGTTCTTACAGCAAAACGAATGCTTTTGGCTATAATTGAGTTTTCTTTTGCATATTCGGTAAGATAAATAGCAGTAATGGTTCCAAAAGGTACTGCTGCAATTGACATGATAATAACCAGCATAGCAGTTCCGAATATTGCCGGAAAAATACCTCCTTTGGTCATACCATCAGTTGGAAAAGTTGAAAGAAATTCCCAGGTAAACATATCTTTGCCACCAATAATTATTACTACCAACATTACTACAAGTATAGCAATAATTATCAGAGCCGAAGCCAGTGTTAATCCCTCAAATATAAAGCCTTTGGCATCTCTTTTAAATTTTTGTAACATCATTTTCCCTGAATTTTTTTCATTAATTTACCTTTAACCCAAAATTCGGCAATTGCATTAATTGCAAATGTGAAGATAAATAGCATTGAACCAATTAAGAAAAGCACATTGTAATGTGTATCTCCAAAAACTACTTCAGCCATTTCAGCACCAATAGTAGCCGCTAAAGTTCTGACAGATTCAAATGGATTTATTCCCATCATAGCTGCATTTCCGGTTGCCATTAAAGCAATCATGGTTTCTCCGAAAACACGTCCAATGCCTAATAATATAGCAGCAAATATACCTGGTGTGGCAGCAGGTAACATCACAGAAAAAGCGGTTTGCCATTTGGTAGCACCCAATGCCAGACTGGCTTCATAATATGTCTTAGGAACCGATGTAAGTGCATCTTCAGTAATAGTGAAAATAATCGGAATTGCGGCCAATCCCATAGCTATTCCCCCAACAAACGAATTTAATCTGACATCGTAGCCAAAAATATTTTGCAAAAAGCTTGCCATAACCATTAATGCGAAAAAGCCAATAACAACAGATGGAAAACCAGCCAACATTTCTATGGTTGGTTTAATGAGTTCTTTCATTCTTTTAGAAGCAAAAACGGCAGTGTATAAAGCAGCAAAAATTGCCAATGGTGCAGCAAACAATAATGATATTATCGTTATTTTTAATGTTCCTATTAATAATGGTATTAAACCATAACGAGGCCTGTCCGAAACCGGCTGCCATTCTTTGGTAATTAAAGTTTTAACTGCCTGCTTGTTATCATCATGTGTTGATCCACTGGCAGTTTCCTCAACAGGAGTGATGTTTTCTACCATAGTGGTATCATCAGTAGTTTGAACTCCATACTGTTCCTGCTGAGCAGGTTCAGAGGTTTCTACTCCATATTGTTCTTGTTTTGCTGGCTCTGTTGTTTCAACACCATACTGTTCTTGTTGAGCAGGCTCTGCAGCAGGAACACCATATTGCTCTTGCGAATCTGATGTTTGCTCTGTTTTAGGTTTTTCTTTTGCACCAAAATTAAAAATGGGAAACGATTCTCTGAAAACAAAAATAAAAATCAATACAATAATGGTAATTGAAAAAAAGGCAACAGATTTAATAATTTTTTCAGCAATAAAGTCCGACCATCTGAAACGCTTATTCGTAATATCGATCTTGTCAGTCGAGTTATATTTCTTTTCTTTAAACTTACCTATCAACCTTTTAATAAAGCTTTTAAATTTATTCATAAACTATTTATTATAAGCTTTAAAAATTAATTTATTTATGAAAATGAAACCTAACAGGTTTTCGACACCTGTTAGGTTTTCAGGTTTTAACCTGATTTGTTTAAATATTCTTTTTAATCCTTTAATCATTAACGAACTGGAAAATAACCCATTTCTGTTACTAAGCTCTGACCTTCAGGACTCAAAATCCAGTCGATATATGCTTTCATAGCACCGGTTGGTCTGTTTCTTAAATACATATATAAGTAACGGGTAATCGGATATTGATTTTTCTTAATGGTTTCAGCATTGGCTTCGTAAGCAGGACTTTTGTCATCTTTTTTAATTTTACAGATTTCGATACCTGCTGAATATGCTGCTCCACCATAACCAATAGCATTTACGTCCTTTTTAACTGCATTTACTACAGCTGCAGTTCCCGGAAGTGTCTGGCAATTTGGAGCATAATCTGCTTTCACAACATAATCTTTAAAGAAAACGTAAGTCCCTGAACTGTTTTCTCTTCCATAAAGTCTGATTTCAGCATTTGCACCTCCAACATCTTTCCAGTTTTTTATTCTACCTGAAAAAATATCACTTAATTGTTTTAATGTAAGTTCTTTAACTTTGTTAGTAGGATGTAAATAAATGGTAATTCCATCTTTTGCACAAGGAACTTCAACCCCCAAAGTATTGTAACGGGCTTTTAATTTATCAATTTCAGTTTGCTTCATTTTTCGACTGGCATTACAAATATCTGTAGAACCATTAATTAAGGCTGAAATACCTGTACCTGAACCACCACCTGTTACTTGTATAGAAGCATTCGGGTTTTTCTTCATATAAACTTCTGCCCATTTCTGAGCTAAAATCACCATAGTATCTGAACCTTTTACGGTTATTCTTTCCTGATTGATAAATGCAAAGCTAATGATTGCAACAGCTATAATAACTATTGAAGCTGCTATCTTTTTTGTTTGAAATTTTTTCATGTTATTCATTTTTTTATTTTAATATTTTTTTTACAAATTTACTTAAAATTTTGCTTGTAATCTGATGGTTAATTGATTTTGTTTAAACACATCGCTATAATCATTAACTCCGGTTGTTCCATCCGGATTGGTATAAGATTCAGTTAAATTACCAACACCAGCTGTGTTTTTTGCAACTTTTTCATTCTGAACAATTGCGTAAGCCAATGAAATTCTGATATTATCATCAAAATAATAATGCCATGCAAAAGTTAAGGTGGTGTATGCCAAATCTGCTTTGCTGCTGGTTAATTTGCCAATCTTTTTAGATGCATCTCCATTATATTTTACAACTTTTACATCAGAACCAGTTATATCTGTATTTGGATCATAATAATCATAACGGAATGCGAATTGATTTTTACTACCAATATTTTTAATTAAATAAACATAATATCCTGCAAAATTGTTCTGAAAATTAGGTAATAAACTACCATTTGCAAATTTACTACCACCTAACATGGCGTTTTTACCAGTAATATATTCTCCTTTTAATGACATACCACCTAAAACATCAGCAAACAACTGAAATTCTGCACCAAACCAGTTTCTTTTTACTGCATCACCTACTTTTGAAGAATCAACAGTAGTGTAATCACTATGTAATGTTGCGTTTGTACTTGATTTTAATGAACCAAAATAAGCATGAGCACCAAAATCTAAACCACCAAAGTCTCCTAATTTTAAAGAATATGTAGCTCTAGCCATGATGTCTTTGAAATTGTCAAAATCTTTATTCTCAATATTGTTATTGGCAGATTTGCCAGTTGTGTCGGAAAATTGTGTAAAACCACCATCATTACCATTAAACATACCCAATTGAAGTTTTATAGGAATACTCTGAGGATTAACTTCTAATTTGAATCCTAAAGCGCGTTCGCCCGGATATAAAGCTCTTATAACGGTAGAACGTTCAGGTAGTTCGCGTTGACTTGAAGAATATTCTACTTCATAATTTAAACGATTGAATTTACCGGCAGTTAAACTTAATGAATTTTTAAACATTCCACTTTTAATAAAATGATCATTTAAAACTACATAAGCATCTTTTAATGAGAACCCACTTGGAGAAAAATCCGGTTGAACTACAAATTTAATTCCATCAGCTGCTTCGTATGTTGCTTTTAATCTCACTCTTCTTAACGAAAAATAATTGTTAGGTTGAACAGCTTTATTCTCAAAATTATCGAACTGAGTTTGGATATAGCCTGACAGTTTAATTTTAGTCAGTTTTGACAAATCACTCTCTGATGTCATTAATCTTTCGTCAATTCCATTGATACGGTCTTTCATTTCTGTAATCTGATCTCTTAACGAGTCTTCTACACTTTGAGCTTTTACATTAATTGTAATAAAACTCAATACTAAAATTACTAAATAGATTTTTTTCATTTTTTTGATTTTAAAATATTCTTAATTTTTGCTTGTTTTCTTATTTTTTTGTTGCAGCAAAATTATACATGAATAACAAGCACGCTGTTAAGCCTGAATTAAGTTAATATTAAGAAATCATTAAGTTGCATAATTTATTAATTATATATAAGTTACAAAAACAAGAAATCTTATTTTTGTATGAATAAAATATAAAGAAAAAAATAATTATTCGAGAACAGGTATCAAAAAAGCAAAGCTACTACCTTTATCTGCTTCACTCTCGGCTAGTATTACACCATTGTTTTTCTCAACAAACTCCTTACAAAGCAAAAGCCCTAATCCTGAGCCAATTTCACCGGCAGTCCCTTTTGAAACTATTTTTTCGTCAATACTAAAAATCTTCGATAATTCGTCTTCAGTTAAACCAACTCCGTTATCTTTTACAACGACTTTAGCCTTTTGTGCATTTCTCACTAAAATTACATCAATGTTACCTTTCGGATTTGTAAATTTAATAGCATTGGAAATCAAATTTCTAACAACAGTATCTATCATATTCTTATCAGCTTCAATGCACAATTCTTCGGTGTAATAAAAAGAAAGTTTTATATTTTTAGCTTTTGCATTTTGCTGCATCAGATCCACAACATTCTCAATAAGCGGTTTTAGTTCAGTACTTTCTGGTTTAAACTGTATATTTCCGGTTTGAGCTTGCGACCATTTCAATAAATTATCGAGTAACTTAAAAATACTATTTGACGAATTGCTCAACATATTAATCATTTCAACATGCTCTTTATCTGACAATAAGTTATAGTCCTGCTGAAGTATATCGGTTAAACCCAATATTGAATGAAAAGGAGCCCTGATATCATGCGCGATAATTGAAAAAAATTTGTTCTTGGATGCATTTGCAATATTCAGTTTTTCAACGATTTGAGTCATTTCATCTTTTTGTTGAGTAATTTTATTATTTAATTCAAGAAGTTTTAAATTTTGTATTTTAAGTATTTTAGCTCTTCTCAAAAAAACAATCAAAGCAGAGATTACAATCAAAGCAAGACTTGACAATAAGAAAATAATCCACGAATTTAATTGTTTTATTTCATCGTTTTGAAATATAATTTTTTGAAAATCATCAATTTCAGACTTAATATAAATTTCTTTTAATCTATTTTCTTCATCAATTACCTTTTGTCGTTCCATATTGGCATTTATTTTATCGCCCCAATGATTTGAAATAGACAAAAATTTGTAAGCATTTTTTAAATCACCCTTTTTTTCGTATGCCAGAAACAAATATGTAGAAGCAACACTTACATAAGGTTTTACACTATCTATTATAGCTAATTTATAACTTTTTAAACCATATTCTATTGCTTTATCAATAACGCCCATACTTGTATAAGTCTGGCAAATATTATTTAAAACATAAGGTAAATTTCGAGAAGATATTTTTTCAAGAATATTCAAAGCATCAAAAAGAATTTTAATAGCTTCCTCATATTTTCCAATTCTACTCAATGATGCACCTATCAATATCTGATTGTCAGCAACTAATCCTAAATCCAAAGAATCTTTACTGATTTTCATTGATTTTTCGGCAAATTCAATAGATTGAATATATTCCTGCATTTCATAATAAATAGCTGATAATCTATTATAAATTCTGGCTTTTCTAAGAAGTCTGTTTTTATTATCATTATAATAATCAGCAATTTTCAGATATTTTATTCCTGTTGAATAATTTCCAACCGCCCGATGCGTTTCGCCCAAAATAATTAATAAATCATGTGCAAATAAATAATCAGAATTAACCAAAGCATAAAAAATAGCACTATTTAAAGCTTCAATAGCATTCTTATTCTGATATTTACCCCTATATATTTCTGAAAACATATAATAATTGAATGAAAGCAGAAAATCATTTTTACTTTTTGAAGAAAAATAATAGGCTTTATTGCTTAAATCTTCTGCTAAATATAAATTTGAACTAATACTTTTTTGTGATAAATCAAGGTACTTTTGAGCAATATTCTTATATTCAACCAAAGTTGTATCAGATTTCGGGAAAGCTTCATTACTAATAAATATGTAAATTATTACTATCCAAAAAAATTGAAATATACTCCTCGTCATAAAACTGTGTTTCATATAATAAATGTTTAATACAAAAATAAGGAAAATATCTGCAATAAAATCAAAAAGAGACAATTATTTGCCTCTTTTTCTAATATTTTTTTAATATATACTTAAAACCCGTTTAATTGCATAGTTACCGTTGGTATCAACATTAAAAATCCAACAATCGTAAGTATCAGAATAAGTGGCCATGCCCACTTAAACCATTTATTAAATGGAATGCGTGCAATTTCCAATACGCCTATTAATACGCCTGATGTTGGTGTAATTAAATTGGTAAATCCATCGCCAATATGAAATGCTGTAACTGTTGCCTGCTTAGATAAGCCAATCATTTCTGAAATATCTCTTAAAATGGGCATAATCAGAGCAGCTTTGGCTGTACCTGAAGTAATTACCATATTTAAAGCCGATTGAAAAACATACATTAGCGATAAAGTTGCAATATTTCCCAATCCCATCATCGAATTTGAAATTCCGTGCAAAATAGTATCAATTACTTTCCCATCTTCCAGTATAACAATAATTCCACCAGCCAAACCTACTACCAATGCTGCCGACATAATATCTTTAGCCCCTGCAACAAATAGTTTTGTAATATCGTTAGGACCTTTGCCCATTGCCATACCTGATATTAAAGCCATTACAAAAAACAAAGCAGCTATTTCCATCAGGCCCCAATCAAAGCCCATTACACCAATCATTAAATATGCTATTGTAAACAACAAAATGTTTAATACAAAATATTGCATTGATTTTTTTGCAGTTATATAACCTGTTATCGCAAACAAAACACTTAATACAGGCAAAACTGGCATTTCAAAAGTTGATGGTCCAACTTTTATTGAATTTATAGGCATTAAAACAGCATATACAATTGTTGAGGCTAAAATCACAAAATAAGCAATCCATGTCTTTTTCAATGACGGACTTCGTAAATCTTCTGCAGCCTGATTATGATGTGTACGCCAATATTCATCTTCGTTATAAACTATTGATTTTTGTGGATTTTTTTTAACTTTCGCTGCATAACGCAAAACATAACCAATGCCTACAACATTAACAACCAGCCAGATAACTAATCTGTATTCTATTCCTGAAAATAAGGGTAAGCCAGCGATTTCCTGTGCTATCCCTAATGTAAAAGGATTTAACAAACAACCTGCAAAACCAATTCCAGCTGCAATAAAGCACATACAAACACCAACAATCGAATCATATCCCATTGATACTGCAAGAGGTACAAAAATTATTACAAAAGCAATGGTTTCTTCACTCATTCCGAAAATGGCTCCGAAAAAGCTAAACATTAACATCACTACGGTAATAATTATATTGTTAACACCCAACTTTTTAAATATCCAATATTTATCTAGCTTTTTGCTTCTTTGTAAAAAAGAATTAACACCAGCATCAATAGCTTTACTCTCATTTAATATCCAAAATGCTCCGCCTAAAATTAAAATAAAAACAATAATCTTGGGTGAGCGAACAAATCCTTTATAAAAGGCAGAAAAAATTTGCCAGGTTTGTGGCTGTTGTTCAAGTCGTTGATAAGAATCTGTTTTTATTACTTCTCTTTTATTCCCATTGGTTTCTATAGTTTCACGGCTGAACTCTCCTGCTGGTACTATCCATGTAGTAACTGCTGCAATAAGAATAATAAAAAAGATAATTACGTAAGTGTGTGGAAATTTTTTATTAAGCATAATTTCGTTTTTTCTTCAAAAATATAAATTTTCTATATACAATACAATAAAAAAGCAATTTCCACTTAACAAAAATCATTATACATCTATAAATCTGATAATTAAAATATAAAAAATCCAACAGCTACATTTTATTCAACAGATTTCGTATTTTTGCAGGGTAATTTAATTTTATGACAAAAATTTCAGCAGTTATTATCACTTTTAACGAAGAACGCAATATTGAAAGATGCATTAATTCTTTACAGAATATTGTTGATGAAATAATTGTAGTTGATTCATTTTCAACAGATAAAACTGTTGAAATTTGCAAACGTTTTGATATAAAATTTATTACTACCCAATGGCTGGGTTATTCAAACACAAAAAATTTCGGAAACAGCTTAGCTGCAAATGATTACATATTGTCAATTGATGCGGATGAAGCATTATCGGACGAATTGAAAAATGAAATACTTCAGATAAAACAATCTGAAAAAATTGCTGATGCTTATTTAATGAAACGATTGACTAATTATTGCGGAAGCTGGATACATCATTGTGGCTGGTATCCCGATAAAAAGTTGAGATTGTGGAACAAACAAAAAGGTAAATGGGAAGGAAATATTCACGAAGAAGTAAAAATGCAGGCTGATGCAAGAATTACAGAATTAAAATCAGATTTACTTCATTATTCCTATTATTCCATTCAACAACATATAAATCAAGCAAATAAATTTACAGATTTAACTGCTTCCGAAGCTTTTAAAAAAGCAAAAAAAAGCAGTTTTTTTAAGATAATTATTAATCCGATTATTAAATTTATTAAAGATTACTTTATTAAACTTGGCTTTTGGGATGGATATCATGGTTTTGTAATTTGTACAATTTCAGCATTTGCTACTTTTTTGAAATACATCAAATTACGAGAGTTACACAAAAATTCTTCTTTATAATGAGCCCAAAACGAATTATAATTAGTCGTACGGATAGCATTGGAGATGTTATACTTACATTGCCTTTAGCCGGAATTCTGAAAAAATATTTCCCTGATTTACACATTAGTTTTTTGGGAAGCGCTTATACAAAAGACATTGTAAATTGCAGCAAATACATTGATGAATTTATTGATTGGAATCAAATCAGCAATTTCACTGAATCTGAAGCAATTAATTTTATAAAATCAATAAATGCTGACTCAATAATTCATGTTTTTCCTAAAAAAGAAATAGCCAAATTAGCCAAAAAAGCAGGCATAAAAAACCGAATCGGAACAACAAACCGTCTATACCATTGGTTTACCTGCAATAAACTTTTAAGATTTTCACGCAAAAACTCCCAATTGCATGAAGCTCAGTTAAATGTCAAATTATTAAAACCTTTTGGAATTGAAAAAGAATTTAATTTACAGGAACTAGCTGCCTTTTATGGTTTTGAAAGTAAGATTCCTGTATCAGAATATATTCTATCATTAATTGATAAACAGAAGTTTAATCTTATTCTTCATCCCAAATCAAAAGGTAGTGCCAGAGAATGGGGTTTGGAAAATTTTGCAAAATTAATTGAGATTTTACCAAAAGAAAAATACAAAATTTTTATTACTGGTACTGAAGCTGAAGCTAATTTAATGAAAACAGAAATATTAAACAAATACATGAATATCATAGATTTAACAGGAAAACTAAGTTTGGCAGAGTTTATTTCATTTATTTCTATTTCTGATGGATTAATTGCCGCAAGTACTGGCCCACTGCATATTGCAGCTGCACTAGAAAAAGTGGCAATTGGAATATATCCACCAATAAAACCTATGCATCCTGGCAGATGGATGCCTATTGGCAAAAATGCGACATATTTAGTTTCAGAAATTTATTGCGAAGATTGTCGCAAAACTAATGATTGTAAGTGTATGAGGGAAATATCACCAGAAATGGTATTTTCAAAATTAGAAGAAATTAATAATCGATAAATTCATGTAAACCTAACTGGTTTCAAAAACCTGATAGATTTAATCATACTATTGAAATACAGATAAATAACAAAACACAAACAGGATGAAAAAACTACTTAGCGTTATAACCATTATTTTATTAATACTTTTACTCACATTTTTGTTTTCCCCATCATATCTGCGTATGGCAATCATACACCAATATGTAGGAATTGATGATCACAAGATTTTCCTGACAAGAACCGTAAAATCAGGTGAATCTATTCCTTGGAAAATATCTGAAAATTATAATAAAACAGCTATAAGTTCTAATGATAAGAAAAAGATTGAAGCTTATCAAAGCATTGCATTTCTGATAATTCAGAATGACTCAATCAAATATGAAGAATATTGGGATACTTATAATGACTCTTCATTGACTAACGCTTTTTCAGCTACAAAAAGTATTATTTCACTATTGGTTGGTATTGCAATTGATGAAGGTAAAATAAAAAGCATTGACCAGAAAATTGGTGATTTTTTTCCTGAAATAAAAGGTAAATACAGCGGTGAAGTTAGTGTAAGAAATTTACTGACAATGAGTTCCGGATTAAACTGGGATGAAAGTTATGGTAGTCCTTTTTCAAAAACCACACAAGCTTATTATGGAAGTAATCTTGAAAAACTGATTTTTGATCTGGAAATTTTTGAGAAACCCGGTCAAAAATTCAAATACCTGAGTGGTACAACCCAATTGCTTGCCTTTGTAATTCAAAAAGCTACCGGCAAAACTGTTTCTGAATATGCATCTGAAAAACTATGGAAACCAATTGGTGCTCAGCATGATGCTTTGTGGTATCTCGATAAAGCCAATGGCATGGAAAAAGCTTATTGTTGTTTTACTTCAAATGCCCGCGATTTTGCAAGAATAGGCAAATTGGTTTTAGACAGTGGTCGTATTAACGGAAATCAAATCATATCAGAATCTTACATTTCTCTTTTATCACAAGCAGATACATTTCTAATTGATGAAAAGAATCAGAAAGTTGATTACTACAGCATGCAATGGTGGATTGTTGACTACAATGGAATGAAAATACCCTATGCAAGAGGAATTTTGGGACAATATATTTTTGTAATTCCACAAATGAATGCCGTTGTAGTAAGATTAGGACATAAACGTGATGAGAATTACAAAAATCATCATCCTCTGGATGTTTATTTGTATTTGGATACAGCTTTTAAAATATTAAAAAAACAATAGAAATATTAAAATGTCAAAATTCAGTTTCAAAAACGATTACAGCGAAGGATTTCATCCACAGTTGATTGATGCACTTGCAAAAACAAATCTGGAACAGCAGGAAGGATATGGAGAAGATGTTTTTTGCGAAAAAGCCAGAATAGCAATTAAAGCAAAAACAGAAAATCAAAATTCAGATATTTATTTCGTTTCAGGAGGAACACAGGCCAATACAATTGTAATTACCTCAGCCTTAAAGTCATTTGAAGGTGTAATTGCTGCAACTACCGGACATATCAACGTTCATGAAACCGGAGCCATTGAAGCAACCGGACATAAAATTATATTGGTTTACTCTCATGATGGAAAAGTAAAACCTGAAGATATTATTGCAGAATGCGAAAGAGCAGAAGATCACCACATGGTGCGACCGGCAATGGTTTATATTTCAAACTCCACCGAATTAGGAAGTATCTATACTAAAACAGAACTAACTGCATTGTCAGAAACCTGTAAAGCCAGGAATTTGTATTTATATCTGGACGGAGCAAGATTGGGTTCGGCATTAAGTTCTATAAATAATGATATTACACTGGCAGATTTATCCAAACTTACCGATGTTTTTTATATTGGCGGTACTAAAAATGGTGCTATTATGGGCGAAGCCATAGTTATAAACAATGATAATCTGAAAGCAGATTTTAAATATCATCTGAAACAAAGAGGAGCCTTACTTTCCAAAGGACGATTGATGGGCGTTCAGTTTTATGAATTATTTAAAGAAAACCTCTTTTTTGAACTTGCACTACATGCCAACAATATGGTATATAAAATTGCCGATGCGTTAAATGAAAAGGGTTTCACTTTTATCACGAAACCAGAGTCAAATCAGATTTTTCCGATATTACCCAATGATTTGATTGACAAACTACTACTGAAATATGAATTTTATATATGGCAAAAATTAGAAGACAATAAATCAGCGGTTCGTCTTGTAACTTCCTGGGCTACATCCGAAAACAAGGTAGATGAATTTATTGAAGATATTTGTAGGGATTAAGAATTTCTTTGTAAGTTTGTAGTTAAAAAATATTAGTTTTATCATACTTATTTATTTCTAAAAAAATAAACAAATGAAAATATTCAGTTTTGGAGAATACATCAGTGGAAAACCTTTTAAAGTGCTTGATGAGAGAAAAATGAGAGCCAGTGCCGGAATTATGTTCATTTTCGGATTATTTGCCTCAATTAATGGATTTATATTGAGTCGCTACGAAATTATACCTTACATCATGTGTGGATTTGTTTTAAACTTTATGATAGGTTTATTTATCAATCCAAAGTATTCGCCTACCATGATTCTGGCATCAGTCTTCGTGTGGAAACAATCTCCACTTCCTATTGGTGCAGTTCAGAAAAAATTTGCATGGAGTTTAGGACTGGCACTGTCCGGTACCATATTTGTACTTTCCCTTTTTTTGCAAAACGATAAAAGTTATTTTGAACCAGTTTGTATGCTGTGTCTTATCTGTTTACTGTTGTTATATCTTGAAACAGCTTTTGGTATTTGTGTCGGTTGCAAGTTATACCAATTGGCGGTTGTTATAAAATTGCTTCCTAAACCTAAAGAAAAACCCAACTGCATGGGAAATAGTTGTGAAAATTAATGAAGTGGCAATGTTATAAATAATATATTTTAGCATAAACATCATATTGAAGTTAAGATGAAAGGATAAAAATATTTAAATAAATATATAGCATCAAATTAAAATATTTTTTGTAATTTTGCACTCCATTTTAAAAAAAATAAGTAATAATCATTTAAAAATTAAGAGACAATGTTAAACAATTACGAAACAGTTTTCATTATGACTCCCGTTTTGTCTGATGATCAGATGAAGGAAACTGTAAAAAAATTCCAGTCTTTTTTGAAAGAAAAAGGAGCTGAGATTGTTTTTGAAAACAATTGGGGATTAAAAAAATTGGCTTATCCAATTCAGAAAAAATCAACAGGATTCTACTATTTAATTGAATTTAAAGCAGAAGGTGATCTTATTGCTGAATTAGAAGTTGTTTACAAACGTGATGAGCGTTTATTAAGATTCTTAACAGTAAAACTTGATAAACATGCAATTGCATACAACGAAAAAAGACGCAATTTAGCTTCAGAAAAAAAAGAAAAAGCTGAAAAAACAAATCACATCGAGTTAAATTAATTCATTTTTTAATTTAAAAAATTTAAAACAATGGCAGACAATAGTTCAGAAATCAAATATTTAACCCCGATTGCGGTTGAAACTAAAAAGAAAAAATATTGCCGTTTCAAAAAAAGCGGTATCAAATACATCGATTATAAAGATGCAGACTTTTTATTGAAATTTATTAACGAACAAGGAAAAATTCTTCCAAGAAGATTAACCGGAACTTCTAATAAATATCAGAAAAAAGTATCTCAAGCAGTAAAAAGAGCAAGACACCTTGCTTTATTACCATATGTAGCAGATTTATTAAAATAAGGAGGGAAGAACAATGGAAATAATTTTAAAACAAGACGTAGCAAACTTAGGTTATAAAGATGACCAGGTTAAAGTAAAAAACGGATATGCTCGTAACTATCTTATCCCTCAAGGGTTTGCAATAATGGCATCTGAAACCAATAAAAAAATACACGCTGAAAACTTAAAACAACGTGCTTTTAAATTGGAAAAAATCAAGAACGAAGCTGAAACTTTAGCTAAAGCATTGGAAAATGTAGTTGTTAAAATTGGAGCTAAAGCTGGTACTTCCGGTAAGATTTACGGTTCTGTGAATTCAATCCAGATTGCCGAAGCGCTTAAAGAACAATATAATTATGATATTGATCGCAGAAAAATCGTTATTGATGGCGAATCAGTAAAAGAATTAGGTACTTACAAAGCAAAAATTAACTTACACAAAGAAATTAAAGCTGAAATCAGTTTTGAAGTATTTGCTGAATAGTTATTTTTCTTTATTATAAAAAAAACCCGGTTTATTCGCCGGGTTTTTTTATTTTTGTAATATGCTTTCAAAAAACAAAATAAAGTTTCTAAATTCTTTGAAATTGAAAAAATTCAGAGATGAACACCAACAATTTATTGCTGAAGGTGATAAATTGATCAGAGATTTAATATCAGGAAATTTCCAGATTCATGAAATATTTGCAACAAATAAATGGTTAGAAAAAAACACATTACCTAAAACCATTATAATTAACGAAATTACCGAAGAAGAATTAAACAGAATCAGTCAGCTTTCAACCCCAAATCAGGTTTTAGCTGTTGCCAAATATCAAAAAACAGAAATACATTATAACGAAATTTTTAATAACCTAACTTTAATGCTTGATGAAATTAAAGATCCCGGAAATATGGGTACAATTATTCGCATTGCCGATTGGTTCGGAATTTCAAACATTATTTGTTCAGAAGATACTGTTGATACTTATAATCCCAAAGTTGTACAATCTACCATGGGTTCAATTGCTCGAGTAAATATTTATTATACTAATTTAGCTGAGTTATTGAAAAAAACTCCCGAAAATACGCCTGTTTTCGGCACATTACTCACTGGTAAAAATATCTATGAGCAGGATTTAAGTAAAAATGGCATAATAATTGTAGGTAATGAATCAAGAGGAATTTCTGATGATTTGCTTAAATATATTACAAACAAATTATATATTCCATCTTATGCACAAAACACTGATAATAAAGCAGAATCATTAAATGCTTCTATAGCAACAGCCATAATTTGTGCTGAATTCAAACGAAAATTCAATTAAATTGTTTAAATAATTAAAATTCTTTTTATGAGAAAATTACTTTTAGTATTTATTTTAATTGCCTCAACTACAATAATAAGCAGTTGTAAAAAAGACAGCAATGGCAATGTTGTAATAGCTACGATGTCAGCGAAAATAAATTTAGCTGATTGGAGTTCAATTGTCAGAACTGCAACAATAACTGGTAATACGTTATCTGTAAATGGATCTTCACTCGGTGGTGAAATTATTCAATTAACTGTTACGCCCGATAATAATGCCACTTTAGCAACAAATGTAACTTATAATATTTCAATTACCAGCTTTTATAAGAAGTCTATCAATGCAAGTATTGAGGATGCATATTTTGCTGTTTCAGGAACAGTTAAACTAACTCAATTAGACCTAACAAATAAACTTATTTCAGGAACTTTCAGTTTTAGTGCTTCATCTACAAATTTTGGTTTGGCGGCAATTACTAATGGAGAATTCACAAATCTTTCATTTACTGCACTTTAATAAATAATTAAAATAAAAAAGATGGTTAAATAATTAACCATCTTTTTTTATAAACATTCACTATTCTTATTTGTTATTATAGCAAAATTTTAAAAATGCTTAAACTTCTTATACCAGCAATACTTATATTAGGATTAGCAGTTCTTGGAATTGCCATAAAAATGTTTTTTATCAAAGGTGCTCAGTTTAAAAAAACCTGTAGTTCTGTTGATATCGGAAATGGCCAAAAAATAGGATGTAGCTGTACATCAAGCGTTCACGAAGAATGCAAAAACTACAAAGAACATCATAGTTAATGCTGTAATTCTTCAATTTTTCCTTTTAAACCAGAAGTTGAAAAAGTTTTAAATTTTCCTGTTTCATCAGAATAAATAAAATAAGCTTCTAATTGCTTGTTTCTGTTTAAAAATTCTTTAGATTTATCTAAACCCATCACCATGAATGCAGTAGCATAAGCATCGGCTTCCCATGTATTTTCAGCTATTACTGATGCGCTTAACAAAGTATGTTGCACTGGATATCCTGTTTTAGGATTAATTGTATGAGAATATCTCACACCATTTTCTTCATAATATTTACGATAATTTCCTGAAGTAGCCAAAGCCTTATTGAACAATTCAATTTTTGCCTCTAAAACTCTTTCATCTTCGGCATTTTGAGCAGGCTTTTCAATACCAACCATCCATTTACTTCCATCAGGTTTACTTCCTTTACCTATAACTTCACCTCCCACATCAATCAAATAATTTGAAATACCTTTACTTTCAAAAAAATTCGCAATCACATCTACTGAATATCCCTGAGCAATCGCATTAAAATCAATTTTAATATTTGAATTATTTTTAATCAGACTTCCATTCTTTAATTCAACATTTTGATATCCAATATATTTCAATAAACTATCCACTTTGTGCTGATTTAATTTTGACCGACTTTCAAAACCAAACCCCCAGGCATTAACCAACTGACCAACAGTTACATCAAAATCACCATCAGTTTCTTTACAAATACGCATAGATTTATTAAAAATATCAATAAAAATACTATCTAATATTACGGTTGAATCATTGCAATTCACTTTGCAAATAACTGATGTTGGTTGCCATAAAGAAACACTCATATCAAAAGCCTTTAGAATTGAATCTATCTGAATTTGAAAATTAGTGGCATTGTCGTCATAATATGTTATAAAATAATAAGTTCCTTGTGCCTCTCCATTAAATTTTACCTGCTCTAATTCTTTTTTCTGATTACATGAAATTAAAGAAATACACAATGCAAAAATTATAAAAATAAAATTTCTCATTTTGATTTATTTTTCTGCAAAATAACTACTTTTTTGAATGATATAAAAAAGAAAAAGACTTAATTAATAAGATTAAATATTTTAACTTTGCCGAATAATACAAAAAGCATGAATAAAGAACCATTTCTTAAGAATTTTTCACAACCTTTAAAACTAATCAGCTTACTGATAATCATTATAATATCAGTATTTATAATTAATGTAATTGGTGTATTGCTTGCTTTACCATTTTGGGGAAATAATGTAATAACGACATTTACAGAAGGAATGAATTTAAATAGTGCTGAAAACATTGGTTTTTATAAATTTCTGCAAATTTTTAATCATTTGGGTATGTTTATTATTCCCTCAATTTTATTTGCATTTCTTATAAACAGAAATATAGGTAAATATCTTAGAATTAATAGATTTCCTAAGTTATTTACCATACTTTCCGGAATTTTGTTGATAATGGTTTGTATGCCATTTATTAACTGGTTAATGACAATGAATGGGATGATGAAATTACCTGAGGCATTTTCAGGGATAGAAGAATGGATGCGGAAATCAGAAGATAGTGCAGAATTAATAACCAATAAATTTCTGAATGTAAGTAGCATAGGAGGTTTGCTGATAAACTTATTTATGATAGCAATTATTCCGGCAATTGGAGAAGAATTTTTATTCAGAGGTATATTGCAAAAGCAATTTAAATTATGGTTTGGAAATATTCATATAGCTATTTTTATTTCAGCCTTTTTATTCAGTGCAATGCATATACAATTTTTTGGATTTATCCCCCGATTGGTTTTAGGAGTAATATTGGGTTATTTATATTATTTTAGTAGGAACTTATGGGTTCCAATAATTACTCATTTATTTAATAATGGAATCGCAGTAATCATTTATTTTCTTAACTTTAATAAGATTATGAGTACAGATATAGATAAATTAGGGAGTGAAGGCAATGATTATATTCTAATATTAGGAAGTCTTATTTTTTCAATCGTTTTAATGCTAAGTATCTACAAACGTGAGTATTTAAGAAAAAGATTAAAAACAAAAAAGGAGGATTAAAATCCTCCTTTTTCATATAAAAATTTTGCAATTATTCATCTGATTTTGCTTTTCCTCTGCGTGTAGCATAAGTAATTTTAAAAGCACCAACCTGACGTAATTCTTGTTTGATATCAGTTACAATACCCATCTTTACATTACCGTCAACTTTTAAAGTAGTACTTAATAAAGGTCTATCAATCTCGTTACGGGCAGCTCTTTCTTTTTCAACAAACTCGCGAATGTCTTTCACTTCAGCAAATTGGTCATTAAGCTGGATACGAGGTTCTGTACCATACATTGCAGATTTCATAGGTTCCCCAACATAAACACTGCTTGCCAGAGATTTTTTTTCAAGTTTCTGAATTTCAGTGGCTTGCGGTGGCAAAACTTTAACAAATAAAGTTGCTTCACGCATATTGGTAATAACCATAAAGAAAAACAAAAACATGAAAATAATATCAGACATTGATCCTGTATTGATAGCAGGAATCTCTCTTTTGCCTTCTTTTTTAAATCTTGCCATTATTTGATTCCTCCCACATCTTTAGGTTCAG
The DNA here is from genome assembly GCA_023251515.1 of Bacteroidales bacterium. Classification (GTDB taxonomy): domain Bacteria; phylum Bacteroidota; class Bacteroidia; order Bacteroidales; family JACABE01; genus JACABE01. The sequence goes on from JAHEYQ010000024.1 coordinate 32,753, forward strand.
CTTCTGAAATACTAATTGGGATTGCCTTTTGTATGGCTTCCCGTTTTGCTTCAGATTTTAAATCTTCAAATTTTTTACCAAATTTTTCTTTTGATAATTTATTACGAAGCTCATTTACAGCTGCTGTTAATTCATTCTGAACTTTAATATACATTTCGTATGATGTTCCTCTATCGTTTTGTAACGAAATAACACCTTTTGAAACTTCAATATTACCGAGTAAATCAATATATCTGATAGTTTTTTCTGGTAAATTAGGATCACTTGATGGATTGGTAAGAAATTCAAGTGTCTTAGTCTTTAAAGTACTGATATCACCTAAACTACCATTTACCAATAATTGGTCATTGGCATTTACTAAAACTGTAAAAATGTTACGTTTTTTGATTTCTGGTGGTTTAACAGAAGGGTCAATGGGAGGAGGTAACTTTCTTGAGATACCCATATCTGTGTTGATTGATGAAGTCAACAAGAAAAAGGTAAGCAACAGGAAAGAAATATCAGCCATTGAACCTGAATTTATTTCCGGAATTTTTTTTGCCATAAAATTTTTATTATTTTAGCATTTTTGAAATAGCAGCATATATCGTTGATCCGACTGCTGCAATTAACATAAAATAAAATATTATTAGACCAGTGCCTATCATTTTTGATAGACCTGGGTCGGTAGCTGTTTTTTCAAACAATGCCAAACTAACATCTTGTGAATCAGATATTAAATATGACAATAAAAATATTACTCCAAACGCGACTAAAGCAATAAGCGTTACTTTTGAATTTCCAATATTAGAAATTGTAACTTTTATTGAAAAGAAAAGCAATGCAAGTAATCCTGCGGCTAATAGTAAGTACATTACTATCATGCCAATATTAATAAATATATCCATATAAATATTAAATTTATATTATTTTTTGTTGTGTTTCACTAGAATATCCATGAAAGAAATAGTAGAATCTTCCAATGTGTTTACAATACTTTCAACTTTAGTTACTAAATAACTGAAGAATACTTGTAAAACGATAGCAACAATCAAACCAAAAACGGTTGTTAAAAGAGCTACTTTCATACCTCCAGCAACAACGGTTGGAGAAATATCACCTGCTTTTTCGATAGCATCGAAAGCTTGAACCATACCAACAACTGTTCCCAAGAAACCAAGCATAGGTCCTAAAGCAATAAATAAACCAATCCATGAAAGATTTTTTTCTAATCTTGCCATTAAAACACCTCCGTAAGAAACAATTGATTTTTCAACGATTTCGATACCTTCATCGGTTCTGTCTAAGCCTTGAAAGAAAATACTTGCCAATGGACCACGTGTGTTTTTGCAAATTTCTTTTGCTGCCTGAATACCACCGGTTTTCAAAGCATTTTCAACACTGTTTAATAGCTTTTGAGAATTTGTTGTTGATAAATTCAAATAAATAATTCTTTCAACAACCAAAGCTAAACCTAAAATAAATACAATTAGAATCGGAGCCATCCATACAGCACCACCTTCGATGAATTTTTCTTTTAGTACTTGGTGAAATGACTTGTTGTCCTCTGACACAGCTTCCGTTACAGCTGTTGTATCTGTAGCTGATTCTGCCTGTACATTTGAATCAACTGTTGCAGCTTGAGCTGTTGTATCAGTTACTTGTTCGGTTTTTACATCTGCTTTTTTTTCTTTTTGAGCAAATGCGATATTTGATGCACCGAAAGTTAGCATTCCTGCTAATGTAAATAAAGCAATTAATTTTTTCATAGTTACTTTTTTGAATTAATTTTTAATTTTTATTGCTAAATACTTAATTTATTTAATTGTTTAAAATTTTCTTTTCCAAAATTTTGCGGAGAGGGTGGGATTCGAACCCACGATACGCTTTTGGCGTATACACACTTTCCAGGCGTGCGCCTTCGACCACTCGGCCACCTATCCAAAACATTTTTTACTTTAGATTTCTTTTTAAAATCAAGCGGCTAAATTACAAAAAAAAAACTTTAAAAAACATTTTTATTCGTTTTTTTTTATTAACGTGAAATAAATTTGTTTATTATTCATTTTTTAATAATTCATTCGTAAGTTCGCCTCTAATAGATATTTGTAACTGGCTGCAAATTTCATTGTAGGAAATATTTTTCCCTAACAGAAACATTAATTTTGCTATTGCCGATTCTGTGGTTATATCATAACCTCCTACAACTCCAATTTTCCCTAAATCTATACTGGTTTCGTATTTCCCAATTTCAACACTTCCTGACTTACATTGCGTTACATTTAATATTATTATTCCACTATCAATAGCTGCTTTAAGTGTGTCTATAAACCATTTCTCTGTTGGAGCATTGCCTGACCCATAAGTTTCCATTACAACTGCTTTTAAACCCTTAATTGAAAGTATGGATTTTACTATATTTTCCGAAATTCCAGGAAATAGTTTTAAAATTGCAACGTTAGAATCAAGATTGTAATGAACTTTTAATTTTTTAAAATTTGGTTTTAAAATCAAATGATTTTTGTATCTGATATAAACTCCAACTTTTGCCAATGCAGGATAATTGCCAGAAACAAAAGCTTCGAAATTTTCAGCATTAAATTTATTAGTCCGGTTTCCTCTGAAAAGTTTATTTTCAAAACATATACAAACTTCAGGAATTAGTGGTGTATTTTCATCTTTGGCCGCAGCCATTTCCACTGCATTTATAATATTATCTCTCCCATCTGTTCTCACAACTCCTAAAGGCAATTGAGATCCAGTTAAAATTACCGGTTTATTCAGGTTTTCGAGCATAAAACTCAACACTGAAGCTGTATATGACATTGTATCAGTACCATGTAAAACTACAAACCCATCATAATTTTCATAATTATCTTCAATTATTTTTGCAAGTTTAATCCAAAAATCTGGTTTCATATTTGATGAATCAAGCAATGGATCAAATGAAAAAGTATCGATTTTATAATTAAAATTCTTTAAAACAGGGATTGATTGATAAAGCAAATCCATATTAATCGGATGTAATGCTCCTGTTTGAGGATCTTTAATCATCCCGATAGTTCCGCCGGTATAAATAACTAAAATTGATGCTTTTACTTCCATTTATTAAAATTTAAACAGTTTTTTAGCATTAAAAGTTGTTATTTCAGCAACTTCTTCAATTGTAACTCTTTTTAAATCAGCGATTTTTTGAGCGATTAAAGTCAAATATGAACTTTCATTTCTCAAACCTCTGTATGGTGATGGTGTTAAATAAGGTGCATCTGTTTCCAATATAATATTCTTTAAATCAATATTTTCAACTACTTTATCTAATCCTGAATTTTTAAACGTTACAACTCCACCTATTCCTAAATAAAAACCCATTTCAATAATATCTAAGGCTTGCTGATATGTACCACCAAAACAATGAAAAACACCTTTCAGGCTTTCATCATACTCTTCTTTTAAAATTTCTATTGACTCATCAAAAGAACTACGGGTATGAATAGCTACCGGTAAATCAAATTCCTTAGCTAAACCTATCTGATACCTTAGTGCATAATCTTGCTCTTTACTAAAGGTTTTATCCCAATATAAATCTATACCTATTTCACCAATAGCATAATACTTTTGTTTCTTAAGTGATTTCTTCATGATTGAAAGTTCATCCATATAATTTTCTTTTACAGATGTAGGATGCAAACCAATCATTGGGAAAATTTGTTTAGGATATTCTTTACATAATGCATTCATTTTCTTGATAGTACTACTATCAATATTTGGCATCAGAAAATACTCAACATTATTTTGCTGAGCTTTACTAATAACTTGATGAATATCATCCTTATATTCATCAAGATAAAGATGTGTATGAGTGTCAGTAAGTATCATAATGCAAAAATAGATTAAAATTTTAATTTTATAATTCTTATTTTTGTAAAAATTTTTATCAGATTGAAAATTCTTATTATCAGATTTAGTTCTATTGGCGATATTGTTCTTACAACTCCGATAATCAGGTGTTTAAAGAAACAAATTCCAGATGCCGAAATTCATTTTCTAACTAAAGAAATTTTTGCTAATTTACTTATTAACAATCCTTATATTAATAAGGTACATTTATTAAAAAATTCTTTTAGCGAAACTATTTCTCAATTAAAGCACGAAAATTTCAATTATATTATTGATTTACATAACAATATCAGATCATTTAGAGTAAAATTAAATTTAAGAAAAAAATCTTCATCTTTCCATAAACTAAACTTTAGAAAATGGTTGTTGGTGCAATTTAAAATTAACTTAATGCCTGATATTCATATTGTTGACAGATACTTTAACACCTGTAATTATTTTAATATTAAAAACGATTATCAAGGCCTTGATTTTTTCATACCAGAAGATGAATATGTTTCAAAAACCCAATTACCCAAAAATTTTCACAAAAGTTTTGGAGTTTTGGTAATAGGAGGCAAGCATTTTACAAAGCAAATTCCTGATAATCTATTGATTGAATTATGTAAATCAACAAAAATACCACTTGTATTATTAGGAGGCAAAGAAGACCGAATCAAAGCTGAAAATATTAGAAAAGAAGCTGAAAATTCTGATATTTTTAATGCGTGTGGAATATTTAGTATTAATCAATCGGCATCAATAATAGAACAATCAAAAATAGTTATTACTCCAGACACTGGACTAATGCACATTGCTTCAGCCTTTAACAAAAAAATAATTTCGGTTTGGGGCAATACAGTTCCTGAATTTGGAATGTATCCTTACTTACCCCAAAGTGAAAAAGCTGAAATTATTGAATTAAAAGATTTAAATTGTCGTCCCTGCAGCAAAATCGGATTTGATAAATGTCCAAAAAATCATTTTTACTGCATGAATAAAATAGATACATCACTTATAAAAAAACACTTACGATAATGAACGAAACTTCCAAATCTTTCGAAAAATTGCTGGAAATTATGGACACCTTACGAGAAAACTGTCCCTGGGATAAAAAGCAAACCCTTGAATCACTCAGATACCTTACGATAGAGGAAATGTACGAATTATCAGATGCCATAATGGAAAACGATTTAGACGAAATTAAAAAAGAGTTAGGTGACTTGATGTTACACATCGTTTTTTATGCAAAAATCGGGAAAGAAAAATCTGCATTTGATATGAAAAGTATTTTGGATGGAATTTGCGAAAAACTAATTAACAGACATCCACACATTTATGGTGACGTAAAAGTAAACAATGCTGAGGATGTAAAAAGCAATTGGGAAAAAATTAAGTTAAAAGAAGGAAGGAAATCAGTATTGGAAGGCGTTCCAAACGCATTGCCTGCAATGGTAAAAGCATATAGAATTCAGGAAAAAGTTAAGGGTGTAGGTTTTGACTGGGAAGAACCACATCAGGTTTGGGATAAAGTACTGGAAGAAATAAATGAATTGAAAGATGAAATCAACAACAATTCGCCTAAAGAGCTGATAGAAAAGGAATTTGGTGATGTTTTATTTGCGATGATTAATTATTCCCGCTTTTTAGATATAAATCCTGAGGATGCATTAGAACGAACCAACAAAAAATTTATAAGAAGATTTAAATATTTAGAAAAAAAAGCTGATGAAAAAGGGAAATCTTTACATGATATGACATTGGCTGAAATGGACGTATATTGGGAAGAAGCTAAATCTCAAGAGGATTGATTTTTATTTAGAACCATTCTAAATTTTTAAAAATTAACAAAAAAACTAAAACCTTTTAGACTTTTGGGTTGTCATTATATTAATTTAGCAAACAATATATTTTTATACAAACAATTTAAAAAGGAGAAACCAAAAATGAAAAAAATTTTCACATCCGTTATTGCAATTGCGTTAATTGTGTTTCTGTTTAGTTGTCAGAAAGACGAAACACCACTTTCAATAGTAGGAAACAAACCTCAGTTAAATAATACAACAGGTATCAATTCAAATGTACCCAGAGTTGACTTAAAAGGTGGAAAAATGACTGTATTTCTCTCAGTTACAGATCAGGTTGGCTTACCTCTTTCAGGTTTAGTTAACCCAAATTTTGAAATCAGTTATACAATAAATGGTGTAACAACAAGTGTTCCAAATCCAAGTTTCAACGTTTTATATTCAACAGGCACAGGAACTGCTTATAATGTTGCAACTGCTATGCCAATGGATTATTCAGGAAGTATGTTATTTGATTCATTGACTATTCCTTTGATGGAATCAGCAATAAATTATTTTGTACAGTTAAAAGCTGCAAACGATTATATGGAAATTATCAAATTTTCTACTCAAATTTTTACTGCTTGCCCATTTACAGTTGATACTGCTGCATTATTAGCTGCGATTGATACCTTCCATATCTCTAACCAAACAACAGCCTTATATCAAGCTTGCTTAACAGGATTAAATGACATTCAAACATTAATGCCAACTTTAACTGGCACTTATTTACCTGCTGTTATAGCATTTACTGATGGTGTAAATAATTGTCAACCATTAACTAATGATTCAGTGATTTCAAAAGCAATTACAAATCAGATTCCAATTTATACAATTTGCTATGGTAATATGAATAGTGGTTATCCAGACACAACCATGTTAAAACATATGTCAGATACTACCGGAGGAAGATTCTATATTACTCCAAATGCAACACAATTAGTTGAATTATATTCTTATGTAAGTGGTCAATTAGGTAATTTGTACGTAATTACATTCCCATTCGGAACCAAAGCAGGCCAATTAGGAACATTGAATATCAAAACAACTTATGTAAAAAATGGTAAAACTTATCAAAACATTACACATAAATCTTTCTATTTGAACTAACTAAACACTTTATATTTTACTTTGTGAAAAGCTCCGTTTTATCGGAGCTTTTTTTATAATTAAAAATCAAATTATTGTTTCAATGCGAGTTATACTTACTATATTATTTAGTTTCATAATATTATCTCTTTTTGCAGATATTGTTCCAATTGAAAAAGCCAGAGAAAAAGCCAAATCTACAATATTAAATAACTGGAAAAATGCTGAATTTCCAAATGAAATTCAAGAAGAAATAATTATTACAATCAACTCATTACCTGTATTATATATTTTTAATATTAAAAATAATAATGGCTTTATAATTATATCAGCTGAAAACAATACTTCAGAATTATTATTAGGTTATTCATTTAAAGGAAATTACTCAGATAATTCAATTCCTGATGCTTTGCATAATTTATTAAATCAATACGTTGAAGAAATTAGTTTTCAAAGAGAAAGAAAAGATAAACTTTCTAAAAATAATACAGCTATAGAAAAAAACAAAAGCATTAATTTTGTTAGCCCATTACTCACCACAAAATGGGATCAATCCTGCTATTATAATGACTCTTGTCCAACAGCACTGAATGCCGGAGCTTATTATTGCAATCATGTTCCGGCTGGTTGTGTGGCTATTTGTTTATCTCAAATAATCAAATTTCATCAATATCCAGCTAACGGGAATGGTTCAACCTCCTATTATTCTCCATATTATGGAACACTCACAGCAAATTTTGGCAATACATTTTATAACTATCAAGCCATGCCTGATGTTTTATTTTCACCAAATGAGGCCAGTGCTCAATTAATCTATCATTGCGGAGTTGCAGTCCATATGGACTATAAACCCCAATATTCAGGTGCAGGAATAATTGAAGCACGAAACGCTTTGGTAAATTATTTTGGTTATGCAAATACAACACAAATCGTTCAGAGATCAGCATACAACGATGCAAACTGGAAAACTCTGATAAAAAGCGAGATAGATTCAGCCAGACCTGTTTTTTATTCTGGTTATAATCAAAATATTATAGGTGGCCATGCATTTATTTGCGATGGGTATCAAAGCAATGATTTATTCCATATCAATTGGGGCTGGGGTGGTCAGTTTGATGGATATTTTCAACTAAATGCCTTAAATCCCAATAGTAACAATTTCTCTTATAATCAAAGTGCAATAATAGGTATAAAGCCGCAAAACATTTCACCTGTATCTCATTTTACAGCAAATCAGACACTAATAAGTACAGGAGGAAACGTAAATTTTACCGATATTTCAACAGGCAATCCTACAAATTGGAATTGGACATTTACAGGTGGAAATCCGGCAATTTCAAATCAAAAAAATCCACAAAATATAATTTATAATATGCCTGGTACATATCCTGTAAGTCTCACAACAACTAATTCTATTGGTAGTAATACCTTAACAAAAACAAATTATATTACAGTTGCTCCTATTGCTGATTTTAAAGCTAATAAAACAGTAATTTCAACCGGAGAAACTATAAATTTTTCAGATATATCAACCGTTATTTCTCAACCAACATCCAGATTATGGACTTTCATAGGAGGAATTCCATCAACTTCAACACAAGTAAATCCAACTAATATAACTTACGCACAATCCGGCACATACAAAGTTTCACTGGCAATTACTACAGCAGAAGGAAATCATTACATAAGTAGAAATAATTTTATAACTGTGTATGCCAATTGCACTTATCAGTTTAAAGACAGTATCCCTCAATACTATATCAATCAGGGAAATGCTGCTAATTTTCAAATTAATCAGGAAGATTTTGATAGTTTAGCACCCTATTATGCAGGGCATTCTACTAAATGGAATATATTTAATAAAATAAATTCACCAGACGATACCAACTTCTTTTATGGTGCTACATCATTTTTTACACAAACAGGACAAGCCAACAATTGGCTGGAATTTGGACCGATTACGATTCCAACAAATGGAGCAATTTTAAAATGGGATCATTTGTATTACCTTAATACAAAAAGAGATGCATATGAAGTTTTAATATCAACCAGTGGCCTTACAAAAGACTATTATACTGCACCACCTGTATTTTCAAGAGCTGATAACGATCCGCAAACAAACAATGATACAATTTGGAAAACACAGGAAGTAACAATAGATGGTGCAATTTATGGAGGGCAGCAAATATATGTGGCTTTTCATCATTTTGCAAACAATAAATATTATTTATTTCTAGATAATATAAAAATCATATCTTGTTCTGGACTACCAATAAATGCCAATTTCTCGGCCGATTCAACAACTATAAACACAGGAAATTCAGTGGATTTTTTCGACGGTTCAACGGGTAATCCAACTTTCTGGAAATGGACATTTTATGGAGGCATTCCATCAACTTCAACCTTACAAAATCCAACTGGAATTATCTATAATACAAATGGATATCACGATGTAAAACTGGTTGTTTACAATGGTTTTGAAACAGATTCTATTATTATAACAAATTATATTTTTTCAAATAATACCGGTATTTTTGCAGAAGAAAAACTTCAGAATCTTAATATTTATCCAAATCCGGCAAATGATTATTTAAATATAGTTTATAACTATAAGAATAAATCTGATATGAACATTCGTATATTCGATTTGTTAGGCAATACAATAAATAATTTAAGCTTTCAAACTGAAGAAAATCAAATCAGAATTGCTTTATTAGAACTAAAAAAAGGAGTTTATTTTATTGAATTAAAAACAAAGGAAATAACATTATTTAAAAAATTTATAAAATCGGAATAAAAATTTATGATAACAGTTAACCAATTGGTATTTAACGGATTTCAGGTAAACACTTATATTTTGAGTGACGAAACAAAAGAATGTGTAATAATCGATGCAGCTAATTACGACCAAAGAGAAAATCAAAAATTAGCAGATTTTATTGAGAACAAAGGACTTAAACCCGTTTTGCATATTAATACACATTGTCATGTTGATCATGTTTTGGGTGGCGCTTTTGTAGAAGAAAAATATGGCTTAGGTGTAAGCATACATCCTGATAGCAATGGTTTTATCATAAAAGCGAAAGAACAAGCAATGATGTATGGATTTAATCTGAATAAAATTGCAAACATCTCAAACTTTATCAATGAAGGAGATAAAATAAAATTCGGCAATTCAGAACTTGACATTATTTATACCCCAGGTCATGCAGCTGGAAGTATATGTATTATCAGCCACCCTGATGAATTTGTAATTACAGGAGACGTTTTATTTCAGGAAAGTATAGGTAGAACCGACTTGCCAACCGGAGACTTTGACTTACTTAAAAACAATATTTTAACCAAACTTTTCACACTTCCTGATGTTTATACGGTATATCCCGGACATGGTCCTGAAACAAGTATCGGTCATGAAAAAGGGAATAATCCGTTTTTATAAATTAAAATTTGCAAAATGAAAAAAAATGTGGGTTCAATCGATAAAATTATCAGAATAATAATTGCTGTAATTGCTGTTGCTTTAATAGCTACATGCACTGTTACAGGCATATTAGCAATAATTATTGGTATAATTGGAGGAGCAATGCTTTTAACTGCAATATTTGGGTTTTGCGGACTTTATAGCTTAATAGGCTTTAATTCCTGCCCTGCAAAAAAATAATTTTTTTAAAAAAACATCAAAAAACCGTTTTGCAAATTGCAAAACGGTTTTTTAATTAATTATCAGCACTTTTCATCAGTTAATCAATAACTTCTCAATATAAATTCCTTTTAAACTTTTTACCTTAACAAAGTAAAGACCTTTCGCAAAACGAGAAATATCAATAATATTTTGTTTTTCATTAAAAATTTGTTCTGCTACTTTAAGTCCATTTATTGTATAAAGTTCAAAATGAACATTTTTTTGTTCTGCTTCATTAATTTCAATGGTAATTTTTCCATTAGCAGGATTGGGGAAAATTTTTAATCCATAACCTTCCTTTGTTTCGTTAATACCTGTGTTACAGATTACCTGATTTAATCTCTTCCATATTTCATTTGTTAAAGTAAATGGAACATCACCTGTACCTGGCATATCTCCCATTCGGATAAATACCAGATTTTGTGAAGGAACTACATTTATAATCTGCCCGTTTTTACCTAAAGCTGCTATCATATCTGCAGGCCCGTCAGGACTTATTGAGAAAGGGAAAACCAATTGAGATTCAGGAACCATACATGAATTTTTGCCATTTAACCACCACAAATAGCCATAAGATAAATTGATATTCTGTGAAGTATTGGTCATCTGATTAAAATATGCCGTATCAGTAAGTATTTGATTTCCATTCCAGTTACCTTTATTTAAAATCAATAATCCAAAGCGAGCCATACTTCTTGGTGTAGTAATTAATAGATTATCATAATCCATAGGGAAAAACCCGCCATTCATCCCAATAGAATTTCGGAGTTTGTTAATATATAATGTATTCAGAAATTGACCAGTTGCATTTTGCAATACCTTATCAAGCAAGGTATAAGGCGCATTATGATAAGCCCAGCGGGTTCCGGCATCAGCTTTATAAATCAGGCAACTATCCAATGTACAATGATTATCAGCAACATTGTCATCCAAGCCTGTTGTCATGGTAAGTTGATTTCTGATTGTAATTTTTTTCTCCTGTTCAGCTGTACAATTGGTCCATCCAAGCCCTAAATATTTTGAGGATGTATCGGTTATTTTTAATTTACCTTCCTGTTGTGCAATTCCAACCAAAAAAGAGGTCACTGTCTTTGCTGCTGAAGCCCAATACCATAGACTATCCTTTGTGAAATTATCAAAATATTTTTCCAATACAATTTTCCCATCTTTTAGTAAAATAAACGCTTTTGAATTGGTACTGTCGAGATAATTATATAATTGTGGAATTTTATTGGTACACCAACCTAATGAACTGGCTGATAATGTATCCCAATTTGAAGAAATGTTTGGTGGAAAATATAAGTTTTGAGCTTTATTTTCTGTATTTGATGCAAAGAAAAATAAAATAAAATAAAAAAACTTGTACATATTAAGCTATATTATTGAAATAAAGAATATTAATAAGAAACTCTTTAATTAATCAAAGTTACATATTTCTAATTTAAAACAATCTGTTTTTGATAATTAATAAACAAAAAAGTTTAAAACTCAAATCAAAAGCACACATAACATACTGATAATATGGCAGCAACATTTATTTACCTTTTTGTTAACAAAAAAACAGTAAAATAATTTGGTTGGTATTGAAATATGATTGTATATTTGCGTATTCAAATACCTAATTACAAATAAACAAATTGAGTAAATTAATAAACATATCGGAAGCATCGTCAATAGCTATACACAGCGTAGTTGCCATAGCAAAGAGTAAAGAAAAACTCAATGCAACTGAGCTGGCAATTTCAACAAATGTATCGCGAAATCACCTTGCTAAAGTTATGCAACAACTTACAAAATTTGGATTTTTAACTTCTGACAGAGGACCTAAAGGTGGTTTTATTTTAAATAAATTACCTGATGAAATATGTTTGCTTGATCTTTTTGAAATGGTAGAAGGTAGCATTGAAGATATTAGTTGCATGGGAAATTGCCAGACATGTCCTTTTAAAGATTGCATTTTTGGCGGATTGACCAGCAAATTTACAAACGAGTTTAAAAACTATTTAAAGAATACAAAAATTTCTGATTTAATTTAATAAATACAAAAATGAAAAGAACAATCATAAAAATAGATGAAGATTTGTGCAATGGTTGCGGACAATGCGTAACAGGCTGCCACGAAGGCGCATTACAATTAATTGATGGTAAAGCACGTATGATCAGCGATTTGTTTTGCGATGGCTTAGGTGCCTGCATTGGCGAGTGCCCTGTTGGCGCTATTGAATTAATTGAACGTGAAGCAGAACCTTATGATGAAATTGCTGTAATGGAACGCATTTCACCAAAAGGTGCTGCTACAGTATTGGCACATCTCAAACATCTGAAAGACCATAACGAAATGGTTTATTTCAATCAGGGAGTAGAATATATCAAACAAAATAATTTAAATATCGATTTATCAATATTAACTGCAAATAAAATGAATACAGAACACAAACATCAAGGCTGCGGTTGCCCGGGTTCTAAAGAAATGGATTTCAGCAAATCTACGCAAAACTGTGCAACAGAAGCATCAAATGAAGAAGTTCCTTCACAATTACGCCAATGGCCGGTGCAATTGCACTTATTAAACCCAATGGCAGGCTATTTCAAAAATGCAGATGTAGTTTTAGCTGCTGATTGTGTAGCTTTTTCATTCGGAAATTTCCACAATCATTTCCTGAAAGGAAAAACACTGGCTATTGCTTGTCCTAAATTAGATTCAAATAAAGAAAGCTATATCGAAAAATTGTCAGCAATGATTGATGAATCGAAAATTAATACTTTAACTGTAATCATTATGGAAGTTCCTTGTTGCGGTGGTTTAATGCAAATTGCAAAAATGGCGGTTCAGGCTTCGGCACGTAAAATTCCTGTAAAACAAATAGTAATTGGTATTCAGGGAGATATAATTTCAGAAGATTGGGTATAAGCGTTTAAAAATTCAAAAGTTTAAAAAGTAATTAAATAATTAATTTACAAATAAAAAATAATTTAAAATGAGTATGTTTTGTTATCAATGCCAGGAAACCGCTAAAGGTACTGGTTGTACAATTAAAGGCGTATGTGGAAAAACCGAGGATGTTGCAAATTTGCAGGATTTATTGTTGTTCGCATTAAAAGGAATTTCAGTTTTTACTATCGAAGCTCGCAAAGCAGGTATCGAAAATGCAGAGGTTAATCATTTTGTAATGGAATCATTGTTTACAACCATAACAAATGCAAATTTCGATAGAAGTGCTTTTATCGTAAGAATAAAAAAAGCTTTGGCAATAAGAGAAATGATGAAAAAAACTGTAGCTGATGCAGGTATTAAAATGCCAGTTCAATTACATGAATCTGCTACCTGGTTTGCCGAAACTGAAGAAGACTTTGATGCTAAAGCATTAAATGTAGGTGTTTTGGCTACCGAAAATGAAGATGTAAGGTCTTTAAGAGAATTGTTAACTTATGGAAATAAGGGAATGGCTGCTTATGCTGAACATGCTTATAACTTAGGCATGGAAGACCCTGAATTATATGCCTTTATGCAAAAAGCACTAATTGCCTCTATAACGGAACACTCTGCCGATGAATTGGTAGCTTTGGTAATGGAATGTGGAAAATTTGGTGTAACTGCTATGGCATTACTAGACAAAGCAAATACTACTGCTTATGGTAATCCTGAAATCACAAAAGTAAATATCGGCGTTAGTGATAAACCGGGTATTTTAATCAGCGGACACGACCTGAAAGATATGCAGGAATTACTGGAACAAACTGATGGTACAGGGGTTGATGTTTATACACACAGCGAAATGTTACCTGCAAACTACTACCCTGCTTTTAAAAAATACAAACATTTTATTGGAAATTATGGCAATGCCTGGTGGAAACAAAAAGAAGAATTTGCTACTTTCAATGGGCCTATCTTATTTACTACCAATTGCATTGTTCCTCCTCCAGTAAATTCTACTTATGCAGATAAAGTTTATACAACAGGTGCTTCCGGATTTGCAGGTTTCAAACATATCCCGGCACGAGTTAATGGCGGACAAAAAGATTTTTCTGAAATTATAGCTCATGCTAAAAAATGTGCTGCACCAACCGAAATTGAAACCGGCGAAATAATTGGTGGCTTTGCTCATGCTCAGGTTTTTGCTTTGGCTGACAAAGTTGTGGATGCTGTTAAATCTGGTGCTGTTAAAAAGTTCTTTGTAATGGCAGGTTGCGATGGCAGAATGAAAGATCGTAATTATTATACCGAATTTGCTGAAAAACTACCTAAAGATACCATCATTTTAACTGCAGGTTGTGCCAAGTATCGTTACAACAAATTGCCTTTGGGAGATATAGGCGGAATCCCACGTGTTTTGGATGCCGGACAATGTAACGATTCTTACTCATTAGCAGTTATCGCTTTGAAACTGAAAGAAGTTTTTGAACTGAATGACATTAATGATTTACCAATTGCTTATAATATTGCATGGTACGAACAAAAAGCTGTTATCGTTTTATTGGCTTTATTGTCATTGGGTGTTAAAAACATCCATTTAGGACCAAGTTTACCAGCTTTCTTATCTCCAAATGTAGCCAAAGTTTTGGTTGATACATTCGGAATTGCCGGAATCGGAACTGTGGACGACGACATGAAATTGTTTTTGAATTAATAATAATTTTTAAACCTGATAGGTTTTCGAAACCTGTCAGGTTTTTCTTATCTTTACAAACTGATGAGCAGCAAAAGAATAGAAACCGAAAAAGCTACTGTAAAAGCCATGATAGAAGTTTATTGCAAAGCAAATCATGGTGAAAAAGCTGTTTGTGACGATTGTAAAAACCTGATTGATTATGCCATTCTTCGCACCGATAAATGTAAATATAAAGAAAACAAACCCGCTTGTCAGAAATGCAAAACGCATTGCTACAAACCCGAGTACAGAGAAAAAATAAAAGAAGTTATGCGATTTTCGGGACCCAGAATGATATTTATTCATCCTATATTATCGCTTAAGCACTTGATAAGTAAATTTATACATTAAACAGACAAAAATTATACACCATATATAAATACATTAAAAAATGGAAAACAAATCATTCGAAACCGCAAAAGTATTCAGATTCAACAAAGAGGTTGATTATTCAGAAAATGGCATTGTAAGCAAACGAGTTATTGAAAAGAAAACTGGTAATGTATCTTTATTTGCTTTCGACAAAGGACAATCGCTCAGCGAGCACACAGCTCCTTTTGATGCCATGATTCAGGTGGTAGAAGGTACTGCTCAGGTTATTATCAACAAACAGCCGTTTACAGTTACCATTGGCGAAACCATTATTATGCCTGCAAATATTCCGCATGCGGTTTATGCCATCGACAGGTTTAAAATGGTTTTAACCATGATTAAAGAGGTTGTTTAGTTATTGAGTAACGAAATCTGCCAGATTTTCATACTAGTACTTTTAGAAAATAATTAGAAGTACTTAAGTAATTATCTTAAATCTGGCAGATTTAAAATTAAAAAAATGAAAATAAACCTAAAAGATGCTCCAAAAATATCGCCTGTACTGGATGCCCGTTTGATGTATTCGGGTGATAAAGCCGATTTGGTTCATCTTACGTTGAAAAAAGGCGAAAGTATTGCTAAACATGATAATCCGATTGATGTAATTTTCTTTGTGAAAGAAGGAAACGGCAATCTTACTTTAGACAATGAAATGCTGGAGATTACTGCCAACGATTGTATTCCGGTAAAAACAGGCATACAACGTTCGATGGAAAATCTCAACGATGCAGATTTAAAAGTATTGGTTTTCAAAATAAAATAAATTTCATGTTGAATAAAAAGCCCTGTCAGACAAAAACTGATGGGGCTTTTCTGTTTATTTAACAGAAAACCACCACTCCCCTACTTTGGCTTCTGCATCCTGAAATTGAATTTTTGAGATTGATTGCCCAAAGCCAAAACAATGTTGGCTTGATGGTATTCTTCGTACCCGAATGCTTTTATTTTTATGTTGTAAGTATCTGGCTTTATGTTTTCTATAATAAATTCGCCATTATTATCGGTAATAGTTTTATAATCAGTTCCGTCAATTTCTATAATGGCATCTTCAATAATTTCATTGGTAACTGCATTGCTTACAAAACCCTGAAAAACTGTTTTTTCTGCAACTTTAGCCGGTTTTTTCTTTGGCGAACGGTCTAATATATAATCTCTTAACTTATCGGGATTGTTTTCATAAATCAGCTTGCCGGCTCTGGCAACATTGCTGATTAGCTTCCACAAATCGTTGTAAGCCTTCACACGAAGTCCGGTAGTTAAATACCGTTTCTTTTTTGCCTGATCCTGATTTATATTTGCCTGTTCAAAATCAGCAGTAATTTTCTCAATTTCATCAATAAATTCTTGTGTTAATCCTTTTGCTATTAGTTTATCTTTGTAATTTACAGTAGTTTTTGCAAAATTTTTTAAAAACATCATCAGCTTAATCTGCGATTTTCGGGCATTGCTTAAATCGTAAAAACCAAACTCATTTAAAATTAAACTATCATCTGGAAATGCTTTTTCAATAAAATATTTTGTTTTTTTAATTATGTTGAGAGCAATTTTCGAAATATCAATTATATTACGGGTAGTTCTCATCTGCTTCACTTTTAGTATTGTATCAGGTTCAATACTATCAATATATTTAAGCTGATTATCAATTTTGATACTAAAATCTAAATTTAATGCAGGATCAAATACCTCAAATTCTGCAATATCAGAAATAAATGAAATATTCATTAACGAAGCTGTTTCAAATTGCAATACCTGCGAAATACCTTTTGAAGTATGTTGTTTAATTGCCATAATAAATTGTTTTTTATATACTTATAAATAGATTTATTTTACTTATTATTTATTAAAATACGTATATTGTAATATCAGATGCAAATATAATATATTTTTAATTAAAGTGTATCTATTTTATAAAATAAATATTAAATATATTATATATAATTGTATAATATATATATCTTATCTTATTTATTGTCTGTCGGTACACTTATTTTTTATATCAATATATCACTAATATATTATGATACATTAATTAATTATTACAATATATTAATATTTATATACGATACTTTTATAATGATATACAAATGATTAAATATAAATAATAATACACTTACAATAAATATAATATTACTAATTAAGTAAACCTAAAAATTAATATTTATATAAAATAAACTCCAGTACCGACAAAAATAACATCAAAAACCATGTTATAAAAAACTTATAACCCAACATCAATAAAAAACTCAAATTTAAAAAACACAACTCAATAAATCTTTTTAAATTATTGGTAATAAAGATTGTAAGGATGGTGCCTCCGAAACATTTTTACATTCATATTAGCATCAATAATTTATAAAAAGTTCCCAATTTGCGAATTATTTAGTATCTTTGTACCAAATTTCATTAAATGGAAAGAATATTTGCTAAAAGCACTTTGAGAGAATTTTGGGAAAATCATCCTGATTCTGAACAACATCTAAAAACATGGTATGATACCGTAATGTGTTCGGATTGGAAAAACCCAAATGATGTCAAAACGACTTACGCTAATGCCAGTATTCTGAAAAACAACAGAGCAGTATTTAATATAAAGGGAAATAACTACAGGCTTATTGTTAAATTTAACTATGAAAAACAATGGGTTTTCATTAAATTCATTGGAACACACTTAGATTATGATAAAATAGACGCAAACAATATTTAAAATAAGAATATGAATATCAAGTTAATAAAAACAGAATCAGATTATCGTAAGGCACTCAGCCGCCTCGACGAAATCTTTGACGCAGCCATTGGAACTGAAGAAAGTGACGAAGCTGACATTCTTGCAATTTTAGTTGACGATTACGAAAAAAAACATTATCCCATTGAATCACCAGATCCAATAGAAGCAATTAAAATCAGAATGCAGGAAATGCACCTGAAACAAATAGATTTAGTTGATGAAATTGGCGGAAAAAGCAGGGTCTCTGAAGTTCTGAACAAAAAACGTAAACTAACAGTTGACATGATACGCAGGCTAACAAATAAACTAAATCTTTCAGCTGAACTATTAATCAGCGACTATCAAATTACAGCTTAAAATATTGCAAAACGATATAACAAGCAGATTTGATTTCTGATTTTTAAAAATCAAACTTAAACCTTGCCCTTATACCCAGCGATGGTGCATTGGGATTATCCATATAAGTCATACGCTTTACCAGGTCAACACGCAGAAACTTCAAAATATTGCTTACACCCACACTGGCTTCTATATAAGGTTTTCCATCCAAAGTAAAAGTGAGCGGATTGCCGGCAGCATCGGTAGGATAAGCCAGCAAATTGTGGTTTTTGTAAGGATTGTTATTATCGCCCACCTCGCCGAATAACGCTTTTACCGAAACCAGTTCGCGGAATTTTAATCTTTTAAACAATGGTATTCTATTCAAAAACAAACCATTGAAATAGTGGGTATAATTAACGCTGGCATACTTATCGCTAACAAATTCCAGAAAATTCATCATATTATAAGCCTGTATCTGATAAGCATAGGTTTGGTTGGCATTGTGTATAAACATCAGCGGATAAGGCACATCGCCCCAAATACGGCCCGCTTCTACCTCCACATCCGAATAACCCAGTAAGGAAGCATAAAAACGTTTGAAAACATTTACCGTAAAACACTGATAACTATACTCTCCGTTCATCAGATCTTTCACACCGAAGTTTCCCCTTAGCTGTATAACCGGATATTGATTAAAAATCGGAATCCGGTAAGTTTTGCCCTGATAAAACTGCTCGTTGGGTGCAAAACGGAAGGTAAAACCAACTTCGTTTGTAGTAATATTTTCTTTCAGAATCTGGTTGTTTTCACTGCCGCTGTAGTTCCATTTCCAGTTGCCACCCGGATGTTGCTCCAGATATTTAAAAGTCAGCCCGTACGAAAAGCCTTTTACCAGTTCCTGATTAAATTCCAGTTTGTACAAATCATTGTAAGTCATTTTGTCAGAAACACCTCTTTTAAATGAAAGCAAAAAATTATCTTCAGCAAAAAACTTCAGCTCCTGTCCTGGAATTTTGGTATCGTGCTGATAAGTAAACTTAACAGTATTTACCGGAAACTCATTAAAATTGGTTTTAATCTTTCGAAACGAGTAAGTAACAGCACCCAGATATTTGCTTTTTTCATCTTTGGTTCCGTAGGCATAAAAACCTTCAAGCATAATTCTATCGCTGAATTTCATATTGGTCTTCCCTCCTATTCTAAGTCGCAAACCTTCCACATCATTAAAACTGTAAAACGTATTTATGGGACCAA
Source organism: Bacteroidales bacterium (assembly GCA_023251515.1). Classification (GTDB taxonomy): domain Bacteria; phylum Bacteroidota; class Bacteroidia; order Bacteroidales; family JACABE01; genus JACABE01. The sequence continues at coordinate 52,544 of JAHEYQ010000024.1, forward strand.
CGTCAATAGGACCAAAATCTTTATAACCTGCAAATAATAACATAACCACATCCATAAAATGTCTGAAAAGAGGAACATTCTGAACCCTTTTCATCATTTCCTCAACCCCTTTTTCCGATTTTGACAATTGTATCGGTCGGTTTGCATTCCAATAAGTTATGGGCATTTTGCTAGCATTTTCGGCAATAATGGCTTTTTGCACACCGCGATAAGCAGAATCGGGCCTCACGGTATTATAAATGCGGTTGTTATAAGTTACGGTTTTGTGAGCAAACATACCCAAACCCTTATCGGTAAAACTAAAATCAACCGTCATTTCATCCTTGTTTATAGCCCAGAAACCTTCAGTGGTTGGCAAAAAATCCTGTTCAATCTTTACATCGCTCACAAAGTTCAGACTAATATCTTTACAAACGCCCATATCTACCCGCTTAATGGCATAAAGCGAATCGTCTGTTATATAAATATTTCCGGTAAAACCCATGCTAATTTTATTTCGCGGAATAAATGCCAGATTAATACATCTGCGGTTGCCCACCATAATGGTATCGATGATAAAAAACTTGTAAAACGTAGGAGCAATAACGCTTGTAGGGCTCACAAACTGATTGGTCATAAAAAATATGTCGTTGTCGTAAATATCAATATCAGTGTACATACTTTTATTAATAGAAGTAATTCCTTCCTGATCGATATATTCTTCCAGACCGACAACACGCTGTGCATCTACAAACTCGCGTTTAATATCACCATCCTGCTTATAATAAACCCTTCCCAACGATTCTTTAAGATAAAAAGGCAAATAAGGTTTGCCATTCACTTTTGAAGTATCCACATAATCGAAAATAAATTTGAGCTTACGCAGATATTTTCGTTGCATAAATTTTTCGGTAAAATTATTAAGCGACATCTCCAGTTTTTCGTATTTGTCGTATTCATAAAACTTAGCCGATTCGCCCCGGTTACGATGCTTGTTATCAATTACTTTTTTGACAAGTTCAACAGCGGGATTATCTTTATTGCGATAACGTTTGGCATCGGTTTTAATAACTACTTCCTTAAGATCAATATTATGAGGACGGAGCTTAATTTCAAGATATTGCGATTTCCCAACCGTAATTTTTTTTACCAAAGGATTATATCCTATAAATGAAACTTTTATAGCATTTGAAGCCCATTGTGTACTGATAGAAAATTTTCCATCGAAATCGGTAGTAGTTCCGATGTTTTTACCCTGAAAAACAATGTTTACAAATGGCAATGCTTCGTTGGTAAGCGAATCGGTAACAATGCCCCTGATGGTAGTCATTTGTTGCGATTTAGCTTCATTAAAGGGGTTAATAAATAAAAATAAGATACATATAACTGTTATTCTGTATATTCGCATAAATATAATATTTGATTATAGGTTAGGGAATTATTTTTTCATAAACCTCTGTTTTACTGTAGATATCAGTTCCATAAAGTTCGATATATTCTACAGAAGTTCTTATTCCTTTGTCGGTAGCTTTAATAAACAAATGATTCAGATTAGCCGTTTTGCCATCAATTTTCATCTGTGTTTTAGCTTTACCTTTATTGTCTATCAATAAGCTGATTATCCGCTTATCGAAGGCTTTTAATTTTATCTGATAACATCTGTCGGTTATTTTTTCAGACTTATAACCATAAGCCATTTTCTCCTGAATATAAGATAATTCGCCTCTTTTACCATAATTTTCTTCGAGATTGAGCCAATAAACATCAATGGGTTTTTCGGGATTAATAGTTCCGTTAGTATTAAAATTGGCATCATAATACACACGATTTTTATTTTTGCTTCTTTCGATATAAAAAAGTGGTTGGTTATTCTTTTTCATAACCAAGGGTATTTCTTTCGGATTTTCAGGACTATTGCCCGACAAATCCAATGCCCAAATAGCAGGAATTAACAGAAAAGCAAAAATATTAAATTTCATTACAATGATTTGATATAAAGCGGGGAAACAGGACGTTTCCCCGCAATCAACTAACTAAACATTATTTACTTAAATAATTCAATTTTTTCGTCTAAGAAATCAATGGGTTTTTCATTCATTATTTCTCTTAATGTATTTTTCAGTTTAACAGACTGAATAAACAAATCGTGTTCAGGAACTACATTTTTGGCATGCATCGGACTTTTGAAATAGAACGATAACCATGATTGGATTCCTTTAAAACCAGCACGTTTTGCCAAATCCATAAACAGTACCAGATCGAGAACCAGCGGAGCAGCCAGAATTGAATCTCTGCATAGAAAGTTAACTTTCAATTGCATACGGTAACCCATCCAGCCAAAAATATCTATATTATCCCAGCCTTCTTTATTATCGCCACGTGGTTTGTAATAATTAATTCTTACTTTATGATCGTAATTTCCATACAATTCAGGATATAACTCAGGTTGAAGAATAGAATCGATAACCGATAATTTGCTTTCTTCTTTGGTTTTGAACGATTCAGGATCGTCTAAAACTTCACCATCACGGTTACCCAAAATATTGGTTGAGTACCAGCCATCTAATCCGAGCATACGGGTTTTAATCATAGGAGAAAGAACGGTTTTAATCATGGTTTGTCCTGTTTTGAAATCTTTACCGCACAACGGAACATTCATTTTATCAGCCAGTTCCCAAATTGCAGGCATATCCACAGATAAATTTGGAGCGCCATTAATATAAGGAACACCCTCTGCTACTGATGCATAGGCATATAGCATACTTGGTGCAATTTCTATATGATTTTCCTTCATTCCTTTTTCAAATGCAGCCAATGATTGATGTACTTCAGCTTCAGGAATAAAAATTTCTGTACTTCCACACCAAACAGTAACTAATCTATCTAATTGATTGTCTGATTTAAATCTGCGAATATCTTCACGCAACTGCATCATCAAATCATATTTGTTTTCGCCTTTTTTAATCCATTCGCTGTGCAAACGTTTTACATAATAATCATCGAAAACCGCTTTCATGGGTTTAATTTGTTTCAATTCATCTTCAACACCTTCTACATCGCGGGTATCCAAAACTTTAGCATAAACGATTGATTCGTAAGCATTTTCATCTCTAATATCCCAGCCACCGAAAACAATATCATTTAACTCAGTTAAAGGAACAAAATCTTTGATTTTAGGGAAGTTATTTTCGCTGCGGTTTCCAATTCTGATAGTTCCCATTTGAGTAAGCGAACCTACCGGTGTATTTAAACCTTTTCTAACAGCCAGTGTGCCAGCAATAAAAGTTGTGGAAACAGCTCCGTTCATTCCTACAATTAAAACGCCCATTTTACCTTTAGGCATTTCAACATTTGATTTATTATTTGTATTCATTTATTTGATTTTAAAATGTTTATATTATAAAATTATTTTTAATTCATTCAGATTATATATGATTTTATCGGCCGAAAAATGTTCGAACTGATTCTGATCATGCCAACTTTTGCCTTTCAGCCAAATAGCTTTACAATCGAGATATTTGGCAGGAGCAATATCGTTGATATAAGAATCGCCCACTATAAGTGTTTCACCAGAAGTTAAGCCCAAAAGTTTCATACTTGCTTCCCAAATTAATGGATCCGGTTTTCTGATTCCTATAACTTGTGAATCAATTATTTCGGTAAAGGTATTTCCTAAGTCAAACTCATTAACAACCGTTTTCATATTGCCGTAAAAATTTGAAACCAAACCCAATTTATATTTGGTTTTCAGATAAATCAAAACATCTTTTTGCTGCATGATATTTTGCTGTACTTTTCCGTAACAAGTATCAACCAATTGTTTTGCAGTTAATTCTACTGATTCGCACTCTAAATACTTTTCATTCTGTAAAAATTTCAGCTGCAAAATCAGTTTTTGATTCAACATTTCATAAAATGTTGTTTTTTCATTAATTCCCCTTGTATTTAGGCTTCGTTCAGCATAAACATAAGCCTTTTCGTATGCAGCTTTTTTTACAGCTATTTTATTGGCTTCATAAGCCATCCAAATCATTTCGCTCCAGTGGATTCCATTGGTATCAATAGTGCCTCCAAAATCGAATAATATTCCTTTTATGTTATTCATCTTATTCATTTTCAATATTTATTATATTTTGTTTTGGTTTTATTTTTATCAAAACCAAACCGGTTAAAATCCAGAAAAACTCTCTGATACGGGTAATCAGACTCACATAAACACCGATTGCCGGAGTTAATTTCAAGCTCTGAAAAACCAAATAAAAACCACTTTCACGCGAACCCATCTGCATCGGAATAAAGAAAAACAGATTGGCAAACAGCGAAGAACCTGCACTTATCAGAAAGGCTTCAAACAAACTGATATCCAGCGAAATTGCTCTAAGAATAAAATAAAACTCCAGACTTCCGATAATGCGGGCAAAATATTCGAGAAACAAAATGATGTAAAATTCATTTCTTCTGTCGGAATATAAACCAATAATATGGGAATCAACCTCATCAAGCAAATCCTGTTTGTCTTTTATTTTTTTTACAAAAAGACGTGCAAAATAAATTTTAGCAAATAAGCTGATTGCCGTTTTAACAATTCCTTTTTTGTAAGCTGCGTAAAATAAGTAAATTACACCAATACAGATAATCAGGGCAACAACAAGGAAAATGATGTTTGCAGTTTTTAATTCAAGGCTGATAAATAATGCAACTACAGCAGTTAGCCAAAAGAAAAAATGTGAAAAAACATGCATCATATTATATGAAATTACCGTTGCAACTGAGTGATTTTTATCGAGATGTTTGTTTAATTCCAATACTTTATAAGGTTCGCCACCCAAACTCACAAAAGGTGTTATATAATTGATAGCAAAACCGCTAATGGTAAACTTCAGTATTCTTCTGAACCCAATTTCCTTTTTTTCATCACCAATTATAAAAAACCATGCGAGTGCATTTAATACATATATTATCAACCAAATACCAACCACAGCCCCAAACCACCAACCGGTTTTGGCAATATTTTCAAAAATAGCTTGAAAGCCCAGTTTATAAATTAAATAAGCAAGCATTCCCAAGCCAATTAGGAAAAACAGTGTCCGGTAATTTAGAAATTTTGCCTTCATTCTACTCATTAACAGCTTTGCGATACAAATTTTTACTTATAATTTCCTGTCGGACTACCATATATATTAACATGATATTCAATACGGTAAGTTCAAATATCCAGTATAACAATACATTGTTCAGAAAAAGACTGATAAACAAAGCAATGGCTCTGGTATTAAATGTGAGCATATTGGTATATTTCATCAACGGTTTGTTCAACTGACGAAATTCAACTGCCATCCATTCGGGAATTATACCATTATATTTTTCGTGAATAAGTTTCATCAGTTTCTGAAGATTTTTCGATAAAATTTCCTGTTGCGAAGTATAATTCAGATAAATACGCAACCATAATTTATTTCCGAAATTTTTGCTCCAACTCAACTGATTAAAATCATTTCTTACTTTTGCCGAGTTATCAAACTCGCTTCCGCTCTTACCTTTGATAAAAAACAAATGTGCATTGCGATAATAATCGGCCATCGCAGCCTGAAATGAATGGAAGAAGCCTGTAATTGCAGCTAAAATAAAGATGCTAACCGGATAACCTTCATTCATAAGACGTAAAGCGATGAAGAAATAAATACTTATAAACCAAAGGTTACCGGCTAAACCATCCAATACTCTTCCTAATCGGCTTTGCTGATTTGTCATGCGGGCAAGCTGACCATCAGCACTATCCAAAGTATTTGCCCATATAAGCAAAAACATTCCAATAATATTCATTGTTAAATCGGAAAACCAGAAAAAATAACCCGATGCCACTCCAAGTATAATACTTATAACTGTAACCGGATTTGGCTTAATCCCAAGCTTTTTACAAAGCAAAGCCCATCTGTATCCTATCGGCCGGTTAAACCAGATATCCAGTGTTTCTTCTGTATCTCTCGATTTTAATGTTGATTCGTAATCTGTTTTTGAATTTTCCATTTTCAAAACCTCCATTTTTAATTAAACCATCTGATTGTGAAAAACAAAAGGCTTTTTCCCTTCTTTTACAAACTTTACAGCCTGATTATATATCAATTTTGCAATCTGTTTTGAAGCAATATCCCTTATTGGGGCAAAACTTGGCCAATCGTTTAAATCTATCAGGCACAAACTGCCATCTTTTCTCACAATCACATCACCACCATAAATATAGACTCCGGCAAGTCGGGCAGACGTTTCAGCCAATTCTTTCAGGTCGTTGATATTAAATGCTGTGTGATTATTGCTGTTTACATTTTTTTCAATATTAAATTTTGAGTGCTTGGTATCCAACAGATTAAACCAATGGAAATAATCAGATTCTCTAACACCATAAAATTTAATAATGTCACCTTCAACATGTTCCATAATAACGGCTTCCGGAATTCCACGTTTATTGAATTCAGATAAAACATTATTGGCTTCTTCGCGACAATAAACCAAAACCACGTCTTCTTTGTGAATTGCATGAACATCGCCACGCTTAATCCAAAGTGGATATTTTTCAAAAACATTGAGTTCTTCCCAAACTATTTCGTTGGTTTTTACAATTATCGACTTAGGATAAGATATAAAATTATCCGTAAGAATTCGGGTTATATTAGCTCTGTAACAATTATTTATAGCATTACCGGAATTAATGACCAAAGCACCGTTTTCTTCCATCTCCATTAATTTTTCAACAGATTTAGGATTTCTGACCATTGAAAAGATAATCTGATTTTTTACTCCATTTTGAAGAAAAGTTTTTTCATCCATCAATTCAATTTTTGCTCCCATAGCTTTCAATTCTTCCGCAACCTGCTGAAAAATCATTCCATCATTATTGGTATGATTAGGCGAATAAATTTCACCTCTTGAAATTCCCGTTATATAAATTGTGTTCTCCATATCTTTAATTATTTGTATTAATAAATGATTCAGCAGTTTTTATATCATCTGCATGATCAACATCAATAATTTTTGAAAATTCATAAAACCCGATATTTAACTCAGCTTTCAGCAAATCGCGCTGAAAGTTTCTCATTCTCTGATTTCCGGAAGCAACAGATTGGTCTAAAACTTTCCAGATAATGGGTTTGAAATAATAAATCCCACCAGAAACATATTGAGAATCTGCTTTTTCATCTGCAAATGCAATAATTTTATCATTATTTATTTTAATAAATAAAGGTTTTTCATCATCAACAAAAGAAGTTACAGCCATTACAGCATCTTTATCATTTTGTTTTTCAGCAAATTCTATGAATGAACTGAATTCAGATTCCTTAAAAACAGTGTCAACTGTGCATAAACAAAAAGCTTCATTACCAATTAAATTTTTCATTTCGAACAAGCTATGCATAGAGCTGGGCGTTGATTTTACTTTTATGCCCAATTGAAAATCATAATTTAATGATTCTATATAATCCTTTACTTCTGTAATAGATTCATTAATTATAATACTGATTTTATTTGCACCTGCTCTTTCAAAAGCATCCAGCAAACGCTTAATCATTGGCATACCATTGATTTCAACCAAAGGCTTTGGGACTTTAATCCCCTCATCCGATAAACGGCTACCCTCACCTGCTGCAATAATTGCGTAATTCATTTTTATTGTTTATTGTTTGATGATTTATACAAACATTTGTTTAATTATAAATAACAAAAAAAAGAACAAACATTTGTTTAATTCTTTAGCTAAAAAAAAGAATCAAAGATTCTTTTGGTTTGAAAAACCGGTAATACCATATAAAAACAACTCTGCCAATGCATTGCAATAAGTTTCATAGTAAGTATTATCGAATTCAACTTTATAAATTTGTGAAATAAAATTCTTATGCGTAAAATGAGAAATCAACATACTCATCATGGCTGGTCCCAGAATATGTGTTAGCTCATCTTTTTTGCAGAAATCAATACAGAATTTTGTTGAAATCTGATTTCCGATTTCCATCATCTGATGTGTTTTGTTTACCTTAAGTTCATATACTTCGGGCACATTATTGGGTAAATCGCTGAAACCGATTAAACAAATATTTGTATTATTTCTTATCATATCAACTATGTTACGGAAAAGTCTTTTGATACTCTCTTCTTTGGTATCAGTTTCAACAATAGAAATCTTTAATGTGTTAAGTTGCATATCGAAAAAGCGATTGAGAATTTCAATCAGAATACCTGATTTGCCACCAAAATAGTATGATATCATTGAGATATTTACATTGGCTTTATTGGCAATTTCTCTAACCCCAACCGAATGAAATGCATTTTCAGCAAAGAGTTCTGCACTGGCTTCAACTATTCGCTCAAAAGCGTCACCGTATATTTTTTTATTGTTTTCCATATTACAAATGATGCTGCAAAATTAAATCAAAAAAATCAAACAAACGTTTAATTGGATTGCTTTTTTGTTATCATAGTGTTATTTTGATTTATATGATTGATTGCTAATGAGTATAATAATTTTTTTTAATTGAAACAGATATCAGAAATAAAAAAGCTAAACATTATTAATAATCTTTTTCTATCTCTAAATTCATTTCCTTATTCTGATAATCCATATTTTTTACCATGAGTTCCATCATTTTTGAAAGGCTATTTGTTTTGTTTTCAATATTTAATACCTCTTTATGCTTTTGATGTAAGTCTATCAGACTCTGACAACCCGATTTGCGTAAAAATTTTTGCAATTCGATGTTTTCGCCTATATCCGAATTCACAAAAGTACTTAATTTATCAATTGACAGATATTTTTCTTCTTCTTTCTGAAAACCGGTATATTTTTCGAGCATCATACCTTCGGGTGTGACATTATTGGTAACAAATAAAAAAGTTTTGATAACGATTTTTCCATCGGTTATTTCAATAGGCAGGTATCCTAATTTTTCATCAACAATCCGATATTCGAGCATCATGTGCTTATGCTTATCATAACAAAGTTTAGGTGAATATTTTAATGACTGATACAGTGTAAACAATATAAATTGATCTTCCATACAATCTAATCTTTCCTTCAATCTGATTAACGCATGTGATTGTATATAAATATCGTGAGGTAAATCGGCAAAAGTATTTTTTAGATCAAGTTGAGAAGGTTTAATACTTAACCATTTTATTCCTGAGTATTCTTCGACCAAACCAAACCTAATTACAGGACGGTATTCTTTGTTAATATTTACATAGGCTATTTCAGGTTTTTGACAGTAAACAAGTATTCGATGCTGAATGTGTATCCCATTTTCTTCAATAATTTTAACTTTTAAATTGAAATAATATAGCTGCTTCTGAAGATCAGAATACTGGATACCAACTGCTCTTAATAATTCGGCTAATTTTGCTAATCCGGTTTTAACTAATTTGTCATTTTCTGTAATTTTTTTTAATTCATCTTTTACAACTCTTGCCATAAGAAAGTCGCCATATTTTATAGTTCTTTCGAGGTTGTTTATACTAAGACATACTGTAAAGAAATCGTTTAATGACATCAGCCTGTCATCGGGTGTAAAAGGGATATAGATTTCTTTCAAACTTATTGAAAATAAACTTATCATTTCTTTAAACTGTTCCTTAGGTATATTATGTCCTTCTGCCGGTATTATTAATACCGATAAATTTCTGTTTTCATAAGCATCATCCAGATACTTTTGAGGAATATGTTCATAAATACATTTTTCGCAACTGATATTTATTATACCCCGCATTTTAAATAAAAACAAATTTTTATGCTGTGCCTTTGCAATTTTTTGCTGCTGGTATTCATTAGGTTTGCGCTTCTTTGCCATAATACTAAATTCTAAATTTTCAACAAATTTATAAAAAATATTTATATTATTTACTTATAATAAAGAAACCACCCTCTTGCAGGTGGTTTCTTCTAAACTAATTAACTTTTCTAAATTTAAACCTGACTAATTTCAATTTCGCCATCTTCGGTAGCCGATAGGTTTTCTATCATCAGAAATCTATCGTCCTGATTGGCATAATCTTTAATCAATATGGTTTTAATATCCTGTGGTAATAATTTGATGGTATTACATGGTTTGGCAGCATTTTTGTCGGGGACAAAATATACTTCCAGTTCAGTGTTACCGGTTACATATAGGTTTACTTTTTCATTAATACTGAAACTAAAACCTCCTTCGGCTTTGCCGGCTTTGGCTATTTTAATTTCATAAACATCAGGATTAATATCATTTCCTTTTTTCTTGTATCTTAGTAAAAATACAGGGAAATAAGCTTCAATCTGTAGAGGATTCTTTTTGTATTTCTGTATAAACTCTCCGAGTACTCCATAAATTTCATCAGCCAGTTCGTAAGCTTTCAGCATTACTTCTTCTTTCGAATCATTTACATTTCCATCTTTTTGCGCCTGATTTCCACGGGCTTTTAATAATGAATCGTGAAACAATATCATTTCGTTCATAACCTGTG
>JAHEYQ010000025.1 GCA_023251515.1 Bacteroidales bacterium
TACGGCAGCCTTTCTCAATGTGGAGAAACCTTGCTGAAGGGTTACGGCAGCCTTTCCACAGGTGAGGAAACCTTGCTGAAGGGCTACGGCAAGCTTTCCACAGGTGAGGAAACCTTGCTGAAGGGCTACGACAAGCTTTCCACAGATGAGGAAACCTTGCTGAAGGCTTACGACATGGTTTCCACAAGTGAGGAACACTTTTTACAAAAAAAACTTTAATTCATATATTTATAAACTTTAAAAAAATCTATTATGGAAATTTTAAACATCACATTAAAAAATTTACGCAACAATGAGCACCTCAACCACATGAACGAGGTAAAACAACTAATTGCAATACATACTGCTGATGCATTGGGCATTATAACACAAACCGACAACTTTTTGCAAGCCCTTTTGCAGGAAGAAGAAGCTATAAATCCGCAGCTGAAAAGCGAAAAGAGTGATATTTTGGTGGATGATGATGCTAAGCGCGACTATACCTTCAGAGGTATGTCAGATGCCGTTTTGTCAGCCACCCGTCATTTTAAACCCACAGTAAGAGCCGCAGCCAACAAGTTGCAAACCGAAGTTTTTAACCCATTTGGCAATATTGCCCGTCTTAATTACGACGAAGAAACCACTGCCATCGACAGCCTTTGTGCCGACCTGCAATCTACCTATGCCACCGAATGCGACCTTATAGGGCTAAACGAGTGGATTGAAGAACTTCTGATTAACAACAACGATTTTAAGAAAACCAGCAGCCAGCGTGTTGACGAAAGCTCGGTAAAAACCCAGCTCAAAATGAAACAGGTAAGAGCCAAAGTTGACGAAGCCTACAAAGCCATTGGCAAACGAATCAGTGCCTTAATAGAGCTTAACGGCGAAACCGATTACAAAACCTTTGTAACCAAGCTCAACATCATTACCGATAAATACAACATTACTCTTGCCAAACGTCGCGGCCGCAACAAAGGCGAAGACGACACTATAACCGAACAAATCTAAAAAAACCAGGTAATCCGATGACCAAAAGTCATCGGATTACTAAACCAATTACAACCAAATCAGCAAAACAGCATCTATAATAAAAACAATAAATAACAAATCTGCCAGATTTCAAACAGCAAGTTCCAACAATAAATCAAATTACTCAGGAACTAAAAAACGCAAATCTGGTAGATTTTAATACAAAAAACACAAACAAAATGAAGAAAATTTACATTTTAATGATTGCAATATTATTAGGAGGTATTGCAAAGGGGCAGTGGCAAAACCAACCCACAAAACCGAATGCACAAGACATAATAAACAAAACCCTGTCCGAGAAAATACCACAGACTAATTTCCCAGAGCATATAAAAAGCCCGAATGCAAGCAAATCAGTAAGCTGGAATTTTGATACGATAGTTGCTTACGATATTAATAATAATCCATCAATGAAGGTTATTCAAAATTTTGACAATTCAGGACATTTAATTTCTAACTTAATACAATATTGGCAAACAAATCAATGGGTTAATAATTATAAGTACACATATACGTATGATGTTAATGGAAATAAACTTACATACCTAATTGAGAATTGGGATTATAATATAAATGTTTGGAACACCCACAGAAAATCAACATATACCTATGATATTAATGGAAATCTTTTGACTGAATTTGCAGAACAATGGGACGGAATCAATTGGTATAATCTTTACAAATACACTTTTACTTATGATGCAGATAATAATTTGCTGAGTAAATTATATGAATCTATTTGGTTGAATAATGAATGGAGCTCGATAAACAAAACTACAAATACGTATAATACCAATGGTAAATTACTTTCTGTTTTGCAAGAATTTTGGGATAATAATATTTGGAATAATGATTTCAAACGTATTTTCACCTATGATGTCTATGGAAATATGCTTACTAATTCATATTATTTATGGATAAGTAATACATGGGTAAATAAAGAAAGAAAAACATATTCTTATGACACAAATGGGAATATATTGAATGTCATAAACGAAGAATGGCAAAATGCATTAGTGATTCATGATAAAACTACTTATACCTACGATGTAAATGGAAATAAGCTAACATCTCTAAGTGAACTTTGGCAAAATAATTTATGGGTTAATAATGATAGAATAACCAACACTTATGATTCTTACGGTAATAAATTAACAAACATATCAGAAGTATGGTCAAATAATGCTTGGAATTATCAATATTTTGATTCCTCTACCTACGATGCCAATAATAATCTTCTGACCATCGTTTCTAAAGAATGGATAAATAATACTTGGCAAAACTACCTTAAACTATCATCTACTTATGATAATACTGGAAACGAACTTGTAAGATTAATAGAAAATTGGTCATACAATGCATGGAAAAATAGCTGGAGAACGACATATATATATGATATAAATGGAAATTCAAATACAGGAAAGTTTGAACTTTGGCAAAATAATAATTGGGTTTTGTCAATAAATGGTAATTTAGGTGTTTATTCTTCTAAAAACAGAATATATGATTTATTAGGCTACTCTCGTTACCAAGCCCACTTTGTATCATTTACAAACGGCATAAATGAAACCACACCCAAACAATTAAACCTCTACCCCAACCCTGCCACCAACTCACTTACACTAAACCTAAACCAACTGCAAAATCTGCGAAATGCCACCGTAAGCATCTATAATATACAAGGCAAGCAACTGCTGCATCAGAATATCAGCCAATCACAAACACAAATAGATATCAGCAGCTTTGCCAAAGGAATTTACATCGTAAAACTGCAAACAGAAAAAGAATGCCTACAAAGTAAATTTGTGAAAGAATAATAAACAATAAATATCAAATCTGTCGGATTTCAAACAGCAAGTTCCAACAATAAATCAAATTTAACAGGAACTTATAAACACAAATCCGGCAGATTTTAAACCAAAAAACACAAACAAAATGAGGAAAATTTACATTTTAATGATTGCAGTATTATTAGGAGGTATTGCAAAGGGGCAATGGCAACATTCAATACATCTTTCAAGTAATATTAGAGAAACTGAAAAAAAAGGAGACACTATATTTGTTTTAAGTGGTTCTTCCTTATTAAAATCTGACGATAACGGAAACAGTTGGTCAAATATTTATAGTTGTCTTTCAAATTCAACTCTGAGCTTATGCCCATTTCAAACATTTACACAACAAGACTCCATAATATATATTGGTTCATATTATTATTTTAATATTTCAAAAGATTTTGGAAACACATGGTTAAATAATAATACTTTGCCAAATATAACATCAATTGCAACAAAAGATTCAATAATTATTATTGCATATAATAATGCTACCTATAAATCAACAGACTATGGATTAACTTGGGCTTATTTGTCTAATGGACCAAATAATTATAATATCACTACGATAGCTATTTTCGATAATGATGTATATTTGGGAACTAATTATCAAGGGGTTTATAAAACAACATTAAACGGAACATCATGGACTCAGGTTAATAATAATATGTATCAGGGTTATATCGGTGCTTTTGCGAAAGATGGTAACAATATTTATGCAGCTAGTTCTCATGGGCTTTATAAAACTTCAAACAATGCAGTTTCATGGACAAAAATGAATACATTTGAAGTAAACAACATTATTGTTATTGATACTTTATTAGTTGTAACATCTCAAAACAATGGAGTCTTTTTATCCAAAGATGAAGGGCAAAATTGGATATCAGTAATTGATGGGTTGCCAAGTAATAATTCAATTAAAACGTTAATAAATAATGATAGCACAATTTTTTTGGGAATAAGTTCAGAGGTTTATACAAGGAAAATATCAGATTTTTATGTTAAAGACACAATAACGGCAAACACATTTCCATTGCAAAGTGGGGTAGTAAGCGGTACTGGCAATTTTGATATCGGACAAACTATCACAATAAAAGCAACACCTTTGTCTGGTTATAAATTTGTTTGTTGGAATGAAAATGGAACAATCGTAAGTGTTGATTCTGCATTTACATTTACCGTTTCAGGAAACAGAAATATTACAGCAGTTTTTATTCCCATTTTTAGTATAACAGCCAATTGCAACCTTCAGTCAAGTGGTATAATAAGTGGAGATGGCTATTATACAAATAATCAGATATGCAATTTAAAAGCATCAAGAATTTCTGGATATGTTTTTGTAAGTTGGACAGAAAATGGAAATATTGTTAGTGTAGATTCAAATTATTTGTTTGTTGTAACATCAAACAGAAATTTAGTTGCTAATTTTTTCCCCAGATATATTGTTACAACAGTAGAAAACCCAGCAATTGGAGGCACTACAACAGGGGGAGGTTTTTTTAACGTTAATCAGGTATGCACTATTAACGCATTTGCAAATCCTGGATATAAATTTCTGTATTGGAGACAAAATTTTGCATATCAATATATTGTAAGCTATGATACTGCATATTCTTTTAATGTAAATTATGATGGGAGTTATATGGCTGTTTTTGCACCAACTAGTTTTAATGTTTATACAAATTCACTGCCAAATAATGGAGGATTTATTACTGGAGGAGGAATATTTCAAACCAACAGTTTGTGTACACTGAAAGCTAATGCTTTTTCAGGTTATCAATTTCTATATTGGTCAGAATTAGGAAGTACTCTCAGCACAGATACTATTTACTCTTTTGTTGTAGATGAGGAAAAAGTAATTACAGCAAATTTCTCTTCAACAATAAGTATTGAAAATAACAAAATAGATAATTCTATTGACTTCTACCCCAACCCTGCCACCAACACACTTACACTAAACCTAAGCCAATTGCAACAACTGCAAAATGCCAGCTTTAGCATCTACGATATACAAGGCAAGCAACTGCTACAACAAATTATTACAGAAGCACAAACACAAATAGATATCAGCAGCTTTGCCAAAGGAATTTACATCGTAAAACTACAAACAGATAAAGAAACACTACAAAGCAAATTTGTGAAAGAATAAAGAAACCAAGTAATCCTATGACTTCGGGTCATTGGATTACTAAAACAAAAAAAACACAAACAATATGAAAAAGGTTTATTTTTTCATCATAATTTGTATTTTTGCAAAAAAGAATAATGTTATATGAGAGAATTGTTTGTTTCTACAGCCTATTTACCCCCGATTGCATTTTATGCAAGCATCCTGAAAACAGATATTTATATACTTGAAAAGTTTGAGACTTATGTAAAGCAAACCTATCGCAACCGATGTCATATTATGTCGGCTAACGGATTACTGCCTTTAAGCATTCCGATTGAAAAACCTGATGGCAGCCGAAGCCGCATGAAAGATATACAGATTTCAAATTCGGTAAACTGGCAGGCTAATCATTGGAAAGCCATAGAATCGGCTTATAACAAATCTCCGTTTTTTCTTTATTATCGCGACGATTTTGAGAAATTCTATACACAGAAATACGAAAATCTTTTTGATTTCAATCTGGAACTTATAGAGTTCATTAATGCAAAAATCGGATTTGATAAAAAAATTGCATTTACTGAAGAATATCATCAGATACCCAAAAAATCGAAAGATGCCCGTAATCGTTTTCATCCCAAAAAAGACAAGAGCAATTTTGAGTTTCCGCATTATTATCAGGTTTTTGAAGAAAAACATGGCTTTGTACCCAATTTAAGTATCATTGATTTACTCTTCAACGAAGGACCCGGAAGTGCTTTTTACCTGCAATCGGTAAAATAAATTTTATTTATCTGATTTTATTTTCAGTAATTTATTGAGTTCTTTGTACAACATCTGTGTAGGCAATCCCATTACATTAAAATACGAACCTTCAATGCGTTCTATTCCGATATATCCGATCCATTCCTGTATGCCATATGCACCGGCTTTATCGAATGGTTTGTAATTCTGTATGTAATAATTAATTTCATCATCGCTCAGCGCTCTGAAAAACACATTGCTTTCGGCAAAAAAACTGATTTCTTTACTGATAGTTTTTATACAAACTCCCGTTATTACCTGATGTTTTCTGCCCGAAATACATTTCAAAATCCTAAAAGCATCAGCCTCATCTTTGGGTTTTCCTAAAACTTCGTTATCAACTGCCACTATGGTATCAGCCGAAATCAGAATGGTATTTTCTGATATAAAACTTTTTAATGCATTGGCTTTTAATTGAGCCAGATATACCGGAATTTGTTTGATTTCCAGATTATCGGGATATATTTCTTCGGCTTCGGAGTGCATTACCCTGAAGTTGAAACCCATATCCTTTAGCAACTGCTGACGGCGCGGCGACTGCGATGCCAGTATGATTTCTGTTTTTCCTAAATTTATCATGGCTGTAATGAAAAGTAAACTCCAGTTATGGTTAATATTCCGAGCAACATGCATATTTTTGCAAAATTGCTTGCGTAGTGCAAATCTTTTTTATCTTTTGCTCTCCAAATAATTACAGCCAGATAAGCAAACGGTAGCTGAACCATAATCATCAGCACTGCTGCATAATATCCCATATTATAGTTTCGCAGGAAATACTGAAAACCTGATACCAGCAAAATTCCCAATACAGCCAGTCCGGCAGCTATTTTTTTGGCATTTTCTACACCAACTACCACCGGCAAAGTGGTACAACCCCATTTAGAATCGCCTTCTACATCTTCGGTGTCCTTAATAAATTCGCGGATTAGCGTTATCAGAAATGCAAATACCGAATATGCAATTACAAAATAAGTAATGGTCCAAAAAATATTGAAACCCTCGGCAAAGGCAATTCCGTTTTTGCGGATAATCAGAAATTCGTAAATCCAAACCACCAGAATCAAACATCCGGTAAGAAAAGAAACAGCCAGATTACCAATCAGAAACATGCGTTTGTATTTTAGCGAATAAAAATAAAAAACAGCAATCGGCACCAGCAGTATCAGACCCAGATTGAAGGAAGTGTTTTTAATTCCGATATAAATGGCTAAAAGAGCAGCAATTCCATTCATAATATAATAAAACAGATAGGCTCTTTCTTCAGTAATATGTTGTCCGATAATCTGCTTTTCGGGTTTGTTTATTATATCGATATTCACATCAAAAATATCGTTGATAATATAACCTGCACCCGAAATCAGAACGAGTGTTAATACAAACAGTGCAAAGTCGATATTGCTCATTTCCAATTGTATGAACTGGGTTTTATAAAAAGGTTCTATCAGAAAATGACGTACCAGATATAAACTTAAGGCTATAATAATCAGGTTTTGCCAACGGATAAGCTTCAGAAACTTCATTTTTTTAATTTTTCGGCAAAATTACAAATTATACCAAAGTGATTTATAAATTAATTCATATTTTAATGGTATAATGCCGATCAGAAATTTGTTATAGTTTCAAGAGCGAAGCGAATTGGACTATTACATATTTCATTTCGGTATTATAAATCATTATGACATTTCAAATGTTTTATACTTTAAAAACTTTGGTAAAATAAGGTCAGAATTTATACTTTTGCTTTTTTTATCTGATACTGAATCTAACAAAATCAAATCGAAAATGAATTTTTTGGCACATGTGTTTTTGTCGGGGAATAACGAAAATCTGATACTGGGCAATCTGATTGCTGATTCGGTAAAAGGTAAAATGATAGATTCATTTTCGGATGAAATAAAAAAAGGAATTATTCTGCATCGTATGATAGATACTTACACGGATAATCATGCCATAGTAAAATTAAGCAAAATGCGGCTCGAACCCAAATATAAAAAGTATGCAGCCGTAATTGTTGATATTTATTACGATCATTTTCTAGCAGCACATTTTCATCGTTTTTCCACTGCTTCGCTCAGTCATACTGCTCATACTGCCTATCATATCTTGATTAAAAACTTCGATATGCTGCCACCCAAAAGCAAACGGATACTTCCGTTTATGGCTACCCAAAACTGGTTGGAAGGCTATGCAAATCTGCACGACTTGCAGCGGGTATTCAATGGCATGTCGAGGCGGGCAAGCTTTGCTTCGGGCATGGAGGATGCCATTGATGACCTCAAAAAAGATTATCAACTCTACGAAAAAGAATTTTTTGGTTTTTTCCCCGACCTTGTTAAATATACCCGAATGAAAATTGCTGAAATATCTCAATCTGAAAAGTATTGATATTTTTTAATGATCTCTAAAATAAAAAGCCGCCCTGTAAACAGAACGGCTTTTAAAAAAAATCAGAGTTATTTTGTTATTTAACGTGTTTTGCTTTTACAGCAATACTTGCAACTTCCCATGTTGGTACATTAGCAGTACCACAGAAATATCTAAATGCAATATAAACGTTAGTACCATTTACAGCAGATAAATCAATTTCACCAGATTGTGTAAACACAAAATTACCTGCTGATAAAGTAGCATTTATGTCTGTCCATGTAGCTGTATTAGGATCGCCTGTTCCTGAATAGTTTGTAGAATACATAACTTTAAATGTACCATCACCTGCTGTTCCATATTTCATTGCAGATTGGAATGATAATTTTTCTTCGGTATATTGATTAAAATTCATTGCAGGAGAAATTAACCAATCTTCGTTAGGATTATTAACACCGCCAATATAACCTGTAATTTTTGCAAAGTTTACGCCACCAAAATTGGATTGTCCCCAAACCTGATCGCCAAGAACGCTAACAGCTGACATAACACCTAAACCAGTAGCAAAATCTTCTTTCAACAAATATGTTGAATTGTCAACCTGCCAGTTTTGAATATCAGTCAAATCGCGGATATAAAATTGCCAATCGCTACCAAATTTACTTAAAATACCAACCAAATTACCTTTTCCGCTTGGCATTAAAGCAGAAGCAAAATTTGCAAAATTACTAGTTCTTAAAATCAAACTATTACCTGCTTCATCTTTTATGGTTCTGTTGGTAGTTGCAGTTGTGGTTGCAAATGATTGTCCAACTTCTGCAAAACTTACGTTTTCTAATTTTACCAGTTTACTGATATCAATTGAATTTAAAGTTGGTATAGTTACTACCTTAGGAGCTGGTGGTGCAATTGGAAATCCATCTTCAAAAATGTGATTATCAATCATTATATCAGGAATACGACCAATTGCTCCATTATAAATATAACCAATTTGCACTAAACCATTATAATCACCCAAATACAAACCCTTTAACTTAATATAAATTAATTGACCAACTCTTAAATCCACATACAAGTTTGTTCTATCTATACTTATTTCAATGCCTGCAGTGCTATCTTGAATTTCAATTTTTTTATAGAAATTACCTGACTCGTCATTTGCAACAACATAACCTTTAATAACCCAATCTTCACCAATTGAATCTAGTGAGCCAGGATATGAAGCTTTTAAATCAACAATATTAATAAGTGTATCGTTTGCTCCCATTGTAAAATGAGGAACAATGATTGGTGGTTGTTCAAATTCATCTTTTATACAACTGGTTAAACCAACCAATGCTACAAGCATGAATAACCCGATAAGTTTTGTTCTGAATGTTTTCATTTTATAGTATTTTTATTGTTTTTACTTTATTTTATTTATATTAAAATCTGATACCCATGTTTAAGAAATATGTTCTGCCTAAGCCATAAAATATTTTTGCAGGGAATTTATTGGTATTAAAATCAGTATAATCATAACGCAATTGTTCGTAACCACCAGTTGCAAGTTCTGTATTATCAAGCAGATTGGTAATACTGAAATTAAGATTTATATTAATTTTATTTATTTGCCATGATTTTCCAATAGATGCATCAACAGTGAATCCATCATCAAATTTGGTTTGAGCAATAATTGGATTAATACGTGGATCACCGGGTAATAAGCCAGTTAAAGCTGCTGTTGTTCTTCTTTCAGGATTAAAATCAGGATAATTATTACCAAAATAATTTAAATTGGCATTAAAAAACCAATATTTAGGATGACGATAATTTAAACCAACAGAACCAGCAGTTTGTGGCGTTCCGTTTACACGGAAAGTATTGATATAAACGGTTTGGGTTTTACTTGGTTGAGAACCGTTATCATAAGTAATGGTAGCCGTAGGATTGCTGGTATAACGGAAGTTTCCGATTGCAGCTACAGCATTTACCGAAATAGTTGAGGTAGCTTTAAATTCAGCTCCGAATTCCAATCCTTGATGAACCTTATTTATACCTGTCATTTCGTAGTTTACAAATGTTTTCAAATCGTCATGATAAAAACTGCTTACATCATTCTGATTCCAGAACATGGTCTGATACAGAGTTACACGAGCTTTGATATAAGGAGTACGTAAAATATAATTGATATCACCAGTCCATATTCTTTCGTTTTCTAATTTCGAACTTACTTCATCACGGGTTCTGGGCGAGATAAATGAATTATAAACCGATGGAGCTCTTGTTAAGCCTGAGGTGTTGGCAATAATAAAATTACGTCCGTTTAACTTATACGTAATACCAAATTTGCCACCTCCATTTATAAAATCATATTTGGTAGATTCTCCATAAGAATTATTCAAATAACGACCATTTTTCATATTACCTTGTCTCCAGAAAGTAGTTGCATTTAAGCTTCCTGCAAAGTAATAATCAATTTTGTCACCAGTAACGTCCACTTGTCCCCATAGCTGACCGGTATTAGAATAAATCTCGTAATCATAACCATAAGTATCACCTTCTCTTACTTTGCGGTTAGGATTATTCACATCATTTTGTTTTTTAATAGTATCTCCTATTGCTGTAAGATCTCTTTCTGCAAACTGATCAATATCAAGCCAATAATTCCCACCTAATAAATCGTCAATCGTTTTAAAATGGTGACCAATATATTTTCTAAACTCAAAACCGCCATCAAATTTTACATTACTTGCCAATTCTTTATTTAGCAAAACGCTAAAACTTAATGTTTTTTGGTCATTTCTTCTGTCTTCGATAATATAAACTGCCTGAGAACCCATTTTATTAGCTTCATAGTTATCCTGATACATTCCATTCCAATCAACTTGAGAAGTTAGTGAGTTATTTTTCCATGCATCTGTAACTTGGTTGGTAACATTTGGATCGAGTTGATAGCTAGGTAAATATCTGTAATAATCAGGACGAGGATCATTAGCTTTATACCAATTTAATGCGGTACCACCATTATATCCAAATGAATAACCCAATGAAGTTGTTAATTTGGTTTTGGCATCCATTTCCCAATAATGAGAAAAAATAAGCATAGGTTCGTGGAAGTTTTTAACTTTTGCGTTTCTAACTTCACCATCCTGCATACCCCAGTTTGGATTATAATAATTATCACCCATCAGATCATAAGCTTCCTGAGTAGCACCGGCTTGTTGGCCTCTGCGTGTTGGAGAGCCATAAACAGTAATACCAATACTATGGTGATTATTTATTTTTCGTTCGGCTGATAAAAAATAAGCCCAGGCATCATAGAAAACACCTTTTACATAACCACCTTCACCCCAGCGACGTGAGCCACTGATTGTAAAAGCCCAGTTATTATCCATCAAACCAGTTGAATAAGTAAACATGGCACGATTGGTATAAGTTTTATCGGACAATGAATAGGTAAATTTGGTTTGTTTCCTTTGTTTCGAAGCTCTGGTAATAATATTGGTAGCACCACCTAAACCACCAAATCCAAAACGTGAAGATGAAATCATATTATTCACTTCTTTGTTTCTGGTAGCATCGTTAAGTCCACCCCATTCCGACCAGCTTGCTCTTCCGTTTTCAGCATCATTTACATTAACTCCGTTCATATAAACAGAAAAATTTTCAGAATCATAACCTCTCATTCTGAAATACATAGCTCCAAGTGTATAACTTGAAGTTGAGGTAAAAATATCGCCAGAAGAATGAAGTAAACCTGACACACTTTGTCCTTTATTTTCATCTTCGCCTTCTAATTCGGAAATATTTACCTCCGAAACTCCTTTTCTTTCATTATCAGCTGCAACTCTCGAAATTAGCTCAGCTTTTACATAGTTTTGTTTTGATGCAATTTTTACCGTTGCTTCATACTTTTCGAAACCAACTGCAACAACAGTTAGCGAAATATCTCCATAATTGAGAGCGGTAATTTCAAAATAACCATTTGCATCAGAAACTGTTTGGCTACTTCCCACAACCACAATTGCTTCAGAAATTGCTTTCCCCGAACTCTGATCATAGACATTACCGGTTAGTTTCCCTTGCTGTGCCATTAAACCGGCTCCTGTTAGCAGAAAGAGCAACAATAATGTAATCTGTCTCATCTTGTTTTAAATGTTAGTGAATATTAATCTTATTAATTGAAAATTATAGTATAGTACACATTATCAGTTTTTTAAACTGAGTTTTACGATATAACTTATAATGCGTAATAATTTATTAATCAACACAAATACTTTGCAAAGTAAATAAATATTTTGATGTCTAATTTAATTATAATAAAATAATTATTAAACCAAAGTTGATTTAATTAATCAATATGTTTGTAATTCAACAATATAAATGCTATTATTGTAAATTAAATTAACATTATTATTAAAATAAAAAATATTTAACCCTTAATTAACTGTTGTTTTTTATCATTATTTAATTATTGATTTTCAAAAGAATAAAATTTAATCTATAGTCTTATTATCTAGTTGCCAATACCTTAACATATTTGTTTAATCAAAATTATTTTTTTTTTATAAAACTTGTAAATTTGATTAAATAATTTAATACTTTTGAATAAATTTTTTTTCTAAAAAACACGTTTTAAATTTTCATTATATGAAGAAGATTTATTTTACATTAATTTCTATTATAATCTTGTCAACCAGCGTTTTCAGTCAAATGAAATATAAACCTTTTGAACTTAATATCAATTCTCCTGACAAAGAAGATGTTTATAAAAGATATATGGAAGGCAAAACTTATATTGGGTTTAACGGAGGAATTTCGCTCCCGTTTTCTGATTATGGTACCAATATTAATGTTGGATTGGGATTGGGATTGCAGGCAAAATATTTTATTAATGACCATTTTGTTTTTGGTGCAAGCTTTAATTATTATCGTTCGGGATTTAAAGATAATTACCTTAAATATTTAAATGATACTCTTTTTTACAGTGTTGCTCTAGAAGCTTCAGATTCTACAAAAGGAGATTTAAAAGTTTTGTCAACAAATGGAAGTTCAACACTTTATCCTTTTACACTGAATTTAGAATATTATTTTAATCCAAAAGAAAGATTCAAATTTTTTACTGGTTTAGGTTTAGGTTTTTATGTGGTTAATCATAGTGTAGAAGTAACAACAAACTATGAAAAGCCTCAATTATTCAGAGAAGCAGAATCTAATTACGGTTCGAAAATAGATTCTTATTTTGGTGTTTCACCTTATGTGGGCTTTATGCTCGATTTTAATGAGTTAATGAGTATGGATTTTGATGTAAAATATAATCAGATGTTTTCATCACCAGCATCTTCAAGCCTTTCAGTTAATCTAGGTTTGATTTTTAATTTGGCTTACAAATATTAGTATCTTAAGATTTTTAATGATATAAACGACGATTCTAAAAAATAATCGTCGTTTTTTATGTTTATAAATTTAAAATTCGGCAGATTAATTCAAATAACATTAATTTTGCAAAAAAAAATTGATGCAGCAGGATTCATTATCAGATATTTCAACAACAAACAATAAGCCAGCATTTTATGTGTTGAACAATGCTGTAAATATGGATGTAAATTCAAACACTGATTCTTTGTCCCGTTATTCAGATTCATTGAATTACAAATATTTTTTTAGTTATGCCATAAAATTCAATAGTCAGCCAAAGTCAGTAAATCTGATAAATACCCGCCCATCTATGTTATCACCTCATTTACTAAAGGTTAGACATAATAAAGCATTACCTTTAAATGCTTATTCAACTGATTGGGTTCTAATTGTTTTATTGCTTTGTACTGCACTTTTTACCTGGATTTATTATTCTTCATCAAAGCGAATAAAACAAATATTTAATGCCACTTTTACAAATCGATCAATCAATCAATTAACCCGTGACGGAGATCTTTTTAAAGAGAGAATATCAATACCGCTTACAATTAATTATCTGATTACATTTTCGCTTTTTATTTTCTTTACAATTCATTACTTTGTAAATTTTAAAGAAAATAATTTATATAATATATTTACTTTTCTGAAAATATTCGGATTGGTAAGTTTTTTAATATTTGCAAAATGGCTTATCACATCATTTATCGGCTTTGTATTTAAAAATAATAATGCCAGCAGTTACTTTTTGCTAAATAGTTTGATTTTTAATATCGTTTTAGGTTTGCTTTTACTACCTTTCGATATTTTTTTATTTTATTCGATACAGAGTATTGCACAAAACCTTTTATTTGTTGGTTTTTTAATTATTTTGATAATCAATGCAATTAGATATTTCAGATATTTAATTATTGGTATAAGCTATTCAAAATTTTCACAATTCTATTTATTTTTATATCTTTGCACCCTTGAAATTTTACCTTTATTGATTTTAATAAAAATTTATATAGGTTTGATTGATAATCTTTTATATAAATAAACACTGATAGCATAAAGACTGGTTCTACAATGAAAATAAAAAACATCCTGATTTCACAGCCTGCACCATCTGAAAACGAAAAATCACCCTACCGAGATTTAGCAGAAAAATATAATCTAAAAATGGATTTCTTTAAATTTTTCAAAATAGAAGGTATCCCAGGTAGAGAGTTCAGAATAGATCGTGTAAATATTGCTGATTTTAGTGCAGTTATTTTTACCAGCCGTCATGCTGTTGACCACTATTTTAGAATTTCTAAAGAAGTTCGTTTTGAAGTGCCGGATACAATGAAATACTTTTGTATCTCTGAAGCAATTGCTTTATATCTTCAAAAGTATGTACAATACCGTAAAAGAAAAATTTTTCATGGCAAACAAACGTTTCCTGAATTGATGGATATTATCTTAAAACACAAAGAAGATAAATTTCTTTTGCCATGCTCAGATATTCATAATCAGGATATTTTTGACTTACTTGAAAAAAATGAAATTCTTTACTCGAAAGCGGTAATTTATAAAACCGTTGATGCAGATTTAAAATCAGAAGTTGAAATTGACAAATATGATATGTTGGTTTTATTTAGTCCTTCAGGAGTTAAGTCGTTATTTAACAATTATCCCGATTTTAAACAAGGAGAAAAAATTATTGCAGGTTTTGGAACAACTACCCATACTGCAATAAAAGAAAGCGGACTTACAGTTAATATTGCTGCTCCAACCAAGTCGTGCCCTTCTATGGGAATGGCAATTGAAGAGTTTTTAAAGAAACTTGCAAAAAAGAAATAAAATCAACTTTATAAATAAAAGACGTTGGTTATCAACGTCTTTTTATTTAAAATTTTATGGAAACATTTAAGAAGGAAGAAAGACTTTGTAATAAAATCGCAATTGAATCCCTTTTTAAAAAAGGTAAAACTTCTTTTTACTATCCTTTTAGTATCAAATGGCTTCTTAATCAATCAATTTCAAAATCACCTGCACAAATTCTTATTGTTGTTTCAAAAAGAAATTTTAAAAAAGCAGTTGACAGAAACCGAATAAAAAGATTGATAAGAGAAGCTTACCGAAAGAACAAACATATTCTTTATCAAATGCTTAAGGCAAAAAACATAAATGTTTCATTTGCGTTTATATATACTGAAAAAGAAATTTTAAATTATAAATCAATAGAAGATAAAATAATTTTAACTTTACAACGTTTAATTAAGGAAATTAATAAATCAGATTAATTTTTGGGTCTCAACAGAAATATCATTATATCAAATGTTTGTATTAGGATTGATAAAAAAAATATTAGGTTTATTCTTTGTTTTTATAATAAGAATTTATCAATATGTGGTTTCACCATATTTTCCTGCATCATGCAGATACACTCCAACTTGCTCTGCATTTGGAGTGGAGGCTATTAAAAAGCACGGGGCTTTTAAAGGCGGATGGTTGACACTAAAAAGAATAACATCTTGCAATCCGTGGGGTGGAAGTGGTTATGATCCTGTACCTTAATTTAATAAATTTAAAAACTAGTAAATAATATTATATGATTCATTTGAATAAATTTAAAACTCATTTATTAATAATCGCGTTTTTATGCATTGGTTTTGTTTCTAATGCTCAAAAAAACAACGATTTTGAAATTTCTAAAAATCTTGAAATTTTCACAACCTTATATCGTCAGCTCCATTTAAATTATGTAGATAATATCAATTCGGGTGATTTAATGAAAAAAGGAATTGATGCAATGCTTGATGATTTAGATCCCTATACTGTTTTTATTCCAGAAGCGGAAATAGAGGATTACAAGCTACTTACAACTGGTCAATATGGTGGTGTTGGTGCTTTGATACATCAAAATGGCGGATATGTAATTGTTTCTGATCCTTATGAAGGGTTTCCTGCTCAGAAAGCCGGACTTATTCCTGGTGATAAAATTCTGGAAGTTAATAAACAAAGTGCCAAAGGCAAATCAGTAAGCGATATTAGTGCTATTTTGAAAGGACAACCCGGAACTACTATAACATTGTTAATAGAAAGAGAAGGTGAAGCCAAACCAATTGAAAAAACATTGAACAGAGAAGAAATCAAATTACTTAATGTCCCATATTTTGGTGTTGTTGGCAAAAGTACCGGTTATATCAAGTTAACCGGATTTACACAGGATGCCGGCAAAGAAGTAAAGGAAGCTTTGCTTAAACTGAAAGAAAAGGATAAAATAACATCATTAATTCTTGATTTAAGAGGCAATGGTGGTGGTCTGCTTCAGGAAGCTGTAAATATCGTAAATATATTTGTTGATAAAGGCCAGCTTGTAGTAAGTACAAAAGGAAAAGTTGAAGAGCGAAATTTTTCCCACATGACTACCAATTCTGCTATTGATACTAAAATTCCATTGGTTGTACTAGTTGATAGAGGAAGTGCTTCTGCATCTGAAATCGTTTCAGGTGCAATACAAGATTTAGACAGAGGTTTGATTATCGGACAGAAAACATTTGGTAAAGGATTGGTTCAGAATATATTTCCAGTAAGTTACAATTCGCAGGTAAAAATTACAATAGCCAAATATTATATTCCAAGTGGCAGATGTATTCAGGCTATCGATTATTCGCATAAAAGCGAAGATGGTAGTGCTGATAAAATTCCGGATTCTTTAAAAACTGCTTTTAAAACCAAAAATGGAAGGACTGTTTATGATGGTGGTGGAATTGAACCTGATGTGGCACTTGAACCAGAAAAACTTAGCAATATTTCTGCCAGCTTAATTACTAAATATCATATTTTTAATTACGCAAACTATTTTAAAAGAAGTCATGCTACAATTGAATCTGCTAAGGAATTTAAAATTACTGATGCTATTTATGAGGATTTTGTAAAATATCTTTCCGGTAAAGAATATGATTATACAACCAAAAGCGAAAAGAATTTACAAGATTTAAAAGCTACGGCCGAAAAAGAAAACTATTTTGATGCTATAAAGACCGAATATCAGGCATTAAAAGATAAGTTGATGCATGATAAAAACGATGATTTATTAAAAAACAAAGATGAAATTAAATTGCTTTTGAAAGATGAAATAACAAGCAGATATTATTATCAAAAAGGGAGAATAGAATCTTCATTAGTTGATGATAAAGAGATAGTTAAAGCAATTGACGTTATGTCTGACCAAACACTTTACAACAAAAAACTTGTTGAAATGTCTAAAAAATAATTAATGCTTCAACATACAAAATGCTAACAACTAATTATATAACTCGGGAGCGTATCTACCTCTTCGGCTTAATATTATTAGCTGTTGGCATTCCTGTATCGCATATTATAATGAGCATAGCTCAAATTATTTTATTAGCAAACTGGCTTTTCGATAAAAATTTACTCAATCATTTAAAAAAATTTTACAATAACAGAGTTGCTTTTATCTTTTCTCTGATTTTTTTAATCCATATTACCGGACTTTTTTATACCAGCGATTTTGATTATGCAATAAAGGATCTAAGAACCAAAATACCCCTTATTTTCTTGCCAATTCTGTTCTCTTCGTATAAACCATTATCATATAGAAATATTAAAACCATATTGTTTTGGTATGTTATCTCTGTTACTTTTGCAAGTTTTGCTTGCTTTTATGCTTATTTTACAAAGCAAATTTCTGATATCAGAGAAATATCAATTTTTATATCTCACATACGTTTTAGTCTTAATATATGTCTGGCTATTTGTATTTTATTTTATTTTTTATTTATAAAAATTAGTTTTGAAAAGAAAACATATCAATTTATTACACTTCTTATTTTCCTTTGGTTGATAATGTTTATTTTTATTCTTCAATCACTTACGGGTATTCTGATATTTTTAATTTTAATCTTAGCATACATTCTGTTTCTGATATTTGCATCAAAAAATTTGCTCAATAAAATAATATTAAGCCTTATTTTGATTATATCATTTACAGGCATATTTTTCTTGATGTTTACCTATTATCATGATTATTTTACAGTTAAAGAAGCCAATTATTCAAATTTAGAAAAAACTACGAAAAGAGGCAATATTTACGAACATAATTTTACAACTTATGGCATTGAGAATGGTAACTACATCGGGCTTTATGTATGCAATAAAGAATTGGCTGAAGAGTGGGCAAAAAGAAGCAAAATAAATTATGATAGTAATGATGTTAAAAACCAACAAGTTAAAATCACATTGCTTAGATTTCTCAATTCAAAGGGATTAAGAAAAGATGCAGATGGCATAAATGCATTGTCTGATAAAGAAATAAATGCAATTGAGAATGGGACTGCCAATTGTTTGTATATGAATGAATTTAGTATAAAATCGAGAATATTCATGATTTTGTTTGAATTTAATAATTATACCTTATCAGGAACAACCAAAGGGTATTCAATAATTCAACGATATGAACTCTGGAAAGCAGCAATTGGAATAATTAAACAGAACTTTTGGATTGGTGTTGGAACGGGAGATATGGTTAATGCATATCAGAATCAGCTCACTATAATGAATTCTGATTTAAAAAATCAAAAAATCAGATCTCACAATCAATATCTTTCAATTTTTTCTGCTTTTGGCATTTTGGGTTTGATTATATTTTTATTTTCTTATATTTATCCTGCAATTGTCAGCAAATCATTTAATAAATTTCTATTTGTCAGTTTCTTTTTAATTGCAACATTTTCAATGATTAACGAAGATACTATTGAGACCCAAACGGGGGTTACTTTTTTTGCTTTTTTCTACTTGCTTTTTTTGTTTCTTAAACCAAACGAAGATCAAATTTCATAAATTTTTGTTATAGTATTAATTTTATTTGTACTTTTGAATTTTATCTGAGTTAATTTTGTTTCAGATTATATGTGTTTCTAATATAAATAAAATCTAATAAGATAAAATTACAATCAGAAAAAACTAAAAAAAACTAAAATGGAAAAAAAAGAAATACTAATTAAATATGATGTTTTTCAATCAATTGAAGAACTTTCCCCTGAAGATAAAAACTTACTTATCAAAGCAATTGGTGCTGCTCACAATGCTTATGCACCTTATTCCGGATTTAATGTTGGTGCAGCTATTTTGTTAGAAGATGGTAAAATTGTAACAGGTAATAATCAAGAAAATGCAGCTTATCCCTCCGGATTATGTGCTGAAAGAGTTGCATTATTTGCAGCCTCATCTCAAAACCCTGATGCCATAATGAAAACCATTGCTATTACTGCTTATTCTGATGATTTTGACGTTGATACACCAATTTCGCCATGCGGTGCCTGCCGTCAGGTGATGTCAGAATATGAAAACAAACAAAAACAAGCAATCAGAGTTATATTAATGGGTGCAAAAAGTAAAATTCATATTGTAGAAAATATTTCAGGATTACTGCCATTTATGTTTCATGCAGATGAATTAAAGCAAAATCACAAAAATTAAAATTTATGAAGAAAAATGTTTTAATTCTATTGTTTCTTTCAATTATCTGTATGTCAATGATAAGCGATAAGAATGCGTATTTGATTTTCGATAAAAACGGAAACTTATCAAAATACGAAAATTTGCTTGAGGCTGCAAAAAATGCTGATATTGTGCTTTTTGGCGAGCTTCATACTAATCCTATTTGTCATTGGCTTGAGATTGAACTTACAAAAGATTTGTACAAATCTTCGGGCAAGGAAATTGTTTTGGGTGCAGAAATGTTTGAAATTGATAACCAATTGATATTGAATGAGTATTTATCTGGAAGAATTAAAGAAAATAATTTTGAAGCAGAAGCGAAACTTTGGCCTAATTACAAATCTGATTATAAAGCTTTGATTAATTTTGCAAAAAAGAATAAATTAAATTTTATAGCTACCAATGTGCCAAGACGTTATGCAAGTCTGGTTAGCAGATCGGGTTTTGACGTACTTGATTCATTAGCAACTGAGGCCAAAACCTTAATGTGTCCATTGCCAATAAAGTACAATGCAGAATTGAATTGCTATAAAGATTTACTGAAATCGGCTGCAATGGGTAAAGATACAGCTCATATAAATATTAATTTACCAAAAGCTCAGGCACTTAAAGATGCCACAATGGTTTATTCCATTCTGAAAAACTATAAAAAAAATCAATTATTCATACATTTTAATGGAACCTATCATTCTGAAAAATTTGAAAGTATGGTTTGGTATCTCAAAGAAATGAACCCAAAACTAAAAATACTTACTATTGCAAGTGTTGAACAGGAAGAAATTGAAAATCTGAATATAGAAAATCTGAATAAAGCTGATTTTATATTATGTATTCCTGAAAGTATGGATAATTAAGCGGTTTATCGGTTTTCTGAAAATAAACTTATAACAGAATTTATTAACTCTTTTTAATCTCTTTATTGTTTAATTTTTACGTCGCTTGTGGAGGGTAGTTTAATTAAACTTGTATTGCCATTTTTTCTGTTTTTGAAATATGGAGAAAATATAAAAACAGGCCATTTTTCCGGCTACTTATACTATCGTTTTAGCTTGGATTGTATTGTTTCTTGTCTATCAAACAAGCAGAATATTCTTTTGAAAACTTTTGAAAACTCAATTTACAGCTTTATATTATAAGTAATTTTACACCATTTTTATTGATATTTATCATTGTATATAAATAATCTGTTTAATTGACAGATAATCTTGATTATAACAAATCATACAAAATACATCTAGATATATCGATGTATTATTAGTTTTATTATCTTTGTTGCTCAAATCAATGAAAATGCAAAGACGAGAATTTCTAAAAATATCAGCACTGCTAACCGGCGGTCTGGCTATATCGGGAACCATTTTTGAAGAATTGCTGGCAATGTCAGATGAAGACCTGAAAGCAAAATTTGGTGTATATCCAACCTATTGCGAAATCTGTTTCTGGCAATGTGCCGGTTGGACTCATGTTAATAAGGATGGCGTTATACAGAAAATAACAGGTAATGATAAAGACCCTCACTGTAACGGACGTTTATGTCCAAGAGGAACCGGTGGAATCGGTTCATATTTCGACAAAGACAGATTAAAAACACCTCTGATTCGAGTAAATGAAAGAGGTCAGCAAAAGTTCAGAGAAGCCAGCTGGGAAGAAGCTTTTGATTTGATAGAAAAAAAAATGAAGGACATTTCGGTAAAATATGGCCCTGAAAGCATCGCTTTATTTCATCATGGCAGTGGAGGGAAATATTTTACCAATCTTGTAAAAGCTTTTGGTTCCGATAATATTGCCAAACCTTCATTTGCTCAATGTATGGGTCCTCGTGAAGTAGCTTTTGCAAATACTTTCGGCACAGGTTTAAGCTCTCCTGAACCACTTGACATCAGAGACAGCAAATGTCTGGTACTGATTGGTTCGCATCTGGGTGAAAATATGCACAATGCACAGGTTCAGGAAATGAGCGATGCTATTGATAAAGGTGCTACTATTATAACGGTTGACCCTCGTTTTTCGACTGCTGCAAGCAAATCGAAACATTGGTTACCTATAAAACCGGCAACTGATATTGCACTGCTTTTGAGTTGGATAAATGTAATTATTAACAATGAATGGTACGACAAACAATTCGTAGAAACAAACTGCGATGGTTTTGAACAACTAAAACAACATGTTCAAGCGTTTACTCCGGAATGGGCTTATGGCATTACCACAATTAAACCGGAAGTTATAGTTAAGACTGCCAAAGAAATGCACGATGCGAGCCCATCGGTAATTATACATCCGGGACGACATACTACCTGGTATGGTGATGATACACAACGTCTGCGTGCTGTAGCTATTTTAAATGCAATACTAGGTAACTGGGGGCAAAGAGGTGGTTTCTATATTCCTGAAAAAGCAGAAGTTCCGCATTTTCATTTACCTGAATTTCCTAAACCTAAATGGACATGGAAAGATACAACCGGAGGTAAATACAATCTGGTAGATTTAGGTTTATCGAATGCTATTGTTGATGCAAGTATTCCAACCAAAGATTCTGATAAAACCAAACAAGTAAAAGGATGGTTTGTAGTAGGAACCAATCTGATTAATACTTTACCAAATACAAAACGCACCTTAGAAGCCATACAACATCTTGATTTATTGGTTGCTGTAGATACCATGCCTATGGAAATCACAGGATGGGCCGATGTGGTTTTACCTGAATGTACTTATCTGGAACGTTTTGATTCGTTGAGAGTAAGCCAGAACAGAGAAGCCAATATTTCGTTACGTATGCCTGCTGTAAAACCCATGTACAATACCAAACCAGCCTGGTGGATGGCAAGGGAACTGGGTTTAAGACTGGGTTTAAAAGCTTATTTCCCATTCAAAACACAGGAAGAAGAACTCGATTGGGAATTAAAAGAAATAGGTTCTTCGCTTAAAGAAATGAAAAAAGAAGGTGTAAAAATTGTATCTAAACCCGAACATGAATTATATATTCCAAAAGGTTCTAAATTTGAATTCAATACCGATTCGGGCAAAATACAATTATATTCTGCTGCCATAGAAGCTGAAGGTTTTAGTCCACTACCTGTTTACACAGCACATCCTGAACCTGAAGAAGGCTTTTATAGATTGAATTACGGTCGTGCTCCAATGCATACTTTCAGCCGTACAGCCAATAATCCGAATCTTACTGATTTGATGGACGAAAATTTATTATGGGTAAATCCGAAAATTGCTAAAATATGGGATTTGAAAGAAAATCAATTGGTAAAACTCAAAAATCAGGATGGTGTGGTTTCCACTTTTGCCATAAAAGTAAGAATTACAGAACGTATCCGTCATGACTCAGTATATATGGTTCATGGTTTCGGACATGCAGATGCACGTCTTACACAAGCATTCGGCAGAGGTGTTTCCGATACGGAAATGATTACCAACGTTATGCTCGATCCTATTATGGGTGGAACCGGAATGAGAGGCAATTTTGTAACTTTTGTTACCGATGTAAATGCTTAATGATAAAGCAGAAAAATAAGTTTAGTTATCAGTATTTTTTAAAATAAAAAGAAAAGATTATGCGATATGCAATGGCAATTGATACCTTAAAATGTGTGGGATGCAGCGACTGTGTGGTGGCATGTCAGACCGAAAACAATGTTCCTATAGGATATTGCCGCGATTGGGTAGTAGAAGTTACCGAAGGAACTTATCCTCAGCTTGCTTTGGAAAACCGTTCGGAACGTTGCTGCCACTGCGAAAATGCTGCCTGCGTAAGATGTTGCCCCACAGGTGCCAGTCATAAAGAGGAGGGTGGAATTGTAGTAGTTACACACGAAAAATGTATAGGCTGTGCTGCCTGTATCCAATCATGCCCCTATGATGCCCGATATACACATCCGGATGGTTATGTTGACAAGTGCACTTTTTGTCTGCATAGGGTTAATGAAGGTTTAAAGCCAGCCTGTGTTTCGGTTTGCCCTACCAAATGTATGTATTTTGGCGATCTGGATAATCCTGAAAGTGAAATTTCAAAGGTTTTAAAAAACAGAAAATGGAAATTGCTTATTCCTGAAGCAGGTACAGACCCTAAGTTGTATTTTCTGGTATAATTAGCTAAGATTCTGAATTCATTTATTTAAAAATAAAAATATTTTATGAGAGAAGAAATTATTATCAGCGGAAGAATGAATAAAGGCGTAGATCCTATTCTCCATGCATGGGGCTGGGAAATTGCTGTTTATCTTTTTTTGGGTGGATTGGCTGCCGGGCTTTTGATTTATGCCGGATTTTACGCCATCAGAAATAAAGAAAAAAACTTCTTTACAGCTCTGAAAATTGCACCTATGTTTGTGCCCTTTTTCCTGATTGTTGGCTTAATGGCTTTGTTTATTGATTTGCACCACAAATTGTATTTCTGGCGACTTTATACCACCATTCATCTCAACTCACCTATGTCGTGGGGTGCATGGACGCTTTTGGTTATTACACCTTTATCAATAATATATGCGGTTTTAAATCTGAAAACAGTTTTTCCTCAGTTCAACTTTTCTAATAAATATATTCAATACCTTTCTTTCACTATTGAAAAAACTGAAGACAAAACAATAAACTGGAACTGGAAATTCAAATGGATGCGTGATCTGGAAACTTTTCTGAATAAAAAGAAGCTGATATTGATGTGGGCTTTACTGATATATGGCATTATTCTGGGGATTTATACCGGTATTTTATTGTCGGCTTTCAATGCCCGCCCTTTCTGGAATACTTCTGTTTTGGGGATGTTGTTTCTGGTTTCGGGGCTTTCTACAGCGGCTGCTTTTATTATGCTGATTTCGAAAGATCATGAAGAAATAAAATGGTTCAGCAAAATAGATCTGGCTATGATTGGTATCGAACTGTTTCTGATAATCCACATGTTTATGGGATTTCTGGCAAGTACTCAAGTTCAGATAGAAGCAGCCAGAATGTTTCTGGGTGGACAATATACTTTTGTTTTCTGGGGTATGGTAGTTTTTATGGGATTATTGCTACCTGCCTTACTCGAAATAATGGAACTACGTGGCTATAAAATAAATCACAGATTTGCTGCTGTATTAATCTTATTAGGAGGTTTTATCCTGAGATTTGTAATTGTTTATGCCGGACAAAGCAGCAGATATCTTTATTAATTAATCAGAAAAATACATTCATAATAATAAAACATTTAAGATATGGATTCAACAAATAATACATTGAAAAGAACAGCTAAACCTTATATCAATCCTTATATTGGTGGAGTTTTGCTTGGTTTGGTTTTATTGTCGGCTTTTTTTATTGCCGGCGAAGGATTGGGTGCCAGTGGTGCTTTTAAAAATGCCATTTCGTTTTGCGTTTCTCCAATTACCAAAGGAACTGATGGCAGTTTTTTTGGAAACACCTATAAATCATTAATGGAAGATCATTCCAAATGGTGGATAGTAATTGAAGTTCTGGGAGTTCTGATAGGTGGCTTTTTATCGGGAGCTTTTTCGGGACGTTTGAAACTTAAAGTAGAGCACAGTCCTAAAATTACAGCTAAACGTCGTTTGATTTTTGCACTTCTTGGTGGTATTTTCTTTGGTTTCGGTTCGCAGTTTGGCAGAGGTTGTACCAGTGGTGCCGCTTTGTCGGGCATGGCAAGTTTTTCTGTTGCAGGTTTCCTTACCATGATGTTTATTTTCGGAACAGGTTATGCTGTGGCTTACATCTTCAGAAAAAACTGGATATAATACGGACTTCTAAAAATAAATAATTAAAAAGTATCAACATTTCAAATAAAAAATATTATGACTGCACCTTTATCAGTAGGAATAGAAAATTTTGAAAACATTAACCTTTTGCTGGCTCTGTTTATCGGTATCGGCTTTGGTTTTGTACTCGAGCAATCGGGTTTTTCGTCGAGCAGAAAATTAGCCGGCGTTTTTTACGGTTACGACATGACTGTAATGAAAGTTTTTTTCACAGCAGCAATCACCGCAATGACGGGTTTGTTGTTTTTCAGTCTGTTTGGCTGGATAGATCTGGATTTGATTTATGTAAACAATACCTTTTTATATTCAGCAATAACAGGCGGTGTATTAATGGGAATCGGTTTTATACTGGGTGGTTTTTGCCCGGGAACCAGTATTTGTGCTGTTGCTATCGGCAAAATAGATGCCATGATTTTTGTGGTAGGTATTATTATCGGTGTTGCCTTATTCGGCTTTGGTTTTCCGCTTTGGGAAGGACTTTACAAAGCAGAACCTATGGGAGCAGTTAAACTATCTGACTTTATAGGAATATCTGACGGATTGTTTTTGTTTCTGTTAATTATTGTTGCCATGGGCATGTTTTATGGTGCTGAATGGATAGAAAAGAAATTCCCGAGAGACGAGTACTAATTTTAAATAAAAATTAAAATGAAGAAATTAAATATTTTAGCGATAGTAATGCTTTCATTGGGATTGATATTGGCATTTGTTCCAAAAGAAGCAATGAAATCAGAAAAAGTAAGTCAGAAACAAATTATTTCGGAGCTGAAAGAAAAATCCTACTTTATTACTGCTGATGCTTTAGCAGCAATGTTGGTTGAAAAAGACCCTACGGTAAAGCTGGTAGATGTGAGAGATGCTTTTGAGTTTCAGAAATTCAGTTTGCCCAATGCAACTAATCTTACTTTAGAAAACATTGTAAGTGATGAGTGGAGCGAATTTATGAATCAGGATAAATACAGCATTGTATTATATTCTAACGGCAATGTGGAAGCTGTGGAAGCCTGGATGCTATGCCGCATGAAGGGCTACGAAAATATTTTGGTGTTGCAGGGTGGTTTAAATAACTGGTACGAAACCATATTGAATCCGCAAAAACCTGCTGCTACCATGGCTGATGAAGAACTGGCAAAATACGAATTCCGCAAAGCTGCCGGAAGCTCATTGGGTGGAGGTGTAAGCGGTGATTCCACTTCGGCTGCTCCTGCCAATGTGGCTGCTCCTGCAACTTCTGCACCCAAACCTGCTGCAGGTGGTGCCAAAAAGAAAAAAGGTGCATCGGGCGGTTGCGGTTGATGCTTTGCCTTATATTAAATAAACAAAAGCCCGATAGTAGTTAAATGCTATCGGGTTTTTTATTGGGTTTTTCGGCCAAACGACTGGATATTTTGCGATGAGGATATTGTGGATTAAGAGAAGGTGATATGATGTCAGTTGCTTTGTAAATGATTGATTGCAGTTCACAAAACTTTTTTATTGTTTGTTAACTTGAAGTTCATCGAGCAGTTCAAATATTTTATTACCCAAAACTATTCCATCATTGATAACAAAATCATCCCAACTACATGTTGGTGCAAACCATAACCATAAAATTTTTATTTGGTCTTTGTCACCGTTTTTTAATTTTGATATACTATTTGCAAGAGCCAGGTGAAATTCTTCTGCAGAAAAGAATGCATTTGAATAGCCTCCTGTATATTGACTTGCCAATTCTTCTGCTTCATCGAGTAGTAGAAAAAGGTGTTTGAGTTTTTCTGCATCAGTCATTTTTTTCTGTGTTTAATTATAAATATTTTCATATTCTAGCGAATCCTTGAAGAGAGTTTTGTTTTTATTATTTATTTAACATCCCCCTGCTCTGCCTCATTTGCTTCTTTGCTTTGTTTTTTGGCTGCTTTACGTCCTTTGCGGATGGCAAGGGTTTTACGGTATCCGTCAGTTATCAGATTGAGTTCTCTTACAAAATCGCTGTAGGTGCTTTGTCCGTTTACGATTATCAGTGCATTGATGCGGGCTGTTAACTGGCGGTAGGTGGTGTCGATTTCGCGACGGACGACTGTCATTTTTAAGGGTGTTTTGGTGGCATTTTCGTCAATGCGTTTAGAATAGGTGTCGTTGTATTCGTTGTTTAGAATCTGCAATTGTACAATCCAACCTTCTATTCCGGTTATGGTGACTTCGGTTGTATAATCGCTTTGCAGTTTATGTATCAGATTGGTGTATGATGCCGTTTTTTCGAGATTGTTTTTGCGGTTTATATTGCCAAAGGTATTGAAAACTACCTGCAGTCGTTTGGCGGCTTTCTGTGTTGAAGGGTCGAAATGTTTGCTTGCCGAAATTACATTGTGCGATAATCCGCGGAATATGTTTTTGCGTTTTTTGTCGATTTCAATAAGAGTTTTGGTGTGAATGCTTGCTCTTAAAGCATCTATGGCTTCGGTTTCGTTGGCCAGCAATACCAAAAACGCAGGATACTGATTATCTATCCCAAGCAAAGTAGCGGTGTTATCGTCAACCAATTTCTTAAAATCGCACATAAACGACATGTGTTCATTGTTGCGAAGGTTGTTGAGATGCAGTTTTTTGATGTTCATAAGCTGCCTATTTAAGCTTTTTGTATGACTTTATGCAGTAGTTAAGTTACTATTACTTCACTTTGCCCAGTTTATGCTGGAAAAAGTATTGTAATAACAGTATGCATAACTACCATATCAATTCAACTTATTATAAATTTAAAATGCAAATATACATATATAATTCAATTTGATGTTAAAATTAAAAGTAGAATTACAATATATTTTCAATATAATCTGAAAGAGATTAGTATTTATGAATTTTACATTCACTATTGCGTGAAAGTATAATGCAGCTATACAATATTAATATATTTTATAGTGAATATAATTCGTAATAATACCAACTAGATTCACAAATATATTCACCAAACAATCTGCCATGAAACATCAAAGCAGAGGATATTTCTTTATGCAAGCTGATTGGATTTATTAAATAAGGGAGTAGGGATTTGTATTTTTGGGATTGGTTTATCGAAGTTTGTTTCGGAAATTAATCAAAACAAAGGCGAGTGCTTTGGTTTGATATATTAGTGCGTTGTAGCAATGTTTTTTTACAGATTTAATAAATAATTTAAATGCAACA
Source organism: Bacteroidales bacterium (assembly GCA_023251515.1). Lineage (GTDB taxonomy): Bacteria > Bacteroidota > Bacteroidia > Bacteroidales > JACABE01 > JACABE01. Next base: position 28,923 of record JAHEYQ010000025.1, read on the forward strand.
CTATTTATATTTTACGTTGCCAGAGTTCAATTTATTATCCTAAAACTAATAACCAATATTGGTAATTAATATTTGTTTTTATGTCGATAACTTCGCTTTTTAATAGGTTTGATGTTTTGTCGCTGATATTAGAAGTTGTTTTTCAAATTTTTACCATTTTTATACTGAAGCTTTTGAGTTGGCTAATATATTGCTTTGCACGACACTAAAATTTTTTTATAAAAAGTAATGATAACAGCTGTTTGTTCATGTGTATTGGAAAATTAACTGATTAATAGCTGCAAAAATACAATAAATTCAAATTGCCGGCTTGTTACTTGGTCTTTTTTTCACTACATGCAACTTTAAAGTAGTTTTAAAGCTCTTTATTAATCAATATCTTTATTAATTTCACAGAGGTTTATTTCAAAAAAATACAAATATTTGCTTAAATTATTTTTGGTATATTTTTTGTTGCAATAAATAGCTGTAACTAATTGTTTATAGATTTATTATCTTTAACAAAACAGTTTTTTTAAATCTTTCAAATAGAATTAATCAGTATTACTTTGTATGAATTTTTTATATCGGCTTTTCTTATTGTTTTTATTTACAAACAGTTGTTTATCAGTTAAAGCCCAGCAATGGCAATGGGCAAATAAACTGGGAACTTCCAACAGCAATACAGCTATCGTTTCCATTGAGAAATATTTAAGCAATCATTTATTGATAGCAGGCTCATACGCATCAGCAAATCTAAGTCTGGGGAATCTTAACATTCAGAATTCAGGACAGGATGATGCTTTTTTTGCTATCTGTGATCATTCAGGAATTTACAATTGGGCGGTAAATATCGGAGGGATTGCAAAAGATTATGCCTCAGCCATTGCTACTGATCAAAACGGAAATATTTATCTGGCTGGAAATTTTAACAGCCTTACATTAACGGTAAATGGAAGCAGCATAACAAATTCGGGAGATGTTGACGCTTTTCTGATAAAATATAATTCCGACAAAACTTTCGGCTGGATAAGGAAAATCGGTGGTTTGCAAAAAGATGAAATCTCAGCCATTGTAGCAGATAATAACGGCAATATCTATCTTACTGTAAATTCGCAAGATTACATCAGTTTGTATAAAATAAGTACTAACAATACGATATTGTGGCAAAAAAACATTTCAATAAGTAATCAATTTGGTAAATCAACCAGCCTGATAATTGAAGGAAATCAGAATCTGTATATTGCAGGTGGTTTTGCCGGAAAAATTTCATTTAACGGCATTGACACGATACAGAGCACTAAGGAATTAAATTGGATATCCGGAACTTATGTTCACATAAGCAATGCATTTATCGCAAAATTCAATTCCTCGGGAATTTATCAGAATTCTATAACAGATTCAAATTATTATGAAATTAATCAGGCAGTTTTCAATGCAAACGCCATTTATACTTGTGGTGAGCGAAGAAATTCTTTTCAGGTAATAGCTGGCCCAACTTATCCGCAGGCAGAATCAAAAATATATGTTGGCAAATATAGTCAGAGTCTTATAAAAGAATGGCTTAAAACAGTTCAAAATGCGGATTCATGGTCGAAAACATTTGATATTCCTCTTTCAATTGATAATGACGAAAATTCAAATATTTATGTTGCAGGATTAATGCATGCCAATAATCTGGTTTTTAACAGCGATACCATCAGAAATATTCCGAAAGGATTTTTTTATTATAGTCAGGCTTTTGTAATTAAATATAATCAAAACGGCGATGAAATCGGGTATAAAACCTTGGGAGGCAAACTTAATGATATTGCTACAAGCATGGTGGTAAATGCAGAAAACGATTTTTATCTTGCCGGAAATTTTGAGTCTGACAGCATGATGATAGGCAATAATTTATTGATTAACAACAGCAATCTCGACAGTTTTATCGTACATGCTTCAACTCCTGTTTATTTCAGAAAAAAAATGGCTTTTCTAACAAAGTTCTCTGATAATTCATCGTCAGTAAATAATTTAAAACCAGAAGAAAATTATTTTTATCCCAATCCTTTTCAATCATATATTAAATTGACTTCTGAATCTGAATACGAATTGAGAGATTTACAATCGAGATTGCTCAGAAAAGGCAAATCTGATATTATTGATACCAAAGATTTACCCAAAGGTATATACTTGTTGATATTAAATAGAATTAATACTTATAAAGTAATTAAAAATTAAAATGTTATGAAAATAAAAAAACTGATTTTTTACTTAAGTCTAAGTATTTGTTTAATTACAGATATACAGGCACAAAACTGGCAATGGGCACAAAGTTTGGGAGGAATAAATTCCGATACAAAAATCAATCATTTAAGTAAATATCAAAACAATCAGATTTTGATTTCAGGCTCGTTTGCTGCGGCAAATTTGAGTCTGGGAAATTTTACTGTAAATGGAAGCGGACAGGAAGATGGTTTTGTTGCTATTGCGAATACAAACGGAACATATAATTGGCTTGCAAAAATTGGTGGAAACGGTGATGATAAAATTACCAAAGCAGTATCTGACCCAAACGGAAATATTTATGTTGCAGGAAATTTCAATAGTCTGAGTTTAACTATTGGGAATACAACTTTTTACAATACGGGATCATCGGATGCTTTTCTCGTAAAATTCAATGCTGATAAAAGTTTTGCTTGGGCACGTCAGATTGCAACTGCTTTTAAAGATGAAATCAGTGGTTTGGCTGTTGATAATGCTGCCAATGTTTATATTGCCGGTCATAGCACGGAAAATATGGTAAATAATGAAGAGAAAGTTTTTATAATGAAGATTTCAGTTGCAAACGCTTTGCTTTGGGAAAAGAATATAACTACATCAGGACAAATTTTATCAACTTACTTACAAACTGATGCTACTCAAAATATATATGTAAGTGGTTGTTTATTCGGAACTGCCGATTTCGGAAATTCCATTATTCTGAATTCAGGAATAGAAAAGAAAAAAGCATTTTTGGTAAAGTATAACCAGTCAGGGAATTGCCTGAATGGAATCTTAAATTCCAATCAGCAAAAAATCAATGCTTTTGCAATAGGACCAAATGCAGTATATACTTGTGGCGAAAGCCCTGATTATATGATGGGCTGGGGCTGGCCTCTTTCATCTTCAAAAATTTATGTAACCAAATATAATAACAATCTGGTTCAGCAATGGGAGAAAAGCGCAGGTGGTCTCAAACCTGCACAAAGTCTTGATATTCCTTTTGATATCGCCATTGATCAATCAGAAAATGTGTATGTTTGCGGATATTTTTTCAGCGATACCTTGAATTTTGCAGCACAGAATCATTACAATCTTTTTCATATTAATTATTTCTATCCTCAAATATTTATTTTTAAATACAATTCAAATGGCTCCGAGATTTCTGCAAAAACAATAGGTGGAATTCTCTGGGATCAGGCAAATTCGATATTGGTATATGGGGAAGATAAATATATTTTGGGTGGTAATTTCGAATCAGCACTGTTCAGCTTCGGAAGTTATACTGTTCAAAATCTATCAACGCTCGATTCAATTTATGTACATCTGAAACCCAAACGTTTTGGCAGAAAAACACTGGCATTTATTGCCAATTATGATGTTCCATCAGCTATCGATAATTCTGAAATTGATTTGCAGCAGTCAGTAATTTATCCGAATCCGGTATATCATCAGCTATTTATCAGACAGCGCTTTATAAAACAGAACAATGTAAAGCTGAGAATATACAGCAGCGATATGCGATTAATAAAAAGTCTCGAACTGAAAAAACAAAATGAAGATCTGAGTTTTGATATAAGCGATTTAAAATCGGGTATTTACTTTGTTTCATTAGAAAATTCATCTTACAAAAATTATATTAAACTGATAAAAAGATGAGGTTAAGCTGTTTTGTAATATTTTTTGTTATCTCGTTGAGTGTAAATGCTCAGCTGAGAATTAATGAAATTTTGAGTGTAAACAGTTCGGTAGCTTATGATCCCGATTTTGGTGAATATTCTGATTTTATTGAGATATATAATGCTTCTAATGAAGCAATAAATCTTAAAAACTATGCTGTTTCGGATGATGAAAACAATCCCGGAAAATTTATTTTTCCTGATTATCTGTTGCAGTCGCAACAATACCTGATTATATGGGCTGACGGACATTATTTAAAACCCGGAGATACGGCATTTTCTGAATATAAAAATGCCAATATTACCGTTGTTGCATTTCATGCAGATTTTAAAATAAGTGCTTCAGGCGAAACCATTATTTTAATCAGTCCGCAAAAGCAATTGATTGATAAATGCATACTTGGTGTTCAGGAAAATGATATTTCATACGGTCGGAATCCGGTAAACCCACAACATTGGCAATATTTCAGCGAAGTAAGTTCTGGAAAAATAAATTCAACATATGGTTTTGATTTTCTGAATTTTTCGGATGAACCTCAGTTTTCGCTAAATGAGGGTTTTTATACTTCTGCTCAGACTTTACAAATTACAACATCAAATCCACTGGCTGAAATCCGTTTTAGTTTTGATGGCTCTGTGCCCACTACTTCGTCTTTACTTTTCAGTGGAAGTTTTAATGTAATCAGAAATTATACCATCAAAGCCAGAGTTTATGAAAACGGAAAACTTCCCGGCAAGGTTGTCAGCAAAACTTTTTTTATCGGTGAAAATATAAACATGCCGGTTATCGCCATTTCAGGAAATCAGGAAAATTTTTATGGTTTCGATTTCGGTATTATTCAAAATACAATTAAAGATCGTGAAGTTCCTGCGGTAATAGAATATTTCAATGAGCAAAAAGTTCGTGAATTTACTTCAGGTGTTGGCTTGCGTTTGTTTGGGTCAACTATTTATAATCTGCCGCAAAAACCACTTTCGGTAAGATTTAAACCCAAATATGGTGACGATTTTCTTAATTTTAAACTTTTTGAAAATAATGACGTTCAGAAATTTTCAGCTTTTTTGCTCAGAAACGGAGGAAATGATTATAATTTAGCTTTTTTCAGAGATGGTTTGGCTGTTAATCTACTGAAAAACAAAATGGATATCGATTATCAGGATTACAAACCCTGTGTGGTTTTTGTAAATGGCGACTATTACGGAATATGTGAGATCAGAGAAAAGCTTGATGAAAATTATGTATCAGCCAAACATTTACTTAATAGTGAAAGCATTGATTATATCGAAGATAGTTTGCAACTTGTAAAAGGGAAAATTTTTCGTTTTAAAGAATTGATGGATTTTATTAAAACCCGTGATATTTCCGATTCTGCGAATTATCAATATGTTGCAAGCAAAACAGATATCAGTGAGTATATTAATTACATGATTCACAAAATATTTATCGGTTATTATATTGTGCAACATAATAACCGTTATTGGCTTGATAATGATACCGATAGCAAATGGCGTTGGATTGCAGCCGATATGGAACATGCTTTCGGGCAATTGAGTGGTGATAATTATATGGACAATACACTTGAAAAATTACTTTCAGACACGGTTAATCTTCCCGGATGGTCCACATTTATGTTTAAGAAACTTTTACAGAATCCTGAATTTAAAGATGAATTTATCCAACGCTCAGCATCTTATCTGCAAACAGTTTATCTGCCACAGCAAAGTATTGCGGTTCTCGATAGTATGCAAGCAAAATTCGAACCTCAGATGCCACGACATATTTCGTTATGGAATTCTCCCCTATCTCTTAATATCTGGAAACAAAACATTGCTTTTATCAGAACTTTTTTACAAAATCGACCCGCTTTTTATCGTAAACATATTGCTGATGTGTTTAATTTACAGGATAGTGCCAAACTTCAACTGAAAATTGCCGGACATGGAAAGCTTATATTTTGCGAAACTGCATTTGAAGATACACTTAAGGAATTGTATGTATTTAAAAATGTCCGTATCCGGTTGAAAGCATTAGCTGATGTGGGTTATCGTTTTGCAGGCTGGCAAAATACCGGCAATACCAGCGAAAATATTAGTTATTATCCCGCTACCGATAGCAGTTTTACAGCTATTTTTGTACCTGATAACAAAAGCATTATTCCTGCTTTTATTCAAAGCGATACCATTTTGAGAGCTTCGCTTTCGCCCTGGTATGCTGTTGAAAACATAAAAGTTGCTTCTGGTGCCAGACTAATTATTGAAGCCGGAGTAGAAGTAAAACTTGCCGATAAAGTTTCAATTAATGTTGAAGGAGGTTTGAATGTAAAAGGGAATCAGCAGTTTCCGGTTGTTTTTGATGTTGATTTATCTGCTTCGGCACGCAATCCTTATTATAACAACAATCCGGCATGGGGTTCTGTCATTGCCGAAAATGCGACAGATTCAATAATTTTCAACAACTTAACTTTGAGGAACAGCAGTTACGGCAGCGACAGGAACAAATATTTCTCCTGTATTTCTGCCTATCATTCCAATCTTAGTTTAAACAAGACAATTATAACAGATTGTGCAGCACCTCTTTATTCAGAGGGTGGAAGCATTGTGATTGATTCTTCATTTTTTAACAGTGTAAATTCCTGTAATGGGTTTGTAAGTTTAAATCAGATTCAAAATCCTGTAATAAAAAATTCTGTTTTTAAAGGCAATAAAGCAACCGATACCGATGCCATCGATTTAAAATCAGTTGATTATGCTTTGGTAAAAGGCAATCTTATTTATGATTTCAGAGGCTCAAATTCCGATGCTGTTGATTTGGGTATTAATTCGCATAATAATCTGATTGAAAACAACATAATTCACGACATTACCGATAAGGGAGTCTCGGTTGGTTCGCAGTCTGATGCAATTATCCGTCGCAATTTAATATATGATTGCGATATGGGCATTGCAGTAAAAGACAGTTTATCTGTTGTTTATGCCGATCAGAACACTTTTTTTGCAAACAATTATTCTGTTGCTGCTTATGAAAAAAGTACGCAAAGAGGAGGCGGTAAGATCTATGTAAAAAACACGATACTTTCTTCGTCACTGAATAGAACTTTATTAAAAGACAATAAATCTGTTTTGGATGTAAATTATTCTTTGTCAGATATTGAGCAAATTGATGGCATGTCTAATATGTTTGCAGATCCGCAATTTATCCATTCAACAACCGGAAATTTTCAATTGAAGCCAAATTCAGTCTGCATCAACAGCGGAGACCCGAATTCACCAAAAGATAATGATAGTTCTAGAGCTGACATGGGAGCATATTACACGCATTCAGGGAATTATGGTTTGAGCGTTCACATAAATGAGTTTAATTATCATCCTGCTTCAAATTTTGATGCCGGCGACTGGATAGAAATTTACAATAAAACTAATCAGGATATTGATTTAAAAAACTGGAAGATAAAACATTATACTGATGAATACACTATTGACAAAGCATTTGTATTGGCTGCCGGTGCTTATCTTGTATTGTGTGAAGATACTGTGAAATTTAAACAGTTCCATCCGAATGTTACTTCTTTTATTGGAAATCTCCATTTTGAACTGAATAATAAATCAGGGAAAATTTCTTTATATGATGCTAATAATCAAATAATACACAGTGTAAGATATAGCGATGAAATTCCCTATCCACCACTGGCTGATGGCATGGGAGCAAGTGTAGAACTCGATCAGAATAAAGAAGGAAATCAACCACTGCAATGGCGTGAAAGTTATGTTTTGGGTGGTACTCCCGGAAAATATAACAGCCTCCCTCCCTCTTTAAGCAATTTATTTATTAATGAAATTGCGGCTACAGCAAATCAGGCAATTTCTGATGAAAATGGAAATTTCGGCGATTGGTTTGAGATTTTTAATGGAAGCAACGACAGCATTAATCTGGCTGGATTGTATTTTACTGATAATATTCAGCAGCCCCGCAAATGGCAACTAGCTCTGAATGAAACTGAACGAACACTTATTCTGCCTGATAGTTTTAAACTGATATGGGCTGACGGATCTGAAACCAGGACTTTGTTTCATACAAATTTCAAACTGAATGCAGCTGGTGAAGAAGTTGCGGTTTTTCAACGACAAGGCGAAAATTTTGTTTTGATTGATAAAATTTCATTCGGAAATCAAAGCGATAATATCAGTTTTGGCCGCTATCCCGATGGTGGATATGCAGTTGGTTTTATGAAAGCAAGTCCTTTGAAATCAAATAATACGCTAATTTTTGAAAATACAGAACTTATCCGCATTTATCCCAATCCGTTTACAGAAAAATGCAGAATAGATGCAAGTAAAATCAGCAAACCCTATGATCTGGAAATTTATTCATCAAAAGGAGAAATCATTATGCAAAGGCAAAATATTTATGATAATTCAATGGAAATTAGCAATGTAAAACTAAAATCGGGAATTTATTTTCTTAAAATTATCGATAAGGAAAACAAAACAATTACTGCAAAAATGCTAACATACTAAAAATGCAAGCATCTGCCTGAATTACAATCAATGCAGATGCTTGCATAATAATAACTTAAGCCAGCTTTGCACTTATCAGATGCATAAATTCCTGACGGGTTTTGTCGGCTAAAAATGCACCTGTAAAATCGGAAGTAGTAGTTACCGAATTTTGTTTCTGGATACCACGCATCGACATACAAAGGTGTTTGGCTTCAATAACTACAGCTACACCAAGTGGTTTCAGCGTGTCCTGAATGCAATCTTTAATTTGCATGGTCAGTCGCTCCTGAACCTGCAAGCGGCGGGCAAAAGCATCTACTATTCGTGGTATTTTGCTCAAGCCAACAATATAACCATTGGGGATATAAGCCACATGAGCTTTTCCTATAAACGGTATCATGTGATGTTCGCACATAGAGTAAATTTCAATGTCTTTCACAATCACCATCTGTCGGTAATCTTCCTGAAACATAGCCGAACGCAATATTTCCTCGGGGTTGGCATCGTAGCCATGTGTAAGAAATTGCATGGCTTTTGCCACACGTGTTGGTGTATTTAACAAACCTTCACGTTCAGGATTTTCACCTATCAGTTTCAGTATTTCGTAATAATGATGAGCCAGTTTTTTGATGGTAGCAGGATTGTATAAATCGAGTTTTTCGTATCCGTCCAAATGATGCTCCTCAAAGCATTCTTTTTTTGTTTTATTATCCATTTTTTGTTTTATTATCCAAAGTATTCTACAAAATTGTTTTCTGTTTCGTATAATTTAATACTGTGAAGTTTCGCCCCCAGTTTTTCAACGGGATTTTGCAATTCTTCCCAAATGGCTTTCGCCAGATTTTCGGTTGAAGCCAGCTTATCTTTCATAAAGTCAACTTCCAGATTTATATTTTTATGATCGAGTTTATCAATAATTTTTTCGTTGATAATCTTACTCAAATCCTTGAGATTTACCAGAAATCCGGTTTCGGGATTAATATCTCCGGCCACCGTAACAAAAAGCTCGTAATTATGCCCATGCCAGTTTGGATTGGAGCATTTTCCGAAAATTTCCAGATTTTTTTCATCCGTATAATCGTTACGAAACAAGCGATGTGCAGCATTAAAACGCTCTCTGCGGGTGATATGTATCATATTGCTGAAATTTATAACAAATGTAATAGTTTTTTTTAATCTGAAACGTTATTGAGAAATATTTTCAATACTTTTGTAGTAAAAACAATATAAATACCTTAAAGTTTTGCTTAAAAAAATTATAGTTTTCGCTTTTGTAATCTTAATACTGAAATCAGAAAGTAAATCACAAAACCGATGGCAAGAATTTAAACAATTGAGCCGTCCCGAAAAGTCATGGGTAATAATGCATCCGTTCGTAGCTGTAAAAGCTTCGCGGATTAGCCATATTGCCCGCAAAACTGCCGATAGTTTAAAAACAAGCACAGTATTGGATGGCGATGCCAATGGCGGACAAGTAGATGCTTTCAGACATGCGTATTGGATGGCAATGCTTTGTCGCGAAATTGGCTGGCGAAAAGCACATAGTTTGGGAAAAGCCCACGAAAAAGGCAATTATCTCGATTACAAAAAACATCGCCTCGAAGATGGCAGCTTACCCGATAAGCCCTCATGCGATATGGATTTATGGAACAATAATACAGGTATAAATATCAGCCTTAAATATGGCGAAATTACTGCCGACAGCTTGAAAACCCTGATAATTTACTATGTTTTGCAAGGCAAAATGAAAGTAATACGCAAAACTGCCAAAGGTGAATTTCTTGATAAGAATTTTCAGAAAATTCCTTCCAATTCGCTGAAAGGTAGGTGGGAGAATACCAAAGTATTAGATAATTCCGATAATATAAATATCCGATTGCCGAAATAGAATAAGAAAATTTGCAATATAGGTTTACAGGATTTTTTCAATGTATTTTTAATTTATTTTCGCAAACAGAATTAATTTTTTAATTTTACAGCTAAAATTTTACAGCATAATAATGAATATTGCATACATACTTTTAGGCGGAAATATGGGTAACAGAGAGGCTGTTATAGCCAAAGCTGCCGATTTAATTCATGCATCATGCGGTAAAATTCTTAAAAAATCTTCGCTTTACGAATCCGAACCCTGGGGTTTTGAAACCGATAATCAGTTTATAAATCAGGTTATTCTGATAGAAACAGCCATGAATGCCGAAGATTTGCTGCAAAACCTTTTGAATATCGAATTGCTTTTGGGTAGGGTACGCAATCATTCAGCTACTTACAGCTCAAGAATTATTGATATTGATATTTTGTTTTTCAATGATGAAGTTATAAATAATGAAAATTTAAAAATTCCTCATCCGCTTTTGCAGGAAAGAAGATTTACAATGGCACCATTGCACGAAATTGCCGAAAATCTCACACATCCGCTTTATAATAAAACAATTCAGGACTTATTTGATGACTGTAAAGATAATTCGGTAGTAACCAAAATAAAGGGAAGTATTTAAATGGCACATTATAACTATATTGTAATAGAAGGGAATATCGGAGCAGGCAAAACTTCATTGGCAACATTGATAGCCGAAGAATATAATGCTAAGTTGATACTTGAACAATTTGAAGAAAATTCTTTTTTACCCAAATTTTATAAAGATCCTGATAAATATGCTTTTCCGCTCGAATTATCGTTTTTGGCTGAAAGATATCAGCAACTTAAATCGCAACTTATAACACAGGATTTATTTAAAGATTTTGTAATTGCCGATTATTTTATTGACAAATCACTGATTTTTGCACACAAAAATCTGCAATCCGACGAATATTCTTTGTATTCTAAGCTTTTTAATATTATAAATCCTACTTTGCCCAAACCCGATTTGTTGGTTTATCTTTATGTAAATATCGATCGTCTGAAGACCAATATTAAGCACCGTGGCAGAAGTTACGAACAGGATATACAATCAGAATATCTCGAAAAAATTCAAGCAGGCTATTTCGAATATATTAAATTTTATCCTGAAACCCGAATTTTGATAATTGATACAAATACCATTGATTTTGTGAACAATAGCGAAGATTACAATACATTAAAAGAAATTATTTTTAAAGATTATGCTAAAGGAATCCACCGCATCAGCCTTTAACCAGTTTATTTCTAATTAAATATTCGGCTATCTGAATGGCATTGGTAGCAGCACCTTTTCGCAAATTATCAGCTACAATCCACATATTTAATGTATTTGGATTTCCGTCATCTCTGCGCAATCTTCCCACAAAAACATCATCTTTTCCTTCCGAAATTAATGGCATGGGATAAATATTATTATTTACATCATCATATAATGTAATTCCCGGCGACTCATTATAAATATTCCGAACAGTATTTAATTTAAAATTTATATAAAATTCGGCATTTACAGCCATCGAATGCCCCCCTGTAACAGGTACTCTTACCACAGTAGCACTGATATTTATTTTGTAATCCGACAATATCTTTCTGGTTTCATTTACTAGTTTTTCTTCCTCAGAAGTATAACCGTTTGCCAGAAAACTTCCACCATGCGGAAATAAATTCCGGTGAATCTGATAGGGATAGGCTTTGTAGGCAAGCTGATGGTTTTCTTCATCTTCTAATTGTTTTACAGCTTTCACTCCAGTTCCGGTAACCGATTGATATGTTGATATTACCAATCTTTTTAATTGATATTTATTGTGCAAAGGTGCTAAAGCCATCACCATCTGAATAGTAGAACAGTTGGGATTTGCAATAATTTTTGTCTTATCGGTAATTTCTTTGGCATTTATTTCGGGTACTACCAGCGGCACTTTTTTGTTCATGCGCCATGCCGAAGAATTGTCTATTACAAAGCATGATTTTTCTGCAAATTTGGGTGCAAAAGCTAACGAAGCTTCAGAGCCTGCCGAAAATATTGCAATATCCGGACAAAGTTCAATGGCTGTTTCAACACTTACAATTTTTATCTTTTTTCCGAAATAAGTAATCTCTTTTCCAACCGATTTGGCAGAAGCAACAGGTATTAATTCTATTTCATTAAAATTTCTTTCTTCCAAAACTTTTAGCATTACACTTCCTACCAAACCTGTAATGCCAACAACTGCAATCTTTAACATTTTCTTACTATACATTTTAAAAAGTATTCAAACCTACAAAAAAATATTCTATTTTACGCTTTTTATTTCAAAAAATTGTGTAGGTTTGCTAATAAATCAGAAAACTTAAATTTAAATGTATTTCCAATGAATAAACTGATTATTTTGTTTTTGCTTTTTCCATATTTTGCTTTTTCGCAAGTTGTTGATAATTTTGATGATGGAAACCATACAACAAATCCTGAATGGCTCGGAAATGATACAAGTTTTGTAGTTGATAATTTTCAGCTACGCAGCAATGGTCCTAACTTGAATTCAAGTAAAATCTATTTAAGTACAGCCAATCAGCTTATAGATAGTGTCGAATGGAATTTTTTGATTGACTTAAAATTTGGTCCTTCTTCTACCAATTTTGTAAGTGTATATCTGGTTGCAAGCGATTCTGATTTGGTGAATACTACTAATGCTTACTTTATAAAAATCGGACAGTCAAGTGGAAATAACAATATCGGTTTTTACAAAAAGCAAGGCTCAAATTCTAATCTTATTTTTACTGGAAATACCGTTTTTACAAGCACTTCAAGCCTTAAAGTCAGGATTAAAATTACTCATAATAATTTAGGTGAATGGAATATTTTTTCTGACAAAACGGGTGGCAATAATTTTGTTTCCGAAGGCAATTCCTTTATCGAAAACAGCATCAATTCTACTTCTTATTTTGGCTTTTACTGCCAATATGCTACAGCTTCGCGCTATAATCTTTACTATTTTGACGATGTTAAGATTTCGAATATGACTGTGGATAATATTCCTCCTGTTGTAACTGCCACTAATATAACAAGCAACAATAGTCTGGATGTGATTTTCTCTGAGGAAGTAGAAATAAATTCAGCACAAAATATCACAAACTATTTTATAAACAACGGAATAGGAAATCCAACAAGTGCAAGTCTCGATTTGATTAATAAAAATATTGTTCATCTTGGTTTTTCTCAGAACTTTTTAGCAAATACAAATTATCAGATTGATATTATGAACGTTCAGGATTTAAAAGGAAATCTGATGTTGCCCGAAAGCAAAAACTTTTCAGTTGTCGAAAATCAGGTTTATGATGTTGTTATCAATGAAATAATGACAGACCAGAATCCCGCTTCACCACAACTTCCGGTTGCTGATTATATTGAATTATATAACAGAAAATCTTTTCCTATTAACCTGAATAACTGGAAAATAAAGTTGAAAGATGATGCTTCATTTCTTACAATCGGCAATATTATTTTGATGCCCGATAGTTTCCTTGTCTTAACCTCAAGTGCAGATGTTGCTGCTTTAAGTGCTTATGCTGTTAATATTTATGGATTTCCGAGTTTTGTAATAAACAATGAAACGGCAATAACATTGGCAGATGCAAATGGGAAAACGATTCATCGGATAAACTATAATAAAAGCTGGTATAACGATGCTTCTAAACAAGAAGGTGGTTGGTCGCTTGAACAGATAGATCCAAATAATCCATGCGGTGATGCTTACAACTGGAGAGCTTCTATTGATGTTAAAGGTGGTAGTCCGGGAAAGAAAAACTCTGTTTATACTCCAAATCCCGATTTAATTTCGCCATTTATTATCAAGGTATGTGTTCTGGATAAGTATTCAGTAAAAGTAAGTTTCAACGAAAAAATGAAAGAAAAAAATTTATTGAACTTTCAGGCATATCAGATTTCAAATAATCTAAATATCAGCAATATAATTATTCCAGATATCGAGTTGAATTCTGTTATATTGCAATTTAACGATTCTATTCAAAATCAGTTAGTTTATACTTTAACAGTTAAAGATAGTATAAGTGATTGTGCCGGAAATATTGTTGAGGCAAACAGTAGTTATAAATTTGCATTTCCTTCAAAACCTGAGATTAATAATGTGATAATTAATGAAATATTATTTAATCCCAAAGATGATGGAGTTGATTTTGTGGAAATTTATAATCGTTCAGACAAAAATATTGATTTAACAAAACTGTATGTAGCTGGTTATGATTTGAACAGCAATAGATTGAAATCGATGTATCCTTTGTCAATGGATTGCGGAACTTTATTTTCAAAAGACTATTTGGTTTTAACCACAAATCCCGAAAAAGTGAAACAACAATATTATTCAGAAAATCCTTTGAAATTTAATAAAATGACTTCAATGCCATCCTTTAATAATGACATGGGAATTGTTGTGATTTCAATGATTGATTCAGTAATTATTGACCGATTTGATTATAATGAAAGTATGCACTTCCCACTGTTAAGCACAGTAGAAGGCGTTTCGCTCGAAAGAATAAGTTCTGAAAAGCAAGCACAAGACAAGCAAAACTGGCATTCGTCTGCACAAAGTATAGGATATGCAACACCAACCTATCAGAATTCACAATACAGTGATTTTCTTTATCTGGAAGATCCTATTACAATTTCGCCGGAAATATTTTCGCCTGATAATGATGGATACAACGATGTTTTGAGTATTAATTATCAGTTTAGCACATCTGGATATGTTGCCAATGTTCAGATTTTTGATTCAAAGGGAAAGTTAATGAAAACCCTTGTCAGAAATGAATTGCTTGGCACCAAAGGAAATTTTATCTGGGACGGTATTGATGAATCGAATCAAAAAGCAATTATTGGCATCTATATTGTTTATATAGAAGTGTTTGATATGAATGGGAATACAAAATCATACAAAAAAACTGCCGTTTTGGGTGGAAAATTCTAAGTTTTCCTGATTTCGCGGGTATGTATTGCATAAAAAGCAATAAATGATGCTGTTGTAATAAATTCCATAAAAGAAAACGGAATACCTTTGATGAAAATCATAGGTAACATCAGCATAATAATTTGTGCAATAGCATAAAAATGAAAACCTTGTTTTTTCATTTTCAGTATCAGATATGCTCCATAAAACGAAGAAATATTCAACAATAATGAGATGAAAAAATAAAATCTTCCGGCAGACATCATTATTAATAGCATCTGTTTCATGTCTTTATATTCAGGGGGAAAGTTCATTTCTGGGATTAATATTTTGTAATTTTCGAAAAATACAGAAAGAAACAAGTTTACAATTATACCCAAACCACTCCAGATAAAAGTTAAATAGCACAATATCTTTAGAAATTTATCCTGATTTTTTTGTTTATTATCTTCTTGATTTTCGGTAAAAAAATTATTTTGTTCTTCCATTTTTAAGTAAAATTAAAAAAACAAAATTACAAAAAAGGCGTTTATAAATTTGTAATTTTAGTAAATAGTTGTAAATTTGACTTTTAAATAAAAAGAACATGCTAAAGGGTTTTGTTTTTTGTTTTCTTATATTATTGTCAATGATAGCTTTGCCGCAAAATCATAAGATTTTGGGTGCAAAAGTTACCTATTATTCAAAGAAATTTGATGGCAGAAAAACGTATAGTGGCGAGAGATTTAATTCAAATTTATATACTGCAGCTCATAGGAGTTTTCCTTTGCAATCGCTGGTAAGAATTGTAAATCCTAAAAACAACAAGCAAGTAATCGTTCGTATAAATGATCGTTTCAGAAAAAAAAATTTTATTGACGTTACCTATATTGCTGCTGAGAAATTGGGAGTTTTGCGAGAAGGAACTGCAAATGTCAAAATTCAATTACTTGACTCATCTTATACAAAAGAATATATCAGTCAGGCGTTTATAGAAACTAATAAAAAAATTGTAAATGCTGACACTTCTTTATTATTAACGGATACAACAAAGCATTTTTATATAAGAATAGCAAGTTTGAAAATAAAGAAAAATGCAGATTTGTTCATCACTCATAAATTGCCAAAAGAATATAAAAATCAGGCATTTATTAAAAAATCCAGCTATCACAAAAAACCACTTTACAAAATCATGATAGGTCCTTATCAGTCGAAAGATGAAGCTGCTGAAATTTTAAGTAAGCTTTATAAAAAATATAAAGATGCTAGTATTATAAGTTATTGATAATAAAAATTTTACTATATTTAAAAACAGCAAAAACCTGATTACATTGCAAAATATTAAGGAATATAAAAAAATATGGGCAATATCTGCACCAATCATGTTGAGTTTGCTGGCACAGAATATTGTAAATATTACAGATACTGCATTTTTGGGCAGGGTAGGAGAGGTTGAATTGGGTGCATCTGCACTTGCAGGCTTATATTATTTTTGTTTTTATATGATTGGCTTTGGCTTCGGAAGTGGTTTGCAAATAGTTGTTTCGAGAAGAAAAGGCGAAAAAAACGATTCTGCTATTGGAACAGTTATTGACAATGGAATATATTTTCTTTTCTTTCTGGCTGTCTTTCTGATTATTTTATCTCTTTTGTTTGCACCTTCTTTTTTTCGATATTCAATTTCATCAGAAGCTATTCTAAAACAATCGGTTGTATTTTTAGATTACAGAATCTGGGGCTTGTTTTTTGCATTTTGTAATATTGTTTTCCGCTCATTTTTTGTAGGAATTGCCAATACACGTTATCTTACTTATAATGCTGTAATAATGGCTGGTTTAAATATTATACTGGATTATATTCTTATTTTCGGAAAATTTGGATTTCCAGAAATGGGATTGAAAGGTGCTGCTATAGCTTCGGTAATATCTGAAGCAGCTGCGGCTATCTTTTTTGTTATAATAGTTCTTCGTAATAAAAACTTAAGGATTTATAATCTATTTCGCTTTTTAAAACCACAAATTCAATTGATTAATTCTGTGTTGGGTGTTTCTTTTTATATTATGCTTCAATTTTTTATTTCATTGGGAGGTTGGTTTGTTTTCTTTTTAATTATAGAAAAAACCGGTGAACGTTCGCTTGCTATTTCCAATGTAATACGTAGCATTTATATGCTTTTGATGATACCGGTTTGGGGTTATTGTTCAGCAGTAAGTTCATTGGTTAGTAGCCGAATTGGTGAAGGCAAATCGGATGAAGTGATTCTTGTTATTAAGAGAGTTACTATTATGAGTTTTATAACTACCTCTTTATTAATAATTTTAGTAGGTATTTTTCCAAATTTTGCATTATCTGTTTATACATCCGATATTAGTTTTATTAAAGATGGAATTGCTTCATTATATGTTGTTTTGGGAGCTACGGTAATTTTTTCTTTAACAATGATATCTTTCAATGCAATTTCAGGAACAGCTAACACTAACATTTCACTTTATATTGAAGTAATTACCATTTTTATTTATTTGCTTGCTGCATGGCTTTTTGACCGATATTATGCAAAACCGGAAATTATCTGGTGTTCTGAATATATTTATTACCTTTTTACCGGAGCTTTTTCAATAGTCTATTTGTGGAAAGGAAACTGGAAAAACAAAAGGATTTAGTACAATTTGTTAATTTACACCTTATAATATATAGTAGATTTGAACAAAATTTGTATTTTTGCATCTTTCTATAAATTTATGGAATAATTTAATTACTAAAATCCGGATATGTATTCTTATTTTCAGGGAAAATTAGTTGAAAAGACACCAACATATGCAGTAATTGACTGTAATGGTGTTGCTTATATGATTCACATTTCTTTAAATACTTTTTCTAAAATAAAAGATGAAGAGAAATGTAAATTATATACACATCTTTCAATAAAAGAAGATGCACATACTTTATACGGATTTTTTGATGAGGCTGAAAGAATTTTGTTTCGCCATCTGATTAGTGTTTCGGGTGTTGGGACTAACACTGCCCGAATGATGCTTTCATCTTTATCTCCTTTGGAAATTACAAATGCAATTATTGCAAATAATGTTTCTGTATTACAGTCAATAAAAGGAATTGGAGGAAAAACAGCCCAAAGAATAATACTTGATTTGAAAGATAAAATAGCCAAAATATCAAGCGATAAAGATTTTTTAGTTGTAGAACACAATACAAAACGCGAAGAAGCGTTATCTGCTTTGGTGATGTTAGGCTTTAATAAAATCGCTGTTGAGAAAATGCTCGACAAAATTATTCGTTCGGAAGCAGCTACTATAACTGTGGAACAACTTATCAAACTGGCTTTAAAGAATTTATAAACATAAAAACAAAATTGTTAATCCGATTTTGTTTACTAAAATATTAAAAAACTAAGTGCGAATAACAAGGTATATTGTAAGTTTACTTTTTATAACTACTTTAGCTGCATTCATTTTTCAGATACCTTTAACTAAAGGAAAATCTGTTGGTGCAGATTCATTTAGATATTATCCACAGAATCTGGAAATTACTCCTCCGGATTCTAATCTCCATTATCCTATTCCAAATGGAAATGAACCTTTTAATGGGAGTCCTGCTAAGCATCCATTATATTTGAGTAATCCTTCAAATGTCTCTGATAGTGTTGTTTATGATCCAATTAATAATCAATATATTTTTCAAAGCAAAATGGGTGATATTAATTATAATACTCCCAATACCATGACTTTTGAAGAATATCAGAAATTTGATATGGACAGAGCTTTGCAAGGATATTGGCGCGATCGTTCTAAAGCTGCAAATGCTGGAAACCGTGGAGGTTTGATACCTCAACTTAAAGTTGGTGGCGAAGTTTTTGATAAAATTTTCGGTAGCAATACCATTGATATTCGTCCTCAAGGTTCAGCTGAATTAATTTTCGGAATCATTGGTAATAAGCGCGAAGATCCTTCATTGGATATTCGTCAGCGTAGTACAACAAATTTCGATTTTCAGGAAAAAATTCAAATGAGTGTTATTGCAAAAATTGGTGATAAAATTGAATTTAAAACCAATTACAATACTGAGTCGATGTTTTCATTTGAAAATAAACTAAAACTTAGGTATGAAGGAAAAGAAGATGAAATTCTTCAACTACTCGAAGCTGGCGATGTAAATCTGCCTTTAAATACAACTTTAATTCAAGGAAGTCAGAGCCTTTTTGGTATCAAAACAAAATTGAAATTTGGAAGGACCACCGTTACAGGTGTATTTTCTGAACAAAAAGGTGAAACGAAAAACATTACAGTACAGGGTGGTGCCGAAACCAACAAATTTTTCTTTAAAGCCGATCAATATGAAGAAAACCGACATTTCTTCCTTTCCCAGTATTTCAGAAACAATTATAATACAGCGCTTTCTTCATTACCTATTATAGGTTCAAATGTTAATATTGTAAAAATTGAAGTTTGGCGCACCAATATTGGCGCACCTACTACTAATAATCGCAATATTGTTGCTTTTACCGATTTGGGTGAAAATGTTCCTAGTAACCCAAATATAATGGGACATCAAGGTGTGTTCCCTTACAATAATTCGAATACTTTGCTTGAAAACATTGCCACTGATACTGCTAAGTTGCAGAATATTAACCTTGTGGGTGATTATTTGAAAAATCCTCCAATAAATTTTGTTTCTGGTCAGGATTTTGAAAAAGTGGAGAGTGCTAAAAAATTAGCTCCAACTGAATTTACATTTAATAGCAAATTAGGTTTTATTTCGCTTAATACTTCTTTAAATTCTGATCAGGTTTTGGCAGTCGCATTCCAATATACAATACTTGGCGATACCACAGTATATCAGGTAGGTCAGTTCTCCGATCAGGGAATCAGCGATCCTAAAGCATTGATAGTAAAATTAATAAAAAGTACAACACTAAATACCCGTGGTCCACTTTGGAAACTGATGATGAAAAACGTTTATTCGTTAGGTGCTTATCAGGTTAATAAACAGGATTTTAGATTAAACATTTTATATTCAGGTGATCAGGGTGGTGTACCAACAGGTTATTTTAATGATGGGCCAAAAAAAGGGATCGCTTTAATAAGACTATTACATCTTGATACCTTGGATGCTCAAATGAATCCGACTGCTGACGGAGTTTTCGATTTTATTGATAATGCCGCAACTGCAGGTGGTTTAATTCAAGCAACAAATGGTAGAATTTATTTCCCCTTGATTGAACCATTCGGTAAAGATTTAAGGAATATATTACAAGACACAATTTATGCTTCAAGATATTGTTACGACTCACTTTATTCATTAACAAAAACTGAAGCTCAGCAATATCCTGATAAAAATAAATTTATCCTTGAAGGGTTTTACAAATCTGCTTCGGGTTCTGAAATTTCATTGGGTGGTTTTAATATTCCCCAAGGTTCAGTAAAAGTTACTTCAGGAGGTATTCCTCTTACCGAAAATGTTGATTATACGGTCGATTACACTTTGGGTAGGGTAAGAATTATCAATGAAGGTATTTTAAATTCGGGAGCTCCTATTAATATTTCCACAGAAAGTAATTCGATGTTTAACATCATGACAAAGAGGATGATGGGTATGCATGTGAATTATGAAGTTAATAAAGATTTCAATATTGGTGGTACTATTATGAATTTGCATCAAAGTCCGCTAACACAGAAAGTTAACTATGGTGATGAACCAATAAACAATACCATTTGGGGTATTGATTTGGCATATCAGACTGAATCGCGATTTTTGACGAAAATGGTAGATGCTTTGCCTTTTATACAAACAAAAGTACCTTCAAAAATTAATTTTTACGGTGAATTTGCCCATTTTATTCCCGGGCATTCCAGTGCAATTGGTTCTACAGGAACTTCTTATATTGATGATTTTGAGGGAAGTAAATCGAGTATCGACTTAAAAAATTATGGCAATTGGTTTTTGGCAAGTGTACCTCAAGGGCAAACACAGCAAAATATGTTTCCTGAAACTGCTTGGGATTCATTGGTTTCGGGTTTTAATAGGGCAAAATTGGCTTGGTATGTTATAGATCCTTCTATTTTTTATCGTTCCGATTCAAAACCTCCAAATGTTAGTAAAAATGATATTTCGCTTCCATATGCAAGAGAAGTTCTTGAATATGAGGTTTTTCCTAATAAAGAAATTCCAAACGGACAGCCAAGTAATATTTCAATTTTAAATTTGGCTTTTTATCCAAACGAAAGAGGTCCGTATAATTATGATGTTGTTGGAAAACCCGGTGTTTCAGCAGGTTTAAATCTGGATGGAAAACTAAAAAATCCTGAGCAAAGATGGGCTGGTATCATGCGCAAAATTGAATCAACAGATTTTGAGGCTACTAATGTTGAATACATCGAATTCTGGATGATGGATCCTTTTATAGGCACTGACGGACAAGGTGGGAATCCGATGCATACTGGCGGTCAATTGTATTTTAATTTGGGTGATATTTCTGAAGATATATTAAAAGATGGACGTAAGAGTTTTGAAAACGGACTTCCAATTTCGGCTTTGGTAACTAATGTTGACACAACTCAATGGGGTAGAGTTCCTAAATTACAGGCTTTAGTAAATTCATTCGACAATAATCCGGCATCAAGAGCTTTTCAGGATGTGGGTTATGACGGTCTAAACAATATTGATGAGTCTTCATTTTTTGAAAATTCATATTTACAGAAAATTATTAATCTTTATGGAACAGCGTCAACAGCTTATACTTTGGCATCTGCTGATCCATCAGGTGATAATTATCATTATTTCAGAGGTTCTGATTATGATCAAATACCTCTTTATTCAAGTGTAAATGAACGTTATAAAAACTTCAATGGACCCGATGGAAACTCTCCAACTTCTGATCAAAGTCCGGAAAGTTATCCCACTAATGCAACAACAATGCCTAATGTTGAAGATATTAATGCCGATAATACTTTAAGTGAATCTGAAAATTACTATCAATATGTAATTGATTTGAAACCTACCAAAATGGAAGTAGGTCAAAATTATATTACTGATGTACATCTTGCTCAGGGAATTCCTTTGGCAAATGGTGCAAAAACCAATGTAAAATGGTATCAGTTTAAAGTACCTGTTCGCACTCCGGATAAAACAGTTGGAAAAATTCAGAACTTCCAGTCAATCCGTTTCTTAAGAATGTTTTTAAAGGGATTTGACCAAAATATTATTTGTCGTTTTGCAACTTTGGATTTAGTAAAAGGCGAATGGAGAAAATACAGCAATCAATTACTCACTCCTGGTGATTATACACCAGCCGATCAATCAGCGACAACATTCAATGTATCAGCTGTTAATATTGAAGAAAACGGAAAAAGAACACCTATTCCTTATGTGGTTCCTCCTGGTATAGAACGCGAAATAAACAATGCAACTACCAATCTTCAAAAGCTAAACGAACAATCGTTAAGTATGAGAATTCTGAACTTAGGCGATGGAGATGCAAGAGCAATTTATAAAACGACTGATTTTGATTTCCGCCAGTTCAAAAACCTTAAAATGTATATTCATGCTGAAAAAGCCAAAGTTGAAGAGGAATTAAATACTGGAGATTTAAAAGTTTTTGTACGTTTAGGTTCAGATTTTACACAGAATTTCTATGAAATTGAAATTCCTGTTGCATATACACAATGGGGTACAAGCAGTCAACAAGCCGAATTAATCTGGCCTGCAATAAATGAAATGATTATTAATCTGGAAAAGTTGGTAAGCGTGAAAGAACACCGAAATCAGCTAATCAGATCAGGAAACAATAATGTAAATTACTCTAGTTATTATACTGAAAATGAAGCTAATTACAAATATATTGTGGTTGGTTCGCCCAGCATAAGCAATGTAAATACAATAATGATCGGCGTCAGAAATCCGAAAAAGCAGAATTTGAGTGATATGGATGATATGTTACCAAAATCTGCCGAAATCTGGATTAATGAATTGCGATTAACCGATTTTAATGACAAAACCGGTTGGGCTGCAACCGCCAGAGTAAGAGCTAATTTGGCTGATTTGGGTGATGTAGCTATTTCGGGCACACATTCTACAGCCGGGTTTGGAAGTGTTGAAAAGAAAATTAATGAAACTCAAAAAGAAGATATTACATCTTACGATATTGCAACCAATCTCGAATTGGGTAAATTCTTTCCTGAAAAAATTGGTTTGAAAATACCAATGCATTATGATTATTCAAAATCAATCAGCAATCCTGAATATAATCCGCTTGATCCTGATGTGAAACTTGAAAACGATTTAGCAAGTTATCAAACAGAAGCACAGCGTGATTCAATTAAACAATTGGTTCAGGATTATACTACCCGTAAGAATATCAACTTTATGAATGTTCGAAAAGAAAGAACGGGAAATTCTACAAAAAACAGAGTTTATGATGTTGAAAATTTTGATGTTTCTTACTCTTATGCTGAAATTTTCAGACGAAATATTGATATTGAGTATGATATAAAGAAAGTATATCGTGGAGGCTTGGGTTATAATTATTCAAAAAGTCCAAAACCTGTAAAACCATTCGAAAAAATTGGATTTATAAGTAAGTACAAAGCATTTACATTAATCAAAGATTTTAATTTCTTCTATGAGCCTAAGCTTATGTCGTTCAGAACAGAAATGACTCGTGAATACAATGAAAATAAGTTGAGAAACAAAAGTGCCGGTTTAATTATTCTGGAACCAACTTTCTTTAAAAAGTTCGATTGGAATAGAATTTACGGTTTTAAGTTTGATCTTGCAACTTCTTTACAGTTTGAATATAATGCCACAGCCAATGCTACTATTGATGAGCCTCAGGGTAAAATAGATACTAAGCAAAAACGCGATTCTATCTGGGAAAATATTCTTGATTTTGGTCGAATGCAACGTTTTAATCAAAGTATTAATATTAATTATAATATTCCTGTAAATAAATTGCCTGGCTTAGATTGGTTATCTTCACAAGCTCGTTATGGTGCTGATTACAAATGGGAAGGATCACCAATGTCATTAAAAAGACTGGGAAATTCAATTGAGAATAACAATACCAAACAATTGAACGGAAGTGTGAATATGACCACTTTATTTAATAAAATTAAATATCTGGAAAATATTAATAAAAAATCGCAACCACAACGTTCGCCAATGATGCCGGGCAGAGGTCGCCCAACCCAAAGAGATGTGCAGATGGAAGCTGCTCAAGTAGCTGAAGATACTGTAAAAAAACCAGTTAATTATTTCAAAGAAGTAGCTGATGGTGTTTTAAGATTCATTATGGGTTTTAAAACTGCATCTATAAGTTTTACAGAAAACAATGGGACTTTCCTTCCCGGATTTTTACCTGATCCGGAAGCTGTTGGAAATAATTGGAGCCAAAATGCACCAGGAATGGGATTTATTTTGGGTTCACAAGCTGATATCCGTGAAAAGGCAAAAGATAATCATTGGTTATCAAAAGATACGCTTCAAAATAATGCATATATGACTAAATACTCAAATTCAGTTAATGCCAGAGCAAGTTTTGAACCTATTAATGATTTGAAAATAGAATTTACGGCAAACAGAACTTATTCTGAAAATCATAGTGAATACTATAAAGCCAATGCTGAAGGTAAATTTGTACCTTCATCTCCCACAACCACAGGAAGTTTCAGCATTTCTTATATGACCATTTCTACCGCTTTTACCGGTGATAATGAAGATAATTCGAATGCAACTTTTAATAAATTTTTAGAATACAGAAGCACCATTGCCAGCAGATTATCTAATCAGAATCCGAATTCATACAATCAGGCTCTTGTAATGGATACCCTTACAGGAACTTATTTCCCTTATGGTTATGGTCCTACTTCACAGGAAGTTCTGATACCTGCTTTTTTGGCAGCATACTCAGGCAGAGATCCAAATGGAATCGGATTGAATCCTTTTCCCAAAATACCTATTCCAAACTGGACTTTAAATTATACTGGTTTAAGTAAATTAAAAATGTTCAAAAAAACATTCAGAACTATTACAATATCAAATGCTTACCGTTCAAGCTATAGCATTGGTTCTTATGCTACCAATATACTTTATAAAGAAGATCAGAATGGATTTCAGTTTGTAAGAAACAATACAGGTAATTTTATATCACAAAAACAAATAGATCAGGTAACTATTACAGAGCAATTTAGTCCGCTTATTAAGATTGAATTATCATGGGTAAATAGTTTATTGACCAATATAGAATTCAAAAAATCCAGAAATCTATCTTTAAGTTTTGTGAATAATCAATTAACAGAACTAACAAGTAATGAGTTTATTATAGGTTTGGGTTATCGATTTAAAGATGTGGAAATCAGAATTAAAACCAGTGGATCAACCAAACCGTTAAAAAGTGATATAAATATCAAATGTGATTTTTCTATCCGTTCAAATAAAACAATTTTACGAAGGATAGATCAGAATATCAATCAGATTTCAACCGGTCAACAGGTTATTTCATTAAATTTCTCCGCTGATTATCAATTGAATGAAAGGTTTACCTTAAGAGCATTCTTCGATAAGGTTATCAACAACCCATATATTTCTTCAACTTTCCCAAATTCGACTACAAATGCAGGATTTAGTTTAAGATTTTCATTAGCTCAATAAAATGATAAAAAAAATGATGGATATTAAAAAAAGTTGTAATTTTGAAAATTAAAAAAAATCAATAATAAAATGAATATACCAGAAAATTTAAAGTACACAAAAGATCACGAATGGCTTAGAGTAGAAGGTGAAGAAGCTTTTATTGGCGTTACTGAATTTGCTCAAGGCGAATTGGGTGATATTGTTTTCATAGAGGTAGAAACTATTGGCGAAATTCTTGAAAAAGAAGAAGCTTTCGGAACTATTGAAGCAGTAAAAACTGTTTCTGACATGTTTATGCCTGTAGCTGGCGAAGTTCTTGAATTTAACGAAGAATTAGAGTCAACTCCTGAACTTGTAAACCAAGATCCTTATGGAAAAGGTTGGATTGTTAAAATAAAAATGACAACTCCTGAACAAGTTAATGAATTACTTGATGCTTCAGCCTATAAAGCTTGCATTGGTCATTAAAAAAATCTTTAAAATAACTAAAAGCTTCAATAATTTTTATTATTGAAGCTTTTTTATTATCTTAATTTATGTTGCAAAAAAATAGCATTTATCTGATTGTTTGGACTTTAATAATATTATTGCTTACTATTTTGCCGGGTGGATATTTTCCAAAAGTACCAAGTTTTATGGATTTGTTTTCGCCTGACAAATTAGTCCATTTTTTTATTTTTGGTTTTCTGACAATTTTAGCAATAATGGCTTTCGGGAGACAATATTCATTCCAATTCTTACGTTCATATAAAACATTGATAGCATTGATTTATAGTATTTCGCTTGGCGCAATAACCGAATTATTACAAGGTCTGATGAATTGGGGGCGGCAGGCAAGTATATACGATTTTATTGCTAATACAATTGGTTGTTTTATAGGCATTTTGATTTATAATAAAGTAATCAAAAAAAAATAAAAAAAAAGCGATTAGTTATATTTTTTTTTGTAATTTAGCAACTTGACAAATTAAGAAATTTTTTTTATAAATATTTAATATTCAGTAAAATGGAAATCAAGAAGACTGAAAAAGCAGATTTGGAAAACAAGAAAGCTATATTCTTTCAAATAGGCTTGGTTGTTGTTTTGGGGTTAACACTTTTAGCTTTTGAATGGAAATCATATGATAAAAAAATCATAGACGCTGGTTCTAGACAAGCTGCTGAGGTAATGGAAGAAATTGTATTACAAACTCAACAAAATACACCTCCACCTCCACCTCCACCTCCACAACAGCAAACTACTGTTTTAGAGATAGTTGAAAACGACAAAGTTATTGAGAACGAAGTTAGTATTGATGCTGAAGCTAATGAAAAAACAGTAGTTGAAGAATATAAAGCGCCTGTTGCTGAAGAAAAAGAAGTAGAAGAAACGGAAATCTTTACTGTGGTTGAAGAATCTCCTGGTTTTCCTGGTGGTGATGAATCCCGTATTAAATTCTTACAGGATAATATCAAATATCCTACCATGGCTCGCGAAAGCGGTATTCAGGGAACCGTATATGTAACTTTTGTTGTTGAAAAAGGGGGTAACGTTTCTGATGTTAAAATTCTTAGAGGTATTGGCGGTGGTTGCGATGAAGAAGCTATCAGAGTTATTAAAGCTATGCCAAAATGGAATGCTGGTAAACAAAGGGGAAAACCTGTGCGTGTACAGTTTAACATGCCTATTAAATTTACTTTAGCCGGATAATTCCTGTTTAAAAATATTAAAAAACGATTTGTTACTACGACAAGTCGTTTTTTTTTGCCTTAAACTTTCTGATGCCAACCGATTACTTTAATTATTGAACCTCAAACTGATTCTGTATTGACTTTAACTGATTAAAGTATTAACTTTGAAGTAAATAAAAATTAAGAATCATGAGAACTTTTAAAATTAAATCGGAAAAAAACTTAGAAAGTAATACCGACAGAAATAGAAAAACAGAAAAAGCTGATTTAGAAAATAAGAAAGCAATTTTTTTTCAAATCGGATTAATAATCTCTTTATCAATTGCTTTATTTTCTTTCGAATGGAAAACTTATGACAAAAGTATTTCTTATATTAATAGTGGTTCAACATCTTTTGATCCAATTGATTTACCTCCAATTACACAAATAGATAAACCTGAACCTAAAATCGAGAAAGTGTCGTTGTCAACAATAAAAGTAGTTGAAAATTCACAGGTTGTTGCTGACATAATTCCGATTTCATCAGAGATAAATACTGGTGATATAAACGAACCTGTAAAACCAATTGTAACTGTAGTTGATGATGAAGTTGATGATCCTTCTTACTTCATTTTGGTTGAACATCAACCGGAATTTATTGGCGGTGAAAAAGCACTTTTCGATTATCTTGCCGGATCTATAAAATATCCTACAATAGCCAGAGAAGCCGGAATTCAGGGTACTGTTTATATTACATTTATTGTTGAAAAAGATGGAGGCGTTTCCAATGTAACAGTTGCTCGGGGTATAGGCGGCGGTTGTGACGAAGAAGCTGTTAGGGTTATAAAATCTATGCCTAAATGGAAAGCCGGATTACAAAGAGATAAACCCGTAAGAGTTCAGTTTAATGTACCTATTAAATTTACTTTATCCAACTAAGTTTCTCCTTTTGTTATTCGAAAAAAGTCTCGTTAAAACGAGACTTTTTCTTTTATAAACAAATTTACTTCTTCCAGATTTTCAGTAAATAAATAACATTCTGTTTCTGAACAAACAGAAATCATAGTTTTTTCTTCTATTAATTTCCCTTTAAAATGAGGTAGTTTTGAATCTTTTTCGGTGAACAAAACCAAAATATCCGGTAAATATTCCATATTAATTTTTTTCGAATAATTTTTTGCCTTATTTCCTGTAATTGAAACTATTGTAGAACTATTTTCTGATTCCATCATTAACTTTATCCAGTTTGAAAACGACGCAGGATATTTTTCCAAAAATGACTTTATAGCGGAAATCCCCTTTTTATAAATTTTCCTGTATGCTGCATCATCAAATATTACTGATAGTATATATATCGTCCTGAATAATACTGAGTTTGATGAAGGTATAACATTATCGTAAATTTCCTTATTTCTGATAATTAATGTATTTTCAAAATCGGGTGTATAGTAAAACAAAGCAGTTTCATTATCGTAAAAATGAGTTAAACAAAAATCTGTTAGACCCTTGGCTTTATGGAGATAATATTCTTTTCCGGTATGTTGAAAAACGGAAATTAGATTTTGAATCAAAAATGCATAATCATCGAGCATTGCATAAATTATTTTCCCAGAATTATCTTTTAATCTTAATAGTTTTTCATCTATGAAATAATCTTTTAAAATTAAATCCAGATTTTTTTGTGCCTGATTCAAATATTTTTCTTCATTAAAAGCCGCATAAGAATCAATTAAGGCTTCAATCATTAATGCATTCCATGAAACTATGATCTTATTGTCGGTTAATGGTCTGATGCGTTTGTTCCTTTCTTCAAAAAGCTTTTTGCTCGAATTTTCAAGTTTTTTAATAATTTCTTCTTTTGTAAACCCAAATAGTTTGTAAACTTCTGATGAATTGCTGTTTATAAATAAAATATTTTTTGCATTTTCCCAGTTTCCATTTTCAGTAACATTATAGAATTTACAAAATAATTCAGTATCTTCTTTTAGTATTTTTTCAATTTCAGTTTTTTTCCAAATATAAAACTTTCCTTCTTCACCTTCCGAATCTGCATCTAAAGCACAATAAAACAAACCATTATCAGCTTTTAGTTCTCGTTCAATAAAAATCAGAATTCTTTCAGAAATTGTTTTATATATAGGATCTTTAAATTTTCTATAAGCATTAGAATAAAGTGAAATCAATTGGGCATTGTCGTAAAGCATTTTTTCGAAATGAGGAATATTCCATTTGTTGTCAGTGGCATATCTCGAAAATCCACCACCCAACTGATCGAAAATCCCGCCTTCAGCCATGTTTTTTAATGTAAGAATCAAATGGTTTTCCAATTCTTTATTTTTTGTTTTGCTATAATAATAAAGCAAATATTGGTAAAGTATGGGCATAGGAAATTTGGGTGCATTTATACTACCACCAAACAAATTATCTAATTGATAACTAATAGTATTATAAATAAATTCAAAATCAGTTATTTGTTTATTATCAGAATTGTTTTTCATAAAACTTTGATTACTGATAATTCCTTTTTTAATCATTTCAGCCTGTTCTTCAAGCTTTTGGGGTGTTTTTTCTTTAATGTAAATAATCTGATTTAAAACTTCCAGCCAATTGTCTTTAGGGAAATATGTACCTCCCCAAAACGCTCTGCCATCAGGCAACGCAAAGCAATTCAAAGGCCATCCGCCCTGCCCATTAATTATCTGAACTGCTTCCATATACAATTGGTCAACATCCGGGCGTTCTTCTCTGTCAACTTTTATACAAATAAAATGCTCATTCATCAATTTGGCAACTTCTAAATCTGTAAATGATTCATCTTCCATTACATGACACCAATGACAGGCTGAATACCCGATGCTTATCAATAGGATTTTGTTATGTTCAACAGCAAATTTGAGCACATCGCTATTCCAAGGTTTCCAATTTACAGGATTGTGGGCATGTTGAAGCAGATATGGACTCGACTCGTTAATTAATTCGTTGGTATATAGTATATTATTGTTTAGCTGCATTTAATTTTTTTTTAGTATTTTTACCGTATTAATTTTTTTGATTTAATTTTGAAAATAAACAATTATTCAGGCAAAATGATTGTTTTATAAATACTTAAATCGAATCTATGTAAAATGCAGAGTTTTAAATAAATATGATTTTTTTAGATATAAGAATATTCCTTTTTTCTTTAGCTTTTATCAGTTTTTTATTGATAACATTGCTTTTGTATGCAATTTTTTCAAAGAAGAATAATTATTTTACTTCTCTTTTGGTTAAAAATAAATATATTACAAGAGAATATCGAAGAAAAACGATTGAAAACGAAAGAAGACTTTCAGATGCTCAACGCATTGCTAAAATTGCTTCGATGGAAAAGGATTTTATAAAAAAAACAACTGTTTTTAGCGATTATATGTGGGAATTGTTTGAAGTTGAAACAGAAAACCGAAATGTAAAATCACCTTATTTTACTAATTTTGATTTTATACATCCAGAAGATAGAGGTATGTATATTGCAGAAATTGAGAGAATAAGAACGAATAAGTTTAAAGAGTATCAAATTAATTACAGAATAATTACAGTAAAAGGAAATATAAAATATGTGGCCTCAAGAGGTATTGTTGAATATAATGCAGAAAAGACCGAAATTACTAAGATTTTAATAACCATTCAGGATATAAGTAGTTTGAAAGTTGCTGAACGTGCAGTTTATCTTTCTGAACAAAAATTTGCTGATGCATTTAATTTGAGTCCTGTAATTATGGCAATTACTACTTTAGAAAACGAAATTTTTATTGATGTAAATGAACAGTTTTTAAAGATTTTTAAAATTGAAAAGAATCAAATTATTGGTAAATCTGCCTTAGAATTAAATCTTTATGTAGATTTGGAGAAACGAAGCAAAATGTTTAGCATTTTAATAGAAAATGGCTTTGTAAAAAACTTTGAACATAAGATTAATTTATTGGATAATGAAATAAAATCATTCTCTTTTAATGGTTCTGTGATTGAAATATCTGGGAAAAAGCATTTTCTGGCTATTGTAAATGATATAACAGATATTAAAAATGCCGAAAAATTACTTCAGGAAAACAAAAACAATTTACAGCATATTTTTGATTATTCTCCTATTTCTCTCCTAATAACCGGCGTTATTGACGGACTTATTATAAAACATAATATAAATGCAATAAATCTGCTTAAGATTAATAAGGAAGAAGTAAATATCAAAGAGATTTTTTCTGATGATAATTTTTTAAAATTCAGATTAGCAATTCAATTAAATGAAAAATTATCTGACTACGAATTGCAATTCGTTGATTTTGATAATGAAGTGAAATGGGGCTTGTTTTCTGTTGATACAATTGATTATTATAATGAAACTGTTTATCTGATTAGTATTGTTGATATTACATACCGAAAAAAGATAGAAGAAGATATATTACTTTCAGAATTAAAATTTTCAAAAGCATTTAACAACAGCCCTGAAATTATGACTATTGTTGATGTAGATGAGAATATCTATGTAGATGTTAATAAGGCTTTTGAAGAAATTATCGGAATAAAGAAAGAAGAAGCCATAAATAGAAATCCGATAGAAATTCCTATAATTGATAATAAAAATGATCTGATAATGATAAAAAAACTAATCAGACAAAATAATCGAGTTATCAATTATCAAACCAATTATCTGAAAAAAAATAATGAAACTGCATTTTGTTATTATTCTGCTGAGCAGTTTAAGATTAAAGATAAAAATTATATTCTTAACATTATATCTGATATATCTGATTTAATATTGTCTGATCTGGCTCTTAAATTAAGTGAAGAAAAATATCGCTTGATTGTAGAAAATACTACAGATGGTGTTTATATTTATCGTGATACAAAATTTGTTTTCTTCAACAAACGTTTGCAATCTGGTTTGGGATACACCTATGAGGAGTTTAACAGTATGAATATTTGGGATTTAATTCATGTTGATGACAGAAGTTTTGTGAAAAAAATTGCAACCCAACGAAATAAAAAAAAGGATGTAAGATCTATTTATGAGGCCAGAGTTGTTTGCAAAAATGGTGAAGTGAAAATATGTGAGTTTACTACAAAAGAAATAATTTTTAATGATCAGGCTGCTATTTTGGGAATTGTTCATGATATTACCGAATTGCGCAATGCCGAAAACGAACTGATTGAATTTAATAAATATCTGGAATCGAAAGTAACTGAAGAGTTTATAAAACGTGAACAACAGGAACATGCTCTGATTCAGAAATCGAAACTGGAGTTTTTGGGTGAAATGGCTGCCGGTATGTCGCACGAAATTAATCAGCCACTTACAGGCATTTCTATGGGTTTGGAAAATATTTTGAATAAAATAAATGCTGATCATTTTGAAAAAGAATATTTTGCATCTAAAATCGGGAATATATTTCATTATATTAACCGCATTCAGAATATTATTGAGCATGTAAGAACTTTTTCGAGAGACCAGCAATATGCAGTTTTTGAGAAATTTAGTGTGAATGAAACGATTAATAATACACTTTTATTAATTGAAAAGCCTTATTCTGTAAATAAAATTTCGATTAAAGTTGATTTCAATCAATCTGAATATTTTATAAAAGGCAATAAATACAGATTGGAGCAAGTAATTTTAAACCTGCTTTCGAATGCCAAAGACGCTTTGGAAGAAAAGGCTAAACGGATTAATAATCATTTTGATAAACTTATTGAAATTTCGGTTTGGGAACATGATAACTTTATTTTTATTACCATCAGAGATAATGGTATTGGTATTGAAAATAATAATATCGACAATATTTTTGAACCATTTTACACTTCAAAGGATGCCAATAAGGGTACTGGTTTGGGTTTGTCTATTGTTTATGGTATTGTTAAAGAGTTTCAGGGTGAAATTACAACCGAAAGCAAGCTGAATGAATTTACTTTAATGAAAATGGCTTTCCCTAAATTTATCAGAAAAACAGATTAATTATCCATTATTTGGGAATTCAATCTTTTTTTGATTTTGTTTATCGGAAACCAGGCTGCAATAAATCCTATAACTGTAACTATTAATGCAACTTTTAGGAAATCGGCCA
>JAHEYQ010000026.1 GCA_023251515.1 Bacteroidales bacterium
CAAATATATTTTTTTTGCTCTATCCCCCTACAGGAAATTTTAATTATCAATAAGCTCCAATCAAGGTGTTTAACTGATTTTTAACTCTTTCTCGCTTTTCTTATGCAACTTGGGTTAAAACCATCAGAACGCGGATAACGCTGATACGTTCCGTAAACGCTGATTTAACGGATTTTTAAATAATCATCTGATTTTTAAATATTAAAAATCCCTGACGGGCGTCAGGCAAGTGTCTTCTGTCTGCCCAACCTATCGGTTGGCAGGCGTCTTCTATCTTCCGTCTTTTCCCTAAAACAAATAAATGGCACTTAACGAAAACATTATCAATAATATTGAAATGCTGTAATATATCAAGGTATTAAAAAACTTCCGGCGATCCGATTTGGTATTCAATGTAATAATTAATCCCAGATTTGCAATAAACAAAGCAAATAACATCATTACAATATGTTCGATAGGCCATAATCTTTTCGACACCATCTTTAACGACGAATCGGCACTCTGATAACTGAAACCCATTTCGGAACCCAGATTGGAAAACAATATAAAACCAAACACCAATTGTAAATATAATGTAATTATAAAAAAATATGAAAGTATTTTATCTGTTTTCGAATACGTTGTATTGTTTATTATTCCTTTCGCCGAGCGAATAAATAACCAAATAGCAAATACCATAAAAGAAATACTCATAAAAATATGCAGCATTTTTATGATATAAAAACTTTGTATTGTATTTATCAGTAACATATCCTAAATAATTTAAATTATAAAACAGCTTCAGCAAGCATTTTTGCCTGCAAAATCCTGTCGGCCATACCTATGCCGTTTCTTAAATTTCCACCTATCAATAAGCCTTTATATTCGCTTTCTATTTCTTCAATAGCTTTAAAACGTTCGCCACTATCGGCTTCATATTGTGGTATTGCCCACTCGTGACGGATAATTTTCAGCAAATCGGGTTTGTATTCTTTCAATTGCATCAAATCGCTGATTTCACGCTTCAGAATTTCCTTTATCTGCTCATCATTCATCCTGTAAATTTCCTGTCGGCGAACACCTCCCAAAAATATCGAAAACAGTTCGCCTCCGTTTGGAGCTCTATTACCAAATAATGCCGACATAAACAATACTCCAAGTATATCGCGGTTTTCTTTAAATGGAATCAGGCCTCCGAAAGCATCCAGCGGCATTCCTTCCCATTTATCGAAACCCAGAACCACTTCTATAACTTTGGTATAATGCAGGGCTTTTATCTTTTCAAGTTTATCTTTGGCAATAAATGGCGCAATTTTATCCAATCCCCATGCACCAATAGTCGAAATTACTTTTTTGCTTTCGATTTCTATGCTAACACCATCAGCATTTAAATAATTAACTACAAAATAATTATCAACAGGTCTGATTTGTATTTCAGCGGCATTCAATACAACCGACTCCGCTCCCAGCCTCTTCATAATGGCATCAACTATTGAGCCTAAGCCTCCCTTTGCCGAAAAAACTCCGCGGGTAACACGTTTTTCGTCTTCTGTTTTCTTTATAAAACTTTTTTTGATAGTTCCTTTGATAAAACTACCATATTCCTGTTCTAAATTATACAACTTAGGCAAGGCATATTTTGGAACCAGCCGATTGGGGTCGCCTGCATAAACGCCTATAATAAAAGGATCGATGGCATAATCCAGAAAACTTTGTCCCATGCGTCGCTTTACCAATTCGGCAAGTGTTTCGTGCGGATTGGTTCCGGCTTTGCGAAAAGGTTCAGCCAGTATTCTGAATTTATCTTTTAAAGTAAATAAGGGTGTTTTTACAGCTCCTTTCAGGCTGCCGGGCAAGGCTTCCCACTTACCAGCTTTAAGCACATAACGTTTTTTCACATTGTCATTGGCTTCTTCCAGTTCACAATCACCTTTCAAATCATCAAACAAACGATTTACTTCTATATTGCCGATAACGCCCGAATTAGGACCCATTTCATAAATATAACCGTTTTCTTTTACGGTTTTGATAACCCCACCTACTTCAGCAGATTGTTCCAAAACCATAAAATCTTTTCCGGCTTTTTTCAGGTGATGTGCAGTTGCCAATCCGGTAATACCCCCTCCTATTATGATTACATCCTTCATTTTTTTAATCCTTTTTAATTATTGTTCTTTATCTTTTTTATTTAAACCTGACAGGTTTTAAAAACCTCATAGGTTTGGTAAACCAAACTAACAATCAGTTACAATATCATTTAATAATTTTATAAAATCATCATTAGCCACAGGTATTTCTACCTTTGAAATATTTTTAAACCCCAGATCTTTTTTAGCATACGGAATTATTTCATGATCAATATCATATAATGTTTCCAGATTTTCATTTACAAAGCTAATCGGAATAATCAGAATTTCATCCCTGCCGTTATAATGTATTCTTTTCAGAATATCTTTTGTATCAGGGCCTATCCATTTACCCTTCATACCTGATTGATAAGCATACTCAAAATCACATCCGGTTTTTTCGGCAATCAGCCTTGCACTGGCTTCTATAGCTTTGGGATAAGTATCGCCCTTTTCCACCAAAAACATGGGTATTGAATGGGCACTGAACAAAAGCAAAGGATTTGAATATTGATTAGCTTTTATATGATTCAATATCAGATTAGCCCAAAATTTCAAATACAATTCATGATTATAAAACTCTTTTACAAATCTGATTTTAATATCTTTATATGCCGCAACTGCATTTTTCACTTCTTCAGCAACGCTGTTGGTTGTAGAAATACTTGCCTGCGGATATAATGGAATAACCACAATATCAGTAATATTATAATTTTTAAAATCAGTTATTGCTTCATTTATAAACGGAGCAGAATAAGAAAAAGCCATATTTACCCGATAATCATTTCCGAGCGAAAGTTGAAGCTTATCAACTGTTTTTTTTGTTGCATCAATAATGGGTGAACCACCTATAAGCTGATACTTTTTCCACGATTTTTTATAGCGGGTGTTGCTGATAATAAACGACAACAAATTTCTACCCAATTTTCTGAACGGGAGAATATAAGGATCTTTAAACATTCTGGCTAAGAATATTTTCAATTCTTTTGGAGAATTGGCTCCTCCCATATTTACCAGCAACACTCCTTTCATACGGTTTTAGAATAAATAGATTCACCTTGTTTTAAATCAGGATCGAAAGCCATGGCAATATTGCGGGCAATTTTATGCCCAAGTTCGCTAAGCTCTATGCCTTTTTCGCTGATACTGATAATGCCGTCTTTTTCAAAATCAACCAGCTTAGATACATCATAATTTACAATGCTTTTAATATCATCAGCTGACATTTTAAATTGGTCTGCTATTTCATCGAAATACAAAACTCCGTTGCACATTATGCTGTTAATTACTGCTCTTACAATCTGCTGATTTACATTTAATGTAAAACCACGCTCAATAGCAAAACCTGTATTTTCAATTTCCTCAATATATTTGGCTGCACTTTTTACATTTTGGGCATAAGCACCCCACAACTGACTTATGGAAGAAGCACCGAAACCATAAACCTGTCCGGTAGTTTCCAATGTACAATAACCTTGAAAATTGCGATGAAGTTTTTTGTTTTTGTATGCTATAGCCAACTGATCATCAGGATGTGCAAAATGGTCAATTCCGATTGAAGTATATCCGGCTTGCTGTAATTGCTGAATATTGTTTATCAGCATATCCATTTTATCTTTGGGCGAAGGTAAACCTATTTTTTCGAGTTTTAATTGCTCTTCTTTCACCCATGGAACATGCGCATAAGAAAATGTAACAATTCTGTCGGGTTTTATTTCAATAGCTTTTTCAATGGTTTCTTTCAAACTATCAGCAGTTTGCAATGGCAATCCATAAATAAAATCAAGATTAATACCATTAAAACCTTTTCCTCTCAGATAATCAACAATCTGTTTTACATCATGCTTTGGTTTCTGACGATTAACTACTTGCAGCACATCTTCTCTGAAATCCTGAATGCCCAGACTCATTCTGTTGAAACCCATTTCAGCTAATTGGTCTATATGTTCAAATTCCAGATATGCCGGACTACATTCAATCGCAATTTCAGCATTAGCATCTACAATAAATTTTTCTTTAATCAGATTCATAATGTCAAAAATATAGCGCATTGCAATGGCATTGGGAGTACCCCCACCCCAGTGAACCTGAGTAAGTTTGCGGTTTTTCAGATCAAGATGTTCGCAAACCTGATTGATTTCCTTCTTTATAGCATCCACATATCTTTCTATAAAAGAACGTTTCTGACCAATTTCGGTATTGCAACCACAAAAATGACAACGCTGCGGACAAAACGGAATATGGATATAAATAGAAATATTCTCAGGCTGCTGCTGATTAGAAGCTTTTAATTGCTCCAGATAATCGCTGCTTGTAAAGTTTGTATTAAAAAAGTTTGCAGGCGGATAACTTGTATATCGCGGACCTGAAACGTTGTGTTTATCAAGAAATTCGGTTGTTATTTGCATCTTATTTATGTAAAATTTATGATGTAAAAAAAATTAAATGTAAAATTTATGATGGAAAATGTGATATGTAAAATGTGTTTGCACTCATCTTTTTTCAACTTTTCCATTATACATTATACATCATCAATTTTCCATTACTTCATTTTCCATTTTTATTTAGTATTTTTTGCCATATTAATTTTTGCAGTTGATACAGCTTTTCCAATAATATTAAGCAATTCTTTATTTTCCTTCAAAAGAGATGATAAAACAGCATCTTTTTCAGATAACATTTTAGCCTTTTTAATAAATCTAAGCCAAAAATATGATTCTCTTAATTCCTTTAAAGAAATCAACATCTTATGAACAAAATCCTTTTTGCTTTCCGCTGCAGTAGCTTCATCATAATTTGCACCCGAAGAGGTACCGGAACGGAAAAGTTGACCATAAACATGTTTACCGCTATATGATTTGCAAATAGCATCTTCAATTTTATAAATTTCAACTGCAAAGTCTAGAAATCTTTCAATCAATTCTTCTTTCATATAATAGTTTTATTTAGAATTCAGTAAGCATTCTTTTATTAATACGTATAATTTATGATGCCTGCAGGTAGGTTGGGAAAATGTGAAATGTAAAATGTGTTTGTTGTATCTGTTTTAATTTTTCCATTTTCCATTTTCCATTTTCCATCATTTTTACATTTAAACTATCTTTTCCAATCCACATTTTTCACCCAATCTACTACAAACTTAGCATTTTCAAATGGAATACCCGGAATAAAACCATGTCCTAAGTTAAATATCCAATTCTGATTCTGCGAACCAAATTCAATATATTTCTCAAGTTGTTCCTGTATTGTTTTTTGATCTGCCAGCAGCAGTCTTGGATCAAGATTACCCTGTAAACCAATTTCAGGATGAACCAGATAACGTGCTTCTTCAATTGACATTTGCCAATCAATACTCAGGAAGTTTGCATCTTCAGGTTCAATATACTTAACTCCATATCCCAATCCTTTTGGAAGGAAAATAACCGGTGTACCTGCCTGCATTACAGCAGCAGATATCTTACGGACATAAGGCATAATCATCTCAAAATACAATTCGGAAGGAATTAAACCTGCATGCGTTTCAAAAATCTGAAAAACAGAAATACCATGCTTAGCCTGAGTAGTTGCATACTCAATTGATAACTCAGTAATAGCACTCAGTAACTTATGGGCTAATACTTTATCCTTGTATAACAAAGCAACAGCATCAGGAAAAGTATGATTGGTACTCAATCCCTGAACCATATAACAAAGGGTAGTTAAAGGAGCTCCGCAAAAACCAATTAAAGGTGTATTTTCAGGTTTGGTTTTCTGAATTTCATCAATTACATCATAGATATAATTGAGTTTTGAAGCATCAGCCTTTAATATACTCATCGGATCTTTAACATCTTTAAGTGCAGTTGCGAATTTTGGTCCGGAATCAGCAAAATTGAGATCCATTCCCAGTGCCTGTGGTATTACCAATATATCAGAAAAAAGTATGGCTGCATCAACGCCCAAGTCGTAAACCGGCATTAATGTTACCTTTGCACCCAGTTCAGGGGATTCCATTAATTCATGAAAAGAATGGTGTTCGCGCATTGCCAGATAAGAAGGCAATACCCTTCCAGCCTGACGCATAAACCATACCGGTGGTCTTTCAGTTTTTTCTCCTTTGAGTGTTTTTACAAATATTGAGTTGTTCATTTACGAAATTGATTTTATTTCTAATATATGTTTTAAATATAAACCTAACAGGTTTTTAAAACCTGTTAGGTTTTGTCATTATTTGAGTTTATTATTAAAAAATGCTTCTTATAGATTTTTTAAAGCTTCCAGATTGGCTGCTAAAATGGCATCAATATCTTTGTCGCTATGCGCATAAGAAATAAACAAACATTCATATTGCGAAGGAGCCAGATAAATTCCGCTTTCCAGCGACATTTTGAAGAATCTTGCATATTTGTCAGCATCCGATTTCATAGCTTCATCAAAATTTGTGATTTGTTTTTCATCGGTAAAGAAGAAAGTCATCATGGAACCTATACGATTGATAATTCCTTTCACTCCGGTTATTTCCATATTTTTACGGATGCCGGCTTCCAGTTTCGCAGCTTTGCGTTCCAATTCAGCATAAAAGTCAGGTGTATCTCTGATTAACTTTAACATAGCTATACCAGCTGACATTGCCAAGGGATTTCCCGACAGAGTTCCAGCCTGATAAACAGGTCCGATAGGTGCCAGCATATCCATAATTTCTTTTTTACCACCGTAAGCACCTACAGGAAGTCCTCCTCCAATAATTTTACCCATGGTTGTAATATCTGGCATTACATTATATATTTCCTGAGCACCGCCTTTTGCCAGACGGAAACCTGTAATTACTTCATCAAAAATCAAAACAGAACCATATTCATTACAAATATCTCTTAATCCCTGCAAAAATCCTTTTTCAGGAAGCACAACGCCCATATTTCCAGCAACAGCTTCTACAATAATGGCAGCTATTTCATTGCCTTTTTGTTCAAACAAAGCTCTCACAGAATCCAGATTATTGTAATCTGCAATCAATGTATCTTTTGCATTACTTGCAGTAACACCCGGACTATCAGGCAAACCCAATGTAATGGCACCACTTCCGGCTTTAATCAGAAAGCTATCACCATGTCCATGAAAATTTC
Source organism: Bacteroidales bacterium (assembly GCA_023251515.1). GTDB lineage: Bacteria > Bacteroidota > Bacteroidia > Bacteroidales > JACABE01 > JACABE01. The sequence continues at coordinate 7,208 of JAHEYQ010000026.1, forward strand.
CGGCAAACTTTACAATACAATCTCTTTTGGTATAACCACGAGCCAATCTGATGGCACTCATTGTAGCTTCTGTACCTGAGTTAACCATTCTTACTTTTTCAACCGAAGGAACCATATCAATAATTAACTGAGCCATTTCAGTTTCCAGTTCTGTTGGAGCACCATAGCTGGTTCCTCTTTGAGCTGCATCATTTATTGCAGCCAATATACTATCATGTGCATGACCAAAAATAAGTGGGCCCCACGATGATACAAAATCAATATACTGATTTCCATCTATATCTGTAACATAAGCTCCTTTGCCTTTGGCAAAAAAAACAGGATTTAATTTTACACTTTTAAAAGCTCTTACCGGTGAATTTACTCCTCCCGGTATCAGTTCCTGAGCTTTTTTAAAAGCTTCTATACTTTTTGTAAATTGCATATTTTTAAATTATAATAAATACATATTTTGTAACAGTGTCTAAAGTACTTATAAATATATATAAGTACTTTAGGCACTATAAGTACTTTTTTTATTTTAGTTTATTTAAAATATTTGCGGCTTCTACAGCATGGTAAGTGATAATAATATCAGCACCAGCTCTTTTAATAGAGGTTAATACTTCCATCATCACTCTGTCGCCATCTATCCAATCGTTTTGTGCAGCAGCTTTAATCATCGAAAATTCACCACTAACATTGTATGCAGCAACCGGCATATTAAATTCATTTTTAACACGATAAATCACATCCAGATAACTTAAAGCTGGTTTTACCATCACGATGTCAGCACCTTCTTCAATGTCAGCTTTCACTTCACGCATAGCTTCGTTACTGTTTGCAGGATTCATCTGATAAGTAGCTCTGTTACCGAATTTTGGAGCACTTTCAGCTGCTTCTCTGAACGGACCGTAAAATCCTGATGCATATTTTGCGGAATAAGACATAATCGGAATTTTCTCAAATTTGTTTAAGTCCAGTTGCTCACGTATTATAGCAACTCTTCCGTCCATCATATCACTTGGTGCAATCATATCAGCTCCAGCTTCTGCAAGTGAAACCGATTGTTTTGCCAGGGTAATCAAGGTTAAATCATTATCTACATCACCATCAATAATGGTTCCGCAATGTCCGTGAACTGTATATTCGCAATTGCAAACATCAGCGATAATATATATTTCAGGAATTTCTTTTTTAATAGCTCTGATAGCTTGTTGTACAATACCATTATGCTCGCAGGCAACACTGCCATCTTCGTCTTTATGTTCAGGAATACCGAAAAGTAAAACCGCTTTTACTCCGGATGCCCAAACTTTTTTACATTCTTCTACAATATTTTCAACAGACAACTGATAATTGCCCGGCATTGAATTAATTGGATTTCTTACATTTTTACCTGCAATTACAAATAAGGGCATTACAAAATCGTCAACAGAAAGTTGAGTTTCACTTACCATCTGTCTTAAAATGCCATTGTATCTTAATCTTCTTAAACGTGTAACTGGGAATGCCATAATTCTCTTATTTTTAAATTGTTATTATTATTTTTTGAAATAGTTTGCTATTGCTTCTCCTAAACCTTCAACATTTGACATTTTTGCGGTAAGTAATGGTGAGTAACCTGCTTCTGCAATTGCTTTGGTGGTTGTTGAACCAATACTTGCCATTTTTAGTTCCTTAATTATATCCTTTTCAGCATATAAACAAAAATTATGGAAAGTTGACGGACTTGTAAAAACAATTAAATCGTATTTTCCTTCTCTGATTATATTTAATATCTTATTATCAACAGATTTGGGTTTATCAGTCTGATAAACATTTATTCGTTGAACGGAATTATCTTTAATCAAATTGTTGTATAAAAAATCTTCTGCCAGATTACCCAGCGAAAGTAGAATTTTCTGATTTTGAGGATTTACTGCCTTATAAAATTCTTCCAGAAAATCTTCAGATGTATTCCCTTTACTGATAAAGCTTGGTGCATAGCCGTAATAATCAAGTTCTGAAGAAGTTCTGTTACCAATTACTGCAATTTTCAAATTCTCTGGTAAAGCTGTACTTCCCTTCAGATCACTTAATTGCTTAAAAAAGTTTATAACACCATTTTTACTGGTAAAAAACAACCAATCAAAATCCTCTAAGTTTTGGAGAGTTTCTTTTTCGGCATTGTTTAACTGAGATGGCGAAACTTCGATCATTGGCAAAGCGATAAATTCAGCACCTTGCGATTTCAACAAATCAGGCAAGGAATCGCCTAATTCAATAGCTCTTGTAGAAATAATTACTTTGTCTTTTAAAGGCAATTCCACTTTTGGTGTATTCAGATTCAAATCTCTGATTGTATCCAAAATTTCTTTACCACCATTGTTATAGAGCTTTTTAGCAATTTCTATTGAAATTTCAACCGCATTTTCCACATCTGAAAAAGCTGATTCTTTCAAAAACTGACTTCCATCAATATTTGAGATAAAACCTGTAATATGAAACTGATTTCCTTCAATTTTACTAAAACTTCCAACCGGAATCTGACAACCACCTTCCAATGTTTTCAGGAAAGCACGCTCAGCAGCTGTTGTTATAAAAGTTTCACTATCATTAATTTTAGAAAGCAAATCCTCGATAAAAGCATCGTTTTCTCTGATTTCAATTGCAATAGCCCCTTGGCTACAAGCAGGAATCATTACCGATGGATCAATCAATTCCGAAATAAATTCGCTCATTTCAAGACGTTGCAGTCCTGCAGCAGCCATAATCATTACATCACAATAACCTTCCTGCATTTTGCGGATACGGGTATTTACATTGCCACGAATTTCAACAATTTTAAAATCTTTATTAATTTTTAAAAGTTGAGCCTTACGTCTTAAACTGGAAGTGGCAATTACATCGTTTGATGTTAAGTCGCTTACTTTTCTATTGTTAGTACTAATCAAAGCATCTCTGACATCGCCACGTGTGAGAACAGCTCCGAGTTTTGCACCTTCCGGAAAAGTAGTTGGTAAATCCTTTAAACTATGAACAGCCATGTCAATTTCATTATTGAACATAGCTACTTCCAGTTCTTTGGTAAACAATCCTTTATCACCAATTTTAGAAAGGGGAACATCCAAAATGATGTCGCCTTTGGTTTTTATTATTACAATTTCGAAAGTTTTTTCCGGATATTTATTTTCAAGTTCTTCTTTTACCCTATAAGCCTGATATAATGCTAATTTACTTCCTCTGGTACCAATTCGAATAGTCTGCATTCTTTAATTTTGATTAAACAATTGATTTACTAACTGTATTTTTTCATGATCTTTCCCATTGTTTGTCAACGATTTCACATTATTGATAACATTGTGAATAATTTTATTGGTAATTTGTTCGGCATAAACGGAAGCTTTTGGTGAATCAGACATCTTTTGATCTTTTATATAAACCTCCAGTTCACTTTTACTAATACCATGAAAATATTTACATATATATTGAAAAGTAGGAATCAGATTTCTGGAATGAACCCAATTGGCAAAATCTACTACCAATTCTTCAATAATTTCTTCGGCGGCACATATTTCGCCTCTTCTTCTTTCAAAATTTTCTTCAATAATATTATTCAGATTATCAATGTCGTAAACATTAACATTATTAATCTCAACAACATCATTAGCCACATTACGGGGAACTGACAAATCTAACAAAAACAATGGTCTAAAACTTCTTTGTTCCATCACTCTTTCGAGCATTTCTTTAGTTATCAATGGCTTTTTTGATGCGGTTGAAGTAACAACGATATTATTGTTAACCAACAAATCTTCAAGTTTTTCTATTTCTTCTGCTTTGGCATCGTATTTCGAAGCCAATTCAATTGCATTCTCATAAGTACGATTTACGATAGTAAAATCTTTGCATCCTTTTTTCATAAAATTCTGCAAAGTCAACTCGCTGGTTTGTCCGGCTCCTAACAACAGAACAGATTGATTTTCGATATTATGCAAAACTTTTCCGGCTAGTTCAACACCTGCATAACTAATGGAAACTGCTCCACGACAAATACAAGTATTGCTTCTTACTTTTTTCCCGGCTTCAAATGCTTTATTAAACAAACGATTTAAAACAGGACTCAACAAATCATTCTTTTCGCTGATTGCAAAAGCATCTTTAACCTGTCCAACGATCTGATATTCACCCAAAGCCATTGAATCCAAACCGGAAACAACATGAAACAAATGACGAACTACATCGCTATGAGTTTTTTTATAAAAATATTGTGAAAAACTTTTATCTGCTTTTCTGTATTTTAAAAGGCATTCCTCAAAAATATCAAGTCCTGAAAAAGGATGACCTGACTTGTTATACTCTACATAAATTTCTGTACGGTTGCAAGTTGATAATACTACAGCACCAAGAATTCCGTTTTCTCTAAGCATCGGAACAAAACGTTTGATGTCTTCTTCACAAAAAACAAACTTCTCTCTGACTTCTATTGGCGCAGACTTGTGATTGAGTCCCAGTAGTTCTATCATAAATTTCTTTATTATAAAAATTTTAAGCAAAACTATAGGTGAAATCTGAGTTTTTTCTGAAGATTTTCTTCAGATTTGAGCTACTTTTGCTCAGATTTCATTTAATTCATTATTTTATTTAATAATATAATTCAGGTAAATATCTTATAAATCTGAATTTATGCACGTTATAACTATTTTAAAAATTTCTGCTTGTATTAAACTCAATTAAAAACTGAGATATTCATACATTATATTGATATTTATCATTGCAGTTTTTCTAATATTTTAGGGCAAAACAGAATTATAGATTTGTATTTTTATTTAATTCTGAATTTTTTAATTCAATACAAAATAAATGCATTTGATTCTGATATGAATAATTTATGTTGAAATTATATACTTCACATATTTTCTGAACAATAGCCAAACCCAAACCCAAAGAATCAGGCGAACTGGAATTTTTATGAAAACGTTCATATAATTTCGATGTATCTATTTCTTTTTCAACACCTGAATTAGAAATGCAAATTTTATTAGAATCAGCTTTAATAATTAAATTCCCGCCAACAACATTATGTCTGATGGCATTTTTTATCAGATTAGCCAACAGTATTTCGGCAAGATATGAATTCATTTGAATTTCAATACTTTTTTCTATATGCAATTCAACATTTAATTGCTTTGAAACTATCAAATCTTCCAGATTTTCAAGTTGATTTTTAATTAATTCTTCGGGCTTAACATTTTTAGAATCTGGAAATTGTCTGTTTTCTATTTTTGCAAGCAGCAATAAGGTTTTATTAAGTTTCGACAATCTGTTAGATGCTTCATATGCATCAACCACAGCTTTCAATTGCTTTTCATTTAAATTATCTGATTGCAGCAATATTTCCATTTTTGAATTAATAATTGCCAAAGGAGTTTGCATTTCATGCGAAGCATTTTCGGTATATTCTTTCATATTCGAATAATCCTTTTTTATCCTTTCTGTCATGGCTTTCAGATTTCGGTTCAGATCATCAAATTCTTTCACCTCCGACTGTTTTAATGTAAATTCATTATGCGAGTTTATATCATATTGATTTATTTTTTTTACGGTATCATAAAACACATTCCATGCAACCAAAGATGTATGCCGAACGGTAATTAACAAAGTGATTATGATCAGAATAACCATTACAGTCATTATAAAAACACTCTTACAATAAGGTTATCGGTTTCTTCCAGTGATTTATAAATCTGTATATAAAACTTTTCGTTATTAATTTCAGCTACAAAACCCAATTGACGGAAAGGAACATATTTTTTCTCATGAAATTGGAAAAACAAGGTATCATAAAAATTAAGCTGAGGAGAATTCACTTCTTTTAGAGGAGTGATAACTATTTTTTCATTCTGATTGGCAGGCGTTTGTACCGAAGAATGTGCCGAAAGTAATTGATTGACAATCGTATTTTTCCTTTTTGCAAGTTCAATATTAATATTCTGATTAACCTGATGCCGAAGCAAATAATAAAAAGCAATGGTAGCAAACAAAAAAACGAATAATGTAACCGAAAGATAATTTAAACTGGTTTTTGTTAAGAGCTTCATTTTATTGCTTTTATTGTTTTATTATAAAAAATTATTCCTGTGAAGTATCAAATTTATAGCCAACACCATAAACAGTTTTAATATAATCGGTACAGCCTTCTTTCAAAAGTTTATTACGCAGATTTTTAATATGAGTATATATAAAATCGAATGAATCAGCCATATCCATATAATCGCCCCACAAATGCTCAGCCAAACCAGATTTGGTAATTACTTTGTTTTTATTGGAAATAAAAAACATCAACAGTTCATATTCTTTTTTAGTGAGTTTCAGCTCTTTATTTAAAACAAAAACGCTATGTTCGTTAGGTAATATTTTTATTTCATTAAATACAATTTCTTCATTGCCATTAAAACTAATTCTGCGGTGAATAGATTTTAAATGCGCATTTAGTTCAGCCAGATAAAAAGGTTTGGTAAGATAATTATCGGCACCTATATCCAAACCTTCGATTCTATCCTGCAATGCATTACGAGCAGAAATAATTATTATACCCGGTGTTTTTCCTGATTTTTTAATCTGTTTTATGATATCTAATCCATTTCCATCAGGCAGATTTATGTCAACCACAACACAATCATAATCATAAAGATCTGTTTTTTCAACAGCTTCATTATAAGTAAAAACAGCTTCACATACATGCCCTTCTCCATGAAGATATTCAAGTATTGAATCATTTAAAGCCTTTTCATCTTCTATTATTAAAATCTTCATTTATAGAACCATCCGAATTATAAGAATAAATATTAAATTGCAACATAGAGTATTCGTTTACTGCTTTGCAAATTTAATAAATATTATTCTCAATACTTTATAATCATTATATTTATTGTATAAATTCTTAGGTTTATAAAAAATGAGGCTGTCTGAAAATTCAAACAGCCTCAAACACATCAAAATATTATTAAAAATAAAAAAAATTAATATTTCCCGGCAATTAATGAGAATATAATCAAGATTACCAGTATAATTCCGGTAAACAAAAACACAAAACCAAAAAATTTCACAATTTTCAAAAAAGAAGTAGGAATTTCTTTTTTCACTACTTTGGTTTCAAGTCTTCCTGATTTCTCCAATTCTTCCCATTCTTTAGGTCTGTCAACCTTATATTCATCAGCATCAACATGTCCGGTAAAAATTACAGTATCCATGGGGAATGCTTCCGGACGTAAATGGGTATTAAAGAAGTGAATTGTAAAGATAAATATCACTGCCAATAAAGCTTCGTCGCTATGAATAATCTGCGCAACATTAATAGCCCAACCAGGTAATAATCTGGTGAAAAATTCAGGGAACCAAAGCACTAAACCAGATAAACCGATTACTGCAACGCCCCAGAAAACTGCCATATAATCAAATTTTTCCCAATAAGTCCATCTGCCATATTTTGGACGTTCGCCAAGCCATAAAAACCATTTTACAGTTGCTATAAAATCTTTAATATCCTGCTTATTAAACATTAATGTATTTTCTCCGAAAATAAATGCACCTAAACCTTTTTGCTGTGCTTTTTTAAGTTTAACCAAAGATAAAATATGGAAAAAGAAATAACCAAAAGTAATAATTGCTGCAAAACGATGAATATTTCCGGCAATTTCAACTCCTCCAATAAGTTTTGAAAATGCTATTGCCCATTTCATATGTGCAAATTTCAACATCATACCAGTTAATGCCAACAATAAGAAACTCATTATTACAAAAATATGTGTAATTCTCTGACTACGGGTAAAACGACGGAAATATACTTTTTCTCCATTTTCTACTTTATGCTTTTTCTTTTTACGCGCTTCAACTATCGAACGTGGAATCCATAATAAAGTATGTAATCCGAAAAATCCAAATACACCTAATAACAATGACGTCATTCCCCAGAAAGTATAGAAAAGAACATTGTTATCATTATGAGTGGCATGAGATAAATAACCTGTGAATTTTACATTGGCATTTTCATGACACTTTTTGCAGGTTCTTACAATATTTTTCTCACCTACCATTGACTCAGGATTATCCAGATTCAATATTTTGTGAGCTCCATGACAGTCAGAACAGCGTGCAGCTTTTAAATGTCCGAGTGTATAAGCTTTACCATGATAGGTTTCCATATATGTTTCCGACAAATCTTTATGACAACTTCCGCATTGCAAGGTAATCTGAGTCATAAACTTATCTTTATCAACATCTGATATAGAATGAGCTGTGTGGCAATTGGCACAACTTGGAAATTTTTTATCTTTGGTATTTAACAATACAGAGTGATCACTTTCCATGTATTCATTATAAATACTCTTATGACATTTACCACAAGTATTTGGTACATTTCTCGGATTTACACTCGAATTGGAATCAGCTTCTTTCAGATTATTATGTGAAGTATGGCAATCGGTACACACTGCACTTGCCAATAATCCTTTTTCCATCAAACCTTTACCATGTACACTTTTTGAATAATCACTATAAATATCAATTTCTTTACGGTTCATACTAATAGTTGCTTTCCCGTTTTTGGTATGGCATTTTCCACAAAGCTGAGGAATATTAGCACGGCTGGTAACAGATGTCTCATCATAGCGGCTTAATATACGATGAGAACCATGACAATCTGTACAATATGGTGCAAATTTGTTGGTATTATTAAAATATGCCTGTCCGTGCCCACTATTAATATATACATTGGAAACTTCCTCATGACATATTGAACAATCAACCTTTTTTGTTGTAGCACAAGGTCTTCCATTTGCATTTCCTATAGTTACATCGGTATGACATTTATTACAAGCAAAGTTTTTATGAGCTGTATTTACAAAATCATTTGGATTTACTTTTAATGATATTTTTTTATTATTTACAACTTTATGAACATCATTAGATTGATGACATTTCAAACAAATTTGATTTGAAATATTGGTTACAGTTTTTTGAGGTTTTATCTTATGAGATGAATGGCAATCGTTACAAGCCGGAATAACACCAGACTTTTTCTCCCACAACTCTCTCTTAATCACCTTTTTGTGAACTTGCTCAATATTTGCATGACATTTCATACAAGTAGAAGCAATTTTTTTGCTGGATGTTGTGGATTGCGGATTGGTATGAGGCAATACCATATGATTTCCATGACAATCATTACAAGTTGCAGAAACAATTAATCCGCTCTCAAACAAACCTTTACCATGAATACTTTCGCTATAATTATTTAAAATATCTTTGGTTGTAATATTATATAATCGAGCAACAGGAGCTCCTTCTTTATGACATTTTCCACATAAAATGGGAATATTTAATTTATAAGTAGATGATTTGGGTGATGTATGAGATAATACATCATGCTTTCCATGGCACTCTTTACATGTAGGTGCAAATGGAGCATTAAATTTTAATGCCTGTCCATGAATACTTACACCAAATTGAAATTCAGCATTTTTATGACAGCTTCCGCAATTTACTTCCTTTAAATGTTCAGGATGAGGAAACTCACTAACATCAGCATCCTTATGACAGGAAACACATTTTACACTATTATGTGTAGAATTTTTAAGTATATTTTTCTCAACGAATAAAGAAACCATCTGACCTTTACGAACTTTGGTCAGAGTTTTATCACTATGGCACATTAAACAATCATCATTTGTATTTTGAGAAAATAAAAAATCAGATTGCAAAACAATGAAAATTGCAATTAGAAAACTTAATAATTTGATGAATTTCAACATAATCGTGACTGTTTTATTTATAATATAATAATTCGTTTTTTCCTTATATATTTAGAAAAGTTGTATTTAAAAAATGCCACTAAGCCAAACTTTGAAATTGTCTTAGTGGCATTTTATCCATAAAATCAATAAGAATTATTTATAAAAAACTCTGGTGATATTAAACCCAATCATCAAGCCGCTATGTAAAAAATCATTCTGATTATATACCATATTGCGTTGATAAGTAATATCATAAGCAGTTGTTACAAACAATTGAAATGAATGTGATGCAGTTGCATTTTCGATACCAAAAGCTAAATTTGGTTTTACTTCATTATAATTACGTTTATATAATGTAGTAAAATTATGATCGTATTCAGCAAATACAGCGATAGTTGGAGTTAGTGTAACTTTTGCCAATGCTGACAAACCAAATTGATCGTGTCTTCTTAATCTAACTGAAGAAGAATCGCTTGCAGATTCGGTAACATTATAATGTGTATAAGTTGGTGCTAATTGCAAAGTAAAGAAATCACAAAATTTACGGGCAATCATAATTTCGTGAAAATAAGAAAATCTATGTCCATAAGTATAGTTTTTATAACTAAAAGCTGTAGCTTCCTCTCTTGCATCCAATACCACATTACCATAATAGACAATAGAAACAGGCATTTTATTATTGGTAGTCTGTTCAAAAATACTGTATTTCCAGCTTAAATCCTGTTGTTTATTCATTTTGGTAAAACCAAAACCCACCTGAAATTTATCTGTTATACTATAATTAATTCCCATTCTGATATTTGAAGGAGAATAAACACCGAATAATTCGCTGAATCCATCACTTATTTTACCAAAACGATGGTTAATTACCAATTCAATGGTTTTCTTAGGATACATCATAACGGTTTGGTTTTCCAGAAAAATCCCACTATTAAAAGTACCTATTACCGGAGAATTTTTTTCTTGTCCAAAAACCTGTGAATTAAAAAACGATGCGATAAATGCAAACGATAAAACACTGTATGTCAGTATTCTTTTAATATTTTTATTATTCATATTCATATGTTATTTAATGTTTATAATATTTTTAATAAAGTAATATATTAATTATCCAATGCACCTGCATCTATCCAACCTTTAATATTTCCTTCCTGTACAGAAGTAAATGTTTTACCATTATGACTTGCATTATTATTAAAATAAAAATACAATTTGCTTGTACTTGCCTGACTAGGTTTTACAGAACCTTTTGTAATTAAATTCCCTCTAACTACTGAAGCAGTACCATTTAAATCAAGACCTCCCGAAGTACCATGACATGCAGTACAACCATTGGAGGCAAAAAGCGGATAAACATCAGTTGAAAATTTCGCATTTGTATTTGGAACTACCGGAGTATAATTGGGCTCAACAATATCTTTTGTACATGCCCCGATAATTACTGAAATAAATGTAATTAAAAGTAAAAATTTCTTTTTCATTTTCGTTTTTTATTTAAGTTAATGAATACAAAAGTATTAATTTTTACGACATATACACCACGTATTAAACCAATTTAAACCCAAACAACAAACCTAAACTTTATTAAATGCCTAATTAACTTACAATTAAGTTCTTATACCAGAATAAGAATCATTGAAAAATTGACATATATCAGCAAAATTAATGTATCAGGACAAACTGAAATTATTTCAATTATTATAAATCAACTAATTATAATTATTAAATAAAAATTTATCAATAAAAATAAATTATAATGTAAGTATAACAATGATAAATTTGTATATTTGCAACAACATAATAATATCAAATAATTGATTTATATCAATACAAACTGATATCAGAGCAATTAGTTAAACCGATAAATCACTGATTTACTTGAGTTTAAAAACTTAAAAACAAAACAAACAATTTATTTGTTTTAGTGTACAATTATAAAAATAATTACTTGCTAAAAAATATTAAAATGGAAGACAAGAACAACTCAGATCACTGCGGAAAATGTTTGACTGAATTACAAATTTTCAAATCTCTTAATGAAGAGGAACTTGAAATGTTAGGCAAAGCTAGATGCAAAGTAAAATTTAATGCAGGTGAGATTATATTTAAGCAAGGTACTGCAATGACTCATATTTTACTAATAAATGAAGGATTGGTAAAACTATATATTGAGGGAATAGATAATAGAAATCTGATATTAAGATTTGCAAAACCTGTAACTATTATAGGTGGACCAGGTTTCTTTACAGATTTTAAAAATCATATTACAGCTATGGCTGTTGAAGATTCTTCAGCTTGTTTTTTTGAAGTAAATACAATTGCAGAATTGGTAAAAAGCAATAAAGATTTTGCTTTAAACTTATTACAATGGATTAATACTCACACCTTAACCAATTACTTTAAATTTATAGAACTAACCCAAAAAGGAATGCATGGACGTATAGCAGGAGCTTTGCTTTATATGCATAATGAAGTATATCAAAACAGCAATTATGAAATCAGTATCAAAAGACAAGACCTGGCTGATTTAACCGCAATGTCTAAAGAGAGTGCAATCAGAATATTAAAAGAACTAAAAGATGATAATATTATAAGTGTAGATGGAAATAGTATTACATTAAAAGATATTGACATGCTGGTAAAAATAAACCAGAAAGGATAATAAAATTGCAATACATTATCTATCACACAGATATACAACAAATATTATTACATTGATATTTATCAATCAAATAATGATTGTTATTCATTTCACATCTTGAAAATATCAGGCTCATTTTTGTTTGTTTATACAAAATCGTTTATATATTTGCATTGACAAATTAAGTCTAATAAATTTTGTAATAAAACTAGTACAAATCAAAAACAATTACAATGAGAAGAAACTTTTTACAAATGTTTTTCAGAGGTAGCATGATGTTAGCTGCTGCTTCTATGGTTTTTCTTGCAGGTTGTGCAAAAGACGGAGAAATGGGTGCAACTGGTCCTGCCGGTAAAGATGGTAAAGATGCAAATGAAACTTGCAAATTATGCCACACATCAACTGTTGTTGACAGAGTATCAACAGAATTTCAGCTTTCAAAACATGAATATGGCTTAGCAGCAGAAGAAGAAGCTGGTAACTCAGGTTGTGCTCCTTGCCACGAACAAGAAGCATTTAAGTTTGTTTGCAAAAACAACACTACAACTGTATTTTATCAGGATAGTGCAACAGGTCCATGGAAAAACCCTTATGCATCTGATGCTTCTACAGCTTTTGGTAAATTAGGATGTTTTACTTGCCACAGTAGTTTACATACTACTTATGGTTATTCTGACATTTCTTCATTAACCACAACAGCTGCAGTTCCTATGACAATGTGGGGCGGTTCAAAAACGATTAATCTTACACAAGATGGTGGAAAAGGTAACTTATGTGTAAAATGTCACCAACCTCGTCCATTAGCAGTTGCTTCAAATTATGCTGGTGCTAATGCAAACTTCCCTGCTTCATTAAAAGGCAGATGGTTAGAATATCCTACATTAGCTGCTAATCCAACTGCAATCTTCTATGATTCTTCATTAGCTTCTACTGTTGTTCAACCTATTACACCTGGTTACAGAACTCATATTCATTATGGTGCTGTTGGTGGTGTTGCTGCTGGTAAAGGTGCTGTAGAATTTGTTGGAACAGAAGGTTATTCAAATTCATCTCACGCAACTGCTGCTTCTTGTCAGGATTGTCACATGGCTCCTATCACAGGTGCTGCTGGTGGACACTCTTTTAAAGCTAAAGGAAATTTCAATGGTTGTAATACAGCTGATTGCCATAAAGCAGGTGTTGGAAGCGGTTTAATGGCTTCAAACAATGCAAAATTTGTTTCTGTTAGATCAGAAATAAAAGGTTTAATAGCTACTTTAGCTGGTAAACTTAAAGAAGGTGGTGTTGAAATTATGAACAAAAATCCAGATGCAACTACCAACTTATGGGCTGGTATTACAACCGGAAATTATGATGGATATTTGAATGTTTATGATCCAGTAAACAATCCTACCGGTCCTGATAATAATGCAGGACAATTCAGAAATATGGGCAATACTTCATCATGGAAACCTGAACAGAAAGCTATTAACAATGCATTACCAAAAATACATTTAACAAATGCGCAAATGGGAGCAATTATTAACTTCCAATTCTGCGTGAGAGAATATAGTTTAGGTATTCATAACTATGATTATGTAAAAGCATTATTAAAAAATACTATCGCTGTATTATAATACTTTTTTTAAAATATAAAAAAGGCTGTTTCTAACGAAACAGCCTTTTTTTTGTATAATTAATAAATACAAAACTCTAAACCAAACTAATTGAAATCATTTATGTTATATAACAAACAATATTACAATGTATTTCTTATATAAGCATATCTGGTTAATTATTTTCATACTTTGGGGATTGCCTTTGGGATATTATCGAAGCAGATTTCGAAAGCTTGTATATCAAACAAATAGCTGGACAATAAATTTTAAACCTGTCTTTATTAAAGAAATCAAAGCATTGTTATTCAATCTATATCCTAACAACAAAACATATCTGAAATTTCGAAATTTCTATCGTGTTTATCTGTTTATATATTTGATATTGTTTATATTTTATAATTCGTTTAATAGTGAAGCTCAAAATAATCAGAATATGGAAACATTAAAAACAGGCATGAAATTGCCGCATTTTTTATTAAAAGATCAGAATAATCATATTTTCGACAGTGATAGTGTTGTTGGCAAAAAGAATCTGGTTATCTATTTCTATCCAAAAGATGATAGCCCTGGTTGTACCAAACAAGCATGCTCTTTTCGCGATCAATTTAGTGTATTTGAAGATGAAGATGCAATGGTTATCGGAATAAGTGCCCAATCTGTTGAAAGTCATAAGAAATTTGCTGAGAAACACCGTTTATCATATATTTTATTAAGCGACGAAGGGAACAAAGTACGCAAACTATTCGGGGTTCCTACTAACTTATTGGGAATATTACCCGGTAGAGTTACCTATATTATAGACAAATCGGGCAAGGTTATTTATATTTTCAATTCACAATTGCAAGCCGAAAAACATGTGGATGAAGCCATTAGAATTTTAAAAAACTTATAATGATGTTTACATTTAAAAGAGAACAAATACTAAAAGCAAACATAAATGAAATTTGGGATTTTGCATCCAATCCGGCTAATCTTCAGAAGATAACACCCGAATATATGGGCTTTGAAATACTTACAGATAACTTGCCCGAAAAAATTTATGAAGGTATGATTATATCCTACAAAGTAAGTCCGTTAATGGGTATTAAAATGAATTGGACAACAGAAATAACCCATGTTAAAGAACATAAATATTTTATTGATGTTCAGCAAGAAGGGCCATATAGTTTTTGGCATCACCAACATCATTTTCAAGAAAACAAAAATGGCATTCTGATGACAGATATTCTAACTTATAAACCACCCTTTGGCATTTTTGGCAGAATTGCCAACAAACTGATAATTGAAACCAAATTAAATCAGATATTTGATTATAGAATAAAGAAAATGGAAGAAATCTTTGGGTAAATTATTTCATTGAGAGTTGAAAACCATAAAGCATTTTTTACCATTTAAAACATAGCAATTTGAAAGGTTTTGATTGCATTAAGTTCCAACAATCTTGTTTTAAATGCTTCCATTTTATTTTTATCTATAGAAAGTTTGTTAATCTCTCTGTAATCCTTTATATTTCTGTGTATAAAGATAAACCATACCAGAAAGTTCAGTTGTTTAAACACTATTTCTGCATCTTCTGTTTTGTAAATATCATTAATAAATCGCTTGCAATTTTCACTAACCAAATACCATACTTCATTAGATTTATAACTCAGATAAATATCCAATATTTTTAACATCCATCGCATATCCCTATATAAATCAACAATATTTTCAGTATCTATTTCAGTTTTTTTGTTTTCTATAAATCCTTTTGGAAAATATTTATAAAAAGCAAATATACTTAATGCTTCTTCTTTTGTTATAGATATAGATTCTTCTTCCATTTCTGTAATTTGTTATTTATAATTGATTCTTTGTTCCCGAGCAAAGTCTCATTCTGTCTTAGGACGTCGAGCGGAGTCGAGACGTAGTTCATTCTGTCTTAGGACGTCGAGCGTAGCCGAGACGTAGTTCATTCTATCCCCGGACGTCGAGCGTAGCCGAGACGTAGTTCATTCTGTTTCCGGGCGAAGCCGAGGGGCATTTCTATAATGCGTTTCATTCTTGCATTCTGATAAATCATGTAATTTTGAATTATCTTTATTAATTAAAGCTTCCTTTTTTAACCTGCTCCAATTCTGAACTTGCTTTTCTCTGTAAAATGCTTCATCTATTCTATCAAAAAATTCATAATACACCAATTTAACTGGTAAATGTTTTTTCGTAAAATTTGCTCCTTCACCATTTTGGTGTTCCTGCATACGTTTATCCAGATTTTTTGTACTTCCGGTATAATAAGCTCCGTTCGAGCAAAGTAAAATATACATATATCCACTCATATTATTTGTTTTAACCTCGACTCCGCTCGGTTACCGCATCTCGGACGTCGAGCGGAGTCGAGACGTTTCTTACCTCGGCTTCCATTTCCGGACGTCGAGCGGGGTCGAGACGTAGTCCATCGCCTCGGCTTCGCTCGGCGACCGGCTACGATTGGCCACCGAGCGAAGTCGAGGTGCCCTCCACTATCTTTATTTCCTCTTCACTCAACCCATATAGCTGATAAACCAATTGATCGATTTCGGATTCGAGTGAAGTAGTATCGGCTTTTGAATCATTTTTTTTATTTTCAAGAACAAGTTTTACTTTTTCGGTAATAAGTTGCTCCATGTTTTCATCAACTGTTTCAGGTAATGGGAATGGATTCAAATAATTTGTTTTAAAAGTTCTTGCATCTCCTTGCAGAGTATCTCCGGTTGTTTTTAAAAACCACCATAATAACTGAGAATTTGCAATGGCTAATAGATATTCATAACTTTCTTTAGTATCTTGTTTTTTAACCCAACTATAAACTTTTGTAGTATGATATAGATTTGATTCATTAAATGTAACATTTGGATGATTAGCACAAATCTCCATTGAAGATAGTTTAGGTTGTTCAAATCTATTTAAACTTTTAGGGTAAATATATGCATGCCAATGTTCCATTTTAGCAGCTTTACCGCTTTCACGTGCTTTAAATTGCTTCTCATGGTCTTTTAAATAAAGATAAGTTAATGGATACTTTGTCTCAATCTCTTTTTCCGAAACAATTGAGGGGTTTCCATCTTCTATTTTATAAGGAAAAAAACATACTTATCAGTTAATAAATGACAGAAACGTTGAACATCTTTTCCCATCAAAAATGGTTTAAATAAATCAGGTTCTAATTCATATTCAGAACCACTCAAGGGCACTTTACAAATAAATTTTTCAACTGAAACTTTTTCTAAAATGTATAAATCATCTTTACTTGTAGCAATTCCCTGGAAAATACCATCAAAAACAGTTTCAATATTCTTTGATTTAATATAAATTTTTTCAAATATATCATATCCCAATTCACTATTAAATAGTATCCATTGATTGCTTCCATATAATTTTGATGCTTTATCAAGCATTTGATAAGTCATAAAAGTATACATATTTCGCTCTTTTATCAGACTTTGAAAATCTGATTTAAAAGGGAATAATTGAAAGTTAAACCCATTTGAAGGTCTTTTGCTAAATTGAGCAACACAAGTATAAGTATCTGCATCGTCAAAAATCATATTTGCCCCAAAATGAGCAATCTCATCTATATATTGTCCTTGTTTTAAATAATCTCTGAATATTTCAGAAGAAGCAGAATTGAAGAATTTATGAGGAAATATATACGCATTATTGCTTTTAAGAGAAGAAATATTAACTGCTAATTCAAAAAAAATATTTGCTAAATCGTAAGCTGCTTTTGCATTATGATAATTTTGCTCATAAAAAATCTTTTGTATAGGTTGGCAAGCTTGGATTTCTTGAACACGCATATACGGCGGATTCCCAATCACCACATCAAAACCCAAAAAATCCCCTTCATCATTCAGTACTTCGGGAAACTCAAACCGCCATTCAAAAGCATTTTCATAGATCTTATTGCTTTTTATTTCTTCTATTTCCTGTTCTAATTTATTAATCGTTTCGGTTAAATTTTTTACCTGTTTGTTCCATGCTGCGGTTTCGGCTTTGGTTCGTTCAAAAAGCGTAATTTGTGTAGTTAAGGCAAATAATTCGCCTTTCGTTTTATTGAGTTTCAGCAATCGTTTGTCGTTGCTGGCAACTTCACTTTCAAAATCGTTTTTTATACGCGAAATCAATTGTTCCATTTCCCGCTTTTCGTCTTTGCTTTGTGCATTGCGATAGGTCATTACGGCAAGGCGGTAGCTATCAATACTCCATTTGCTGGCTTTCAGTGCTTTTTTAATATCAGCATCCAATGCATAGCGGCTGATTAACGAATTGCCGCATTTGATATTGATATCAATATTGGGCAAAGTTTCCAGTTCCGTAAAATCGGGTGCTTTGTAATAGGCATTTTTCAATAATTCAATCCATAATCGTAAACGGCAAATCTTTACCGAATTGGGGTTAATATCCACACCAAACAGGCAGTTTTCTATGATGGTTTGCTTTTCGTGAAAGAGCGTTTCCTGTACTCTTTGGCTTTCTTTGCTTTTGGGGTTATAGGCATAAAGTTCACCATCATCATCGGTAACAACCAACTCATCATTTTCTACTACAATATCATATTCTTTCAATCGTTTGCCGTCGCTATCCTGCAATATTTTAAGTTCGCTCTTAATGGCAATAATTTCGTTGAGTGCCGATACCAGAAAATGACCGGAACCTACCGCAGGGTCGCATATTTTTAAACTGTTTACAATTTGGTTGGCTTCTGTTCTGTTAAAATGGGTTCCGATTGCATCGTAAACTTCATTTAACCCTGTCAGGGTTTGAAACCCTGACAGGGTTGCACCTGCATCGTTAAACTTTTGTACTACCGCACGGCGTATGGTTTCGCGGCACATATACATGGTAATAAAGCCGGGTGTAAAAAACGAACCGTCTTTGTAACCGTTAATCTTTTCAAATATCAAGCCTAAAACCGAGGCATTAATCAGTCGTTTGTTGTCTTCCTGTATTTCTTCGCTGCCTTCGCTGGCAAAGTCGTAAGCATTCAGAAAATCGAAAATATATTGTATGGTAACTAACTCGCCTGTTAGTTTTTGTCCGTTATTGTTCTTTATTACAGTTGATGAAAGCAAGGGCAATTTACCATCTTTCAGTTGACTGATAAATAAACAACTGTGCTCAATATCGGTAGGTTCAAATAAGGAAGAGTTGAGATAAGGAACATTGGCAAATAGTTTTTTAACTTCTTCGCTCCTATCCTGTGGCTTACGTGCCAGCACACTAAAAAACAAACTATTGAGATCGTCAAAATTCTGAACTTTATCCAGATTGAGAAAAGCAAAAGATTTATCACCTTTGCTTGCAGTGAGCTTGTCGAATCTGTTGTATTTCAATAGCTGTGCTTCCAGTAATTTTAAAAACAAAATCCGGTTAATCCATGTAATGGACAATTCCAAAGCCACATTAAATAATCGTTCCTGATAATTATCACCAAATTGTGAGGGTTTTGTTAGCCTCGATATTTTATCAAGATTATCCAGTTGAAAGATGGCACTCTCAATTAAAGAACCTTGGTTGCGTTCGCCATCTTTTTTACGTTGAATCAGCTTTTTGCCTCCGTCTTTGGTTTCCGTTAGTCCGATTATATGCAGAAGTTCGGTATAAAAAGTTTTGTCCAGACTATTGCTGTCGTTGGCAAAAGGCAATTTGAGCAAATGTTCGGGAGATAATAGTTTATAGAGTGCAATCAGCAGATTGTCATCTTTTTTATCTTCATTGCGTAAGGGTTTATCGTAATCACGTATATCGAAATGGGTAAATGCTACTTCATGTTTTATGGCTTCAATGGCAGGTTCGGCAATTTGTTTGTAAAAGAAATCGGTATTCTTGCCCGATAAGCGTCCTTCTTCAAAATCGATGAATTGTTTTACCAGATTTTTGTTTTGGGCAAATTCTTTTTCAAAAAGGCTGGCATCAAATATATACCATTCAAATATATTGCAGGCAATCAGATGCTTTATTTCCAGATTTTTATTAGTAATGCGTTCGCGCAGATAATACAACACCAATTCCTGAAAAGCTTTGGTATTGATATTATCGGGTTTAAGCATTTCGGCTTTATTGCCGGGCTTTTTGGCTTCAATAATTACCCCTACCGTATCGCTAGCTTTGCTGTTGTTATGTATTACCAAATCATTCCTGCCCTTGGTATTTATATAATGATGTTCGCCGTAGTATGTATTTTTAAGAAAATCGGAAACCAGATTTTTATGAAATTCTTCCGATTCCGATTCGTTAATATGTTCAATTAATCTGATCAGATTGGTTTTGAATAATTCTATTTCTGCCCTGTTTGCTTTCAGTTTCAGAAATGCTTTATTTAATGCCTTACGTGGTTTTAGTTGGATTAATATCATTTTTTAAAATGTTATTGTTTCAAACAACGAAATTAAGAAATATTTTTGAAGGTGGTGATTGAAAAATAAAAAAAATATCCGCTAAACAGAAGGATGCGATAAATTAAAATAAAAAAACCTGCCATTTTGACAGGTTTTTTATTAAAAAGAAAGTAATTGTTTAAACTATAGGCTTTTTCTCCTTTCTAACAGGCTTTTTCCGATCGCTACGGCGAACGCCTCCTGCTTTTTCATATTCATTACTATCTTTACCATATACCGAACTTACTCCTTCGAGCATTCGATCGTTCCAATCCTTTAATCTTTTTTCAAGTTCATCAAGGATATTGGCTTTTTCATCTGCCAGACGTAAAAATTCGTTGTACTCATTTAAAGTTTTATCAGTCTCAATTATAAGCTGTTCATACTTCTCATAAGTTACATCATCTGATACTTTAAATGATGTTGAAATACTGGCAATTGATAACTGCCTCTTTTTTGCTTTTGTAATTACCAATGAATTACGTTTTTTGAATGACATTATTATTTATTTAAATACAGGCACTATTACCTGCATATTTTTTCTATCAAACTTTATGCCATAATTTTCTGCAAAACAAACATATATAGACATTTTGCTGCAATATTCTAAATTATAACATTTCATAATATTGAGAATTAATATTTTAAAAACTTATCAACATTTTTCTAACAATTTTTTTGTGATTATAAATTTCTGACATTTTGTCAGTAATTTTGTCATATTTGACTAAAATATTTTGTCATAATAATTCATCATAAATATATGTATTACTGTGATATACTTGTTGGTTTACTGCCATTTTCCGTCATTTTGTCAATGCATAATCACCTTTATATATTTAATAAAGGTAAATATGTAAAAATGTTCATAATTATTGCTGAAATAGGTTGCTATATTAGTTTGGTAGGTTTGTTTCTTAGTTCAGTACGTTGCGAGATGAGTTTGATGGGTTCGTTTTTTATTTCAGTACGTTGCAATATTAGTTTGATAGGTTTGTTTCTTAGTTCAGCACGTTGCTATATTAGTTTGATGGGTTTGTTTCTTAGTTCAGCACGTTGCTATATTAGTTTGGTAGGTTTGTTTCTTTATGAGATATGTTGCTATATTAGTTTGGTAGGTTCGTTTCTTAGTTCAGTACGTTGCGAGATGAGTTTGATGGGTTCGTTTCTTATTTCAGTAGGTTGCAATATTAGTTTGGTAGGTTTGTTTCTTAGTTCGGTAGGTTTGTTTTATAGCAGAAAAATAGAGTGTATTATATTGTAAAACAATATTATACACTCTTTAAATTAATAAAATTATGTTAATTCTAAAATATCCTGTACCCAACAGTAAATCTTACAACTCTGTTTCTTGATTCGTAACCTGTCGTATTATCGGCCGCAACATTCATAAGTCCCAATCCATATTGTATTGAAAAATCAAATTTCTTAAATTGTGCACCAACTCCCACATTTACACCAAAATCAAAAGGACGGATATCACTGGTAGTATCTGATCCAAAAACAAGATTACGTGATTCGTTTTGCAAACCTAAGGAGCTTAAATCAATAGGCAAACCTGAAACAGAAAAATCAGAATTAACTTTACCGCCAATACCATACGCAGCATAAGGACCAGCAAAAAATCGAAGTTTAATTAATTTAAAATCGAAATTATAAACACCGTTTACTGGAATTTCCACATACAAAGGAGTAATCTTTGCACTTCCTGAAACAGTAATAAATCCCAGACTCTGATTAAATTCAGAATTTATCCCTTTTCCGCTTAAATACAAACCTGTTTCAATTCCTATTTTTTTAGTAAGATCAAATTCGGCAAAACCACCAATATGAAATGATGGAATTGACTTATTATCAGTGGCAACAGGAATATTCTTCACACTCATATTTGCCATATTCAAACCACCTCTAACACCAATATGAAACTGTGCTTTTGCTGTATATGATATTGCAAATGAACACAAAACAGCAAAAACAATAATTAAGTTCTTCATCTTTAAATTTAATTAAATTAAAATTTATTTTTCAACAGGTAAAAACGAAACAATTTTTATGCCAAATCAGTAGATTATTTAATGTTTCATCAAGAAAAATAATAGTCGCCGGATTATCAAATAAAGCTTGGTAAAAATAATCAATTTAATAAAATTTATTATCAGGATTAATTTACATTTTATATCTTTGTAATTAAATTATATATATGTCATAAATGAAAAATCTAATAAAACTATCATTCATTTTCATATTTTCAATAGCTTTATTAACTTCAAATAAAGCATATTCACAGCGAAGTTTTGGAAGCAGGATTTTTGTAGGCGGGAATCTGGGATTACAATTCGGAAATCCGACTTTGATTGATATATCTCCATTAATTGGCTACCGAATCACAGAACAGGTGGATGCAGGTGTTAGTTTAACTTATAAATATTACAGTGGTTCCTACAAATATTCAAATACCACACAAGAGTTTAACACCAATATTTTTGGAGGAGGTGTTTTTAGCCGATATAATTTTACAGAAAGTTTGTTTGCACACGCCGAAGTTGAATACCTTAACTTTAATATGGAACAAATTAACAGTGGAATTATAGAAAACAGAAATATCGGAGTTACAAGTGTATTTATTGGTGGCGGTATAAAACAATCATTTGCAACAATTATGTTGCTATATAATTTAAATGAAACCATGAATTCGCCATATACAAATCCGATTATCAGAATTGGGTTTACTTTTGGATTGTAATTAAAAAACTTTAAATAATAACAAAAAGCATGAATAATCAAATATTAAGTCTTGAACCAAGCAAAATTTGGTTCTATTTTAATGAAATACTGCAAATTCCAAGACCTTCGAAAAAGGAAGAAAAAATTGCAGCTTACTTAATGAACTTTGCCAAAGAGCATAATCTGGAAGCCAAACAAGATGAAATTGGCAATGTTTATATTGCAAAACCAGCCACAAAAGGTTTTGAAAATATGCAAACTGTTGTTTTGCAAAGCCATTTGGATATGGTATGTGAAAAAAACAGCGACAAAGTGCATGATTTTGAAAAAGATCCGATAGAAGCACGCATAGAAGGAGAATGGGTAAAAGCAAACGGAACTACTTTAGGTGGTGATGATGGAATAGGAATAGCTGCATCGATGGCTATACTTGCTTCTGATGATATAGAGCATGGCCCGATTGAATGCTTATTTACAATGGATGAAGAAACCGGACTTAGCGGAGCTTTTGCATTAAGTACTGATTTATTGAAAGGAAAAATCCTTCTGAATCTGGATTCGGAAGATGAAGGTGAAATATTTATTGGATGTGCCGGTGGTAAAGATACAGTTGCAGAACTGGAATACTCTACCGAAAAAACCAATGGCAATTCAATCGCTTATAAAGTAAGCATTTCAGGATTAACAGGCGGACATTCAGGCGATGATATCAATAAAGGATTGGGAAATGCCAATAAATTACTCAACCGTTTTCTGTGGGAAACTACTGCAAAATATGACATCAGAATAGCTGATATTAACGGAGGTAATTTGAGAAACGCCATACCAAGAGAAGCTTTTGCAATAATTACTGTTGACAAAAATAAAACAGAAGAATTAATAGCTGATGCTAAAAAACATAATGAAACAATCCGTTTTGAATACAGAACAACAGAATCAGATCTTTTATTCAGTATTGTAGAAGCAAAACTTCCTGAAAATGTTATCAGCAAAGACATTCAAATAAAACTTATCAATGCACTTTATACTTGTCCGCACGGTGTAATAAGTATGTCGAGAGAAATTGCAAATTTTGTTGAAACTTCAACCAATTTGGCATCTGTAAAGTTGAAAGACCATAAAATCATTATTACTACAAGTCAGCGTAGCTCAGTTGAATCAGCTAAAGAAGATGTTTGCAATATGGTAGCAAGTGTCTTCAGTCTTATTGGCGCAAAGGTAACACAGGGTGATGGTTATCCTGGATGGACACCAAATCCGGATTCGGCAATATTGGAAGTAGCAAAAAAATCTTATGTAAAACTATTCAATAAAGAACCAAAAGTATTGGCTATTCATGCAGGCTTGGAATGTGGATTAATCGGAGAAAAATATCCTGAAATGGATATGATTTCTTATGGTCCAACTATAAAGGGAGCACATTCACCTGATGAAAGAATGAAAATTGATACCGTTAAAATGTTTTGGGATTTAACCTTGGATATATTGAAAAATATACCAAAGAAATAAATTAAAAAAGGGGCTTGAAATTTCAGCCCCTTTTTTTAATACATTATAAAATCAATTATTTCAAAACAAAAAACTTATTTGCATCATTTTGTAAAATATTCAATTCAAAAGCACTTAAAACGAATTTGGGTGTCCCAGTGTTGAAGTCTGAAAATTCAAGAAAATTTTAAACATAATATTGTTGATATGCTTTTAATTAAAAGTTTTCTTGCTGAAACTATTTATTAAAAAAAGAGATTCAAGAACCATTTGGAAACATCAATGTAGAATACTAAAATGTAATCTACATTAATGTTCTTTTGTTTATTGTTATGGAGTAATTTTATAAATACCAGAAGTTAAATTATTATCAATAACAGATAAATCTGTGATATCAACATATCCATCTCCATTTAAATCATATATATTATACCCTGTAGTTCCAATTGTCAAATCATTATCCATTTCTGATAAGTCAGTAATATCAACAAAGCCATCTCTATTTACATCGCCTGTATAAATTGCATATACTCCCGGTGAAACCTCTATCTGGTTATCACCATAAGCCTGAGAAGCAGCAGTAGTGAAATTGTAATTGATTATATCCGTATCAAAAGAAACAGGATTTTTGCTCCAGGTTTCGATATGGTTGCGGTGTTTTATTGCGATATAGTATGAACCGGTATCTTTTCCGGAAATATTGATATCAGAAATTGTTCCATCAGTATTCAGGTTTAATGTTTGTTTTTCAACAGTTAAATATGGAATTGTTGGATTGATTATTTCAAGATTTATGGTATCAACTGTTGTTCCTGTAAAGTGATCCTGAATATCATCCTGAACTTTATTCATTATTCCATTTTGATTATTATAAAATCCTTCCAGGTAGAGCTTGGTGTTCATTAATTTTGGGATTTTGATCAAAAGCGAAGATTCCTTCCCAAAACCACAATCGTTTTGACCTCTTACTTTTATTAAACCTGAAAATGCATGACTACCTGAATGTATAACAATACTATCTGAAAAGTTTGAATCTATTATCATGTCGTAAGGCAATGACCACGAGTAGCTTGAAGCATTTTTAATAGCAGATGTTGAATATACTAAACCTGTTTGGCTTTTTGTTATTTCTGTAAAACCAATAATACTATCTGCATCATCAGGTAATGTATTTACAATAATGGTTATTTTATTTGATGTTGATAAACAGCCATTAGTATCTGTAACAATTACAGAATATGATCCTCCTATTGTAACATTAATACTTTGAGTTGTTTCCCCTGTTGACCATGCATAATATTTACTTGAATCTGCAGTAAGTGTAATTATATCACCTGCACAGATTGTAGTTGATTTATTTGTTGATACTCCAACAACACCATCAGACAAACATCCTCCAACAACAAAATAAATTGTATCACTTAATCCTAAATACGATACAATTGCATTAGTTTCACCATCAGAAATTCCCTTAAACCCTTTTGTTATTATGTCATACATAACAATCGCTGTATCTTCTACATTTACTAATATATTGGGACTGAAATTCCCTGTGGAAGTAATGAAATTTTGATAAATTCCAGTGTAATTTGGGTACTTTGTTTGATTCTTAAATAAATATAGTATATCAGGACTGACTTTAAATCCTGTCAATTGCTCATCAGTAACTATATTTATATCTACAATATCATTTACAAAAATACCACTATCAGAATAATTATAGAATCCTTCTAAGGAAATAATCTGTGAACCAAGTAAATTTGAGTTTATTTGTAAATTCAGATCAATATTTCCAACAAATACAGAATCAATGTAATACGTTTTGTTTTGAAAATTAACTTCTAAACTCATTAAATTAGCAGTATCTTGTACATTTATTAATATATGTAAAATACTATCTACAAATAATGTTGAATTGTTTTGTGGTGAAATAATTTGCAATTTAGTTGTATCTCTTTTTGAAATTATTTGATTAGAATTTACTGAACTTAGGTTGATTTGAGAATTACTCTTAGAAGATATATTTAATAATGGCATACTACTAGTTGGAGTAGCGGGTATAATATTAAATAATGAGCTGTTAATTGAACTATTTAATAAATAATTTACATAATTCCCAACATCGATGTTTTTTGTAACAGGTCTTATAAAGGCATGACTTACATAGTTATCAAATACTGAAACATTGGTATTTAAAAGATTTAAAGGTCTTGGGATTCCTGCAAGTTGACTTTCTACAGATACTATTAAATCGCTTTCAGGCAAAAATGTACCTGTATTATAAGCATCCATTGCCATAGCCATTTTATTAAGAAAATTCAAGGCTTTTGATACTGGATCAATATCACTTTTAAGAATATCCAATAATGCTGCTCTTAAAATTGGATTTTCTTCTTTATTTGCACCAATTTTCAAAAGATAATTTAAAAATTTATTCAATGTTTCATCGCCACAATTTTTTACAAAGTTTATAACATTTTGAGGAATAGCAATATTGGTTGTTTGATTGCCTGGGAAAAAATCGCCAGAGATTAAATGTGCCTTTGTATTAGTTGTCCCGAACTTAACTCCACCTTGATTTTGATTTATTTGTAAATCATGAACTGCTTCTGTTGATTGATAAGAACCTAAAATATTATTAGAATTTATAGGTTTAATAAAAACCAAAGGTATTGGAATATCTTGACCAGATAATCCATACCAGGTCTGTATTGTGTAACGAGCTAACCATGGCAAATCTCCCACATATTTATTTATTATATCTGCCCATGGGGAGCCATGATTGGGGACATCAAGCATTATTACTTTATTTACATAACCTTTCTCATAATTTTTATAGTTATAATTTGATGCTGAACCTGTTCTGTTAAATGACTCTATGTAATTATCAAAAATACTTCTTATTACTGAACCACCCATACTATGGCAAATGTAATCAACCCTGTTTGCTGCATAACCTTTTTTTCTCATACTACTTATTACACCTTGAAAAGTATTTGGTAAATTCATAGTGCCATGTGTCATATAATAAGCATTTGTTATAAATGATGCATCGGGAAATATATTTACGGCTTTACTAATTATAAAACGTGGATCATTTATATATTTGCATGAGTAGCCAAGTGAAGTGTTTGAAAAATCATCCCAAGTATGCTCGTCTCCTCCTAATCCATGTACAAGCATTAGTGGTGGTCTTACAATTTTAATTTGTGTAGTATAAGTTTCTGTTGTCATATCTGTATAAGTAATAACAAATGTAGCATCCACATTTCTATCAGTTCTTATACTATCCAGTATGTTATTACCAACAAAGTCATCAGGTGCTACATACCAGAATATATAATTAGTTTTATTTGGTGTATTATCAATATCTGTAATCGAATTTATTCCATTTGCTTCAGTATTATATGCTGTAGTCTGGATAGCAACCTTAACTCTTCCTAACTTACTATCGTCAGTACCATTTATTCCATCACTTAAGCTTACTGTAACACTAGCAATACTTGCACCAATTGAAGGATTTATTTTAGACAAATTTAAAAATATTCTCGCTGTACCATCTGCTGCAATTCCTTGCGGAAAAGTATAAGAAGTTGATGAAGAAGGATAGCTTTTATCCCAATCATAATTTACTATAATATTAGTAGCAGAAGGTATAATGATACTGAAAGAAGCACTAAGTTTTACATTTCCAAATGGATTATAAAAATCTATTATGCGAATTACAATGTTATTACTTGCACTACCAAAAGAAAAACTTTTATTCAGTGTTATATTGCTGTTTATATAATCTTGTCCATCAACAACACCTATGCTTTGCCATGAACCACCATTGTCAGAATATTCAAGAATATATTTGTAATTTCTCTTAGAACCGCTTTGAGTATAAGTATTACCTAAAACTAATTTATCCTTCCATTCTATATTAATTATTTGATTTGTGTTGAAAGACAAACCTGCACTGGGATAAATAATTTGCATATTATTTATAGCAATTGCACCTATAAGCTCAAATGATTTTTTAGAACAAGAAAGTCCTGTAATTGAATCTTCAACAAAAACATTATATATTCCCAAAGGCATCGTATTGTTGGATATATAAGTATAGCTAAAACTTCCTTGCACATTAGTATTTATCATATTAATACTCTCTGAAAAACCAGCAGGCCCTTGTAATGTGATATTTGCTATTCCATTAGGTTTGAAATCTGTTCCGCTAATAGTAACATTTTGCCCTGCAATTATGGAAATACTATTAAGGTTAACTTTTGGATAAATAATATTTGTTTGCAAAGTTATATCCTTAATGCAACGAACAGAATATCCATTAGATTTGTTTGGAGACGCTGATTTAATTATATAATTTTTATCGTTCATTATCTGGTGTGTATATCCATTAGTATTTAATGTATTCCACCAACTGCCAATATTACCTAAACTAATAAATCCAGATGAAAATCGATAACCGGCTGGTAAAGCGGTAAAACCGCTACTGTTGTTTCCTGTATTTGGGTATACCCAATGTGTTAAGCCACTTTCTTTTAATTTGGCAACATTATAGTTTCCACCCAAGTAATTTATTAACGTATCCCATTCAGCCTTTGAAGATACATGCCAACCTGATGGACAAAGATTACGGGTGTCATTTACTGCATAAAAATTGTATAGTCTCCCATATATATTACTATTGTTTTGTGTATTATTATAATTGCAGTAAGCACCAGAAGTAAGAGAACTCCATGTTGCATTATTAGTAATGTTAGGTATAGTATCTCCATTTCTATAATGTGTAGTTTTTAAATTTTGTTTCATCCAAGTTTGTTTTCCTATTAACACTACATCATATACATTGCCATCATAATCTGTAATAGGAGAAATATTTGCAGTAGTAGTAAAATTAACTTCATTTCCATAAATAATACCTGAACCATTACTTGCATAAGCTCTTACATAATAAGTAAACCCAGGATTAAGTCCAGATAGATTACTTGTAAAATTACCAAGCCCGGCACCTTCTGCTGTATGATTATCCGCTATTGTTGGATTAGTAGCTGTGCTCCAACAAATACCTCGATCAACAATTATAGCACCATTATAAGACATTATATTACTACCACCACTTACAGCTGTAGTTTTTGAAATCGCTGTAACTAAAGAAGTATTTAAATTAATATTGTCTTTAATACAACGCACAGAATAGCCCATTTCTGGTTCTTTTTCACTTTTTTTAAAAAGATTTGGATTACTAGATATTTCCCATCTATTTGCTCCATTTAAAAATAATGACCCGTTATATAAAACATTATTGCTCCACCAGTAACCTTGTAAGCCAATGGTGCTGAATATTCCATCGTAATTACGAAAGCCACTAGGTAATGCTGTAAACCCAGTTACATTTGTTGCTCCTGTATTGCTGCTCCAATGAGTTGTTCCAACTTCTTTTAAAGCACCAGTTGTATAACTTGCTAAATATGTATTTAAAACTGTCCATTCAGCATCTGATGGGATATGCCAGTTTGTTGGACATAAGTTGCAGGCATCAACAACAGTATAAAAATTATATAACCTACCATAAGTTGTACTATTGTTTATAATATTGTTGTAATTACAATAATGACTTTGTGAAACCATCCAGTTTTGATTATTTGTAACAATTGGTATTGCAATACCATTACGAAAATGAGTAGTGTTAAGGTTTTTTTTCATCCACTCTTGTGTACCCAATATTATAGACTGATATACGTTTCCATCATAGTCTGTTACACCGTTACCAACTATATATGTAGTACTAAAACTTATCTCATTTCCATATGCTATTCCTAAACTATTAATTGCGTAAGCGCGTAAATAATATATTGTAGTTGGTGTAAGACCAGTTATATTGCACACAAAACTTCCTGTTCCTGAACCATTTGATGTAAAATTATTTGCAAGAGTTGGATGTGGGGTAGTGCTCCAACAAATGCCACGTTCTATTATATTTAGCCCTGCATCATTAATAATATCTCCACCACTAATTGCAGTCGTTTGTGTGATATTAGTAACAATTGAAGAATTTAAAGTTAGGACTTCACCTTTAATACAACGAACAGAATTTCCGAATGCTTTGAAATTACCCATTTTAAATATAGAACTATTTAAATAATACAATGCTATATTATTATCATAATCTATTGTTGATTCTGATGAACTTTTAATGAAAGCCCAAAGCCCAATAAAGCTAAAATCACCATTATTACTACGTAGCCCCCCCGGAAGTGCTGAAAAACCACTTTCATTAGTTGCAGCATTATTTGAACCTAGCCAATGATTTAGTCCAGTTTCCTTTAGTTTGTCTCCAGCAATACTTTCACCACCTAAATAGTTTATTAATGTTGTCCATTCAGCATTAGTTGGCACATGCCATCCTAAAGGGCATAAATCTTTTGTAAAAGCAACAGTATAAAAATTATATAATCTACCATAAGTAATACTATTGCTTGGTGTATTATTATAATCGCAATAAGCACCCGATGTAAGAGAACTCCATGTTGCATTATTAGTAATGTTAGGTATAGTATCTCCATTTCTATAATGTGTGGTTTTTAAATTTTGTTTCATCCAAATTTGAGTACCAATATGAACTGTATCATAACCATTTCCATCAATATCATAAACCGCATATTGTATAGGTTGTAAAGGCCATCCTCCTGTATGGTAGAGACTATCTATTTCAGATTGATAAAGAGTGCGATTGTAAATATAGACATCATCTATTTTACCATTAAAAAACCACCTACCTTGTAAATTTTGATATAAATGTGCACCAATAGTTAATGAGTTTAATTGATATGGAAAATAATTAAAATTTAAAGTTGAAGATAAAACCCCATTCAAATAAATAAACATATTAGTTGAATCTCGCTTAACCACAACATGATACCATTGGTTTTGTGATAAAACATTAATTGGTGTTACACAGCTATTATAATTATTGTTGTAATTATAAAATTGAAATCCTGCTGAATAGTTTCCGGTTAAAATTGGGCTTCCCACAAAATCACTGAACCCTATTCCATTATTATCAATACTATTTCCAGTTAAAAGTGTAAAATTTTGTTGTTGTATATCTGAGTAATTTATATTAGGACAAAACCAAAAAGAATATGATAATTCATTAAAAGAATTATTAACAAATAAGCTGTCAATGTAGATTCCATTATTTATCCCATCAAAATTATAAGCACTATTTGCAATTCCAAATCGATCTGTTGTTAAAGTAGCACCATTTACTGTTCCATTATTTCCTTTACCGCTTTCATCTATAGCATTGCCATTGAAAGGGTAATAGGCAACTAATCTGTTCGATAAATTTATTGAAGTAGTATCTATAATAAATTCAGCTACCAATGTCCTATTTCCATTTACAATAAAAGAATAAACAGAATCTGTCGAAACCTGGATTCCATTTTCAGTCCAATATTTAAATATGTAACCATAACTTGGAGTTGCTTGAACAAATGCTGTATCACCATAGTGGTAAGTCAAGTTAACAGCGTAATTACCTCCATTACCTGGATTTGATGTAAAGTTTATAAAATAAGTTGTAGTATCAGCTTGAGTAGTAAAAGTTATGTCCTCAGTTTCAATTGTACCATAAATATTAGTTGCTAATATTTTATAATGATATGTTGTTAGAGGTAATAAATTATTAGTATTAGCACTAATATTTTGAGGTTCAAAAGTAGAATTTATATTTTCATTTGCATAAATAGTATCAGAATAATTAGTATTTTGACCTACTAAAAACTGCACAGTAGTTGGTGTTCCATTGGGATATACAATACCATTTAAAGTGACAGAATGAGATGCTGTATTTGTAACAGGAATTGCATCTATTGTTGTAACGGGATGTATATTTATTATTGCTATATGACCTGTATTAAAATGATAATTTAATAGATTAAATATTCCATATGAAGGATTTAGATTATTAATATAATAATAATCATCTTCATGACCATTCCAACCCCAATTAAAATGAAAATTATTATCACTGTCATATCCATCACAAATAAAACTATGTTTTATTGTAATTGTATTATTAATATCTTCTGCAAAATATAATATAGGTCTATTATTATTAAGTTCGTTTTTTAACATATTTGACCATGACAAATCTGATATAGAACTATCTCTTATCCAAGCATCAATAGTATTTGAATATTTAAAATATTGAGTTAATGCTATAAATGCATCTGGAGGACTAGCACCTGAAGCACTTTCTCCATAATCCATATTAACAGCAATTCCACAGTGATAAATCAATTCGCTTTTCTTTAAAGTATCCAAATAATGATTAATTACATTCCAATTATAGAATGTGTTGTTGAAATCTGCATTAAGCAAGCCATAAAGAGGGTGATTGTAAAAATGAGAACTATCACCTCTCACAGGATATTTCCATTTATTCATAATCTGCCCCATTGCTGTTGCAACACAACCTGTTGGTGTTTTATTACAATTACCATTTAGGTTACTGTAAACTGTGGGACAATAATAATTAAAACCACAACCTTGCCCCCATTGAGTTTGTATTAAAGGGTTTACAATAATACTATTGGTCAATTGCGGACTATTTAAACTATTCCATTTTTGTGTTATGCTATTATCTTCTGGTAAATTATTTTTTTTGATATAAATAAGTTCGCTTTTTCTGTTTTCTATCCATGCTTTAAAAGCAGGTGGCTGGTTTTCTAAGTTATAATTTCCTTTTAAACTATAACCTATTATTGGGTAAGCTCTTTTGTCAGCTGTTAAAATTACAAACCCTTTATTTTCAAGAACATTAAAAACATAAAAAAGAGTGTCAATGCCCTCTGAAACAATATAAGTCTCAGAAAAAAAACTTTCATTTAAAATATTATTTTGTTTTTCTTTAGAATAAGAATTATAATAATTAAATGCAAAGGTTTTAGCATCATTAATTGATACAGTTTGTGTAAAACTATTAAAAGCTAATAATAACAATAAAATAATAAGTATCTTTTTTTTCATATAGATTAATTTATTTAGCCTTTGGGTTCTTTCAGGCAGTTTCTGTATTTTTTTGATTTCCATACAATAAAAAAGGGCGTGAACCTCTGCTTTGATAATCTTAAAAGAGAAATACTTTTAGCAACGCCATTTTTTATTATGTTTTTGTTATCTACATAATTTGTTTTTTAATTATCACAAAAGTATAAAATAAAAAAGCAATAAAAGCAAATATTGTGAAATAAATGTGAAATAAATAATGATTCTAAACAGGGGTTTAATCAATTGTATTAACATATACAATAAAACTTACTAAAATTTCAGTCTTTGCAATACGTATAGCGGTTTTATCGCTTATTGAGTAATCAATTTAAATAATTATTTTCAATTAATCCATTATCCAACCTTAGTATATAAGCGGTTATTTGAGAAAAACTATTTACATTCAGTGGTTTTAATATCAAATATTCCTATCGTATATGTTTTTATGGAAAAGGAAACAACTTTATGAATACCGTCTGGAATTTTATAAAGATAAAACAGCTTTTCCATCCGATGTGAAAGTGCACAGCATATGAAAAATCGACTTTTTGGAGAGTGTAAATTATTTTGTGTAAACACAAAATAATAGCTTAGATTTTAAGTTTACATCTATCAGCAAAGTTAATTCTAAATTGGAAAGTTCATTTTATGGTATAATACCAAACAGAAATAAATGCTTTCGTATTTTTTAATCAATTCTACAAATAAACAAAATAACATTTATTGAATTGACTTACTGTCAACAGGCTGGTATTTGCAAAAACGACAGCGAACAGAACAACTGTTTATTTCAATTCGTTACTATAATCAAAAAAAGAGGCTGCCTAAACCAATAATTTCAAAACAAAAACTTATTTGCATCATTTTGTAAAATATTCAATTCAAAAGCACTTAATACTAATTTGGGTGTCCCAGTGTCGAAGTCAGGAAATTCAAGAAAGCATTAAACATTATATTGTTGATATGCTTTTAATTAGAAGTTTTCTTGTAAAAAATAATTATTAAAACAGAGATTCAAGAACCATTTGGAAACATCAATGTAGAATACTAAAATGTAATCTACATTGATGTTCTTTTGTTTATGATTATGGAGTAATTTTATAAATACCAGATGTTAAATTACTATCAATATCTGATAAATCTGTGATATCAATATATCCATCTCCATTTAAATCATATACATTATAACCTGTAGTTCCAATTGTCAGATCATTATCCATATCTGATATGTCAGTAATATCAATAAAACCATCCTGATTAACATCCCCTACATAGATTCCATAAATACCCGGTGCTAATTGTTTTTGGTTATCGCCATAAGTTTTGCTGGATGCATTGCTGAAATTATAATTAATAATATCTGCAGCAAATGATACGGGTGCAGCACTCCATGTTTCTATATGATTGCGATGATTTATTACAATATAAGACGAATCTGTAATTGAAGGAGGCAGTTCTATTTGTATATGTCCGCTGGTATCTATTGATGTTTGAAAGTTATTGTTTATTGAATATGGTGATTGTTTTGATGCTAATTTTACGGTAATAATATCGGCTGTATCACCTGCAAAATGATTTCCATTTTCATCCTGAACTTTATTCAACTGATTTGTTGCGGAATTAAATAATCCTTCGGGATATAATTTAAGACTCAACAGTTTGTTAGGTTCATAAATACTTACATCGTCAATAGCCCAGTAAGAAATATGATATAGGTTGCCACTAAGGGTAAATGCAAAATAAGTTGCAGGGCTGTTCAGGTTTGATAATATAGTAATGGTAGTATCCTTTGCGGGCCTATCGCCGTTACCTGATGTTATACTAAAATTTTCGTCAGTCCAGTTTATTCTGTCGCTGCTACTTTGAACTTTTAATGTAGCTCCACTTCCTCCCCAGCCCAAATGGTCTTTATACATGGTTTTAAACCTCAGTTTTATACTCGTTTTGCCCGAAGTATTTACCGGAGCTGAAATCAATCTGCTTGTTGAGCTTGAATTGGTATTGTCTTTTGAACGCAAAAACTCATAGTTATTTCCACCGGCATAATTTGTTGCACTTATTTTCCAATTATTTTGGGCAGTAATGTTTTGCTGATCCCAGCATTGAGGCATGGTTGGATTTGTAATGTTATCGGTATATGGTAATGAGCCATCACTACAAATTGATTCAGCGTAAGCTTTTATACATAAATCGATTGCACAGTCTGGAATGTTTGCTCCTAAATGCCACCATGAATCATTGCTACCTGTAGAACTCATCCAGCATTTGTTGGTTTCGATGAAGGGGTTGGAATAATCGTGTTTCCGAACGCCATTGGAATAGTACCAAAGGGTGTCTTCAACTGGTATTGGATAGCCATAACCGGGTACATCGTATTTTACTTTTATATAAAAAGTGTCGTTCTTGTTGAGTGTTACTGTCGAATCTAAGTTATAGGTGTAATATCCGGGGTAAGGACAGGTTTTTACAGGTGTTTCGGACAACAGGGTGCTTAAGGTAGTATTTGTTGTATTGAAGTTTTTATAAATCTGAAACTTTAGTGTTGAATTAGCACCTACAACATAACTACCTACTTTTGTAATTTTATGATTTGCAGTGGCAACGAATCGAACCAACCCATAACCGACATTAGTATAACCATATCCCCATTCTTCTATATATCCCAAAGTATCGTAATTATATATGTGTGAGAGTGGCTGATAATCGATACGCGATGGCCAAACGGCATTATTATACAAAATAGTCGAATCGCCATAAGCGATGTAAAAATAGCCATTATCGCCCCAGCTTGTACCCCAACTGTTTTTAATTATCCATGCTCCTGTGCCTCCGGCGGTTGTGAGTGTATCGTTCCATCCGGCAATTACAACTGCATGGTTTACATTTTCTTTATATGAAGCGCCATTATAAAAATAGGTTTTGTTGGTGGCATTGTATTTGGTGGCATCCCAGTTAATCATGGTGTAGATGCCACCGTAATCGAGCAATGCCTGCTTGATGGTGTTTCTATCTCTGGGTAAAAAACGGACATCAGTAACATAAGCGACAGGAGTAGCGTAGGTCGGACATGTGAGTAAAATATCTTCGGCTTGCGAAATGGGTCCTGAACGCCGCAAATAATAGGCAGAAGACATAAAATGATTTCCCCACGTACTTCTTGAAGGATCAAAACGATGACATTGCTGCAAATTATGTTCACCTAAATCAAAAGTCCCTAACCCTATTGTTTTCCAACTGGATTCAATTGAACCCATTGATGCAAAATCCCAACAACCATTACCGGTTTGTGTTTTTACGGAAGTCATGCGGTTATTTGTACGCATATCGTAAACACTTGCAAATGTGTTGGTGCTTAATGCCGATTTTGTTTGGTAATTGCCAAAATATAAATTGGCAGGAGGTGCTATAACACCATATGTATTTTTCTGATTCGACATATTGGCTGTAAAATCATGATTTATCGGTGCCCGCTGAGGCACCGGAAATACTACTTCATTTTGTGTATAAGCTATACTACAAAAGGTGATTGCTAATAGGAAAAGTATAATTGTTTTCATCTGTACATTGCTAATTTAAAATAACAATTAATATTTTAGAAAGTTTTAATGATATGCAAGTTGAGTAAAATATGATATGCAATTGATTTTCAAATAAGATATAAAAACCTTAATTGATTTTCAAAATACAGGATATTACTATTCATTTACGCTGTTAAACTGTTGTTTAGTAGTATTTTTAATGTCAGTTTGTTTTAACAAACCTATAATTACACTGGCAATATTATATAAAGCCGCTTGCTATATATCAAATACCTGTGGAAAACAGCTTTATTGATGTTCATTATAGGTATTTCTCCAAGGGAAACTATCTATTGAGAGACTCGCTACATCTATTTTACTGAGGTAAAATACATATTGTAAGCTTTACAATATATACTTTACCGAGGGAAACGGGCTATTGTCAGATTCACTAAACCTATTTTACCAAGGGAAAATACTTATTGTCAGTCTCACTATACTTATTTTACCAAGGGAAACTACATATTGTCAGTCTCACTATACCTATTTTACTAAGGGAAAATACCTATTGACAGTCTTACTATACCTATTTTACCAATGGGAAATAGCTATTTATAGATCATTCAAATAGTTTTAACTTTTGCAATATGGGTATTGATAGCAAATTTACTGTGAAGATTATTACGATGGTATATACAATAAACAAAATTTTACTTTACTAACCAAGCACTTCCCCTGCCAATAATTGGCTATCATATCAAAGACTTTATATATTTCAATAAAAAAGGTCTTCCGTTTATTTATCAACCGAAGACCTTTTTATATATTGAATTTATAATTACTGCTAATGCATATAATCGGCTTTAAGAACCAAAGTCTGATAGGTTTTATTTAAAACTTTATCTATAACAATCACTTTCAGATGAATATTATCCGATTCAGGAAAAAGTATCAAAGTATAACGCATCGGATTGTATGTATAAGTTTTTAACTCCTGAATATTATTGGTAGTATTATTTAATTTAGCTGCCTTATTTAAAGCAATATCAGGGGTAATTATTTTCAGATTGTTACCAAAAGCTTTATCGGCAGAAGTCGTAAAGTCGTAATATGTAGTATCATTAGCAAATGAAACCGGAGCAGCACTCCATGTTTCTATATGGTTTCTGTTTTTGGCTACAATATAATACTTTCCATTATTCGAAGCTATAATTCGGGCAGCAAAAGCATAACCATCTGTTTTCAGCATCACATTAGAATCAACAAATATGGTCTGATAGTTAAGTGCAGAATCCCGAAGTTCAACAACTATTTTATCGGCATTGCCGGCACCCCATTGCGGATTTCCCAATTCGTTGGTAGCTGTATTCATTTGTTGATTGCCTGAATATAGTCCTTCTAAAAACAATTTAACTTCCAATGATTTAAAAACATTAATATATTTAGTAAAAGCTTCTCCGGTACCGCATTCATTTTGAGCTTTTACAATTAAATTGCCCGACACACTCGAATCGGGAAAACTCAAAACTATGCTGCTGCTATCGCTGTTTCCCACCGAATTTAAAGGTAGTGTCCAGATATAATCAGTTGCATCATTTATGGGTAATACTGAATATAGTACATTTACCTGACCCTGATTTATTGTATTAAAACCCAAAACAGATACTGCCGTAGCAGGAATATTTTTCACAGTAACAGCCAATGATGAAGCATTCCCCTCGCCACAATTATTAGTACCTTTTACAAAAATATTACCCGAATTTGCATTAGCACCAATACTGACATCAATACTATTGGTAACAGAGTTTCCGCTTACACCGTTTGGCAATGTCCATAAATATGCGGCAGCATTGGCAATTGGCTCAACTGAATATGTATAGGTCTGTCCTTTACATACTGCAATATTCCCCGAAATAATCCCTGTTGAATCAGGTGATTTTTTTATCGTAACCGGAAAAATTATGCTATTGGTATCGCCACAGGAGTTTGTCTTAAATGCTGAAATAACACATGAGGCAGATGCCGAATCAATTAAAGTTTTAACAGAACTGATATTGACACTTGCTGAGGATGTGATGATTCCAGCAGTTTTCCAGCTAACAAAATAAGTTGCGGAAGTATCTGATAACGAAAAAGATAAAGCTGCACTTGAACCTAAAAAATATCCGTTAATGCTATCTTTATTCCAATTTAGCAAATTGCCGGAGCCGCCATTTGCTTTCAGATTGATTTTCAAAGTATCGTTGCTGCACAATGAAGTGGAAGGCGTGCCTATATCAATATCAAGTGGTTTGAAAATCATAAAACTATCAATCACAGTATTGTTATTACTAATGGTTTTAAACAAAAGTGTATCACCCGAAACCACAACATTTACAAAATGCATTATATCCATACTTTTTTCAATAAACCAACCCGTGCCAGCTGCAACACGCGGTGCACCCGCTGAACCGGCAACAATTTGGCAACGTCCGTTGTTAGCACAATGTCCATAACTTGCAACTGCCGAATTTAAAGAAATATTCCTGTTAATAGGTTTAGATCTTTGATAATTATGAGTATGCCCATTAAAAATAACTTCAACGCCATAATCATCAAAAGCTTTCCACCAGGTTGTATAATAAGGATCCATTTCACCAGCATGTGAAGGGCTGGTATAAAAAGGTTTATGAAAGAAGACAAATCTCCACTTTTTGCTTTTGTTATTTTCAAGCGTATTTATCAGCCAGTTATATTGAGTAATATTTGCAGGATCATTACTATTCAGGCAAATAAAAACAGCATTACCAACCGTGAAAGAATAATATAATTCATTACCCGGATTTGGAGGCTGAACCATTATGTTTCTGAAATTACTTGCAGTAGCATCGCTGCTAATGTCGTGGTTTCCGGTATTATAATAAACTATATTATTTTCAAAAAAGTTTTTACCATTTGTAAACCACCCATCCCAATCAGTGGTACTACCACCTGAATTTACGAGATCGCCACCAAATAAAACAAAATCAGATTGAGTTACAGCATTTGAAATGGAATTCCAATCATTTAAATTGGTACGACTATCGCCAAGTGCATTAAAAGTAAAATGATCAGAATCAGTCATTTTAGCAGTATAAAAAACTTTATCGGGAATCCATACATTTGCATAAGAATCCCATATTGAATAATGGATTACAGTATCTTTAATCAATGCAGGAAACGCAAAATCATAGAGAAAGCCTGAATAATTACTTCTTTTAATTCCAGCAAATTTGCCCGACAAATAATCAGTATTATAACCCCATTTTATACTATCATTTAATCCCGTATTACGCCATGTAACGGTTAATCCATTAATGGGTTTATCAGTAGATCCGAAATGAATCTGACTAATTGTAGAAGTATTTGGTAATGTTGCAGAAAACCGGGCTGTTAAATCCATATTAAACCCAATATCGCTACTGCTTAGGCTGGATTGATGAACTTCAACCGCAATGGTATTAATTCCGTTCTGAATAAATGAAATCGGAATAAAAAACTGCTGATAACTGCTTTCGTTTCCATCAGCACTTGCCAGAGTGGAATAATTTATGGTTCCCGAAGGCATATTTAATCTTTTGACCTCAACACCATTGATATAAAAAACGGCTCCATCGTCAATCAAAGCATTTACTTCAAAATTAGTTTCATTACCTGTGAAAGTATAATTAAATGTTTTTCTGAAATAATATGCAGGATATTTATTGCTAGAATTATTACCATAACTAATGGTAGTTATAGTAGCTTCTGCTGAAATTGCATCATAACCAAGCAATGCGTTACCGCTGGCCCACAAAGCATCATTAAAGCCTGTTTCTTTCCATGTTGCACCCGGAAAAACTCCCGTATCATTATATTTCCAATTACTTCCACGAAGTATAACCTGAGCAGTAATAAAATTAAGATTTACAACAAAAATAAAAAACAGAATTATAACACAATAAAAAGATAATTTTCTCCCCATTCAATAATTTAAAAATAGTATTACATGAATTCTATTAATTATATATTTTTCATTGATTCAATAATTTTTATAAACAATAAACAACCTTAAAAGTTTTAATACAAATAATCGGCTTTGAGAACCGAAGTCTGATAGGTTTTGTTTAATACTTTATCTATAACAATCACTTTCAGGTGAATATTATCCGATTCGGGTATCAAAATCAAAGTATATCGCAATGGATTATAAGCATAAGATTTCAATTCCAGTATATTATTGGTATTATCGGCAAGTATCGCAGTCAGATTTATAACATAATCGGGTGATGTTTCTTTCAGATTATTACCATAAGCTTTGTCAGCAGAAGTAGTAAAATTATAATAAGTAGTATCGTTTGAAAAAGAAACTGAAGTAGCACTCCATGTTTCAATATGGTTTCTGCTTTTAGCTACAATATAGTATTTTCCGTTGTTAGATGCAGTAATTCGGGTAGTAAATGCATAACCATCTGTTTTGAGCAAAATATTTGAATCAGCAAAAACACTTTGAAAATTAAGAGAGGAATCTCTCAGTTCAATTATTATTTTGTCAGCATTACCTGCGCCCCATTGAGGTGTGCCAGTTTCATTCAATGCACTTTGCATTTGCTGATTGCCAATATATAGTCCTTCTAAAAACAATTTAACTTCCAGAGACTTAAAAACATTTATATACTTAGATGAAGGCTCTCCCACACCACATTCATTTTGTCCTTTTACAATCAGATTGCCAGACACACATGAATCAGGAAAACTCAATACAATGCTGTTACTAACACTGTTTCCAACAGAGTTTGTCGGAAGTGTCCAGATATAAGTATTGGCATCAATAATTGGCGATACAGAATAAATTACATTATTCTGCCCCTGACTTATGGTATCTAAACCCGAAATAGAATTTGCTGATGCAGGAATATTTTTTACC
This sequence comes from Bacteroidales bacterium, assembly GCA_023251515.1. GTDB lineage: Bacteria > Bacteroidota > Bacteroidia > Bacteroidales > JACABE01 > JACABE01. The sequence continues at coordinate 49,311 of JAHEYQ010000026.1, forward strand.
GTAACAGCCAATGAAGAAGCACTTCCATCGCCACAAATATTAGATCCGTTTACCAAAATATTACCCGAAATTGCCGCAACTCCGTAACTTACATCAATATTGTTGGTAACAGAGTTTCCACTAACACCGTTTGGTAAATTCCATGTATAAGAAGCTGCATTAGTAATAGTACCAACAGAATATGTTAGCGACTGCCCTTTACATACAGTTTCATTTCCCGAAATAATTCCGGCTGCATCCGGCAAAGAATTTACAGTTATTGCCAAATCTGAAGCGCTTCCATTTCCACATGCATTATTGCCTTTTACATTAATATTTCCTGAAGCAGAAGTAAGATCAAAATTAATATCAATACTGTTTGTTGTCGAAGTTCCGTTTGCTCCAGTTGGCAATATCCACACATATGAAGTAGCATTGGCAATAGGCGAAACTGTATAGGTTAAAGTCTGACCCTGACAAACACTTGCAGCTCCGGTTATGGCAGCAGCTGCCGAAGGCAATATTCCAACAACAATCGGCAATGAAGAAACACTTCCATCACCACAGGCATTATTGGCTTTTACAGTAATATTTCCTGAAGTTGCAGAAATGCTAAAGCTAACATCAATGCTATTGGTTGCCGAACTTCCACTTGCTCCGTTGGGGAATGTCCATACATAAGAAGTAGCATTGGCAATAGGTGAAACAGAATAATTTATAATTTGCCCTGAACAAACGGATGTATTACCTGAAATAATTCCGGCTGCATCAGGGTAAGAATTTACCGTAACAGCCAATGAAGAAGCACTTCCATCGCCACAAATATTATTACCTTTTACTGTAATATTACCAGATATAGCCGAAATACCATAATTTACATTAATACTATTTGTAGAAGAGGTTCCACTCGCACCGTTTGGTAATGTCCATATGTAAGAAGTAGCATTGGCAATAGGTGAAACTGTATAAGTAATGGTTTGACCCTGACAAACTGAAGTTGTACCACTAATTGCACCTGCTGCCGAAGGCACAATACAACCGGTTCCGGTTACATTTATATCATCCACACAAATACCATATCCATATTTGGCATTACCTTCAAAAGCAATATAATAATCTGATGTGGGCGATGGCAAAGTTATGGTTTCCTGAGTCCATGCTGTAATACTATTTGTATATGAAGTAAGTAGAGTCCATATTCCAGTAGCTGAGGTTTTATAATATACAGATAATAAATCCTGATCGGGACTCCATAATTGCTGGGTATGCCAAAAACTAAGCTGAGGATTATTAATGGAGGTTAAATTAAGAGTTGGAGTAATTAATTTCGTTTTATTATCAGCTGCTGAAGCATCTTTTAAAGTAGCATTATAAGAACCCGTGTGGGCAGCAGCAGGATTTGAGCCTCCGTTACCAGCAACAAAAGTCCAGTTAATTCCAGAACTATTAACTTGTTCCTGAGACCAACAAGCGGGTATTGCTCCTGCATTCTCAAAACCTTCATTCCAGGGGAAAGTACTGATTGTTCCACATAAAGTTGAAAACTGAATATCATTACCGTAAGATGTTCCGCTACTATTGGTAGCATAGGCTCTTACATGATATGTAGTATTAATGATTAATCCTGAAATATTACTTGAAAAACTTCCAATTCCTGAACCATTTGTCGTATGATTATCGGCAATAGTCGGATTTAAAACAGTTCCCCAACAAATACCACGGGCTGTAACAGGAGAAGAACCTGCATTTGTAACATTACCACCACTAATTGCAGTTGTGGTTGTTACAGAAGTTAAAGCAGTTGTTGTAACTATGGCTAAGCTATTACTAACTCCTGTTATATTTATATCATCAATTGCCCAATGATAGCCATAAGTTCCGGTATAATTCCATTTGAACTTCACAGATGACTGTCCGGCCACTGCATTTACAGCCTGATTAAATACTGTCGGATTTGTAACAGAAGTTGTAGTAAAAGATGATATTAACGTCCATGAAGAACCATTATTTATACTGTAATACAAATTGCCTGATGAACCTGTATAACTTTTAAAATAATGATTGAACTGTAGATTTACACTTGAATAGGAACTTAAATCCAGGGCAGGAGATATCAGATCAGCATTTTGAGTATTACCACTTCCATAAGCATCGCTGTTCAGATAAGCATAATTTCCGGTTAAAATAGGTCCTGTCATCGTCCCAAACTGCCATATCTGTCCATTTCCTGAATTATCTATCTGTGTCCAGCAATTAGGAATGGTAATAGCAGTAAACGCTTCAGAAAAAGGTAATGTAAATATTCCACAGGATGTATTAAAAATCAGATCATCGCCATAAAATGTACCTGTTCCTGTTGTTGCATAAGCTCTTACATGATAAGTTGTATTTGCCGACAATCCGGTAATTGAACTGCTAAAACTACCTGTACCGCTTCCGTTAGTGGTTTTATTATTGGCTGTTGTAGGATTTGCAGTAGTACTCCAGCATACCCCGCGGGCAGTAATTGTGCTGCCACCGTCCGAAGTTATATTTCCACCGGAAACAGCAGTAGTTGTGGTTATAGTTGTAGCTGCAACAGTAGTTAATGTAGGAACTCCTACTGCAAATGTCAGATCATTTCCATTGGTAGTTCCATCAGCATTAACGGCTACCAATCTGAAATGATAGGTAGTACCTGCAATTAAACCACTGATATTTGCATTAACAGCAACCACAGCCGAACCAGAACCAGCAGATAAAGAAGATGTTGTATTTCCATAACTAACAGTAGTACCCCATTGAAAATAATAAGTTGTAGCCAAGCCATTCGGATTAAGACTTCCGTTTAATGTGGCGGATGTGGCCGTAACAGCTGATGCTGCAAGTGTAGTAGCAACAGGATTATTTCCAAACCTGAATGAGGCTATTTTAGTACCTTTAGTAGAACCTCCAGACTTTACATATTCGCTCGAAAACCAAAAGGTATTATCATCTGTTGGGTCAACAGACAAAAGGGCATAATCGCCCCAACGGTTATAGGTTGTTTGAGATACAGTTCCGTTTTGAATAATTTCTTCAGGAATATCGAGAACTCCGGTGGCATTGGCATAAGCAGCTGATGATTGTCCGCAATAACGGATACCCGGATAAATTGTGGAACTGGCTATTGAATAAGCCAAACCTATTTTCCCGCTTCCGTTAAGCATAATACTTCCCATCCATCTCGAACTGGCATCGGGGGCATAAGTACCTGATTGACGAACAACCCAGGTGGTGGATGGTGGGGTTTTTCTGAGTTCGTACCAGCGAATACCCGCATGATTTGTTGCATCAACATCTACCGTATGACAGCATAAAATGGTTTGATATGTTCCGAAATTACGGTATTGAGGTGCATTCATTATTACCTGTGGAACTCCGTCGAGTTTTTGGGTTCCTGGTTGGGTAATATCATCCCACGAAGATGTAAACTGGCTATCGAAAGCAGTTACCGGAATTTGTTGCGATCTGACAAAAGTAGAACTTGCAGGAGTTGTCCAGTTTACTGCCAATTCATAAATCCATAACTGATCGCTGCCACCTGCAACGGCATCATCATTAAAAGCAATAAATAAACCGGGCGAACCTGCAGGAGCAAAAGCTCCGTCATTATCAAGTGGTGGAACACATAAAAAGCCAGTGCCGGGTCTCCACGAATTATCAAAGGCTACCATCTGCGGATTAGCAGCTCCTGTAAGCATTTTTGACCGTTCAAAAACATAAATATCATTGCCCGAACCGGTATTGGTTCCCATATAATAACCATCCTGCCAGATACCTAATTTTTCATAATCAGGTGTATCGGTTACATCAAAAGAATATGCATACCAGCTACCTGTTGGGTCGCTGGTTGCCGATACTGCCATCAACATCAAATCGTTGCTGCCGCATAACGAAAATTCAACAGCTACCCAGCGTTGTGCCTGCTCGTCGTATTGTATTAAAGGATCGCCATCGTTACAGGTTGCACCCGAAACGCCATTAAATAAAAGATTCATATTGGTTGGCCCAGCCAGCAATGTACCCGTACGGTTGTAAATTGCATAAGTAGTATTTACAGTTTGCATATAATGGTTGGGGCCGATGGTTCCGTTGCAATCGGGAGGAAAAGAAGATGTTGTCTGTCCTTCAAAATTTACCAATGGAGCTTTATCTAAAACGGTTTTTCCCATGGTTTTTTGCCATGCTGCATCTTCGCCACGAGGCAAAGCTGTGGCAGCAAATGGATATTCACGTGGTTTTATTACTTTGCGAGCAGCTTTTTTCAAAGCTTTGTCTTTTAAAAATTCTATTTCTTCGGGAGTTACTGCCGGTAGATCTTTTAAAGGGGGTGTCTTACCCAAAAATACGCCATAGCCCACTACTTTGGGAACTAAAGGTTTATCCTGAGCAATGATGTTTAATGAAAATAAAATATAAATTGCAAAAAATGTATATAAACTCTTCTTCATAATATCTGAATAATAAATAGGCTGTAAAATTAATCAAAAAAATTCAATTGCAGATACATCGCCGGGAAAGTGGGATTTAAGCTGTTTAAGTTGAGAAATGTGCTTAACTAAGTGTTCTTCCTGAAATGCTCATTACAGGAAGGGTAGGATAGGTAATTTGCGTTTTATTTACTTTTGATTAATTAAACCAATTCCTCATTATTCATCTAATTTATATATCTTTTTGTTTATTATTTATTTATAATTACTTATTGAAAAACTACTTTTATAATTAATATTATAATAATTTAATTAAAAAAAGTAGAAACAAAATAATTGTTGTAATTGTAAATGTTATAAAAAGCCATAGAATGAGTTTATTAAGATTTTTTTTTCTAAATAATAATAAAATAGATGAAATAATTGCTATAAAGTTTATGGTCAAAAATAAGGTAGAGTAAAAAAAATCTTTTTCATGCATCGCAAGTGCATATAAATAATCAGGGCTGTCATTTACTGTGTCCCATCCCCCTTCATTAATATATGTAAATGACCAATAGAGCAAAAATAATGAAACAGGAAAAATGAGTATATTTATTATTAGACCTACAATACTTACAGTTCTTATTAATTCTTTATTTACCATAACCAATTTTCTTTTAGTGCTTTAATGAAAGCTTTTAAAACATAAGAGCCACACTTAATATTTAATAATGAGTCGCCTTCTTTTTTACTAAGAGAAGCGTTAACAAAAGATATTTTTCCAAAGTCGGCTGCAATAACTAATAAAGCTGTATCAGTTATTTCATGTTGATACTTCGAAATAAATAATTCTTCGTTTTTATATTTTTCACCCTCATTCTTTCCAAGACCAATAGCGGTAGCAAAAAGAGACATTCTATTACCTTTTATTGTTGTGTTATTCTCTTGCAAATAATAATCACGTAATAATTCTGATACTTTTTTCCCACTTGGTTTATTTATTGGTAAGTTAGCTCCAATAACTATCCCATCAATATCTCCGAGCAAATCTGTTGCCGATGCATTATTTTCAATTTGATTTTTCCAAATTGCTAAAACTTCTTCATCAGAGTATTTATCAGCATCTTTTGTTCCATCATAGATATCTTTTCTTACATATGCAATTATACTTCCTAAATCTCCAAGCCATGTTGCAGCATCCAAACTATTCGATATATCTATCCAATAGGCATAACCAGGGTTTGTTAAGCTATTCTGATGGTTAAATCCATCCATGCCAACAAAAACGTGTCCAATATCAATTTTTGCACTGTCAAGTTCTCTAACAATTCTGTTAGCTTTTAATTTGATTTTATCCTCCTCTGAAATCTTTAATTTATCTTTTTCATTATCTGTTTCTGGAATTAATCTTGTATTCCAATTGTCGGAATTATAGAATGCTTTTCTGAATTGAGTTATCATGTAAGCTGTGTTGCTTTGCTCTGATAAAGTGAATTTATTTTCAATTTCTTCTACTAATGAAATAAATGAATAAATATGTGTAACAGAATCAAAAATTTCATTAGTATTTGAGTTTTTCTTCAATATCTCTACTTGATCAATTAGTTGAATTGAAATATCTGGAAAGAGGTTTGCTTTTATTTTTGAAGATGAATATGGTTCAAATGTTGAGGGATTTTTAGGTGGCTCAACAGACTTAGAGCTTGCAGGAAGTAATTCAAAATTTTTATTTACGTAGTATGGAGCAATTAAATTTAGTGGATAATTTCTTTTGTAAATAATGTTTGGCGATTCGATTGTTGCAAACACATTCATCAATTCAGTTGTTATTGTTTTATTGAATGGAAGATGGTTATAGTCTAAACCGATTACTTGCCCTTGACCACCTACATAAAAACTTACATTTTCATTATTTAGCGGTGAGGTTCTTATAGTACCTGCATCCTCATCAATAACAGAGTCAAATTCAACTATATAGTTGACTATCCAATACTGTAGTTTACCAGATAATTTATTAAAGATCTGAGAAAAACTTGCTGGTTTTAAAAATCGGTGAAATAATACAGGGAAATTTTCATCTACTTTTTTACTTTCAATGAATTGTTTAATATTTTTTCGGTAATCAGTTATAAATATTGAAACAATTTCTTTTGCTTGTTTCTCAGAATCTACTGAAGTTCGTTGTATTGTATTAAATGCATTGTGATTTCTATATTTAATATGACCATTGTCAAATATATTGAATGAAATTAATGGTGATTTAAGAAGTTGAGGAGAAAACATGCTTGCACCAATATATTTTTCATAGCTTTGTAAAATTTGTGGTGAAACTGATTGATATGTTTTTACTTTTAACATGTTTAATTTTATGATTATTAATAACTAAAATATTTAAGTTTATTGCTGCTCCTATTTTTAAATTGACACACTTATCAAAAATTTATATTAAAACCTCCATAATCCATCCTATTCCTCATTGGATATGTCTGGTTTTTCTCATTTTTATTTATTATTTACTATTGCAAATATACATATTATTTTAAAAACCAACAGCCTCCGACAAATATTTTTGCGGAGGCTGTTGCTTTGATTTTTATAAGAGTATTATTTCGGCTTGTGCCGCTTGGGTAGTGTCTTTGTTTACGAAGATCAGAAACTTATTGGCAGGGGCGCCGAGGCTGAGTGCCGATATTTCTATCTGGTCGTCGGGCTGAATTTCTATCATATTGGCTGGCTCGGCGGCATCGGCTGTGGCAGCTGCATAGCAGTAAAGTATGCCAAGACCGTTATTGTTTATCAGTAGGCTGTCGTCAACCGAAAAACTGATGTCGGCCAGCTGTTTTGATGCTGCCGGAATATCGAGGATATAGCCTTGTTGTTCTATTTCCTTTTTGGCTTTCGGAAAAATAAGATACTCATCGAAAAAGGTGGATACTACCCATGGGTTGTCCAGATTTTCTATTAATATAACACATACATTCTTAAGCAATTGCTTGTCCATAGCAATGCGCAGGACATCGTAGTTTGGTATAACGTTGGTAACTTCGCCGGCGGCAATCTGCTGGGCGTTTATTTCGGTTTCCAACTTAATGCGGGTTTCTTTAAGACCTACTGCATAAGCAGATCCTATTTCAGCTTCATACTTTATAGCCAGACTTTCGGCTAATTCCATCTTAACTAAAATTTCAGACAAAGGGGCTTCTTTATAAGGAGTAATTCCGTGTAAGAAAAACTCACTATAAACTGCCGAATTTTTGTGAAACTTGTAAACAACCACTTCTTCGAGTTCATCTATTTTAGTATTGAACTCTTTGCGGATAGATTTAACATTTTGCGTAAGATTGATACGCTGATTGTAAGTTTGTTCGCGAAGCGAAATTACACCGAACAGGTCGGTATATAGAGCTTCGGTTTCGCTGATTATTGTTGTATATGCCGGGCGGTTTGCCGACTTTAAATGATTGATATGCCGTTTGATATAATCGGCATATACTTCTCTTCCTACTTTTATTCCGCTGGTAGGATAAGCAGCATAATTAATCGTATGATTCATTTTCTTTAATTTTAATTACTAATTGTATTCAATTTGAATTGCAAATATAATATCAGAAAATGCAAAGTGTATGTTTTTTTTTATTTTTTTTTAAATATTTTTTAAATAATAGCGAATAACAATCTTAATATACTAATATACAATAGTTTGACTATATTATAAAAATGTCCTTTTGCCTTAGTCAAACATTCGGACTAGTATAAAAGGAGTTCCTTTTGCCTTAGTCAAACATTCGGACTAGTATAAAAGGAGTTCCTTTTGCCTTAGTCAAACATTCGGACTAGTATAAAAGGAGTTCCTTTTGCCTTAGTCAAACATTCAGACTAGTATAAAAGGAGTTCCTTTTGCCTTAGTCAAACATTCAGACTAGTGTAAAAGGAGTTCCTTTTGCCTTAGTCAAACATTCAGACTAGTGTAAAAGGAGTTCCTTTTGCCTTGGTCAAACATTCAGACTAGTGTAAAAGGAGTTCCTTTTGTCATAAGCAAATATCTGGAATAAGCGAGATAAATGGTGCATTTGGTTGTGGGGGGCTTGTACTATGCCTTTTTTCTTTTTAACTCCAATATGTATTTTTTCCATAATGCAATGGCTGTTAAAAATGGTAATGACGCTTTTTCAAAATAATTTTCAATACATCTATCTACTTCCAAACCAAATTTTATTACATCTTCCTCATCAAATACGTTTTTATCCATTAAACCTTTATCAAACCTGAAAACGCTGAACTTTTCTAACTCGTGCCTATCCTTTGCTTGTTTCCACTCCTTTTCTACATCTTCTTCAGTATGATTAGTATAAGCAACCATGAATAATTCTGGCTGCCCACCTCTTATTAATTCCCTAGTGATACCTAAAATAAAATATTTACGTATTGATTCTTTATCAATCCCAATTTCCTCCGTCAATTCCCTTAATAATCCTCTCACAATTTGTTCTCCTGAATATCTTATATTATTTTCGGGCAAATCCTGATCGTCTAAGGTTCCAGAACCAGACGGGCAATATTCACCACGTCTAAAAGCAACTTTTTCTCCTCTTTGTTGGACTATCAAACCGTAATCGGCTGTAAACGCTAATATATTAATACCAAAATTATTTGCTAATGGTGAGTGTTCTAATGACTCAAGCGTACCATTATTATGAATTGTTTGCCTAAGAGAATTTGAGTTATTTAATTTTGCATCAAGAGTTAAATTACTTCTTAAATATTGCTCATATCTCACTGCTTGTGTAGTTAATATGTAACTTGAATCTAAGTCATCAAATTCTATTTTTTTGAGTCTAATGCAGAGTCCATTATTAAATGTACGCTTTTTATTAAGTGATTCCAATAATAGAGAATAAGCTTTTTCAGTAATTCCTCGATATTGGTTTTCAACGACAAAGCTTCCTTTTTCTTGGATAAAATGAAATTTATTTACCTCATATTGCTTTTGTGTATTATCTAACGTAATGACTTGTGGCAACTTCATTAAAGTACCCTTGTATTGAAGGTTAAGAGCATTATCTAACTCCTTATGGTATATAAAGCTCCATTCTTTAAGTTGCCAATCAACAAAATTAACATCCTTATTCATTAGTTTATATATTTTAAATGCCCCCCACGAAATTGTGGAAATAGGGATTCCGGGAGGAAGTAGGAAACTTATTGTGTCACCAGCAATACTTCTCACTAATTCATTTTTTGATGCTTTACAAAAAAACGAAAATAAATTATCCATTTAGTTTGATTTTATAGTGGTATAGAACGTATATATAAAGGCAACTCAGATTGGATATACACAATACTATTGCGTATATTTCCAATTTAGCTGCATATAATGCTGTATATAATATTGTAGCTAAACTATTATTTTGAATAACATTAGTGCTTCCACTGTTTTTCTTTGTTGCGTTTATTGCTTTAATAATCCTGCAAATTTACATCAATATTTATAAAAAGCAACATCCTCAAGTATTTATTTTTGTGTGGGATGTGGAGTATTTATTGCATGAAATATAGAATTCCTTTTGCCTTAGTCATACATTCGGACTAGTGTAAAACATGTTTTTTTGCATATTTCTGCAACTGTTTGAAGGTATTTATCATTAATAGCTTTGTTGTTTTTATAAATTATTGAATCTTATCTTATCATTTTTCAATTACACCTATTTATTGTATTTTTGCACTCCGAAATTAGTTTCAATTAATAAATCACATTTAAAAAGTTCAGATGAAGAAAAACGACTTTCTTTTTATAGTTTTTGCAATTATTATATTGCTTCCTTTTATTCCATTTCCATTTATGCTTGATTTGCAAAAAGCATTTATATACAATCCACAATACTGGGTATTAACCAGTTTTATAAAATTTGCCCTGCTTGCAACTATGGGCGAAGTTATCGGATTAAGAATAAAAACAGGCAATTACAACGAAAAAGGTTTTGGTATTTTACCCAGAGCCATCGTTTGGGGATTTTTGGGAATAACCATTAAGCTTGCTTTCGATGTATTTGCAAACGGTGTACCGGCTTTTCTCGAAAAATCGTGCAGCATTACGGGTATTGGCGATGCCATGAAAGCCAAAGACATTTCGGATGCCATTGCACAGGGTATTGGCGGAACCCGTTTACTTGCAGCTTTCTGCATCAGTGCAGCCATGAATCTGATTTATGCTCCCATTATGATGACATTGCACAAAATTACCGATACTCATATTGTTGACAATGGTGGTACAGTAAGTGGTTTGTTCAGAAGTATAAAAATGGGTGAAATTCTGGGACGTATCAACTGGAATGTACAATACAACTTCGTATTCAAAAAAACCCTGCCATTCTTCTGGATACCGGCACATACCATTACTTTTATGCTTCCGGCCGAATACCGTGTGGCTTTTGCTGCGTTATTGGGTATAGCTTTGGGTATTATCCTTTCATTTGCTGCTATAAAAGCAAAAACAAAATAATAATTCAGGAAATTTACTTATATATCATGACAAAAAACAAACTCAGTTTAATACTTAGTATGCTAAGTATTATTTTCGTATTGCCGGTATTCGGGCAAAAAGACAGTGCAAAATTCGGTATCAGATTCAATGGTTTTGTCAATTCGCAATTGATGTACGACAGCCGTCAGATAGTTGGTGGCAGAGAAACCATGCTGGTTTTATATCCCGAAAATCAAAAATTAGACAAAAACGGAAAAGATATTAATGCAAATCCATCATTAAATCAATTGGCTATGATTACCCGCCTTACCGGCAAAGTGTGGGGACCCGATGCTTTCGGAGCTAAGACCTCAGCTTTATTCGAAGGCGATTTTAGCGGACAAACCAATAACGATAATAACGGATTTCGCTTGCGTCATGCTTATATTAAACTAAACTGGCAAAAAAGCGAACTTTTAATTGGTCAGTATTGGCATCCTTTTGATGTTCCTGAAATGCTACCGGGCACATTATCATTAAACGTTGGCGCCCCTATTCATTCATTTTCACGTCATATCCAAATGCGTTTTTCTCATAATTTCGGAAACCTGAAAGCCATTGCTGTAGCAGCATCACAAAGAGATTACGCAAGCGAAGGTCCCGGAAGTGCTAAATCTGATTATATGCGCAATGCCGTAATGCCTAATCTGCATTTCCAGTTGCAATATGCTATCGGACAGCACATGATAGGTGGCGGAATAGATTACAAAACATTACAACCACGCAATTTTAATATTATTAAAGATACTTTTCAAACCGATAATAAAATAAATTCAATGGCAGTAATCGGCTTTGCCAAATTAAGCTTCAATCCTTTAGATATAAAACTTCAGGGAAGCTGGGGCCAAAACCTTACAGAGCACACCATGATAGGCGGATATTATGAAGAATCGATAGATACTACAACAGCCAGTGTTAAATACGGAAATTCGTCAACTTTAAGCTTTTGGACAGACATCACTACCAAAGGACCACACTGGAAATTCGGAATGTTTGCCGGCTACTCAAAAAACCTTGGTTATGATACTAATATTGCAACAAAAGGTAAATTTTATGGAAGAGGCAATAACATAGATTTTGTGTATCGCATAGCACCTCGCATAACTTATACTTCCGGCCAATTGGTTTTTGGCAGCGAATTTGAATATACAGCAGCAGCCTATGGCACTACCGACCTTTCCGGAAAAGTAAATAACACATCTACTTACAATAATTTCAGAGTCTTATTAAGCGCTACTTATAATTTTTAAAACAAAATTAGCTTATACAATTAAACAAAGAGGATGATATTAATAATCATCCTCTTTGTTTTTTACTTTAAACAGACCTGACAGGTTTTAAAAACCTGTCAGGTCTAAACCAGATATTTTATTGTAGAGTAGGCTTGTATTTTTATACACTAGTGTCCGACAAAAATATGTAGATTCATCGCTTCGCTCTGAATGACATGTCATTAAGTGTATTTTTGTTGGGGTGGGGGTCAGAAAGCGGCTTCGCCGCTTTCTGACCCCCACCCC
>JAHEYQ010000027.1 GCA_023251515.1 Bacteroidales bacterium
ATTTTGCAGTTTAATAGAATTGGCATTAGAGTTTTTGCCCAATACAGATTTAACCAATCTGTTCAATCAGATGGAAGAACTCCGCAAAAAATACCATGCACTAATCCCAAAGGAAGAAATCATAACCGACGAAGAAGCCGATGAGATAGATACAGCGGTATAAAAAACAAACAAACCATGCCTCCGCATTTTTTTTGCAGGAGGCATTGGTTTTTTAAATTATAATGTAAATTTGCAGAAAAAAGAATACCAATTGGTACTAGCTTCCATATTTAACAGGCTTGTAATATCTTTGGTAAGGTTATAATAATGTTATGTGGCATTTTAAAAAATTGACACTTATGATAAGATATTTGATGATAATATTGCTGACATTCTGTTTGACAAGTTGTGGACAGACAAAAAATGAAAATAACAGTAAACAAACAAAATCCGGATTATTAAAAGTTGATACATCTAAAATAGCGATTTTGCCATACGATAAAACAGACAAATGGCTTTTTGAAGACTGTAATCAAACTGAACTTACCTCCAAAGACATTGAAGATATTGAAACGATTTTGACTAAGTGTATTGCCGAATATAACCCTGAGCAAGAAAAACAATTTATCGAGATTAATTCTAAGCACCCTGAATATAAACTTGATCGGAATTATTTTGTAATTGACTTAAAAAGGTATAAACGACAATACATTGCAGTGATTAATAGAAAAGGAGAAAAGGAAGTATGGATTAATTGCTTTTGTGGCACATGGAGTGGCAAATGGAAAGTTCAGCAAATCCAAGTTAAAGATGGTGGAAATTGCTTCTTTAATTTGAAGATTAATTTGAAAACTAGAAACTATTATGACTTTAGTGTAAATGGAGATGCATAAAGAAAAATAAAAACGCCACATAATCGACCATCCTCCCCTGCCAGTAATTAGCTATGCAGGTAGCAGCCAATTAAAAAAAGATGTATTTTTGTAGGAAAAATAAAAATGACATTTATCAGAACTATACAAGCAACATGCGGAAGTAAAGGAGGTTTTTGTCAGAGTTTTATGATGTTATAGATTAGTTGAAAACGATAATGGAAAAAATAACAACAGAATTTAAACAGATATCAATTCGTGGAAGACTTGCATTTGGAATGACTTGCCTCGAAAAATTAGTTATTACTTTAAACTCTGACCATCCACTATTGCAAACAATTGTGTTTCCGAAAATATGGGAATTTACATCGACAGAAGATTTAAGTGAATGGGAAGAAAATATAAATAACATTGACCCTGTTTGTGTCTTGGACGATGAAGTCAACTCGAAATTAAAAGAACTTTATAATAAATTACCCAAAGACATTGTATCAACAATTGAGGAAGTAATAACAATTGGTACAGCCAACTTATACGGAGGGACAAATAATAATTCCCCAAGTACTTTAGAACCTTTAAATTCGATTATTAAAACGATGATTAAACTAAATGTTCCACTTCCTGACATAAGACCTTTCAAGAAATCAAGTTTCAGCGAATTTCACGGTTGGGGCGAAAATCGAAAAAGAGACTTTTATCAATAATGATATCATTTGGTTTAAGCAACCAACCTATAATCAAGTACACTCCCCTGCCTTAATTAGCTATGCAGGGAGCAGCATATTAAAAAAAGAGGTATATTTGTAGTAAAAATAAAAATGACATTTATCAGAACTATACAAGCAACATGCGGAAGTAAAGGAGGTTTTTGTCAGATATATAATGTTGTAGCACATTTTCAATATAACAGTAGTAACATTGATAACAAACAGATGAAAAAGATAATATTAATGGGAATAGTTTTATTTTTAACAGGTAATATAAATATATCAATTGGGCAAACCGAACAAATATTAACAGAATCAGAAAAACATATTTTTTGGCAACCGGAAAGAGTCTTAACTGAGAAAGATTTTCAAGGAAATGGAACTCAAAATCCAAAATTTGTAAAATATTGTGAAGAATTAGAATTATGTGTTCAGGCATCTACAGGCGTTTTTGCAGTTCTCGATATTCCCAAAAAGAAAAGTAAACGTGGTAAATTAATTGAAAAAGTTTATTTCGCCCCGGCATTTGAAAAATCAACATCATTCATTTTAAAACTTGATTCAACGGGAATAGCAAAACAGAAGATCATATTTGACATTTTCGAGTTTTCTGCAAGATTAGCAAGACAACAATTACAGCATTTACAAGATTCTATTGGCGGATATGGAATTATTTCATTAATGTTTAAATCGATAGAAGCAAGAGCAATTGAGATAAGAACATCACTCGTTGATTCATACACAAAGGATGTATATATCGACAAAAAAGTTGGAGCCTTTGAACTGTGGCGAGAAAAAGTGGATAAATTGCTGACTGATTCAAAAGAATTTGCAACCAAACCAGAGGATTGTTATAGATTTGTGAGAAATGCACCGATTGATGAAAACTATGAAATGGCAAAAACAGTTATTGGTAATTTAAATAAATAAAAAACGTGCTACAATAGAGAATATTCCCCCTGCCTTAATCAGCAATGCATGGAAAGCCGGATAAAAAGAAAAATGTATATTTGCACTTAAATATCAATAGCATATTATAAAGTGAGAATAGATGCAATTTTTTGGTATTTATTTGTTAGTGGTCATGCTGAGAAAAAAACCAGTATTTCAATATAGCATATTGATTTAATATAAAAAATTTGTATTTTTGCAACATATGGCAGAGAAAGCATTCATAACGGCAAAAGTCTTTAAATGGGCAAGAGAATCAGCTAAGATGACTGAAGAAATTGCTGCATCTAAAGTTGCCGTTTCTATTGATAAGCTCAAGAATTGGGAAACAGGAGACGATTATCCGACTATTAGACAAGCACAGACTTTAGCGAAAGCGTATAGAAGACCATTTGCATTATTTTTTCTGCCAGATGTGCCAACTGATTTTCAACCCCTTCAAGATTTCAGGAAAAAAGGCTCAAAAGAATTAAGTACATCTTCAATTTTCATAATTCGGGAAATACAACAAAAACAAGCTTGGATTAGCGAAGTAAACGAAGATAATAATGAAAAAAGAGTTCCATTTATTGGCAAATTCACTATTAAAGATAATCCGGTACTTGTTGCTAATGATATTCTCGCAACACTAAATATCAACCCATTAAGTTATAAATTTAATAATCCAATCATTGAATGGATTGATAAAGCTGAATCTAGTGGGATTTTTATTTCAAGAACTAGTTTTATCCATTCAAGGCTAAAGTTGGACTCAAATGAAATTCAAGGCTTTGCAATTGCAGACGACTTTGCTCCTTTCATATTTATTAATTCTGACGATTGGAATGCTCCTCAATTATTTACTTTAGTTCACGAACTTGCTCACCTTTGGATTGCCGAGACGGGAATATCAAATGACGTAGAACCATCAATAAAAAATACTGGTGATTATAATCCAATTGAATTATTCTGCAATGAAGTTGCTGCAAACGCATTAATGCCTAAGCAATATATTGACAGTCTTGATAGTAAGGCTTTTGATAATGCAAAAGAAGTTTTTAAAAATGCTAAAATAATTGGGGTTAGCTCTTTTGCATTATTGGTTAGAGCATTAAACCTTAACATTATTTCATTAAGTACATATAAAAAATTGAAGCATTTAGCCGACATTGAATATAACGAATTCTTAAAAAGAGAAGAAGCAAAAAAAATAAAGCAGAAAGAGAAAGAAAAATCAGGCGGCCCAAATTATTTTTTACTGCAACTAAACAGAAATAGTCGATTATTTACACAAACTGTATTAGATGCTTTTCGTGGAGGGGTAATTGAACCATCTATGGCAAGTAACTTATTAAATGTTCAGGTAAATAAGTTCCCCAAACTTGAAGCACAAATGTACAGATGAGTATGATTGATAAAAAATTTTGCTTAGATGCTAATGTGCTTATTCAAGCATGGCAAAAATACTACTCACCAAAAATATGCCCAAGTTATTGGGATAAGCTAAATGAGTTGGGCGCTAATAATATCATCTTCATGCCTGAGATGGTTTATGATGAAATTGTTCGAACGGATGATGATTTATCAAAATGGTTGAAGTCTAGTAAAATTCCGATTAGAAAGATTGACGAGCAAGTAACAAAATGCTTAAAAGACATTTATTCTGCTGATCCAAACCACAAGTATTTAGTTGATAATACAAAGGCAAGGTCGTTGGCTGACCCATGGGTGATTGCGCACGCATTAAGAGAGAACGCAACAGTAGTAACAAAAGAAGAAAAAGTAACAGCCATAAATACTACAAAAATAAAAATTCCTAATGTATGTGAAAAGATGAATGTATCATGGATTAATGATTTTCAATTGATTATTGAGTTAGGGATTATATTTAAGTGTGAAATGGAGACAAAATAAAGCACGAACCGCTAATCGAGCATCTTCCCCTGCCTTAATTAGCTATGCACGGAGATCCGGATAAAAAAGAAAAATGTATATTTGCACTTAAATATCAATAGCATATTATAAGGTGAGAATAAATTCAATTGTAGAGATTTGTTTGTTGGTGGAAAAGCTTAGGGAAACAGCTAAGCTGAAAGTAATTGAAGAAAATTAACTATAATGAAAAAGAAAGTTTTCACATTTATTAAATATGCTTTGCTGTTGTGTGTAGCGGTATTCTTATTTATTACATTCATTCCAAAAGTTTATGATGTACCTCAGCCACAAAAACGTGAAGGCACACAATATTGGAATTTACCCACAGGTTCAAAGATTGCTTACACATTAATACCTGCCAAAGGCACAAAGAAACCACAACCAATAATCTTTTTGCAAGGAGGACCCGGAGGTTTTATCTCTGATAGAAATATTAAAATATTAGCACCGCTTGCTGAAGATGGATACGATATTTATTTATATGACCAGATTGGTAGCGGGCTATCTGACAGATTGACAAACATCAACGACTATACTGCTGACCGGCACAAAAAAGATTTGGAAGAAATAATCAAGAAGATTGGCACAGAGAACGTAATTCTAATCGGACAATCATGGGGTAGTATTCTTGCAACTTTATTTATAGCTGACAATGCGGAAAAAGTTCAAAAGCTTATTTTCACCGGAGCAGCAGCTATTCAACCAATGCGACAGGAATTGATAAACACCAATCCACCTGACAGTTTAAACTTGAGGAAACCACCTTTTTCAAACAAAGAGGCAAATGAGAAATCAAAAAATATCAGAATGAAAGTAGTCAGCTTTTTAGCAAAATCCTTTGGTATAAAACTTGCATCTGATAGAGAGGCGGATAACTATCAAACTTATCTTAACAATGAATTGAACAAAGCAACTGTATGCGATACATCCAAAGCATTGAAAGCGGAAGGTGGTGGAGGTTTTTACGTTCAGCTAATGACTGTAAAGAGCTTCAGCGAAATCAAAGACCCAAGACCCAAACTTAAAGGCTCTAAAATTCCTGTTCTGATTATGAAAGGACAGTGCGACAATCAGGCATGGGGATTTGTGACTGAATATTTAGAACTTTTCCCAAATTATCAATTAAAAATTATTCCCGATGCAGGACATTCTATTTCGGTGGAGCAACCGGAATTGTATCTAAAAACCATTCGTAACTTTTTGTTGCAGGATATACAATACCACAAACAATAGCGGAAAATAATATAAAATGCTGATTAAGTATCACCTACCCTATCAGCAATTTCTGCTACCCGCAAGAAAACCCAAAGCTCCATGAATAAGTAAAGCAAGCTTACCGAAGAAATCATCATCAGCAGTACCAGCCTATAAATTATTTTGTTAAACCATAATATTGAAATTATATTTTATTTAAATTTGCCCTGTTTTTGAAATAACAAAAAAAGACTTAGCCAGAATAAATCCGGCTTTAAAAGGCGGCCAAAACAAACAGCTGTCAGAAGTTTATAGATATATTTACAATTTATAGCACATTTTATGGACAAAGTGAAAACAAGATTAAAGATATTTCCTACATTACTCAAATTATTTGTAGGAATCATTGGTATATTTGGTCTATTTTTTCTTTCTGTTATTATTAAAGGTCTTTTTATGGAACAGACTTATCTTCTATTAGTAATGACTATCGTTTACTCAACATTGACATTTTTATCACTTGGATTTGGACTATTTTCAATAAAAACATTTCTACTTAACAATCATGAAATTTCTGAAAATTATTTGTTCGGACTACTAAAAATAAAAACTTCAGTTGACAAATTTGAAAGTTTTAAGAGCCATATGACAAGTAATAATTTGCGGACATTTGAAGAATTGGTTTTAAACAAAAAGACGGGCGACACAATCTTTATTCAAGAATTTGACCAAAAGAAATTTGAAGAATTTAAAGTCAAACTATCAACCTTAGTAAAAGAGGATAATAATATAAAACCAAACTACTGGACAAGGTTTTATAAAATTGCAACTGTTATGCTCATACTCTGGTACCTTTTACTTATAGGTCTGATAATTATTTAAATATTAAGCATAAAAAATTACATCATAATTCTAAAACAGGATTTTACATTAAAATGAAATTAAAACATTAATAAACAAAGTAGCAAACTGAAAGAAGACTTGCTTACCGGCATGCGGGGGGAATTTAGCATCCTTGATTCATAGCAAGTTACTGCATCTATTGGTAATTAAAAAACAAAGAATCTGACAATGCAAACTAAAAAAAAGGAAAAAAGAAAAAATTACGGAATTAATCTGAAACCATTATTATTGATTGTTGCTTTTATAGCAGTTTTACTTACAATTAGTATTGCTTACAGAGCAACAATGAGTGATAGAAATTTATTTTCAATCAACCTGCTTGCTTTATTAGCAGGTCTTCTTTTTGAAAGTTTCAGAATTTCAGATAACTGGAAAACAGTAGTGGGAATTTTTACAATTACTTATCTGTTTAGTTTAGTTACTTTTTTGCCAGGAAAAAATGAAGGTATATATAACTTTGATGACCATATAGAATTTTGGCCCTATTTTTTTATTTTCATTTATTCATTGTTTTTTGGAGGGGCACATTTAGACAGAGTTACATTTAAGATAACAGAAGGAATAACCTTAGTCTTTTCAATTTCATTTATTTATTGGATAATTGATTACGGATTTATAAATTCGCATAGCTGGTTTACAATTACTTTGATTATTACCGGAATGCTGCTTTCTCTCTTTTCAATAATTAATTCATTGACAAATATTAAACTTTCTGAAACAAACAGGTTGATACTAAGTATATGGACTACCATTATTATGTTTACACTTGCAATCGATAACATTATATATCTTTTTAGTAATTCTGATATCGAAAGTTTGGAAGACTTAACGGATGTCATGTATATTGGAATTCAGTATTTCTTATTGGGAATTTCGTCAGTTTACATTATGCGTAATTATATGCTATTGGTAAGGTTTTTGCCTTCAAAAAGCGGTAATTACTTTGAAGAACTGAAAGAGAATAAAGAAGACCATATTAACCGTTATTCCGAAAAACAGGTAAATTTCCTACATTCTTTATTTTGTATTATTTTTACTACAACAATATTTTGGTTTAATTATTCCATGCAAATATTACCCAGAAATACAGGAATATGGCTAGTAATTCTGGTCTTTCCATTAATTATTTACCTTTTCAATTTATTTACCGGACAAAAAAATCAATTCCAGTAAATAGCAATGTAAAAAAGAGCAGGATAAAAAGAAAAATGTAAATTTGCAGTAAGAATAACAAATGATTTTAAAATTGGGAAAATACAATTGTTGGGTATTATTTTTAAGCAAGTTTTTTCGCAATATTCACATCTATAACAAAATATATAATTTATGAGAAAAATTTTATCATTAAGTTTATTTTTATTTGTCAGTATAAATATTACAATTGCACAAATAGAAAATGAGATCAGAGCATATGTAGATAGTACAGAATTAATAGTTAATAATGGAAGAAAGCTACTTGTTCAACAGTTAAATAACGAAAATTATATTAAAGCCAAAGAAATATATATTTTTTTAAATAACAAAACATTAAACTCAAATTATAAAGCTTTTACATATAATGAGAAGTTGTATATTAATGTATTAATCAGAGATTGGAATACAATTTTATTATTATTCACAAATTATGAATCTGAAATTAAGTATCATACGTATCCGAATCTGTATCCAATTTGGTCTGTCTTATATGATGATATTGTAAAAAAATCAGAAACTTTAATGTTACAATTAAAAAACAGCGAATTAAGTAATGAAAACAAAAGTATTATTGAACTATATTTGTATCTTTTAAAGGTTGGAAATATTGACAATGTATATAATAAAAAGTTAAGCAATTATTTGGATTTATATAGGAATTCTAAATATGAAAAATTTATAAAGAACTATTTACCTAATAAACAAACAAAAGGGTCAATGTCAGTTTCAATGGGTTCAGGAATGATACTTTCTTCAGGTAAATTAAAATCGAATTTTAATTCGGGTGCAATGTTTAATATGTCATTGGATTTTAATATTGAAAAGATTTTTACATCATTGTATTTTGAAGGGGGTGGACTATTTTTAAAAAATTCATTCCAGGCAAAAGTAAATTCAGATAGCATTACTTTTAATACAGATGATAGATTTAGCTATTTTAATGGAGGATTAAAAGGAGGATATTTTTTAATTAGAAATAAAAGGCTACATTTTACTCCTTATTTAAGCATATCAGGACTTACAATAGAAAGTACCCTGTATAAAGATATTGACAAAGATGAATATGAAGTGGCAACTTCATTTTGTTATGGATTTGGGGTTCACTCAGAAATTAAATTATTTGGCTTTAATCATTCTAATTATTATGGAACATCATTAAATTCATATATTAGTTTAAAAATTGAAAGTGGTTATAATATAATTACAAAGCATAAAAATAATTATTCAGGGAATATAACATATTTAAATTTTGCATTAGTCTGGGGAATAGGTGATTTCTAAAAAGAAAAATACATATTCACAGTATGAATATCGAATGCTTTTTATAAAATTGGAATATATGCAATTGCAGATATTTATTTGTTTGTGATCATTTTAAATAGATGCCTCTGAGTTCACAAATTTATTGCAACAAAATACATATCCGATTTGTTGTATGATAAAAAAAATAGAAATATGGCAAAGCAAATATTTATCAATATAGCTGTAAAAGACTTACAGAAATCCATGGACTTTTATACTGCATTAGGGTTTACAAACAATCCTCAATTTTCAGACGATTCGGGAAAGTGTATGGTTTGGAGTGATAGCATTTTTGTAATGATACTAAACCACGAAAAATTTGCAAGTTTTGCAACTAAACCAATCGCTGACACCAAATCGAAAATAGCAGGACTTTTTTCATTATCTTTCGACAGTTTGGAAGAAGTAAATCAAGTTATGACCAAAGGCCTGAATGCCGGTGGTATAGAGCCAAGCGAGATGAAGGATTATGGTTTTATGCAGCAGCGAACAATTGAAGATTTTGATGGACATACCTGGGAACTTTTTTTTATGGATATTACCAAGTTTCCACAACAATCATAAATGTTACAGATGAATAAAGACGTTCAAGAATATAATCAGTCTTTAGATAAAGTTAATCTTTGTAACAAATTGGCTACTATTATTGATGCACATCTGAAGAATTCAGAAAATAAAATTTGGCATGCACACCCTGTTTGGTTTATAGATGGCAACCCGATTGTTGGCTACTCTAAACAAAAAAAGGGAATCAGATTAATGTTCTGGAGCGGAGCAGATTTTGAAGAAAACAGTTTACATATTCGGGGTACAAAATTTAAAGATGCTTCTGTTTTTTACCAATCGGAGGAAGAAATTAATACCGATGACATCATAAGATGGCTTGAAAAATCGGAGCAAATCCAATGGGATTATAAAAACATCGTAAAGCGAAAAGGGAAATTAGAACGACTAAAATAATTTAAAAAATATGGCAGAAATTAATCCACACATTAACTTCAACGGAAATGCCGAAGAAGCATTCAATTTTTACAAATCAGTATTTGGCGGAGAGTTCGCAAAAATAATACGTTTTAAAGATTTAGCAAGTACCGGATTTCAGGTGACAGAAAAAGAAGCAAATAAAATAATGCACATTGCTTTACCCATTGGCAAAAGTGTTTTAATGGCCAATGATGTACCAGAAATATTAGGACGGACAAACGAAAATGAGAACAGAAGCAAAATAGTAATTAGTGCAGTAAGCAAAGAAGAAGCTGACAAATTATTCAATGGACTTTCAGTAGGCGGAGAAATTGAAATGCCTATTTCTGAAAGTCCCTGGGGTTCATATTTTGGTATGTTTAGAGACAAATATGGTATTGAATGGATGGTGGACTTTGACCCGAAATTTAACGGACAGTTTTAAAAATAAAAACATATGGAAAATAAAAATGGAAAAGTAGCCCTGATTACAGGGGCAAACAAAGGAATTGGCAAAGAAATAGCACGTCAATTAGGTTTACTCGGATTTACAGTTGTGCTCACAACTCGTAACCAAAATGAAGGCGCAAAAGCGGTTGAAGAACTTGTTGCAGCAGGTTGTGATGCATATATGGTGGCACTTGAAGTTACCAGTGCTTCCGATATTGCCAATCTTGCGAAATATCTCGAAGAGAAATTTGGTAAACTGGACATTTTAGTAAATAATGCAGGAATTGCGATTGAATGGGACGGACAACCAACAAACCCGGATAAGGTTCGTCGTACACTCGAAACCAACCTTATCGCTCCCTATGCAATCACAGAAGCATTAGTGCCCTTACTTTCATTGAGTGACGATGCAAGGGTGATTAACCAATCGTCGCAATTAGGTTCTATTGATGCAGCAGAGAAAATGTGGCAGTATATTTCGGGTTTCATGACCGTGGGATATGCGACATCTAAGGCAGGCCTTAATATGCTTACACAAATTCAATCAAAAACATTAGAAGTAAAAGGAATTGCAGTTGCAGCAGCCCATCCTGGCTGGGTAAAGACTGACTTAGGTACAGATGCTGCCCCTATGGAAGTTGAAGAAGGTGCAAGTACAGTAGTTAGTCTTGTAACAATTGCAAGAGAACAATTTCCTCATGGTCAATTAGTACACAAAGGTGAGAGAATACCTTGGTAATGCTAATTT
Source organism: Bacteroidales bacterium (assembly GCA_023251515.1). Taxonomy (GTDB): domain Bacteria; phylum Bacteroidota; class Bacteroidia; order Bacteroidales; family JACABE01; genus JACABE01. Next base: position 11,181 of record JAHEYQ010000027.1, read on the forward strand.
AATTGAAAATACATTCAACTAATTGAGTAAAGTGCCCTGCCAGTAATTCGCTGGCAGGGATAGTAATTCGACTACGCTCAATAACCACCACTTACAGCATTGGACATATGAATATATTTTTCCTGACCAATGATAGGTTGGTTTCATTTTTAGGTTTAAATTTATTTTATAAACCTTTAAATTGAGGTTATATTATTTTTTTAATTTGCAAATAATAAATAGCTATAGGATTGCAAGTATAAAAAAGTTGGCGGCAAATTTTAAATTAACTTACTAAATACAAATATTTATGGCAAAAGAAATGATTGTTGAAAAATCTATTATTATAGACAAACCAAGTCTGGAAGTATTTAATTTACTTAAAATTACAAAAAATCAGGAAAATTTTAGTGAATGGAACATGAAGGACCCAAATAAGGAAACAACTTCTACAGGAACTGATGGAACTGTGGGTTTTATTTACACATGGAATAGTAAAAACAATAGCGTTGGTGCAGGCAGTCAAAAAATTATTACACTTATTGAAGGTGAGCTAATTGAATATGATTTAATATTTGAAAGACCGATGAAGAATAAGGGCAGATCAAAATTTGCTGTTCAATCATTGTCGGCTACACAAACAAAAGTTACATGGACTTTTCTTAGCCCAACAAAATTTCCAATGAGTTTATTTAAAGGAATATTTCAGAAAATGCTGGGAAAAGATATAATCCAAAGTCTTGAAAACCTTAAGATACTTTTGGAAAAATAAACCAGCCTAAAATCGAGTAAACTGCCCTGCCATTAATTAGCTATGCAGGGAGAGTATTTCGGCAAGCTCAAAAAGCACTGGTGATCCATGTCCCGAGAGGACCGATATATGGATCTGCGTTCTAAAAAATCCGTTCATTAAAATAATTTACATTAAAAAAACCCTCGGGAACTATGTACCCATGGAGTTGAAGAATAATTTCGCAATAATACTCTGAGTTTCCTCTGTGAAACACTGTGTAATAAAGCAATTCTAAAATCTGCAATCGTTAATCGTTGTTCTTAAATTATTTATTCAATTACTCAATTATTCTATTACTCTGTAATTCAATTACTCAATTACTCAGTTACTCAGTTATTCTATTACTCAGTTATTCTCCATCATCCTGCTTCACTTATTTTAACAAGTCTTTCAAAATCAAGAATCTGAAAAGTTTTGCCTTCAATACTTATTAATCCGTCTTCCTGAAATTTTTTCAGTATCCTAATAACCGTTTCAGAGTTCATTCCGGTAAGTTCAGCCAGATCTTTACGCGAAATCGGAATATTAAATTCATTCGATTTAAAAATCCGGTTCGACATACACAGTAAAATATCAGCCAAACGACCATAAGATTGTTTGTGCATCAGGCAAAAAAATCTGCCATGTATGGTTTCGCTGTTCGAAACCAACATTTCGATAATACCTTTGGCAAAAGCAGTATTTTTGTTGATAATCTGTTTAAAAATATTTATATCAATCTGTTTTACATGCGTTTCTATATAAGCCATTGCCGAATAAGGAAAAACATTAGAACCTTCTTTTAAAGATGAAAGCCCGAGCAGATTACCATCGGTAACCATTTTCAGTACAAGGGTACTTTGGTTGTTCTCAATAAAAACTTTAACCAGCCCTTTTTTAATATACATTATATGAGATGAAAGCGAACCCTGTTTGCATAGGGTTTCTCCGGCATTAAAAACAACGTTTACAGATTTAGAATCTATTAATTCCTGCTCTTCTACTGTAAGCATATCAAAACACTGACAATGAGGAGAACTAATGGTACAACCGGTAAATTTTTCTTTATTTGGCATAGTATGTCAATAAAAATATTTATGCAATAATACAATAAAATCAGATACAAAACTGACCTATATCAGTTTTTTTATAAGAATACATCAATATTTAACACGTTCTAAACAGTCTTAACATTTTGATATTTAATCATATTAAAATATACTTTTGTAAAGTAAAAAAAAATAATTTTAGTAATGAAAAAGTATTTAAAGGGTATGAGCAAAAACAGACTAAACAAAGGATTAATCTTAATGTTAACCATATTAAGTTTATCTATCACATCATGTTACGAATACGACCCTGATCCCTTACCGGATCCGAACGCCAAAGTGGCATCATGTGAGGGTTGTCATACCAATTATGCCCATTTACAGGCAGTCTATACACCCGATACAGGAGCACCTGCAGGAGGTTGCGGCGGAGAAGCACCACATTACGAACCATACGACAGAGTTTATATGGGTGGAAGCGGTTTTGCTGATTATAAGAAAACTGCACATTATAGTGTAGGATGCGTGGGTTGTCATAATGGTGTAGATAAAACTTCTGATAAAAAACTTGCCCATTCAGGAAGTTTTGTAGCACAACCAAGTACTATTTATGAAGACAAATGCGGCAGTTGCCACCAAACAATTGTAAACAAGTTTAAAACCAGCATACATAACGGAACCGGACAAAAAAGAAAAGTTGCTATCCGCAGTGGATTTTCTTCAAGTCAGGATTTCAGCCAATTACCTGAACACAAAATTGAAGGATATAACAAAAACTGTAAAACATGTCACGGCACCTGCGGCAACTGTCACGTAGTCAGACCACTAATTGGAGGCGGCGGATTGGCTCAGGGACATATGTTTAAGAAAACACCCGATATGATTAATGTATGCGTTACATGCCATGTATCGCGTGGCGGACATGCTTATCTGGGAGTAGCAGCCGGTACACAACCCGATGTTCATCTTACCAAAATGGGTTACAAATGTGTTGATTGTCATGATGGTGCAGAATTACATGGCGATGGAGTTCCTGTGGAACAACGCTATGCTTATTCAAAATTGCCAAAATGCAAAACCTGTCATCCTAATCAGGAATCAACAAATCAATATCATTCACAACATTACGATGATTTCAATTGTCAGGTATGTCATTCGCAGAATTACAATAATTGCGGAAGTTGTCACATACACGGACAAGGTGCCAGAGTTCCATCCTATATGGGATTTAAAATTGCCCGTAATCCTTTACCGGGTTTAAAACCAGGTTTCGATTTTACTTTGGTACGCCGCACATTGGCAGCACCCGACAACTGGGCAGTATATCAGCAACCAGATTATACAAACTTTAATGCATTACCTACTTACAATTATACATCACCTCACAATATCCTGAAATTTACCAATCGCACTACAGTAGGCACAGGCAGCTGTTCTTCCAAATGTCATATCCGCAACGAAAGCGGAACATTGGTAAACAAAGAATTATATCTGTTCAATAGCGATTTATTGCAATGGGAACAAGGAGCAACATCAGGTATTACATGCGACGGACATTTACCAGCATCATGGTTTGCAAAATCAACAAATTCAAAAAAATAAATTCAATTAATCATAAATTTAAAAATTAAAAAAACGATGAAAAAAATCAATGTATGGATGCTAAGCATCTTATTATTTGTAGCAGTTTTTACGGGATGTAAAAAAGACGAAACTACACCAACGCCAACCCCTGTAAACGAATCAGAATTATTGGCTACTTATCTTGAATCTACCAATTCGCCATTGGGAAAAGATTATGTAAATACCGATATGCCATCAGTAATCACAGCAACAGATGTTTATACTTTAAATCAAACCAATCAGATTTATATTATCGACATCAGAAACAAAGGCGATTATGATACTTTAGGACATATTCAGAATGCAGTTCAGGTGCCTTTGGCAAATTTATTAACACACATCAAAGGAGTAAATCTGGCTAACTATTCAAAAGTAGCTATCGTTTGTTATACCGGACAAACAGCAGGTTTCGGAGCATTATTACTTCGTTTGATGGGTTATGATAAAGTTTTCTCAATGAAATGGGGAATGTGTTCATGGAATACCAAATTTGCAGCAAAATGGAATAATTCAGTTTCAAATACTTACGCTACACAATTTACTACAACAGCTTCACCTAAAGCAGCAGCCGGAAGTTTACCGACTTTAAATACAGGAAAAACCACCGGACAGGAAATTCTTGAAGCACGTGTAAATGCATTATTAACAGAAGGCTTTGGACCTGCAACAGTAACCAATGCCACCGTTTTCGGAGCTTTGAACAATTATTACGTTGTTAACTATTGGCCAGAAGCACAATACAATTTAGGACATATACCAGGAGCTATTCAATACACTCCTAAAGCTTCAATGAAAATAGCTGCTGATTTAAAAACATTACCAACCAATAAACCAATTGCAGTTTATTGCTATACAGGTCAAACCAGTGCTTATTTAGCAGCATATTTACGCTTATTAGGCTATGATGCAAAATCAATATTATATGGCACCAACGGAATGGCATTCGATTTTATGACTACAAATAACATTACACCTACTTTCACAGCTGCTGAAATTAAAGGATATAACTACGTACAATAAAAATCATTTTATTGTGATTGTTTTAAGCTGCTTCGATTTCGGAGCAGCTTTTTTATTTAATACAAATCCTCATAAAAAAAACACGTAAACAAAATCAGATAATTTCATTTACGTGCTTTTAGAAAAAACTTTAAGTAAATTACTTCCCTTTCAGTTTATCAAATAACTTATCGTTCTGAATCATTTCTACTGCTTTTAAAAAAGCATCGTCCACATCTTTAATTACCTGATAATATGAATTTACATCATATAAATTGCGGGCAATCATTGCCTTTAACTGATAAATCATAAATTTATCAGAATTATCAGAAGCTTTTACATTGGTAGCATCTTCGGTTTTTGCATAATTGCTTATTTCTTTTTTAAAGTTTTCGAAATCAGCAGAAAGGTATGCAGCCAAATCGGTATAATTATTATACTTTGCTGTTAAAGTGGTATCCGATTTCACTTTTTGCATATACTGATTAAGCATCAGATTTATTTTTTCCTGATTAATCGAATTCTTTTTAACTCCGGCTTTTTCAGCAGCTTTTTCAAACTGAGCCATAAAGTTTTTATCCATCACAAAATCAGATTGAAATTTCTTAAAATCAGGATATTTTTTCAATAATTCTTCTCTGTTTTTATCAATAAAATCCATCGTAAAATCGTTTAAAACATTTTTGCGGCGTATATCAATAAAATAATCATTTATACGCGATGTATCAATCGGAATAAAAATATCGGGAGTAATTCCACCACCACCATAAACAGTTCTTTTATTATTGGTTTGATATTTAAGCGAATCAGGAAATTTTATTTTATCGGCACTCAATAATTCGCCGCTGGTATAACGCTTCATATAATCGCTGTAATAATCATCCAAACCATCGCTGTACGATTTCTGAATACAACGTCCCGAAGGAGTATGATAACGGGCAGTAGTAAGTCTGATAACCGAACCATCGGGCAAATCAAAAGGACGCTGAACCAAGCCCTTGCCAAAAGAACGGCGACCAACCACCAAACCTCTGTCCCAGTCCTGAATTGCACCCGATACAATTTCGCTTGCCGAAGCCGAACCTTCATCTATCATTACCACCAGTTTACCCTTTTCGAAACCACCTTTCGCAGTCGATTTATATTCTTGTTTAGGGCTTGAAGTACCTTCGGTATAAACAATCAATTTGTCGGCATTCAGAAATTCATCAGCCAAATCAATAGCAATATCCATATAACCACCCGAATTTCCTCTGAGATCGAAAATCAAATCTTTCATTCCCTGCAACTTCAGATCGGCTAATGCCTTACGAAACTCATCCATAGAAGTTCTCGAAAAACGATCGAGACGGATATAACCAACTTCAGGTGTTGCCATAAAAATAGCATCAATGCTGGTCAAAGGAATTTTGTCGCGTGTAATACTAAAATCAAGAACTTTATTTTTGTTTTTTCTCAAAATCGAAACTTTCACTACAGTTCCTTTTTTACCTCTTAGCTTACCAAAAACAAAATTAGTACTTATAGAATCACCAGTAGCGGCTTTATCATCAATTGCCACAATTTTATCGCCAGCCATAATTCCCACTTTTTCGGAAGGGCCACCTGTAACAACGTCAACCACATAAATCGTATCTTTCAAAATCTGAAACTGAACACCAATACCATCAAAATTGCCAACCAAAGGCTCGTTCATCTTATCAAGTTCTTCCTTAGAAATATAAACAGAATGCGGATCTAAATCTTTCAACATTTGAACAATAGCATCCTGAACCAGCTTGGGTTCATCTACTTTATCAACATAAGCAAACCTGAATAATTGCAGTGCATAATTGATTTTCTGATCTGTTTTCTTAGGATCGGAATCCTGAGCCTTTAAAGAAGTAAAAGCAAGAAAAACACAAGCAAAAATCAAATAAATCAGTAAATTTCTCTTATTAAGCATAGTATTAAAATTTAAGTCTTCAAAATTAGGAATAATAACATATCAAAGCCACTATTTTCGGTAAAATGCCCACCGTTTTTTTGTTAAAGTGTGTTAAAGTATTGAAAATTAATTTTTCCGGATGTTTAATACAAAAATATTTTTCGATGACTGCCAATCATACGAATTTTTATTATAGATTTGCCACATAAAATTTCAAAATGGACAACGAAAAAAAGAAATTAATTTACAGTCTGATTGTTCCAACAGCCATAATAATAAGCATTTGGCTTATAAAACTCGGTGAGTATATTCTTAATACAAACTTCGGATTTTTAGGAATTTACCCATTAAAAGCCGAAGGATTGCCGGGTATATTATTTGCACCATTAATACACGCCGACTTAAAACACCTTTATGCAAATACAATTCCATTATTTTTGCTTAGTACAGCTCTGTTTTATTTTTATAAAGAAATCGGATTCAGAATATTACTATTGATTTATTTTACTACAAATGTATGGGTATGGATAATTGCCCGCGATGCATGGCACATAGGTGCAAGCGGATTGATTTATGGCTTGTTTTCATTTATCTTTATTAGTGGCATCATCCGCAAAAACAACAGATTAATGGCATTGTCGATGTTTATCATTTTTCTGTATGGCGGATTAATCTGGGGAATATTTCCCAACAATATCCAACGCGAAATTTCATGGGAATCGCATTTAATGGGACTAATATCAGGTGTAGTTTATGCCATTTACTACAAAAAACAAGGACCTCAAAAAACAGAATACCAATGGAATGAAGACGAAAACGAAGATGAAGACGACAAATATTACATGAATTATCAGGAAGAAGATGAAATGAACAATACAGATGAAACATTCATGACAAAGTAATTTGACACACAGGTGGATGATTATTACGAGGAAACCTAACAGGTTTCAGAAACCTGTTAGGTTTAATCAAGTTAATGAAATACAGACAAATAACAAATTATAAACAGATAAAAAAAGTGAAGTAAAACAGTAATTATTCTTTTACATTTTACTTATTTTCAACACTTAGTGCTTTTACACAAGCATTCATTATTACATTACTTGCTTCTGTAGCACCACTCACAGCATCAACATAAGGAGTTTGAAATCTGATAATTCGTTGTGGAACTGAATCTTTAGCTTTTTGTCCGAACTTAGTTGCATCCAATTTTAGCAACTTTATTTCCTCAATCCGATGATTTTTAATAACCACCTTAACATCAGCTTCATTCATATGCTTAAATTTGCCAATGTAAACCCCGTCAGCCATTGCATTTAAATCAATATCCTTTTTTTCAATTTTAGCTGATTTACATGATAGCAAAAGCGAAAACAGAACGAATAATCCCCAAAATATTTTATTTAAGATTCTCATTTTAATTACTCATTTCATTGATAAACAACTGAATATTTTCATGATTAATCTTTGAATCCGATTCGGAAATACCAGCTACTTTCTTCACAATGAGCTTTTCAAAAAAGTTCATTTTTTCAATCAACATCTCCCCTCCCATTACTTTACACGATTTGGCGTGTTTTCTCAATATCTCAGGATAAGATTTTTCTAATTGCGATTGAGCAGTTTCACCTTCATAAAAACAACTGATAAACAAGCCCAAAGGTTTTTCTAATAGCGTAGTCATGTTCTTTGAATAAAAATCTTTAATCCGGTTTTGTATCATACCGGCATGAATTGATCCGCCAATTATAATTTGATCAAATTCCAACAAATCAATTTTATTAATATTCTTTAAATTAAATAATTGAGTTGTTTTTTCTCCTAATCCTTTCTGGATTTTTAAAGCTGTACTTTCTGTTGTTCCATGTTTTGAAACATAAATGATTGCTGTTTTCATTATTATTATATTAAATAATTAATTATTAAGTTATTAAAATCTAAAATTGATACAAAATACCTGCTTTTATAAAACTGGAACCCGGCATTTCGAAATTACTTTGGTTATATAAATCTTTATAAATTTGTGAACCTCTGTAAACATCCATATAAAATCCTAAACGCGCATTATTTTGAAATTGAACAGGGATTATTTTAATACCAAATGTTACTCCACCTGAGAAATTATTATAATCATAATCAGGCAAAACTCCTGTTTTTGAGACATTTAAAATATTGCATTGTACTAATCCTCCAACTTTTAACTGAAAAGCACCATTGGGGTTATTTTTTTTAAAAAAACCAAAATTATATGTTAATGGCAACATTATCTGATTAATATCTATCCCTCTGTTACCATAATAGTTATTAACTACATCTTTATAATCAAATATATGATTATTGTACATTAAGTCAATACCAGTTTCAACAGAATTCTTTCTAAAAGGTAAATTAAGATGAAATCCCAAATTGAGTCCTATTTTATTTTTATTGGTAGCTCCGCTAAAGGCATCAACTGCAACATCATTTGTCTTTACAATATCTTTGTTTTCAGTTATTCCTCCATTATTAACACCAAATTGTATGGTATATGCAAGTTTTTGTTTTTCTACTAAATTTTGTTGGCTAGTGCATGCAGTAATAAAAAACAAAAAGACTAAAAGAAGCCATAAATTGTATAATTTTGAATATGAATTATAAGTTTGCATTTTTTGTGATATAAATTTTCTGCAAAGAAAAATCAAATCACAAAACATCAAGACTCAATTTCATTAAAATTGGTCTCACTTTTCAAAAATCAGGCATCTCCCATAGTCTCACTTTTCTTATAAATCATATTATGAAGCAATTAAAACATTACTATTTAAAAATATAATTTCCATTTTCATCAACACTAATTTTGGGATACTGTTTTTTTATTTGAAAATAATTATAAACTTCTTTCAGATTTTCCCAAAACAATAACAAAGCTTTATTCGAAGAAAATTCTTTTTGCAATTTCCGAAAATTTTGATTATCAAGCTCTGAGGGTAAAATTGCAATATTTATTTTCTTTTGTCCATTATTTCTGGCTTCAATTGCATAAATATAAAGCTCTTTAATTTTATCATCAGTAATTGGAATACAACCAATTGTAACATTATCTCCATGAATAAAAACATCTCCACCCAAATCTTTAGCTTTACTTTTCATTTTATCAGATTCGTTTGGATAATTAATACCCAACGATAAGTAGTAATTACTTAAAGGATTAAACCTTTCAATTAAATAAAAGCCTTCAGGTATCTGATAATCACCTTGCTTTCGTTTTGGGCCTAATTCACCTGAAAAAGAACTAAAGTTATATGTCTGTATTTTTTCAAAAGTTTCATTCTTTTTTTCTTTAGCCCAAACTTGCAATTTGCGTTCTTTTTTATAAGCAATTAGCAATATTTCTATCTTATCCAAACCAATACCGTATGTTTTCAAATGTTTTTTAATTGAATTTTCTTTTTCTTTATATGCAGTTTTTACCCTTTCAAATTTCAATTGATTTGCTTTAAAAGTAGTTTGTGAATTTGCAAAATTTAGTAAACCCATGATTATAAAAATAATAACACTAACATTCTTCATTTTTTATTAATTTGTTTTTTTCATCAAATTCCAACCAATTATTAATAATACCAAAAATGGTACAGCAGCCAATAAACCTTCAAAATGCAGTTTATCATCATCTTTTGTTTTAATAATATCAATAATTCCAAAAACCAACATATTAATTCCTAACATAATAAAAAACCAATAAATATATTTATCATAAGGTGAGCGATTTAATTTTACTTCATTATCATTAACTTCAACCTTCCGATAATCATATTTGGTATTGAATTTGGTATTTCTTATACTGGCACCATATTTCTTATATTCCTCTTTTTCCTCAATATCAATTGATTCTAATTTAATTTCAGAGTTCAAATTAAGTAAAATATATTGATATGCTTCGCTTAAAACCTGAAAATCAGCTTTCGCATTCTTATTTTTATTGATATCAGGATGATAAAGCTTTGCTTTTTGCCGATATGCTGATTTAATTTCAATTTCGGAAGCACCTAATTGAATTTCAAGTAACTGATAACATTTTTCGAGCAACATCGCAAATTAAACTTTTAATTTTTTATACCTTCTGATTTTCTATTCATCCTAATAACAAAAAATACACAAATCAATAACGTAATAAACCCTCCAATAATATACGCAGCTTGATGATTCATTGTAAATCCTTCAGGAGCAATCATTATATAAGTTGAAACAACGGCTGTCATAAAAATTGCAGGTAATAAAACAATCCAGTAAAATTTACCAGCTTTATACATATAAACAGATAAAGTCCAAAGCATTATAGTAGCCAAAACCTGATTCGACCAAGCCATATAGCGCCAAATAATTCCAAAATCTATTTGTGTCAGCAAAAAACCAACTAAAAATAAAGGAACAGAAATATAAATCCGCTTCATTATTTTAATCTGAGGAATTTTTAGAAAATCAGCCAAAATCAATCGGGCACTTCTAAAAGCTGTATCTCCTGTAGTAATGGGTGCTGCAACAACACCTAAAATAGCCAGAATTGCCCCAACTTTACCAAGCAACGTATTTGAAACAAGATTTACAACTAAAGTTGCATTTCCTTTATTTGCAGCCATTTCTGCATTCAATTGATCAACACCTCCAAAAAAACTCATGGCAGCGGCTGCCCAAATCAATGCAACAATACCTTCTGCAACCATTGCCCCATAAAAAACCCTGCGCCCAAGTTTTTCATTTGCAATACATCTTGCCATCATTGGCGACTGTGTAGAATGAAAACCAGAAATGGCACCACAAGCTATCGTTACAAAAAGCATAGGGATAATTGGAAATTTATCGGCATTGGCATTCATATTGTAAATATTTGAAGGTATCAACTCAGGAATATGATAGCCATTCCAAAGCAAAGAACCACTTATGCCAAAAGCCATAAACAAAAGTGCTACACCAAAAACAGGATAAATTTTCCCTATAATTTTATCAATAGGTAATAATGTAGCCAAAACATAATAGATAAATATTATTACTGCCCAAATAGTTACCGTTACAAAACCATTAGTAAGATCAGAAAGTATTTGTGCAGGTCCCATTATAAAAACTGCCCCAACCAAAACCATTAATGCAATGGTAAATCCTCTCATAAATATCATGAAATTCTTTCCCAAATACTTACCTACAATTTCAGGTGCACTAATTCCATCCATTCTAACCGACAACATACCAGACAAATAATCATGTACAGCACCTCCGAAAATACAACCAAAAACTATCCATAAAAAAGCTACCGGTCCCCACATAGCACCTGCTATAGCACCAAAAATGGGTCCCAATCCTGCTATATTCAAAAATTGAATCAAAAAAATTCGCCACCATGACATTGGAACATAATCAACTCCATCTTCAAGGCGATGAACTGGTGTAATCCGTTTGTTGTCAGCACCAAATATTTTCTCTACAATTCTACCATAAACAGCATAGCCAACTATCAAAGCTACAATAGATAAAATAAAAGTAATCATTGCAAAAGTAATTTTAATTATTGACTACAAATTTATCTATAATGTTTTAATTATTGTATTTAAACTCTGAAATTTTTATAAAATATGTAATTTTGCAAAAAAAAACATATTTTGATAGTTTAATTTATCAAACTTAACAATCACAAATTCAATGCGAATAGATATCATTACCATATTTCCTGAGATGTTTGAAGGTCCTTTTAATCATTCAATAATAAAGAGAGCACAACAAAAAGGACATGTAGAAATTCATCTTCATCAATTAAGAGATTTTGCAAACAACAAGCATAAAAATGTGGATGATGCCCCTTTTGGAGGTGGTGCCGGTATGGTAATGATGATTGAACCTGTGTATAATTGTATCATGAAATTAAAATCGGAAAGAACCTATGATGCAATTATTTACACAAGCCCTGACGGGAATCTGCTTGACCAGAAAAAAGCAAATAACTTATCGCTTCTTACCAATATCATCATTCTTTGTGGTCATTACAAAGGAATAGATGAAAGAATCAGAGAGAATTACATTACAGAAGAAATCTCAATCGGAAACTATGTACTCACAGGTGGTGAATTAGCTGCAGCAATAATTGCAGATTCCGTTATCAGACTAATACCCGGTGTGTTAAACGACGAAACATCAGCATTATCCGATTCATTTCAAGATGGATTGGTATCACCACCTACTTATACCAGACCCGCTGATTTTATGGGACTTAAAGTTCCGGAAATATTACTTAGCGGACACGAAAAAATGATAAATAACTGGAAACACGAACAAGCTGTAGAACGAACCAAACAAAGAAGACCGGAAATGTTATAATGTAATAAAACAACAAACACCTTAAAAAACTTTAAAACTAATCAATTAAAAAACTTTTTAAATTTAATATTGTTCTTGTTTGCAATAATAAATTTAAAATAAAACAAATGTCATCAAATATTTTATTCACCAATTACAAATTAGGTGATGCTGAATTAGCAAACAGAATTGCAATGGCTCCCATGACAAGATGCAGAGCTTTAAGAAATGTGCCAAATGATTTAATGGCAGAATATTACAGGCAACGTTCTGCTGCCGGATTAATTATTACAGAAGGTACTTCTCCATCACCCAATGGTTTGGGTTATGCACGTATTCCGGGTATTTTCAGCAACGAACAGGTAGAAGGCTGGAAAAAAGTTACTTCTGCTGTACATCAGGCTAATTCAAAAATCTTTGTACAATTAATGCATACAGGTCGTATCAGTCATATTTTGAATATGCCTGAAGGAAGTAAAGTTTTGGCTCCTTCAGCAGTTAAACCGGCCGGACAAATGTGGACAGATGTTCAGCAAATGCAGGATTTTAAAGAGCCGGAAACAATGAGTACAGAAGAATTGGAATTAACAAAACTTGAATTTGTAAAAGCAGCACTGAATGCCATAAAAGCCGGATTTGACGGAGTAGAATTACATGCTGCCAATGGGTATTTACTGGAACAGTTTTTATCACCAGTAAGTAATATTCGTACTGATAATTATGGAGGAAGTATAGAAAACCGTTGCCGTTTTGTAATTGAAGTGGCAACTTTGGTTGCTGAAGCCATTGGTAAAGAGAAAACAGGCATACGTTTATCTCCTTTTGGAGTAGCCAGCGATATGCCTCATTATCCAGAAATTGATGCAACCTATGATTATTTATCGAAAGAGTTAAATAAAATTGGAATTACTTATATTCACTTAGTAGATCATTCAGCAATGGGAGCACCTGAAGTACCTGTCGATATTAAGAAAACTATCAGAAATAATTTTAAAAATAACATTATTCTTGCTGGAGGTTATGATAAAGCTAAAGCTGAAGATGATTTACAGAGTGGTTTAGGTGATTTGATCGCTTTTGGTCGTCCTTTTATTAATAATCCTGATTTGGTAAATCGTATGAAAAACGATTTAACATTGTCACAAGATTTAAAAATGGACTTATTCTATGCAGCTGACGAAATAGGATATACAGATTATCCTGTATTTAATGCATAATACATATATAATCAGTCTAATATAAAAACACAAAAAATGTCCGATAGAAATTATTCTATCAGACATTTTTTTTAAAACCCAGCAATTATCAAATCAAGTTTCTCTTTTTCAGAAAGATTGCCATCTATCCAATTGATTTTAAAACCCTTCTTCTCCATTCGTCTGAACCAGGTCATTTGCCGTTTGGCAAACTGATGAATGGCAATATTTAGCAATCTGAACATTTCAAAATAAGTAATTTCTTTGTTTATAAACATTGCTATATATCTGTATTCCAAACCATAAAATTTTAGCTGTTCGATACTTAAACCCAAATTAAGCAGATTCTCAATTTCTGTAATCATTCCATAATCCAGCCTGAATCTCAATCGCTCAGTTATACGATTTCTGATAATTTCTCTATCAAAATTGATGGCAAATATTTTGTAATCAAATTGGGGCTTATTTGCTTTATATGGATAATTTCTCTCATATTCAGCTATTTCTAATGCTCTGATACATCTTTCTTTGTCAGATAAATCTGTTGTATTATGTAGAGATTTCCTCTCAATTAAAAGCTTTTGCAATTCCGGCAAACTCATATTATCTAATGATTTTCTGAAGTCAGGATTTACAGCAACTTCCGCAAAATTATAATCAGCCAGAACAGATTCGATATACATGCCTGTGCCACCGCATAATATGGGCAATTTGTCTTTTGATTTTATTTCATTGAATTTTTGATAAAAATCTTTTTGAAACTGAAATACATTGTACTCTTCACCTGCATCCAGAATGTCAATCAAATGATATGGTATTAAATTGTTATCAACATAATAATCAGCAATATCCTTGCCGCTACCTATATCCATACCCCGATAAACCTGACGGGAATCGGCACTTATAATTTCACCATCTAACTCATTTGCAAGCAAAGCTGCAAGTCTGGTTTTGCCAGTTGCAGTTGGACCGGTTATTACCAATAGTTTATTTTTATTCATATTTTTTTAGAATAATCAAGCATTTGATATTTCGCTTCAATTTCCATCAATCGATTCCTTATATTATCAAGTTCAGGTATTGACAACTCATTAAATTTAAATATTTTATCAATATTTAATTCAATAATTACTTCAGGATAATAAATATCTAAAAATTCATACAAACAGACTTCGTCGGTTTTGTTTATTGAAGCTTGCTTGGCTTTCAGATACTGCAAAACCCTTAAACCATCTACTTTTTCATTACAAGCTTTTACAAATTTCTCTTTGGTTTTGAAGTTTTTACGCAAGGGATACCACCATAAACTATCCTTAAATTGTTCATTAAGAAACTGATTAATTTGAAGTTCTAAATCTTTATCAAATAAATCTTCAAATTGAGAATACGTATGTAATACATTGTCAAACAAAGAATAATGATAAATCGGATAGCTTTCCCAATCTCCACTATTACCTTTAATCATTGCAGGTCCTGTGCCGAAAAAAACACGATCAGAAAAACGGGCAGCCGGATATACTTTTACTGGATTCCAGTTAATTATACGCCCAGTTTTGCAGAATTTCTGTAAAAAATAAAAATCTTCACCGCTTTTCATCGGGCTTATCCCTCCAATTTTTCTGTAAGCCCATATCGGAAATGCGATAGCTGAACCCAATGCAGTAAAATTAAATTGACTACCTATCCGCCATAGATTTATAGCATAATAACGCATATAAATTTCATAACGCAAAATAGCTCTGTCAACAGCTTCAATAGCAGTTAGTTTATGATAATAGGGAATTGAAACTGCCATAATTTCCTGATGTTGCTGAAAATTCTGAATTATACTTTTAAAATAATCAGTTTCAAAAGTTGTATCAGCATCCAAACTTATAACTATATCGTTTTCAAAGGCAATATCATTAATTGCATCCATTAAAATCTTCCTTGCCCAACCTACACCCAATTGTTTTCCATGCCAACCATTTTCTGGTGTTGACTTATCGATAATCTGAATTTTGATATCAGAAATAGAATTTAAATAATTTAATGTCCGAACATTTCTTTCACAAACAGATTTTTTTTCATCAATATTCCACCAAATATCAGGTTGATTAACACAAACATATAATTTAAACTTCTTATAGGTTTGATTTCGGATAACATTGATAAATTTTTCAATAGTTTCCCATTCATCCAATACAGGAAGAGCAATATATATTTGTGGTTCAGTATATTTCATAAAAATATCAAAATAAATATCCTATTGAAAAACCGAAAATTGTTCCAACTTTTCCATTCCTGTATATATGTTTTAATCCAAAATGTGGTGAAATACTTATATTATAAGTTGGTTTTAAATATGCTTTCAATCCTAATGATAATGTGATGGTTGAACGTCTATTGTCCAGAATATTAAAATCTGTTGAAAATGGATTTATGTAAGGTGCCAATTCGAGCCAATTTCTGGGATATGTGTGAAAACTAACACCTTCAGGGATAATAAATGACAGAATCAAGATATAACCCCAACCATCATTACCAGAAGAAGAATATAAATAATAAGAATCAGAACGAAACATTTCTACCAAACCTGCTACGCCACCCGGATAATGAATATAGGTATTATTAAATTGATTGATACCCAATGTATATTGATAATTTAAGCTAAAATTTCTATGAATAAAAAATTCTGCAGAAAAACCAAATGAAGTTAGATTACCATTATTAAAAACAGAAATTTCACTCATTGCAGATACACGAATATTTTTCACTTCCTGCGAAATTGCAAAAAATGAAAAGATAAATATAAAAAAAACAGCAAAAACTTCCTTTTTTAAACTCATTTATATAACAATAAAAAAATCAGAACAACGAATTATTCATCATTCATCACTAATAATTTATAATTATTTATAGTTTTTTATCTATCAAACCAGCAGCAGCCTGAGCTGTTGGCATTATCAACATATCATTAATATTTACATGCGGTGGAAGTGAAGTAACATAATAAATAGCATCAGCTATATCACTTCCGCACAAAGGTTTAAAACCTTTATAAACATTATCTGCACGTTCCTGATCTCCTTTGAAACGAACTACAGAAAATTCAGTTTCAACAGCACCGGGTTCTATTAAAGTTACTTTAATTCCATGTTTCAGCAAATCCATTCTCATACCATAAGTAATTGATTGAACAGCTGCTTTGGTTCCGCAATAAACATTGCCATTCGGATAAATTTCTCTTCCGGCAATTGAACCTATGTTAATTATATGTCCTTTACCATTTTCAATCATCAGAGGCATAATTGCTTTAGAAACAAATAATAAACCTTTTATATTTGTATCAATCATGCGTTCCCAATCTTCAATTATTCCATCTTGTAAAGCATTTAAACCAACTGCCAATCCTGCATTATTTACCAAAATATCAATTTTTTTCCAATCCTCAGGTAAATTATTAATTTGATTTTGAACGTCTTCATTATTTCTTACATCCATGCAAACTGCCAAGACTTTAATATTATTAAGTCTTCGCAAATTTTCAGCAATTTCTTCTAATTTCTCTTTTCTTCTGCCGCAAATAATTAAATTGTAAGCATGTTTTGCAAATTTTTCAGCAGTTGCAAGTCCGATACCTGCTGTAGCACCAGTAATAAATGCAATCTTATTTTTCAGAATTTCAGTCATTTGTAAAAAAAATTATTATAGTTTAAATCATATTTAAAAATCTTTGTCAAAGATAAAGCTAATATTTGTAAATTTGTCGAAAAATTATTCCAAAAATATTATAAAATACCATGAGTACAATACACACAGTTACAGTAGAAACCGCTAAAGAGATTGGTCTTCTTCCCGAAGAATTTGAGAAAATAAAAGAGATTTTAGGAAGAGATCCAAACTATACAGAACTTAGCATATTTTCCGTAATGTGGTCGGAACATGCATCTTACAAAAATTCCATAAAATGGTTAAAAACATTACCCCGCAAAGGAGCTCAACTGGTAGTAGAAGCCGGACAGGAAAATGCAGGTATGGTTGATGTTGGAGATGGAATAGCATGTGTTTTTAAAATTGAATCACACAATCATCCTTGCGCAGTAGAACCCTATCAGGGAGCTGCTACAGGTGTTGGTGGAATCAATCGTGATATTTTTACAATGGGAGCCCGCCCGATTGCTCAGCTTAATTCATTAAGATTTGGTAAAATAGATGAAGAAAGAACCAAATGGTTAATGAATGGAGTAGTTAAAGGTATTGGTAATTATGGCAATGCATTTGGAGTTCCTGTTGTTGGAGGTGAAGTATTCTTTGACGAATGCTACCATCAGAATCCCTTGGTAAATGCCATGTCTGTGGGCTTAATGAAAACCAGCAATCTGGTTTCTGCTATTTCAAAAGGAGTTGGAAATCCGGTATATATAGTAGGCTCAGCTACGGGTAAAGATGGTATTCATGGAGCAACTTTTGCTTCAGCTGATATTACAGAAGATTCAGCAGATGATATTCCATCAATTCAGGTAGGTGATCCTTTTCAGGAAAAACTATTGCTAGAAGCTACCCTGGAAGTAATAAAATCAGGTGCTGTGGTTGGAATGCAGGATATGGGAGCTGCCGGAATTATCTGTTCTACATCAGAAATGTCGGAAAAAGGCGGACATGGAATGAGAGTTGATTTAGACAAAGTTCCTTTGCGTCAAAAAAATATGGAAGCATTTGAAATTCTGCTTTCAGAATCACAAGAACGAATGTTGATTATTGTTGAAAAAGGCAAAGAAAAAATAGTTGAAGATATTTTTGAAAAATGGGATTTGAATTGTGCAGTAATTGGTGAAGTAACTGAAGGCGATAGACTTCATTTTTATATGAATAACGAATTGGTTGCTGATGTTCCTGCACCTATGTTGGTTTTAGGTGGTGGTGCTCCAGTTTACGACAGAGAATATAAAGAACCTGCATATTACGCTAAAACAAAAGAATTTAAAATAGATAGCATTTCTGAAAAACAAGACTTAAAAGCAATTGCAAAACATATTATTTCTCATCCAAATATTGCTTCAAAACGATGGGTTTATGAACAATACGATAGCATGGTGGGTACTAAAAATATGAGTACCAATGCTCCGAGTGATGCGGCAATTGTAAATATTAAAGATACCAACAGAGCATTGGCAATGACTGTAGATTGCAATTCACGTTATGTTTATGCTGATCCTGAAATTGGTACAGCTATTGCAGTTTCAGAAGCTGCTCGTAATATTTCATGTTCAGGTGGGAAACCTTTGGCAATTACCAATTGTTTAAATTTCGGAAATCCTTATAATCCTGAAGTTTACTGGCAATTTGTAGGTGCTATTAAAGGAATGAGTGCTGCATGTACAAAATTTGACACACCTGTAACCGGTGGCAATGTGAGTTTTTATAATCAGGCTAATATCAACGGAGTAATAGAGCCGGTAAATCCTACACCTACAATTGGTATGATTGGTTTATTGGAGAAACCACATCAAATGACACTTGATTTCAAGAAAAAAGGTGATATGATTTATATGATTGGAAAATCAAGAAACGACATTAATTCTTCTGAATATTTGTATTCATATCATAATGTAAAACTTTCACCTCCACCACATTTTAATTTAACCGAAGAATATGTGGTTCAAGCAATTATTCAAAAATTAATCCGTTTGAAATTAGTTGAATCTGCTCATGATATTTCCGATGGAGGTTTATTTACAACTTTGATAGAATCTTCGATGCCAAACAGTTTGGGTTTTGATATCCTTACTGAAGGTGAAGTAAGAGAAGATGCTTTCTTATTTGGTGAAGGTCAAAGCAGAATTATTGTTTCTGTTGATCCTAAAAAGGAAAACAAATTCATTGATTTTATGCTTAAGCTTCGTTTTCCGTTTTCAGCTATCGGTCACGTTACCAAAGGAAAATGTGTAGTTGATGACTTACACTTTGGTATGATTGACGAATGGAAAGAATTGTTTGATAATGCTATTGGCATTAAAATGAAACACTAATAATATTATTATAATTCAAAAAGGCTTGTTCTACAAAAGTAAAACAAGCCTTTTTTTGTGAGCGGTAAATGGGATTCGAACCCACGACCCTCAGCTTGGGAAGCTGATGCTCTACCAACTGAGCTACTACCGCATCTTATTGTTGGTAAAGATTTTATAATTGCGGAGGGAGGGGGATTCGAACCCCCGGATCCACTTTAGGCAGATCAACTGTTTTCGAGACAGCCCCGTTCGACCGCTCCGGCATCCCTCCTATTTTTTTTGCAAATTTAATACGCTTTTTTTAATTTCAAACAAAATCAATTTCTTTTTTTACCATCCGGTATTGAATGCACCTCGGCCAAATGGTACTGTAGATTCAAAAAATGGATTATTGCTGAATGCGCTAACAGGTCTTCTGCCTTTAACACTGATAAAATCAGCACTCATATAAAAATTATCAGTAATTTTCAAATCCAATCCAATCTGATTATATCCGAAATTTTCAAAATTGGTATTCTTTTGAGGAACTTCATTTAAGGTAGTTGCTCTTAACCTTAGTTTTTTATTTAGTTGATAATCGCCTGACAAATAAACAAATGCTCTTGTAAGATTTGAATTTGTTTGAATAAGCGTATTTTCTGAAGTATAGCTGTTGATATTGATATTTTCGTTCAAATACATCGTTCCCAAATGCAAATTCAATTTCGGATTAACTTGATAAGTTAATTCCGGTGCAACCCATTTCGAAAAAAAAGTATTGTTGTCAAAAGAAGTTACACTCCCTCCCATCGACAAATGAAATTTTGTTTTATTAGCATTTTCATTTAATAAATTAAGTTTTTTCGGAATAAAAATACTGTCGCGTCTAAATTCATTCAAAGTATTTTGTGCTGATAACAAACTACTTATACTTAAAACTATAAATATTAAAACCAATTTTTTCATAAAATACAAGATTTTAATTATATGATTACAAAGTAAATAAATATTCCAATAAAAAGCAGTTATTTTTTTTATAAAAAAGTATAATTTTTTGTTTGTAATTCAAAAAATAAATTTAATTTTGCAGCCTTAAATGAATGAATATTCATTTAATTATTAATATTACAATTAATAAACACATTATTATAACTTTACATATAAAATGGCAAGAATAATTGATGATAATAAACTGGAAAGAATTAAAAATGCAACTATAGAAATGGTAGTTGCAAATGGTTATGGAGGTGCATCTATTTCTAAAATTGCAAAAAATGCCGGAGTAGCCGAAGGATATCTTTATCGCTTTTATGCTGGTAAAAATGAACTGGTTAATGATTTATTATATGCAAATGTAAATGAATTGGCTGATAGTTTGGAAAATTTACTCGAAAATCATCATTCAGTTTGGGATATTTTTAATATGATGATAGTAAAACTTCTGGATTTAGCAAAAAATCAACCTGATAAAATTAAATTTCTTTATGTACTTATGCACGATTATAATTTCAATATGGTTGATGATCAAAGAGAAAGAATTTACAATCTTTGTTTAAGAATTAAAGAAAACGGGATTAAAAGCAAAGAATTAAAAGAAGATGTAACAGAAGAAGAAATCTATCTGATGGGAGTTACCTTCCCTATTCAATTTATAAATCTGAGATTGAAGAATTTCTTCAAACAATCGCAATTAACTGAAAAAGAAACAGAACAAATTTTAAATATATGTATCAATTCATTAAAACAATAAAATTTATGTATTTTGATATAAAAAAAATAATTTCAATTTTACTTTTGTGTGTTGCTGCAAATTATCAGTCAACCGCACAAGACAATACAAAGAAAATGAGTTTCGATCAGGCTTTGCAGGAATGCAGAGAAAAAAATCACACTTTAAAACAAGCTGATTATCTGATACAGGAAAAAAAGCAGGAAAGTAAAGCAGCTAAATCACTTTACCTGCCTAAAATCGGAATTTCTGCACAATACATTGCAATGGAAGAAGATTTAACGCTTGATTTAACACCTGTTAGAGATGCCATTACACCTTTGTATGATGCATTGGGAAAATATGGGAACTTTTCGATAAGCGGATTACCCGATAATATTGCTACACAAACCGTAAGAGCTAAAATGCTTGATGGTTTAAATAAGGTAAACAACGGCGAATGGGATAAAATGATACAGGAAAAACAATTTGGTGCTATTGATGCAACTTTCGACTGGCCATTATATGTAGGTGGAAAAATAAGAGCTGCAAACAAAGCTGCTGATATCAAATATACTGAAGCACAAGAAATTCATCGCCAGAAAGAAGGCGAAATGATGAGCGAATTGGTTGAACGTTATTATGGTTTATGTCTGGCACGTCAGGCTGAACTTGTCAGAAAAGATGTTTTTACCGGAATGCAGAAACATCTGGATGATGCTTTGAAAATGGAAAAACAAGGATTGATTGCAAATGCTGATGTTTTAAATGTCAGAGTTTTTCATTCGCAAGCCGAAAGAGAATTAAACAAATCAAAACGAACCTCTTCAATTGTAAATGAATCTCTTTTGAATACATTGGCAGAAGAAAACGGGAATATCGAACCTGTTTCAAAACTTTTTTATCTGGATAGTATTGAATCTATTGGCTATTTTAAAAATATGGCAAAACAAAATAATCCGCTTTTAAAACAAGTAGAAACAAAAAAACAATTGGCAATTCAGGGAATGAAAGTTGAAAAATCAGAGTTTATGCCGGCTGTTGCTGTTACAGGCATGTACGATATTGCCAATAAAGATTTATCGCCATATACTCCTGAATGGCTGGTTGGTATCGGAATGAAATGGACTCTTTTTGATGGTACTTCTCGTTTCAGAAAAGTTAAAGCTGCATCGTTGAGAAGTAAACAAGTGGGAGAATATCAGGAAAAAGCAAATTCTGACGTTGAAACCATGATAGAAAAGTTATATCAGGAACTGAATATGAATAAGGAACTGCTTAAGGATTTGGAAACTGCAAAAGCTTATGCTGAAGAATATCTGAAAGTAAGAGAAAAAGGATTTCGTGAAGAAATGACAAATTCTACCGAAGTAGTTGATGCCCGTCTGGCTCTTTCAAAAATCAGAATCGAACGTTTGGAAGCAATGTATAAATACGATGTTTGTTTGGCAAAACTATTGGAATTTGCAGGCATTCCCGAAAAATTTACAGCTTATCAATCAAATACCAATATAAAAACAGAATCATATCAATCAGAAACAAAATAAAAACAACAAGGCAATGAAAAAGAACTCATCAAACAAACAGGCAAATATATTGGCAGCTATCGGCATAGGTGCTTTGGTTATATTTTTAATTTATTCCACATGGATTATAAGTCGTCCGCAACCAGTTGAAGTACAAGGCGAAGTGGAAGCAACCCAAATTAAAGTTGCATCTAAATTAATTGGCAGAATCGACAGTATGGCTGTTCATAAAGGCGACAGAGTTAAAAAAGGTCAATTGCTTTTTATAATCAAAAGTCCTGAAATTGAAGCCAAACTTATGCAGGCACAGTCTGCATTACAAGGTGCTGAAGCTCAAAACAACAAAGCTATTAACGGAGCTCAACTTGAAGATATTCAGGCTGCTTACAATACTTATATGAAAGCAGAAGCAGCTAATCAACTGGCGCAAAAAACTTACGAACGTATCAATAATTTATACAAAGATGGTGTAATGGCAGCTCAGAAACGTGATGAAGCTGAAACCAACTACAAAGCAGCTTTAGAAACTGCAAATGCTGCAAAAGCTCAGTGGATTAAAGCTAAAAAAGGGACAAGATCTGAAGATAAAGATGCTGCCAGATCGATGGTAAACAGAGCTAAAGGTGCTATTAACGAAGTAGAAAGTTATGTGAATGAATGTCGTATTTATGCTCCTGCTGATGGCGAAGTTGCTGATATTATTGCCGAAGTTGGCGAACTTGTTTCGGCTGGTTATCCGGTAATTACGCTTGCAAAACTCGATGACAGTTGGGTTACTTTTAATCTTCGCGAAGATTTACTGGCAAAAATTAAAATGGGAAGCGAATTTACTGCAAGCTTTCCGGCTTTGGGTAACAAAGAAATTAAATTAAAGGTAAGCTACATTCATTCATTGGGTAGCTTTGCTACATGGAATGCAACCAAAACAGCCGGCGATTTCGATATGAAAACCTTTGAAGTTCATGCCATGCCTATCGAAAAGATTGAAGATTTAAGACCAGGAATGAGTGCTCTTGTTAACTGGGGAAAATAGTAAATGAATAATTGAGTAACTGAATAACTGAGTAATTGAGTAATTGAGTAAATTTGTTTTAACTTATAAATCACTTAATCTATTAATCATTTAATCTATTAAAAATATGAACGACTTTGAGTTTAGAGAATCATTAAAAAACAGAACAAAGCTTTTTGCTATCAGAATTATTAAATTATTTAAGGCTTTGCCTAAAACAATAGAAAGTCAGATTATTGGCAAACAATTACTACGTTCTGCTACTTCTGTAGCTGCAAATTACAGATCAGCATGCAGAGCAAGATCGCAGTCAGAATTCTTTAGCAAAATCAGTATCGTAATTGAAGAAGCTGATGAATCGATGTTTTGGATTGAAATATTATTTGAATCAGAAATCATGAAAAAAGAACTACTAATAGATTTGTATAATGAGAATGAAGAAATATTGAAAATCATGGCAACTACTCGCAAAAACTCAAAAAAATTCATTTAATCAGTTATTCTGTTAATCATTTAATCAATTATTCAATTATTCAATTATTCATTTAATCAATTAATAACATGAAGTACTCTAGTCCTGTAATAAGGGTTATGCGCAGAGAATGGAACCGGATTAAAAGCAAATGGGTTTTATTGATGGTTACCTTTGTTGGTCCGTTGATTGCTTTTTTGCTGGTAATGTCGATATTTTCTTCAAATGTTCCCCGCAATTTGCCTGTAGCTGTTGTGGATATGGATAATACATCGTTTTCGAGAACCATCAGCCGCTGGACTGATGCTACCGCTATTGCCGCTGTTGACAGAAGTTATATTAGCCTGGAAGATGCCCGCAATGCTATGGAAGAAGGAAAAGTAGATGCCATTCTTCATATTCCGGAAGGTACCGAAAGAGGTATATTGAAAGGCGAAAGTTCTTCTGTTGTTCTTTATCTGAATAATGCCAATGTAGTAAAAGCCGGATTGATGAACAGTGGCATCCGTAAAGCACTCAGCACTTTATCGGGCGGAATTAAACTAAAAAAACAATTGCAGCAAGGTAGAAATCAGAATGAAGCCATGGCTCGCATTATGCCTATTAAACTCAATTCGGTTGTTCTTTTCAATCCTTTTATCAGTTATTCTTATTTCCTTACTTTGGGTTTAATGCCTATTATTCTGATTGTTTTTACTTTATTGGGAACAACCCATGCTATCGGAACTGAATTACTCAGAGGAACCGGACCACAATGGCTGGCTGCTGCTGATGGAAACATTGTTTTTGCCCTTGTTGGCAAACTTCTTCCATATACTTTTATTTTCAGCCTGATAGCCATGATGATGAATGTGATTTTGATACAACAATTAGGCTTACCTGTTCATGGCAAAATGCATATTATACTTGTTAGCGAGTTTTTATTAATATTAAGTTATCAGTTTCTGGCTATTTTCTTTCTGGGATTATTTTCCAATCTGCGATTAAGTTTATCTATAGGCAGTGCTTATTGTATGCTTGCCCTCACCTATTCGGGCTTAACATTTCCCGAATTCGGAATGCCGGCATTCGGACAGGCTGTTGCTGGTATCTTTCCGTTTACCTATTGGCTCAAAATATTTATCGGTCAAACCCTTAGAGGCGAACCTGCTGTTTACGGCATTTATCCGATGTACGCTTTAATGGCATTTATTGCTTTGGGAATTATGTTTATCCCCCGCTTGAAACATCTTTTGCAAAACGAACATCATTGGGGGAAATACTAATACTTGTAATTATGTGGAATTCAATTATAAAAAACTTAGAACTTATAGTTTATTTCTTTAAGAATGAACTTAAAAGCATTTTTACCGATGCCGGAGCTGTATTGCTTTTTATGGTAGCTTTGGTAATTTACCCTTTGTTGTATTCGGTGGCATATCAGAAAGAAGTCATCCGCGATATTCCTGTGGCTGTGGTTGATCTTGATCATACCGCACTGAGCCGTCAGGCTGCCCGTATGGCTGATGCCAGCGAACAATTGATGGTTGCTTACAAACCTATAAGTTTAAAAGAAGCTGAGAATCTGTTTTATGAAGGCAAAGTGAAAGGTGTTGTTCTGATTCCGAATCATTTCGAAAAAGATGTTTTATCGGGCAAACAAAGTAATATGGTTGTTTACAGCGATGCCAGTTATTTTTTGCTTTACAAGCAAGTATATGCCGGGGCTGTTTATTCAGTTGGAACTTTAAGCGGCGGCATCGAAATTAAACGTATGCTTGCAGAAGGAAAATCGGTAAAACAGGCTTTCGATCAACAGGAACCTTTAAAAGTTCAATCTCGGTTTTTATATAATCCTTCAGGTGGTTATGGCTCTTTTGTTTTGCCGGGTATTGTAATTCTGATTTTGCAACAAACCATGCTGATTGGTATTGGCATGTTGGGCGGAACAAGTCGCGAAAAAAATATGTTTCATATTATTCACGATAAGGTGAATGAAAAATGGGGAAGCATTCCGGTAATTCTCGGAAAATCGTTTGCTTACATATTTATTTACCTTTTCAATGCCTTGTTTACGATGGTTATTTTGCATAATTGGCTAAATTTTCCTGATAATATGAATTTTATGCATACGGTTTTACTACTGATTCCTTTTTTATTTGCAACGGCTTTTATGGGATTATCCATCAGTGTATTTTTCCGCGAAAGGGTTTATTCTTTGTTGTTTATGGTATTTTTATCGCCGGTAGTTTTATTCTTAAGCGGATTATCCTGGCCTGCCTCAGCCATTCCAAAAGGCTTATATGCAGCAGCACATCTGTTTCCGAGCACTACGATGATACCGGCTTATATACGTATGCGTATCAGCGGTGCTACAATCAATCAGGTAAGCGGCGATTGGCTTTTCCTGACTATACAGATGATTATTTATTTTGTAATTGCATGTATTGTTTACAAACTGGCAATGAAAAAATTTACCAAAGCGAGTATTGGTAATGAGTAATTGAGTAACTACCTCTCAAAAGACCTCATCCCCAACCCTTCTCCTAAAAGGAGAAGGGAGTCTGCTTCGTAGTAAAATAACTGAGTAATTGATTAACTGATTAATTGAAAAAAGATTTCAAATGAAATATAGCAACGAAGCACTGCCAAAGCTCCTCTCCTTTTAGGAGAGGCTGGGTGAGGTCGTTAGGAGTAAATAAATAACCAACCTCTCAAAAGACCTCATCCCCAACCCTTCTCCTAAAAGGAGAAGGGAGTCTGCTTCGTGGTAAAAATAACTGAGTAATTGATTAACTGAAAAAAGATTTCTAGAGAAAAATAGCTACAAAGCACTTCCGTAGCTCCTCTCCTTTTAGGAGAGGCGGGGGTGAGATAGATAGAAGTAAATGAATAACTACCTTTCAAAAGACCTCATCCCCAACCCTTCTCCCAAAAGGAGAAGGGAGTCAGCTTCGTAGGTTTATTTCGAAGTAAAAGAGATATTAATCTTTATGATATCAAAAAATATATTTAAAAGTACTATAATGAGATTTTGCACTGCCAAAGCTCCTCTCCTTTTAGGAGAGGCTGGGTGAGGTCGTTAGGAGTAACTGAATAACCAACAACCAAACAACCTATTCTCTTTTCATTGTTGCTTTTATTTTTATTTCGTTTTTTATTATTTTTTTCGGAATGGTTAATTCCAGCGTGTTGAAGTTTTCTTTGGAAAATCTGATAATGTCGGCATCTTTTATATAGACTTTTATTCTGAAATTTCCTTTTTGGTCGCTGAGGCATTGTTTTTGTTTTTTGCCGGCAACTATGCTTACTTCGCTTACAGGCAATTTGGTTCCGGCTTCGCATACAACACCTGTAATCCAGGCTGTGTAGCGGTTTTTGCGACCTTCTATCTCTTTTCTTTCGCGGTTTACTTTATAGCTTTTGTAAAATTCAGGTGCCGTGTCTTTATAAATCATAAGCAATGGGTCGAGGATTTTTTTAAGCAACTGATTTGTTTCTTTTGTTTTGTTGCTTATCATTTTGATATGATTCGATCTGGATTTGGCAATTTTTTCGCGATTGGGTTTAATTTTAAACCAATCTTCAAGTTCAACCCCAAAATTTATAATCTTTTCTGTTTCAATACCGAATACCGAAATCTCTTGCTTACACTGCAAAGCATGTTCACCAATATGCTTAATAGCATAATAAAAACTATCGTCCGTCATTCGGCTTAGTTTCGACTTGGGATAATCGAGCAGTCGGGCTTCTTCATCTTTATGATTAATTGTATAATGCATCCGAAGGTATTCTTTAAACATAAATGCCGTTTCTTCCAGTGCCGAGCGCGTTCTCTTCTTTGCAGCTGTCAAAACTACTGCCGAACCTTCAAATTCAGGATCCGAATCAGATATTATACTAATGTTGTTTGCTAATAAATTTATGTAAGATGAAATAAATTGATTTGTTTCCCAGATATTTTTATACTTATCAAATATTAATTTTACCTGACAGAACATTCTGTAATAAGATGTATCTGATTTTCTCATACAATAAGCAATTTAGATATAAATATGTAAGTACATTATTTTTATAATAGTATATTATAATATAATTTCAACTGCAAATATAATACATTTAATTTCAACAAGTATATATTTGTATAGAAAAAATTATAGTTTAAATAATTATTTTATAAATTATTATTACAATTTAAATAATTAAACCAAATAATATATATTAATATTATAATTTTGTAATATCATAATACTGAATTAATTCAATATATAAATATTATATTTCTATATGTTAATATTGTAATACTATATATAGATTTTAATTTCAATAAATAAAATAATAATATCCTTAATATAAATATAGATTCAATAAATAATTTTTATATCTCATTATATTAAATATAAAAACATTTACTTAATTATATTATGATACATTAAAATAATATAATTATTTATAATAAAATACGTATATAAATTGTATATTGTAATGTGTATTTTACGATATGTAGTAATTAATCTATGATTTAAATAATATAAATATGTTATTGTATAGAATTAATACAATTTTGATTATAAATAATGTGCTTTGTAATATTATTAATTTGATAATAACTCAAACAAATAGCCAATGCCGGATATTAAATCTGATGCAATATCTGATTAATGCAATAATGATAAAGTAGATAAGAAAGTGTGGCGGGATAAAAAGAGGCTTAAACAAAAAAACCAAACAGGTTTTGAAAACCTGTTAGGTTTAAACTTTTAAAACAAAGCTTTTTGATGCTATTTAAAGCCATTTAGAAATAAAAAAGGCAAAGCAAACAGCTAAAAACATATTTATGTTTATTATCCGTTTGCTTTGCCTTTGCATGCAAAAATGCTATCCTAAAAAGTCCTTCCCTTTGGGAAGGATATAGGATGGGCTTTTATTGCTTCACCAGCTTCCAGTACAGCCTTTTGCCTTCTTTGGTGATAATTACCAGATAGTAATTACCCGTGTTTGCCTGCTGCATATCTACTTCGGTATGGTTTTGCATGGCATCCTGTTTGTGGAAAAGCCTGCCCGCACCATCGTAAATCTGCATGCTGCAACCCTCAGCCTCTGTCGTGCCCTTAAACTGCACATTCAGCTTATACTGCACCGGATTGGGAAATACTTTTATATCTCCCTCGCTCAGATTACTGAGCGAAGCCGAAGCAGGGTTGCTGAGCGTAGTCGAAGCAGGGTTGCTGAGCGAAGCCGAAGCAAGGCTATCTGCTTCTATTAAGCTGTTAATACTCTGCACCACCGTATTATTATTGTTATTCTGCGGCGGTGCTATAGGTATAGGTGTAATTGTACGACTTACCCTGTTGCCCGAAGCATCGTAAGTATAATTAACGGTAGTTGTCTGTGCTTTTACTGCTACTTGCAGCAGCAAAAGCAAAATTAATGTTGCGATTTTGTTTGTTTTCATTGCTCATCTTTATTATAACGAAATTCGTATTTTCTTAATCTGCAGCAGCTCCAATAAAAATACTTTTAACTATATTGTTTTTCAGATTAATGATCGTACCCCCATAAATCGTGCCTATAAAAATAAAATTCGAATCTGAATCAGAAGAATTTATTAGCTTAAAATACCTTTCTTTAACAACTTTTCCATTAGAGCCAATACCAATACCTTGAGAAGTGGTAAGTTTACATGGACTTTTAATCGTTATTGATCTTACTGTTTTATTACCACCTGAAGTATCTGATTCCATAACCAATTCTATACCCAAAGATAAATATTCCCATGTTTGAGCATATGATCCTGTTGAACCTAAATAGGTCTCATCATCTTTATTTTCAGGAGTACCTAAAATTTTAATTATTTCCTGCTGATCGGTTTTTAACTTTAGCCATCCCCCAATCACTTCATATTCGCTATTTATTGATTTAGCTTTTGAAGTTGATACAGTATCAGCTACAAGTATTTTATTTTTCTGAAGATTTTCATCATTGGATATATTATTGTTCTTATTGTTTGTACATGAAATTACTAAAAATATTGTAGCTATTATATAAAATTCACTAAACTTTTTCATTTTATTACAGAATTTAAAAATTGTGTTGGATTAATTAAATCACTTCTTCGCCAATAAGGTTTTTTATATTTGATTGTAAAAGGTCCCGTTGCATCTCCTGAGTACATTTCAAAATGTAACATTGATTTATTTTTAGGCATATATGCAACATGACCAATTAATTGACCTTTATTAACATGCTTACCTTTTACAATCCCTTCCAAAGGTATTATTTCACCGTATAATGCTTGAAAATCACCATGATCAATCTCTACTGCATAATCAAATTTTGTATTAAAATTATAAGGATTTTGTATTACAGTTCCTGATTTCGTAGCATAAACATTTGTACCAACAGGAGCATACAAGTCGCAGCCAGCGTGCAACCGCTCTCCTCTTGTATCTCCAAATCTTCCTGGTCTAATCATATAAGAATTTACTCTAAAATCCAATGGGAATCGACCAATATCATTATGTCTATCTGGATATAAATAATGAAATGATTCATCAAATATAAGTTCAGAACCTGAATTCCTTTCAAAAAACAATAAATTAAAATTAACAACGATTGGATCGGGAGTATAAACAACAGAACCAATTGCATTATTATTATAGTATTTTAAAATACCTGAATATTTGTCATAATAAAAATCAAAATTAAACACACTAAAACTAGATGTTGTTATAAATATTTGAAAGTTATTATATGTAGTATTATTTATAACACTATTTCCGCCGCCACTAGCGCCTGGTATTAATAAATTTCCATGCAACCAATTATTAAAATTATTGAATGATTGATCATAATTGCTTTCCCATCCGTAATTATTTGAAACAGGGCTACCAACTGATGATTGTCCAAAACCAATTCCGGTATTTGGTTGGACGGTATATCCACTTGGGTCAGTATAAGCAAACGGATTATTTAAGCAATAGCTATAGCGGTTGTAGTTTTGCGTGTTTGATGGGTCCTGTAAAACAGGATCGGGGCTTAAGAAACGCCCTAATTTGGAATCATAAAGGCGGCCATTCATATTTATTAAGCCAAACTTATCTAAGTGCTCGTGTCCGGTATAGCCACGCGAGAACAGATGGGTGGAGTTATCGGGCAAGGTCCAGTTGTCGTAATTGCGGCGGTTGCCCCAGGCATCAAAGCTGTATCTGTCAACCACTGCTCCGCTTTCGTTGGTAACTTTATCGAAAGAACCCAGATTGTCCTTATGGATATAATACAAGCGGCGAACAAGATAACGTTGTTCGGGACTTATTTTATAAAAAACTTTTCCTAAGAACATGATTTTTTTATTTGCAAAAATAATGTTTTTATTTTTCTCAAAAAAGCATTGCATAACAATTGAAGCATAGAATTGATGATATTTAAAGCCTTTGAGAGA
Source organism: Bacteroidales bacterium (assembly GCA_023251515.1). Lineage (GTDB taxonomy): Bacteria > Bacteroidota > Bacteroidia > Bacteroidales > JACABE01 > JACABE01. Next base: position 43,157 of record JAHEYQ010000027.1, read on the forward strand.
AAAAAATGTATTGCTTTTAGTAATAATTAAACCACATACGTTGAAATACTATTCTTGTTAGTGTTTTTGAATGATTAAGTATCAATAAAAATGTAATTTTGCATTTGCAAATCGGGATTTACAATAAAATCAATGCTGTTGTTTATATGAATTTTACAAACTTTAATAAAACCAACTTAATTAACCGCTTAAGTACAGATAATGTATTAATAATTTTAATATTGTTATTTGCAACATTCTTACGGTTTTACAATTTCAATGAGATACCTTTTATTAATGATGAACTGAGCGCCTTATTCAGAGCAAGATTCGACACATTTGGCGAATTAATAGAAAAAGGAGTATTGATAGATGGTCATCCGGCCGGAGTGCAGGTTTTTTTGTATTATTGGATAAAAATTTTCGGAACTTCAGAATTTGCAGTAAAACTTCCATTTATGATAATGGGGGTGCTTTCGGTTTTGTATATTTATAAAATTGCCCGATTCTGGTTTAATTCATCTGTTGGATTAATAGCAGCTTCGTTTTTGTCGTGCTTACAATATACGGTTATGTTCAGCCAGATTCAACGACCTTATGGCAGTGGAATTTTTATAGCTTTGGTTTTGGTTTGGTTTTGGACCGGCTATTTTTGGGGCGATAACAAAAGCAAAATAAAAAACATAACAGGTTTTATTGTTTTTGGGGCTTTGTCGGCATATAATCATCATTTCAGTTTATTATTGCTTGGTTTGCTTGGCTTAATGGGTTTGTTTTTTATAAAAAAAGACAATTATAAGTTGTATTTATTGAGTGGTGTAGCCATTTTTATTCTCTATCTTCCACATTTGCGAATATTTTTTTATCAATTAAATGTAGGTGGAGTTGGTGGTCCAAATGGCTGGCTGGCCCCGCCCGAAAACGATTTTATATACAAATACCTGAAGTACGTTTTTCATTTTTCCAAATTAATGTATTTGCTTACATTTATTGTTATTTGTACAGGAGTGTTTCTGTTTTTTAAGAATAAAGGATATAAAAACAGCCTGAAAATGAAATTCAGAATTATCAGTTTTATGCTTTTTGCTTTAAGTTTTTTAATCGGATTTTACTATTCTGTTTATAAAGCAGCTGTTTTGCAAAACTCTGTTTTAATATTTTCGTTTCCGTTTTTGCTTATTTTTTTGTTTTCATTTTATAGCGAATTAAACAAAACATTAAAGATAACATTGGTAATGTCGATATTATTAATCAGTTCTTATTCGCTGATTAAAGAACGAAAACATTACGAAATTTTTTATCATCAAGGTTTTAGAGAATGTGTAAGTCAAACTTTAAAATTTAAAGAAAGTAGCAGTTCGTGTGCTGTATTATTTAATGGATACGAAGATTTTTATTTGAATTATTACGAAAAGCTTTTCAACAAAAAAACCAATGCCGTAAATTTTAATATCGATACTGTAAGTATATCTAATTTCAGCAAAATGGTTAAAGCCCAAAATACAGACAATTTAATCTGGGCAAGCCCCTTGCCTACATTGCTTTTATATCAGGAAATTATAAAGGAGACTTATCCTTATTTGATAAATAAATCATTAGGTTTTGGGTACGAAGTATATTTATTCTCTAAAAACAAAGCAACTAAAACCGAAGCAGCTGTTTTTAAAAGCTGTTTAAGTTTCGATAAATCTGTACAATTCTGGAATTATGATTTAAACAATGTTATAAACGACAGTGTAAACAATAAAACGTACGAATTTAAACCTGACCAGGAATGGGGGCCGCTATTTGAGGCAAAACTTAAAGATATAATATCGAATAAATTCAATTACCTTTATGTGTCAGTAAATACTAAGCTATTGAATAAAAATGCCAATCCGGTTTTGGTAATATCGATAGAAAACGGGAAAAAAGAATGTATTAACTGGCATACATCCGACTTTAAAGATTTTTTACATATGAAAACCACCGGCAAGGTATATCTTTCGCTTCGCATGGCAGATGTTGCTGATTTTAATATTAATGACAATCTGAAAGTTTATATATGGAACAAACAAAAAGATAACTTTATAATTGACGATTTTGAAATAAGAATTGATGCAGGAAATCCGCTATTCTATTCGTTAGTTACAGATTTTTAGGCAATTTTTTTTCAGTTGCCCGAAGCATCGTTAGTATAATTAACGGTAGTTGTCTGTGCTTTTACTGCTACTTGCAGCAGCAAAAGCAAAATTAATGTTGTGATTTTGTTAGTTTTCATTTGTTTTTGTTTAATTAGTTATTTGTAATTCTGAATTTACTATTTCAGCTACTTCTATTAAGTTTGATCTGTTCAAAGTAGATTTAATACTAATAATATTACCAGTTAATAGATGAATCCACAAACAACTACCTAATTTGCTCCCAGTTAATTGATTAACAGTTTTGTCTGTATTGGTGTTATTGTTTGGATCAAATGTTTTTATATCTTTAAAATAAAAAGAGTTTTTTTTAATTACATAAAGATTTAAAAAATACATTTGTTTAAAAACTACTTTGTCTTCATAAACAATAATTTTATCTTCTCTTACAATTATAATAATAAATAAAAAAACAATTGAAATAATACTGACACCTAAAGGGTTTTCTGAAAAATGAATTAATGATATTAATAATATGACAATTGAAGTTAGTCTCGAAGACCATGCCATAATTGTTTGTGATAAACTAAAAGTTGAATGATAAGTATTCATAATAGGTTTATTTTATTTGCTGAATTTAGTGAGCTTGCTTTTGTTTAAAAATAATATACTCAAATAATAATACAAATCCTTTTGAAATCCTATTCATTTTTAATTAAATTATTGGTTTTAACTACTTTTACTGCTACTTGCAGCAGCAAAAGCAAAATTAATGTTGTGATTTTGTTTGTTTTCATTTGATATAAAAATAAATAATGATTGTTTTTGTAAAACTAAATAGTTAAAACTAAAGTACTCCCCAATGTTAGAATTATGTAAAGAAAGAATAATATCTTAAAAAATAATATTCCTTTTCTGTTTTCTTTTTGACTATATTTCTCCACTTTTTGGGTTAGTACTTTCTTGTATTTTAGATAAATACATAGAAAATAAATTATTAAATATATAATAAGAATATCATATTGAATTTGCTTTAAAAATGGTTTGTAATTAAAATATAGTAATAGAGCAAATATATTTAACGTAAATGTAAACGACATCATTCCCAATGCTTTAGCATGTGTAATTGAATCTGGTGTGTCATTTCTTGCAAATAGAAATGCAATTCTATAGAAAAAGTAATAAATCATAACTTATTTTTTTTTAATATATGTTCTAAAAATTCTTTATAAGCTTTAGCATCAATATTTAATGTATCACATTCATATGCTTTAGTAAAATTAATATATGCTAAACTGTCTTTATTTAGTTTTCTATAAATAAAGCCTATATTATAATAAGATTTGCTTTTTTTATGATTTAAATTAATGCATTTATTGAAATCTGAAATTGCATTTTGATAATTATATAGAACGTAATAACTCCCACCCCTTTTGTAATAAAAATCTCCTTTAGTAGAATCTAATTGAATTAATCTTGAAAATACTAATACAGAATTTTTATAATCCTCATTATCATAAAATTCATTTGCTTTTTTCTCAAAAAAAGAATTGTAATCTGCTATATTATTCTTTTTATTGTTTCTTAAAAGAAGAAAAGCACAAAGAATGATAATTAGTAATCCTAAATATATACCTTTTTTTCTCATTTGTTTATTTTGTAAAGTTTTAAAGTTTAAAATACAATAATTTATGCAATTTTTATAGTATATTTTATTGATTCCACTTACTACAGAATGATTAATTTTAAAAGCAAAATTAATGTTGTTATTTTGTTTGTTTTCATTTGAGTGAATATTTATATTAAAATTTGCCTTGATTTTGTAACATCTTTAAAATCCATCCTAAGTTATATAAAATGAAAGCTATCAATACAAATAAAATATGCAAAAAACTCTTTTTTAATCCATATTCTTTCTCCATAGATTTTATTATCCTTTTATATTTTCCTTTATGATATAATAAGAAATAAAAGCAGATTATTAATAAAGCTAATACCGTCAATGATTCTGTAATCCTAATATCAATATGAAATCCTGGGAAAATTACACTAAAAAGAAAATAAAAATCAAAATAATATAGCATTAAAGTAAAGGCAATAATCAATACAGCACTAAATGGTGCAATATCTTCATTACCAACTCTTACTTGAAATTTATAATATTTAAAATATAAAAATTTTATGAAATTCATTATTTTTTACTATAATCTACTATTAATATAAATAATTTTTACGGTAGTTGTCTGTGCCTTTACTGCTACTTGCAGCAGCAAAAGCAAAATTAATGTTGTAATTTTGATTGTTTTCATTGTTTTATGTATGAACCAGAATCTTGATATATTTCAATTTGACTTTTTAATTTTTCTTCTTTATTTTGTTTTATTATACTTACAGTTATTCCAGAAAAAATAAATGTAAAAAAACAAAATAATAAAAAGGAAATTCCTATAAATTTAAAAAGAATTTTTGATGTTTTGCTATATTTATGTTCTAATTTTCTTATTTCTTTTTGATTTAGGAAAACATTTCTAAATACGATAAAAAAACCGCCCAAAATTATTATACCAAATAAAATAAAAATGTATTTGTTATTTAAAAAATTAAAAATTAAAGAGAACCAAAAATAAAGTGATAGAGACAAAAATCCTAAATAAGAAGAAAACAGAGTACATGCAACTTGTCTTCTTCCAAAAATTGCTTTCTTTGGAACTATACTTAATATACTATAATAAATAAAATCTATTAATACCATAAGCTTAAAATATTATTGCAAAATACCAGTAAAATTATTTACAAAAATTAGGAATTGTATAAGTTGTATCTTTTTTAATAATATAAAAATCCAACTTTCCTTTTTCCTTGCGAAAAGTATCACCAATTTCAATAATCTGATATTCATCTTCATTTAAAACAAATTCTTCAGTAGTATCTGTTTTTCCTGATATTTCACGTCCAATAGCTCTGTAAAATTTCACATCAATATATTTACCGCTAACAACCATATTATATTCTAATGGACGAAATTTTTTTTCCAAACATTCCTGACAAACATTGGTACAAGAAAATGCAATAAACACCAAACATAATATTACTAAACTATTTTTTATTTTACACATATTATTAAATATTTTTATTAATTAAAAAAGCCTGTTTTTACTTAAATTATGATTGCATTTGCATCAGCAAAAGCAAAATTAATGTTGTGATTGTGTTTTTTTTCATTGTTTTATTTATGAACCAGAATCTTGATATAATTCAATTTGATTTTTTAAATTTTCTTTTTTAATTTGTTTAATTTTACTTCCAGTTATTCCTGAAATAACAAAAGAAAAAAAACAAAATAATAAAAATGAAATTCCTATAAATTTTAGAAGAATTTTCGGTGTTTTGCTATATTTATTTTCCATGTCCCTTATCTTTTGGTGATTAAGATAAATACATCTAAATAATATAAAAAAACCACCAAAAAAAAACACACAATATAATATAAGACTGTATTTGTTATTTAAAAAGTTAAAAATTAAAGAAAACCAAATATTAAGTGATAGAGACAAAAACCCTAAATATGATGAAAACAGAGTACATGCAACTTGTCTTCTTCCAAAAATTGCTTTTTTAGGAACTATACTTAATATACTATAATAAATAAAATCTAATATTGACATAAGCTCAAAATATGTTTAATAAAATAAATTGTATTCTAATTATCAATTATAACCTTATTGATTTTATATTTGAGATTTTCTTTAATTATCTGAAGTTTAATTTTTTTGTAAATTTTCCTTCCATCTGAATTGTAAGAAAAAGTTACAATATAAATTTCATCAGCTTTATTATCTTTATGTATGGTCATTGTTTTTAACCAATCTGTTTCACAAAACTGTCCATCTAATAAAACATCATAATCAATATCTTCATCATAAAGCTGGTTTTGCAAAAGTGCGGTACAGTATTTTTTAACTATTGTATCTGCTTGATTGTATTTCAATTTGTCTGTCTCATTAATATAGCCGGTATAAAAAGTTCTAAGCATGGAAATAATCTCTTTTTCACTATAGTTATTTGTCTGTGCTTTTACAGCCACTTGCAGCAGTATAAGCAAAATTAAAGTTGTTATTGCGTTTATTTTCATTTGAAAAACCATTATTTGATACAAATTTATAAAATATCACTTTTTTAATTTAATTACACTAACTTTTTTCATTGTTGTTTTTGTTATTGCAACTGTTTTATAACCATCGTATATTTCATAATTTATATAAAATGTTTTTTGAGGTGTAAGAAATAATGTTTCTTCATTCTTCCCTTTTCCCAATACTTTTGAGTCACTTAATATTAGCTTTTTATTTTCATCTAATATTTTATAGACAATAGTTATTTTTCTGTCATTTACAGGACCTAGAATCTTTATTTTACTAAAAAATTTGTCACCAAAATAAATTGAAGTGTCATTTAAAGGTGTAAAAAAAACGTGTCTGAAAAAATCTATTAACTTGCCATCTTCATTGTAATTTTCATAGAAAACAATTTTATTGTTTTCTTTTACGAAGTATCTTTTAAGATTCCCATTAATTAAATACTCTTTAAATTCTCCAATTACTTCATTGTTATTAAATTCGCATGTTGATTTAATTCTGCCATTATTATAATATGTGGTATCTCTGCCATTTTGCATGTTATCTTTATAATTACTTTTATACTCTAATTGTCCATTTTCAAAATAAGCATTTTGAAATCCATTTTTTTTGCCATCCACATATTTTGCTTCCCATTTTATATTTCCATTCTCATAATATTCTCTTTTAATGCCAGTAATTTTGCCATTTTTAAAATTTTCTTCAATTTTTAGTTTTCCACTTTTATAATACTCTTTATAAAATCCATCAGCAACATTATTTTTTGTTTGGTAAATATAATGTAATTCACCTGTGTTGTAATGTTTTTTTACTGTTTTTTTACAACCAAATAAAATACATAATACAATTAAAAATACAATAGATTTTTTCATAAATTTATTTATTTATTCATTTAAATGTCAGATTGCCTATCACGATTTTTCGGGTGAAATCGCTATATATACATCCTCTTGTGTTTGAATTTTTTCTCATGACTCATTTCATAAAATTTGAAACTTCATAAAATTTTCACAAAATTATGAAAAGAACAGATATGCAATTACAAACAACCAAAATAAATATGCTGTAAAAGCAATAAAAATATACATATTATTTTTAATTAATTTCTTTTCAACAACTAAAAGTACTTCTGTTAAATCAGTTGAAAGTTTCTTTTTATAAAATACGGGAGTCCACATCCAAATAATTTCAGAGAAATCTAATCTGAAAATCTTATAACTCATTTCAAAATTGAAGTACGAAATTACTTCTGGAAACATATTTGGATGAATTATTTTGATTAGCACAAAATGAAGTTGAAACTTTTTAAATACGAAATAAAGAAATAAGATTAGAGTCATTAAGGACCCAAACAAAAAAATAATGTTTAACGTTTTTTCCATTATAACTTAATTATCTATTATAACCTTATTGATTTTATATTTGAGATTTTCTTTAATTATCTGAAGTTTAATTTTTTTGAAAACTTTCCTTCCATCTGAATTGTAAGAAAAAGTTACATTATAAATATCATCAGCATTACTATCTTTATGTATTGTCATTGTTTTTAACCAATCTGTTTCACAAAACTGTCCATCTAATAAAACATCATAATCAATATCTTCATCATAAAGCTGGTTTTGCAAAAGTGCGGTACAGTATTTTTTAACTATTGTATCTGCTTGATTGTATTTCAATTTGTCTGTCTCATTAATATAGCCGGTATAAAAAGTTCTAAGCATGGAAATAATCTCTTTTTCACTATAGTTATTTGTCTGTGCTTTTACAGCCACTTGCAGCAGTATAAGCAAAATTAAAGTTGTTATTGCGTTTATTTTCATTTGAAAAACCATTATTTGATACAAATTTATAAAATATCACTTTTTTAATTTAATTACACTAACTTTTTTCATTGTTGTTTTTGTTATTGCAACTGTTTTATAACCATCGTATATTTCATAATTTATATAAAATGTTTTTTGAGGTGTAAGAAATAATGTTTCTTCATTCTTCCCTTTTCCCAATACTTTTGAGTCACTTAATATTAGCTTTTTATTTTCATCTAATATTTTATAGACAATAGTTATTTTTCTGTCATTTACAGGACCTAGAATCTTTATTTTACTAAAAAATTTGTCACCAAAATAAATTGAAGTGTCATTTAAAGGTGTAAAAAAAACGTGTCTGAAAAAATCTATTAACTTGCCATCTTCATTGTAATTTTCATAGAAAACAATTTTATTGTTTTCTTTTACGAAGTATCTTTTAAGATTCCCATTAATTAAATACTCTTTAAATTCTCCAATTACTTCATTGTTATTAAATTCGCATGTTGATTTAATTCTGCCATTATAATAATATGTGGTATCTCTACCATTTTGCATGTTATCTTTATTACTACTTTTATACTCTAATTGTCCATTTTCAAAATAGGCATTTTGAAATCCATTTTTATTGCCATCCACATATTTTGCTTCCCATTTTATATTTCCATTCTCATAATATTCTCTTTTAATGCCAGTAATTTTGCCACTTTTAAAATTTGCTTCAATTTTTAGTTTTCCACTTTTATAATACTCTTTATAAAATCCATCAGCAACATTATTTTTTGTTTGGTAAATAGAATGTAATTCACCTGTGTTATAATGTTTTTTTACTGTTTTTGTACAACCAAATAAAATACATAATACAATTAAAAATACAATTGTTCTTTTCATTTTTTATATTTATTCTAAGCGTAAATTAATCTTATTAATAATTCTGAAAATATTTACTATTGATTTCTAATTTATAATAAGCATTCCCATATTTGCAGTTGCGACCTTTTAAATCTAATTTTTCGTTCCAATTTATTCTTTTAAAAGGATCCATATTTATTTTCTTTTCATTAGTACAGATTTTAAGCTTTTTAAAAAATGTTGCTACTAAACTATCTTTATAATAATCATCATAGCATTGCATTTCAACTATTTTCCTGTTAAATTCTTGTCCGGCAAAAAGTGTGTCATATTTCATATAAGAATCATCTTTGGTTTCAGATTCAATATATAATATTTGATTCGTGTTATTAATTATTGAAAAATAATAAAATACAGGAGGAGGTTCATAAACACATCCGGCAATTATAAAAATATGATTGAATATAATTATTTTAATTTTCATAATTAATAATTATTAAAAAAAGGCTCTAGTTTAACATTATATAATTCATTAAAAATACTATCACATTCAGGAATAAAAGGTATTATTTTTGTTTTAAATCCTTCTTTTTTAAAAACAAGCCTTATATAACGATATTTAGGATTACCTTTATGGGGATATGTATTATTATAAATTTTCTTTTTTATAATGATTTGATAATATCCCAAGCTATCTGATATTGAATTATATACATTTAATCTAAAAGAATTTAAATATAATGTATCTATTGCTAAATTATTTTCTATTATAGTATCTCTTTCAATAACATCTTTACAATAATCACAATTATATATAAAAATAGGGATAGGGTATCTCGAAATCATTGCATCAACTTTTATTTCAACTCCATCTAAACTACGACCATCAATTGAAGATACTTTTCCGTTAAATGTGATATACTGTTCTGGTTTATCTAAGGCAATACATGAAGATAAAAAAACAAAAAACACAATTATATATTTCTTTTTCATAAAGTTAATTTTAAAAGGGATTAAATATTTGTTTACTAATAGCTTTTGCCGTCACATACAGCAAAAGCAAAAGCAAAATTAATGTTGTGATTTTGTTTGTTTTCATTTGATTCTTGCGTTTTAATATGCTGGTCTTGAAATAATACCGATAACAAATATTGAAAGAAACAAAGTAATATAGAATAGAATGTAGAGAACAGAATGAAAAAATTTAAATTTTCTTTTAATTAAAATTACCTTTCTTATTGTTTTAATCCTGTTCCTGTTAATTTTAACAGAAGATAATAAAATAATTATTGGTAATAATATTATAGCTATTCCTTTTGCCATTGGGCCAAGTGGTAATCGTTTACGTATTATATCCCATAATAGTTCTTTATCAATAAACAAAAAAAAGAGAAATAGAAACAAGATTAATATACAAAAGAAAGATAATCCGGAAATACTATTATTAATCCCTTCCCATCTTTTTTTATAAACTCCTTTTACTAAAGAATAATGTAATACCGATAAAAAAAACATATTTTATGTAATGTTTTAATATTATATAAATAACCTAAACTTTATTTATAATAAATGACTTACGGTTGTTGTCTGTGCTTTTACAGCCACTTGCAGCAGCAAAAGCAAAATTAATGTTGTGATTGTGTTTTTTGATAATAAAACCAATATTCTTTATACTAAAACCCGAAATTATACCCCAGACAAATAATATAATCAGTCCATGGTTTTTTTACATTGCTTTCTTGTTGTATCAGATAAGATAAATCGATGCTGTGCATTTTATTAAAACTATATTCCAAGCCAAAATTGTAGCGGGTATTGTCTTTAAAAACCTGATCGTAACTACGCAAGGGAGTATAAATTTCGTAAGATGCAAAAAATCCAATTTTCTTATTCAGGTCGTATTTCAAACTAAGCTTGTTGCGGCTGTAATTTTCGGCAGTTTTACCCTCGGGACTCGAATAAATATCAGCATATTGCGACTGAAAACGAGTACGAAACGAAAGAGTAAATAATCTGTATTTCCCTCTTAGAGTAAGATCGAAATAATAGCGGTGGCGTTCGCTGTAAGAATCATCTACCTGGCGTTTGTTTATATAACGATAATAAGCACCCAGACGGATATATTTGTTTACCTTATAATTAATCCCAAAATCAGTAAAGATAGTGCCAACTTCAGATATATTTTCATTCATTCTTACTTCTTCTGACAAAGAAACCGATAACTTCTTAGTGATTTCTTTTTCCAGATTCACACTGGTCCATAAGCCGGCATCGTTTACCTGAGCCTTAGCAGCAAGTGCAAAAAAAGAAATAAAAAGAAAAATCAGAAATTTATTTTTTTGAATTTCCATACATTTAATATTTTAAAAAAAGTATAAAAAATTCGCTTATTTAAAAATATCTAATGTACCAGCATCTTTTTCCTGATCGTCGTCGGTAATTTCTACCGTTTTTACAACAGGCAATAAAGGCAGAGCAGGATTTAAAGTTTCGACATATCCGGCTGAATCTTTTGAATAAGCATAAACTGTATATTTTCCGGGACGAAGATATTTAAACTCAAAAGTTCCGTCATAGTTAGTACTTACTTTATCGCTATACGACTTATTGTTGCCATAAACAATAAAAACATCCTGATCCTGACCCCAGTATCTGTTTAAAATAAGTGTAAAGCTGGCATTAATATCTTTCACCCATACTTTACCGTAAATACTCGAATTACCACCTACACCTGCATCTTTTTCGCAAGCACTGAAAATTGTTACTACTAAAGCAATAACTGCTAGTTTTATTAAAGATATTTTCTTCATTTGTTTTTTGTTTTTAAATTTATAAGCACAAAGATATAAAAAGAAATTGTAGTAATAACAAAGGAAAATTTTTTAGTAAACAGTAAATGAGTAAATGAATAATTGAGTAAATGAGTTATTGGGTTATTAGGTTATTAAGCGATGCACTGAGCGAAGTCGAAGTGTTATTGGGTTATTCAGTTACTCAATTACTCAGTTACTCATTTATTAATGATACGAAGCAGACTCCCTTCTCATTTCAGGAGAAGGGCCGGGAATGAGGTCTTTGGATAGGTTGTGTTATTTGGTTATTAAATTAATCAATTACTCGTTTATTAATTTAATCGGTTATTCAGTTAATCAGTTAATCTTTTGTATTGTTTAACGGCACATGTAATCCTTATTTTCTAGCTTTCCAGAAGAACTGCATATAGTCAACTTTTTCAATTTTGTCGTTATCTAAAAGCCATTGAATTACTTTCATTACTTTATCTTCTTCAGCATCTGTTTTTTGCACAAGTTCTTCTACGGTTTGATATTTTAGTTTTAGCAATGGTTTTATCTGATTTACAATAAAGTTAAATTCAACTTCATTCATTTCCATTTTGTTTCTTTCGAGACAAAAATCGCATTTACCACATCGCTTGTTGTTGCATTCGCCAAAATAAAACAACAAAAATTGCTGATGACATCTGTTTGCAGAACTTACATAATCAATCACCGCATTCATCTTTTTTTCGGCATTTATTTTTCTGAAATCATAGTTTTCTTTCGAAAGGAAAATATCATTTTCAGAAATCCGTTGAATAGGATAACTGATATAGGGCTTTTTTTTTGCTTTATAATAACTGATAATTTGCATTTTCGACAAATAATCAAGCATTTTTTCTACTTTATCTTCATCAGCGTTTGTACGTTTTGCAATTTCTCGTTCCGAAATTTTCACAAAATCGGTAAAAACACCACCATAAGATCTTAAAATGGTCTTTATAAAATTATCTGTCGAAGGATTTGCAATCTGGAAACGATATAAATCTTCTTTATTTATGGTAAAATGCAATAGCGAAGTTGTATTCGGATCTTCGATAAATGAAATATATCCTTCTTTTTCAATGAATTTAAGTGCATTGTAAGCAATTGGGATATTAAAATGAAAATGATCGCAAAAATCACGCAAATCGAATTCAAAACCCAGATCTTTGCCTCCGCCTTCCGGAATTTTTAAATAATTTCCCAGCGAAAGATAAACATTTTTAATAAATTCTTTTTCAGGATATGAATTTTCAAAGTTTTGTCTTAATGCTATAATATCGGCTTTTTCGTATAGAATAATTGCTTTCGAATCCAATTCATCACGTCCGGCCCTACCCGCTTCCTGAAAATAAGCTTCCAGTGTATCGGGCAAGTCGAGATGAACCACAAATCTTACATCAGGTTTATCAATTCCCATTCCAAAAGCATTGGTAGCAACAATAATCCGGTTGCGGTTATTCATCCATAGATTTTGTTGGTCGTTTCTAATCTTTGCTTCCAATCCTGCATGATAATATCCTGTTTTTATTCCGTTTTTTATCAGGAAATTAGCTACTTCAATAGTCTTTTTCCGGCTTCTTACATATACAATTCCACATCCGTTCAACTTCTGTACTGTACGCAAAAGATAAGAAAGTTTATCTTCTTTATTCAGCACAAAATATGTCAGGTTTTTGCGTTCAAAACTTTTTTGAAACAGATTATTTTGTTTAAACCCAAGTTGCAACTGAATATCATCAACCACATCGGGAGTTGCAGTTGCGGTTAAAGCCAATATCGGAACATTGGGTAAATATTGTTTAATTTCTTTTATTTGCAGATAGGGAGGCCTGAAATCATAACCCCATTGCGAAATACAATGAGCTTCGTCAACAGCAATTAAATTGACATTCATCTTTTTCAGATGTTCTTTAAACATATCTGTCTGAAGCCTTTCGGGAGATACATATAAAAGTTTGATGTCGCCGTAAACACAATTATTCAGTATCATTTCTATTTCACGCGGATGCATACCCGAATAAATGGCTTTGGCTTTAATCCCTTTTTTAATAAGATTTTCAACCTGATCTTTCATCAAAGCAATTAATGGTGAAATTACTACACAAATTCCGGGTTTAATCATTGCAGGAACCTGAAAACAAATAGATTTACCTCCTCCAGTGGGTAAAAGTGCCAAAGTATCTTTACCATCCATTACAGATTGAATGATATCTTCCTGCATCGGACGGAATTTATTATAACCCCAGTATTTTAACAATGTAGTTCTTAATGGCACTTTTTCCTATTTTTTTACGAAGTTAATCATATTTGTTGAATAATTGATTTTTGAAGCAATATTTTTCAATAAAGCTATGATATTTAATAATAATATCATTACTTTTGACGTTTGAAATCAAAAAACAATTTAAATATGAGAAAATTAATATTATGCTTAATCATCTTAATATCAATTTCTGCAAATCGGGTTTCGGCTCAATCTTACAACCTGATTACATATAATATCCGTTACAACAATCCGATGGATGGCGAAAATGCATGGGATGTAAGAAAAGATAAATTAACTGAAATGTTAAGATTTTACGATGCTGATGTTTTTGGAATTCAGGAAGGATTACAAAGTCAGATATTGTTTATCGACAGTTGTTTGCCAAATTATCAGCATTTGGGTATTGGCAGAGACGATGGCAAAACAAAAGGAGAATACAGTGCAATTTATTACAAAAAAGACAAGTTTGATGTATTAAAAACATCAACATTCTGGCTATCGGAAACACCCGATACCGTTTCGATGGGATGGGATGCAGCCTGTTTGAGAATTTGTACTTATGCATTACTGAAAGATAAAAAACACAAAAAAAGTTTTGGGTTTTCAACACACATTTCGATCACATTGGCGAAAATGCTCAAAAAAACAGTGCTACATTGATAATTAAGAAAATTAAAGAACTCAATAAAGAAAATTTTGCTGTAGTTTTATGTGGCGATTTTAATATGACGTCCGATAAAGCAGCTATCAAACAAATAAGCACCATACTTAATGATAGCAAAATACTTTATAAAGGAAATAAAGACGAAAACGAAGGAACATTTAATGCATTTGAATTTACAAAACCTGCTACCGAGCGAATAGATTATATATTTGTAAATAAATTTAAGATATTAAAATACAGAGTACTTACAGATTCGTATCAATGCAAATATTTATCAGATCATTTGCCGGTTTATACTGAAGTGGTTTATGAGTAAATTAAATAAAAACACACATTAGAGTTCGATAAAAACATATAAGTAATAAGATGTAAATATTGTCATATTTTAAACTTTGAATTTATATCACTATTGTCCGATAAACTTTTATTACAGTAATATTATTGGGATTTCTCACTTCTTTCGAAATTACAATCAATTGTTTATATTTAGGGTTGGGGTCAGAAAGCGGCTTCGCCGCTTTCTGACCCCAACCCCAACAAAAATACACTTAATGACATGTCATTCAGAGCGAAGCGATGAATCTACATATTTTGTCGGACACTAGTGAATTTATATATTAAAAACAAAGAATGCGGATAAATCAGATACATTCCATTAACGCTGATTTTACACTCGCCTGACGGCAGGCGCTTTTATCAGCGTTTCCCAATAGTATCTGCGTTCATGTCCCGAGATGAAAGATTCGGGGATCAACGTTACAATATAATAAATTTTAAGATTTGATAATGTATTTTAAACTCTTACAATAAATGACTCTTTTAACTTAGATTTAAATTGTAAATAAAAAAGAATAAATCATATTCAATTTTTTTTGTAATTTTACGCTTCATAACATTTTAATCATCCAACTATTCCATTAATTTATATGTCTTTAAATAATATTGTGTGGTTGATTAGAATTTAAACAATTGGTTTTATGAAAAAAATTGCATTTGGTTTAATGGCATTTATAATGCTGTTGAATTGCAGCTTATTGTATTCGCAAGTTGTAATAAACGAATATTCATGTTCAAATACGAATACATTTGCTGATAATTACAATAAGTATGAAGACTGGATAGAATTGTATAACACCTCAGCTTCCAATGTAAATATATCAGGTTATTATTTTAGCGACAAACCTACCAACCTCACCAAATGGCAAATTCCAACAGGAGTAATAATTCCGGCAAACGGAAGATTAATGGTATTATGCGATGGCAGAGATGAATATAGTGGTGGAAATCTGCATGCCAATTTCAAACTTACACAAACAAAACCCGAAAATATTGTTTTCAGCAATGCAGCTTCAGCACTTATTGAAAACATACAACTAATACCAACCCAAAAAGGACATTCGAGAGGAAGAACCACCGACGGAGCAAATACATGGTCGTTGTTTACCATTCCTACACCTAATGATACTAATTTATTTGCAAAACAGGATTATGCAACAACTCCTGCATTCAGCCAAAATGCGGGTTATTATCCTTCAGCCATCAATATCAGTATTACTTCGCCCGATGCCAATGTAAGTATTTATTACACTACCGATGGCAGCGAACCTACACAATCATCTACATTATACAGTCTTCCCATAGCTGTAAACACTACCAAGGTTATCAGAGCCAAAGCTTTCAGTACTTCTGCCAATATTCCGCCAAGTTTTACCAACAGCAATACTTATGTTATTAACGAAAATCATTCTATTGCAACAATTTCGGTTTATGGCGATCAGATAGATAATCTGTTGAATGGTGGTGGTGGGGATGTAGATTGTGGTTTGGAATATTTTGACCGTGCCAATCAGATAAAAGCTGAAGCTACCGGAACAGCCGATAAACATGGTAATGATTCGTGGGCTTACGACCAAAGAGGATTCGATTTTATTTCGAAAGACCAATACGGAAACAACTATGCGTTGAAACATAAATTGTTCGACAGCAAAGATCGTACAGAGTTTCAGAGAATTATTGTGAAAGCACTGGCAAACGACAATTATCCGTTTTCAACTTCGGGGGCAGCTCATATACGCGATCCTTATGTGCATACACTTGCCTTAAGAGGTGGTTTGCATCTTGATGTAAGAACTTACGAACCCTGTGTTTTATATCTGAATGGTGAATATTGGGGTTTGTACGACCTGAGAGAAAGAATGGATGATGCCGATTTTATAGAGTATTATTACAATTCGGGAGAAAAAGATATACAGATGCTTAAGACCTGGGGAAGTACCTGGAGTGAATTCGGAGGAAATCAGTCGATTACAGAATGGAATACATTAAAAAACTACATCCTTGGTAACAATATGGCAGTTCAGGCTAATTATGATTATGTTGACAATTTATACAGCACCAAGAGTCTGGTCGATTATTTTGTATTGAATTCGTATGTAGTTTGTTCCGATTGGCTTAACTGGAATACACAATGGTGGCGTGGGATAAACCCTAATGCTGATAAGAAAAAATGGCGCTACACTTTATGGGATGAAGATGCCACTTTTGGTCATTATATTAATTATACATTTATTCCTACTCAATCGCCTCAGGCAGATCCTTGTTTTCCTGAACAATTGAACGATCCCGGCGGACAAGGTCATACCAAGATATTAAATGCATTGCTGGCTAATGATGTTTTTAAACAATATTATGTTGCACGTTTTGCCGATTTGTCGAATACCGTTTTCAGTTGCGACAATATGATATTTCTGCTCGATAGTCTGATTAGCCAGTTTGATACTGAAATGCCAAAACAAATAGCCAAATGGGGAGGCGATATGGCTACATGGCAATCGAATGTTTTGCAATTAAAAGATTTTATAAATCAACGTTGTGTAAAGATTAGCCAGGGAATGATAAATTGCTATAATCTGACAGGACCTTACAATGTAGCTTTTGATGTTACGCCACCCAATTCGGGTGAAATAAAAGTTAATTCTATCTGGATTCCGGTTTATCCATGGATCGGAAAATATTATGGAAATATGAAAACCTTGCTGAAAGCCAAAGCAAAACCAACTTATGAGTTCGACTACTGGGAAATGGGTATCGATAGTGTAAATCCATCAAAATATATTGATTCAGGATTTACCATGCTTACCAATCATCAATTACTGATAGCCCATTTCAAAAAAATAGGCGATACCACGATTATTCCTGAAGTAAAAGAATTGGAAATCCCCAATATATTTACACCCAACCATGATGGTAAAAATGATGTTTTTGAAATAAAGAACAGCGAACACTGGACCATACAACTTGCATTGTATA
>JAHEYQ010000081.1 GCA_023251515.1 Bacteroidales bacterium
TTTAACATTTGCCCCTGATTTCCATTATTTGGAGCTACACTTACCAAGCCTGGAGAATTTGGATTAAAAGTTATTGCAAAATAGTTAGGTAAAGATATATTACCATCAATATTATTAAAAATATTTACATTATACCAACCGATATTCTGGTTTACCGGAAAATTAAAAAAAGCATTCAAACTATTATCAGACAATATATTAACTCCGACTGGATATACAACAGTTGTTGAACCCTGCTCAAACCACACGACTGTATTTGTAGCCTGTGTAAAATGCAAATTATTACCAGATATTGAAACATTTAAACTTTGACCTTGCTGTGCCGAAAATGGATTTACAGAAGTTAATGTCTGTGAAAAAATTAAAGACACATTTGCGAAAATAAACAAAAAAAATAATATTCTTTTCATAATTTAATGTATTAATTATCAATATATTTAAGCAATAATTTTTGATATTCGTTTTGATTAATTTTCTTTTCAGTAAAGCACAAAATGAATAAACAATCTTTTAACAATTGCTTGTCAAAGATAATACAATTTGATTTAGATTTTACAAAAATATTAAAAATCCAGTTATTATCTGATTTTATACTTTTCAGAACATCTACAATTAAATCATTTTCAATAGCTTGTATTAAATTATCAATTCTTTTAATTAAGATAGTTTGTAAAAATAATTTATATTTTTGAATTTGCGAATTTGTATCAATTTTCGAAATATAAAACAAAGCACTATCGTCCTGATGCAAATTATAGTAAACAGCAGTTAAATTTAATAACGCATCTTCAAATTTGGGTGATATTTTAATTGCTTTTTTATAATAATCAATCGCTAAATTATGGTTTCCTTTTATTTCATAACATGTTGCAAGATTATTTATGACATGAATGTGATAAGGATTTAATTTGAAACTTTCAAAAAAATCAGAAAAGGCTTTATCTGAATAACCCAAAATAAAATTAGCTTCGCCAGAATACCACTTTAAAGGTGTAGAAAATGGATCTATTTGATAAGCAAAAGATTCTGATTTTTCTATTTCCTTTATTACAAAGTTCCAATCAGATTTACTTCTTGCTTCAAATGCCTTTTTCAAATGAACTTCTGAAATAAACCGATTAAAAGCAAATACAGTACTAAAACCCAAAATAATAATCAGAAACAATAAAATACCTTTATAAAAAAGATTTTTATTGGAAATATTTTGTAAATTTGAATTTAACTGATTGTATCTGTGAATTATAAATCCAAAAATAATTCCTAAAAAAAGATTATGCTCAACTCTTTCTTTGGGAAAACTAAAAAAAGAAAAAATCAGATATCCTATTATCAAATAAAACATTAGCCAATAAAACATTAATTCCTTAGAATCTGTTGATTTTCCAATCAATTTTATTAAGTAAAAGTATATCAAAATAATAAGCATCATAAAAAATATGAATCCCAAAATACCTTGTTCAGCTAGAACCCACAAGTAATCATTATGAGGACGTTGATAAAATGTAATATTATCTTGTGATTGCAGGTTTTGATTTCCATATTTCAGAACCTCTATCTTCCAAGTTGCCAAACCTTTCCCAAAAACAGGGTTTTCCTTAAAAATCTCTATACTCCTATTCCATAACTCTAATCTATGTTGAGAAGAATCATAAGTTGAAAATATTTTTACAGTTGATTTTTTTATAGTTTCAAAATTATCCAACTTAGAATATATAAATATTGAGACTAAAACCAAAATAAAACCAGAAATAATATAATAATAAGTAAGTTTTTTCTTTAAAACAGAAAGCTTTATCTCTTTTTTTGAGATTAAAAGAAAAGAAAAGAATGTAAATATAAAACCAATAATAAACGAAAGCCAAACAGCTCTTGTAATCAGGACTATAACTAAATATATTATTCCAATACAATTTAGTAAACCCAATGATTTAGTAAATTTAATATCAGAATTAATTAAACTAAATAATGAAAAAGGGAAAAGAACAAACAATATTTCAGAAAGAATATTTTTATGCGAAAAACATGCTTTAATTTCATAAATACTTTGATGTGAGATACCAACACTAAAATAAACTTGAAAATAATTGTAAAAAGCATAAATTAAAATTACAAAGCCAAGCAGAGTAAAAATGTTTGTAAAATCATTAATCTTCAGTTGTATTTTTTCAAAATATTGTTGATACAAAAACACTATTAAGCCAAAACAAAAAATTAAAAAGTATTGAAAAAATGCATCAGAAGAACAAGATATTAAGTAAATATTTATTAACAAATAAATCAAATAACTAAAATAAATTTTAAAATATAATAAAAATGATTTATTTTTAAATTTTAAAAATCCAAAAACAGCAAAAACGAATAAGAAAATATTCAAAGCTAAAAATCTCAAATTTAAACTTATATCTAATAATAATTTTGATTGCAAAAAAGGCAATACAAAAATTGGAATTAAAAAAAACAGACTGGTGATATTTGTTTTAAAAAACTTATACATGTTTGGAAATAAATAAATTAATCAAAATAAGAACTCAATGGATTAACATATTCTGTTGAATCAGAGAATACAACTTTTCGGATTATTGGAATCAAAACAATTTCATTTCTATTCATACCTTTAAATAGATAAATAACTTTGTCATTATATTTTATAATACGCTGTGAATTAACTGAAATTGTATCATTAAAAATAAAATCAATTTGCCCTATTTTTTCCCTGAAGTTAGTTTCAAATTTTAATAAAGCTCTGAAATACCTGATATTATTTTCTGAAATATTTTCAATTTTTAAAAAAGCATCTCCTTTATCTGCATCGTAAGAAGAAAAAGAGATGTGTAAAGAATTATTTGTTTTCCATGATAAATCAAAAACAGAAGATGAACTCCCATTTTTGGCATCGTCAGTTGCAAAAAAGAATAACTCTTTGTAAGACTTTGTTTTAAGCCAATAAATACTATCATTAAGTATTTTTCTATCAATAAAAGTCTTCAATAATTGAGCATCCTCAGTTCTTAAAAGACCGGAATTTTCAATAATTGTCAAATCTTCATAAAAAGAATAAAAATTAAACTTCTTATTATAAACTTTATTTATATCAGTGCATGAAACTGACATACATATAATTACAAAAATAATTGTCGTTTTTTTTATGTAATTTAGCAACATCAGATAATGTTTTTATTTTTTTTTGTAAAATTATACTATTTATTTCAAATGAATTTAATAATTTTGTTTCCACAAATAAACTTAATAAAACACATGAACAAAGTATTTACACCTAGATTTATTTTTGTAATTTCAGTGATATTTGTAGCAGCAATTTCACGCTTATTACCTCATTTACCAAATGTTACACCAATAGCAGCAATTGCCTTATTCGGTGGCACTTATATTAACCGCAAATCATTGGCATTCATATTACCTTTAATTGCTCTATTTATAAGTGATTTATTTATTGGATTTTATCCAGAAATGTATGCCATTTATTTAAGTTTTGCATTAACAGTTGGTATTGGTTTTATTTTAAGAAAAAAGACAAATATTGCAACTACAATTACTGCATCTTTAGCTTCATCAATCATATTCTTTATGCTATCAAATTTTGCAGTATGGTTAAGTCCTGTTTATGCTTACACTATGGATGTCAAAGGTTTAACTTTATGCTATGAAATGGCTTTACCATTTTTCAGAAATGAATTAATTGGAACATTGGCTTATAATGTTTTATTTTTCGGAGCTTTTTATTTGGCAAAACAACGTTTTACAGTTTTAGCAAAATCTTAATTTACTAAACAAATAAATAAAAAAGGCTGACTAATGTCAGCCTTTTTTATTTTCAATAGACTTTGAAATATTAGCGATTTTAGCTAATTTTGTAAAAAAAATTTTCTTTATGAGATTATCCTTTTTTAAGCTACAAAAAGCCAAACCATTTGAATACAAACCCTTATATTATGATCCCCAAAAAGATCCTGATAATAAGGAATATAACAAAACATCAGAATTAAATTCCGATTACAGAAGCAGAATGAAAGCAGAAATGCATGAAAAATGGGCTATTGGAAGAAACAGAGCAAAACAACCGAGAGGATTTATAAATCGACGTAATTTATTGATTTATTTTATTGTAGCTCTTATGCTATTATATTTTATTTTAATGTAACAGCAATGGCAGATATAATTCATTTACTTCCAGATTCCGTAGCAAATCAGATAGCTGCAGGAGAAGTTGTACAAAGACCAGCATCAGCAGTAAAAGAGCTTTTAGAAAATGCGATAGATGCTGGTGCAACTAATATTCAGCTAATTATAAAAGATGCAGGCAAAACATTAATTCAAGTAATTGATAATGGCAATGGCATGTCAGACACCGATGCCCGATTGGCTTTTGAGCGACATGCAACATCAAAAATTAAAAATGCAAATGATTTATTTTCAATCAAAACCATGGGATTCAGAGGCGAAGCCTTAGCCTCTATCGCAGCCATAGCTCAGGTTGAATTAAAATCAAAACTTCATGAACAAGCATTGGGCACTCAGGTTCTTATTGAAGGAAGTGAATTTAAATGTCAGGAAGTATGTCAATTTTCTAACGGAACTTCGATTGCAGTTAAAAATTTGTTTTTTAACGTTCCGGCGAGAAGAAATTTCTTAAAATCAGATATACAGGAATTTAACCATATTAACGAAGAATTTACAAGAATTGCAATCATTAATCCAAATATTTCTTTCTCTTTTCATCACAATGGTAAACTTGTATTTCAATTAGATAAATCGAATCAAAAACAACGTATTGTCAATATTTTAGGAAAAACATATAACGAAAAACTAATTCCGGTTCAACAGGAAACAAATATTATAAAATTTACAGGTTTTATTGGAAAACCAGAATTTGCAAGAAAAACCAGAGGTGAACAATACTTTTTTGTAAATAATCGTTTTTTTAAACATCCCTATTTTTATCATGCAATTGAAAATGCATTTCAGGAATTATTACCGGAAAAATCATTTCCAACTTATTTTATTAATTTTGAAATAGATCCTAAAGAGATTGACATTAATATTCATCCCACAAAAACAGAAATTAAATTTCTGGACGAAAAAACAATTTATGCATTATTGAGATCCGTTGTAAAGCAAAGCATTGGAAAGTTTAATCTTTCACCGACTCTTGACTTTGAAATTGAACAAAGTTTATCTTTAAATCCACCTCCTAAAGGATATGATCTAAAGCCACCTACAATTAAAATAAACCCAGAATTTAATCCTTTTGACAAAAAAAACACTTTCAGTTATCAATCTAAAACACAAACTGACAGAGAAATAAGCAACCAACACAATTGGGAAAAATTATATGAAGAAAGGAAAAATCAAGTACTTTTCAAAAGAGAAATTGTAGAAACCCAACAAAAAATAGAAATAAAGCAAACTGAAAATGAAAACATTACAAATGTTTCATTTTTTCAATTACAAAACAAATACATTGTAACGAGTATAAAATCGGGGCTATTAATAATAGATCAGCAAAGAGCATCTGAAAGAATACTATTTGAACAATTTACAGAATCTATCATTAATAAAACAAGCTTTTCACAACAACAACTTTTTCCTCAAACCATTGTTTTTAATCACAATGACACTGAACTAATTAAAGAGTTGAAAACTGATTTGTATTATTTGGGATTTGACATCAATGATTTTGGACTAAATACGTTTGTTGTAAATGGTTGTCCAGCAGATTGTATTGATGAAAATCCACAACATTTGATTGAGGGTATGCTTGAAAACTATAAAAAAAATCTTACAGATTTGAAAATTGAAAGCAAAATTAATCTAGCACTATCGATGTCGCGAAATATGGCAATAAAATATGGTAGAAAACTAGAAAAGGAAGAAATTCAAAATCTTATAGACAAACTATTTGCATGTAAATTACCATATCAATCACCATCGGGAAAGAAAATTTTATTTACACTAACAATGGATGAATTATCCGAAAAATTAAAATAACACAGAATATGAGCATAGAACAATATAGACCCAGAGGATTTAATTTTTTACCACCAGTGGTTAAAAACTTACTGATAATAAATGGTTTGTTTTTTCTGGCAACTATGACTTTTGAGAGTGTCTATCATATAGACCTTGCAGATTACTTAGGATTGCATTTTTTTGAATCAGAATTATTTAAACCATGGCAATACCTTACATATATGTTTATGCATGGTAGTATTAATCATATCATATTCAATATGTTTGCTTTATGGATGTTTGGTTATGCACTTGAAAATTTATGGGGAAGTAAAAAGTTTTTATTCTATTATCTGGCAACTGGAATTGGTGCTGCAATTGTACAAACTATCGTTGTTTATATCAGTTTTTTACATTACAAATCAATGATTACACCCGCTGATATTCAAATGGTTTATGATAACGGATTGAAACTGATGCAGCAACATTTAAATTATTCAGATCCCAATATTGGCGGATTTAATCAGGAATTAAATTCTGTAACTGTCGGAGCATCGGGTGGTGTTTTTGGTATTCTGCTGGCTTTCGGGATGATGTTTCCAAATCAGGAAATTTATCTGTATTTTCTATTTCCAATAAAGGCAAAATGGTTTGTAATAATATATGGTGTTGCAGAATTAATTTTTGGTGTTACCAATACACAGAGCAATGTTGCTCATTTTGCGCATCTTGGAGGAATGCTATTTGGCTTTATTCTTATTCAAATGTGGAAAAAAAACAATACTCATCATAATTATTTTAAATAATGAATTCATCACCATTAGACCAGCTAAGATATTTTTTTAAACAAAAAAATAGTTTAAGTAATTTAGTTAAAATCAACATATTAATATGGTTACCTTTGGCTATAATTAGTTTGTTTTCAGCTTTATTTAAGTCTGGATTTTCAAACGAATTAATCAACTGGTTAGCAGTGCCTTCTGGATTAGATAATCTGGTAAGTAAACCATGGACCATTTTCACTTACATGTTTCTTCACAAAGATTTTTTTCATATATTATTTAATATGTTGATGTTATATTTTGGTGGAATGATGTTTATTCAATTTATTGGTGAAAAAAAACTAATTCAAACCTATATTTGGGGTGGAATTTTCGGAGCAATATTTTACATATCAGCATTTAATTTGTTTCCGGTTTTTCAAGGTGTTGTTAATCAATCCTATGCTTTGGGTGCTTCTGCGTCAGTTTTAGCTATTTTGATTGCTGCTGCAACTTATACACCCGAAACCAAAGTACAATTGATTTTATTGGGAAATATTAAATTAAAATACATTGCTATCGGATTGGTTTTATTAGACTTACTTAGTATTGAAAAAGGAAATCCTGGTGGACACATTGCCCATTTAGGTGGTGCCTTTTATGGCTATTTATTTAGTTTTAACCTTAAACGAGGTCTATTTAAATTTCCTTCATTCGATTTTAAAAATCCATTTAAAAGGAAAAGTAAATTGAAATTTACAAAGAATACGAACCGACCTGTTAATGATGAGAAATACAATGAAATAAAAATTGAAAAACAAAAAAAGATTGATGAAATATTAGATAAAATTTCAAAATCTGGTTATGATAAATTAAGCAAAGAAGAAAAAGATTTCTTATTTAAATCATCAAACAATTAACTTATAAAAATGATGTAATTATAATATAATAAGCTATATATGAAGAGTAAACAGCAAAAATCATTAATGTCAAGTATTATTTTCGTTGCAAATAATATTGCTGTATTATTTTTATTATTATCATATTTATCTATTTACGTTAGCCCTGATAAATTTTGGATATTTGCATTTTTAGGAATCAGCTATCCATATCTATTGCTTATAAACATCTTATTTTTAATATTTTGGATATTAAAAGCAGATAAATATTTTTTACTATCCTTAATTGCCATTTTAATTGGATATTCTCATATTAACAGAACATTAAAAATAGCTTCAAAATCAAACAAACATATTGAAAATCAATTTAAAGTACTAAGTTATAATGTCAGATTATTTGATGTATTTAAATACAAATGGAAAGATAAAAACAGTTATACTGACAGAAATAAAATTTTTGATTTTTTAAAAGAAGAAAATGCAGATATCATTTGTCTTCAGGAATTTTTTTACAACAAATCACATCATTTTAAAACTTCTGATACAATTGTACAATTTATTGAAGCTAAGAATGTTCATACAGAATTTACATCAAAAAACGATTCTAATTATTTTTATTTCGGAGCGGCTACATTTTCAAAATATCCTATTATTAAAAAAGGAAAAATTGAATTTGAAAACAAAACCGATAATATTTGCATATTTTCTGATATCATAAAAAACAAAGACACAATTCGTATTTATAATATTCATTTAGAATCGATTAAATTAAGCAAAGAAGATGAAAATTTTTATTCAGAAATAAGCAAATATGGTGAGCAGGAAAAAATTAAAAATGGATCAAGGAAAATTTTCTCAAAACTAAAAAGAGCATTTATAAAGAGAGCATCACAAGCAAGAGATTTGGCTGAACATATTAAAAATTCACCTTTTCCGGTTATTATTTGCGGCGATTTTAATGATACCCCGGTTTCATATGCCTATTCTAAAATTTCCCAAAATTTAAAAGATGCTTTTGTAGAAAGCGGAAGTGGAATCGGAAATACATACAATGGCAAATTTCCTTCATTCAGAATAGATTATATTTTATATTCAAATCAATTTTCAGCAAATAGTTTTGAAGTAAGAAAATTGGATTATTCAGATCATTATCCAATTATTTCTAATATCAGCAAAAATGAAAAATAAACAAATAAAAAAAACATTTTTTATTAAACTACTGATATTCTTTAATATAATAACTTCATTTTCATTAATACTTTCATATTTATCAGGTTTTATCAGTCCTAATTTCATTACTTTTTTAGGCTATTTTGGGCTTGGATACATCATAATAGTTACTGTTAATCTGCTATTTACAATAATTTGGCTTTTTATAAAAATTAAATATTCAATTTTAAATCTGATTCTTATATGCTTTGGTTGGAATTTATTTTGGGGTCATTTTAATTTAAGTATTAATATACAAAAACAAAGTAATAATTCTATTAAAATACTTAGTTATAATACACATAATTTTGTTTTGCAACAATCTGATAGTGAACAAAAAACCAATTATCTTAATAATATAATTGATTTCACTAAATCTGAAAACATAGATATAGCTTGTTATCAGGAGTTTTTTACAGCCAAAGCAAGAGATACAATTACAAATGATAGTGTAATTAAAGCATTGAATTACAAGTATTATTTCTTTGCAAATTATAAGAAGACAGACAAATACCGAAAAATGGATGCAATTGCAACTTTTTCAAAATTTCCGATTATAAAAAATGCATATTTTTACAATTCAGATAATGAGGTATTTGGAATATATTCAGATATAAAAGTTAATTCAGATACAATCAGACTATATAATGTTCATCTTTGTTCCATTAAATTGGGAAAAATAAACGATTCAACCCAAGAAAAAGCTATTTATAAAATTGGCAAAGCATTTAAATTCAGAGCAAAAGAAGTTGATTTTCTGGTAAATAATTTTAAAGAATCACCCTACCCTATTATCGTTTGCGGAGATTTTAATGATACGCCTGCTTCATATGCTTATCAACGAATAATCAATGGATTAGATGATACATATTCAGCTTCTGAAATAAACATTGGAAATACTTATTTCTGGAATATGCCACCTATCAGAATCGATAATATATTGATAAACAGCGAATATAAAGCAATAAAATATAAAGTTGAGAAACTTCCTTTTTCAGATCATTACCCAGTTATTTCACAAATAAAAAAAAGGAATAATTAATTCATCAAAACATTGAAAAAATATATAAATCAATTAATTTTGCAAAAAATAGCAGCAAATGAAACTTAAGTTTATACTTCTTCTTATCTTACTAATATTCAATAATCTTTCAAAAGCTGATGTTGTAAAAGACAGTTTAGCAAAAAACGATTCTATTAAATTTTGGAAATTTAAAGGCAATGCATCATTAAGTTTTGGCCAAACGTCTTATAAATATTGGTCGCAAGGAGGAGAAAACTCCCTTTCATCGCTAGCAAATTATAAAATGAACCTAAAATACAAAAATCAAAAAGCTGTTTGGGAAAATAATTTTGAAGCTATTTATGGAATTATGCAACAAGGTGAAAGAAAAATCATTAAAACAGATGACAAATTCGAATTTATCTCAAATTATTCATACAAAGCTTCAGAAAGATGGTTTTATAATGGAATGATAAACTTAAAAAGTCAATTTACAAAAGGCTATAAATATCCAAATGATTCAACTGTAGTTTCTGATTTTTTCTCACCAGCACAATTAATTACATCTTTCGGATTTGAATACAGAAAAAGATATTACAATCTTATTTTTTCGGTATTAACCGGAAAAACAACCTTTGTTACCAACACATTACTTTCGGATGCAGGGGCTTATGGAGTTGAAAAAGGTAAAAAATTTAAAGCAGGTGTTGGTTCTTTTTTTAAATTTACTTTTAAAAAAGAAATAATTGACAATGTTGAACTTAACAATCGTTTGGAATTGTATTCAGATTATTTTAATAAACCTGAATATATTGATGTTTACTGGGAAGTTATGCTGAAAATGAAAATCAATAAATTTATGTATGCCGCTATAAACACAACTTTGATTTATGATAATGATACAAAATATACGGTAAAAGATCAAAACGGTAATATTATTTCAAGCTTGCCGAAAGTTCAATTTAAAGAAGCATTTGCATTGGCTTTTACTATTGATATTTAATCTTGATTTCAATCTACATATCAGGCTTAGCATTAATAATATCAAAAATATTCATTTGTTCAGGTTGTCTGTCAATAATATCAAAAATATTCATCTGATTCTTCATCACGGGTTCCGGGAGTTTTATATCTCCAAACTTTTTCATAAATTCGCGTAAGGCTTCTTTTAATAACTTATTAGGAGTAGATTTGGTTTTCCTGCAAAGCATTTCTATTTTCTCTTTTTCTTGTTTCGAAATGCTGATTTCATATTTGTAATACTTTATTTTTTTACGTTTAAGTTTCTTTTTCTTTGCATCAGCCATAGTAACAATTTGTTTTTGTTTATAATACCAAATTTTTCAAAACTTTTATCAAAATTAAGTGTAATTTAAAAAGTAATTGTAATTTTACACATAAATTAATTCACAACTATTATGTTAATAAGTATTGACAACATTCCAAAGATAAAACATTACAAATCAGATAATTTCTTCTTGCTTGCAGGACCCTGTGTAATAGAAAACGAAAGCATGCCTTACGAAATTGCTGAAAAAATAATTGAAATTACCTGCAAATTGGAAATACCATTTGTATTTAAAGCATCATACAAAAAAGCAAATCGCTCTAAATTGGATTCTTTCACAGGAATAGGTGATTTGAAAGGTTTGGAAATATTGAAAAATATCGGAGACAAATACCAGATTCCGGTAGTTACTGATATTCATACTGCTGAAGAAGCTGAAATGGCCGCTGATTACGTTGATATTATGCAGATTCCGGCATTTTTGTGTCGCCAGACAGAACTATTGATTGCCGCTGCTAAAACCGGAAAGTATGTAAATATAAAAAAAGGGCAGTTTTTATCGGCTGAATCGATGAAATTTGCTGTAGATAAAGTAAAAGAATCGGGAAACGAGAATGTAATGCTTACCGAACGCGGCAGTATGTTCGGATATCAGGATCTGATTGTTGATTTCAGAGGTATTATTGAGATGCAGAAGAATAAAGTTCCTGTTATAATGGATATTACACACTCGTTGCAGCAACCCAATCAAGCAGCAGGAGTTACAGGCGGACAACCCGAAATGATTTCGACCATCGCCAAAGCTGCTATTGCCATCGGAACTGATGGTTTGTTTCTGGAAACACATCCAAATCCGGCTGTTGCCAAATCGGATGGGGCTAATATGCTTAAACTGGACAAACTGGGAGAATTACTCAGCAAGCTGGTAAAAATCAGAAAAAGCATTGTTGAGTGTTAGGAAGACCGAAGACCGAAGACCGAAGATAGAAGACGGAAGACAGAAGATAGAAGTCTAAAATGTAAAATTTATGATGCCTGCCAGCCGGACAGGCTGGTAATATGTAAAATGTGATTTGAGAACAACGATTAACGATTGCAGATTTTTGAAGTAGCATTGAAAAATCTGCCAGATTTATTATATTTAATTTTTCATTATTAGCTATTTATAAGAAATAAATAAGCTGAAATCTGGCAGATTTCAGAAAATAAATTGCCCGTAGGGCATCAATATCAATAGAAATGGTATTTACAAAATTTAATATTTGCCCGTAGGGCATCAACTTAATGTATATGTCCTACGGACAATTGGCTTATCTGTCATTTATTTGTTTCTATGGATATAAATGCCCTACGGGCAAAAATTTGTTGACTGCAGATATTGGATTTTTAAATAATATATATTTAAGCTGATAAAAACCGTTTTGGTCTTACTTTTTTTGGAGGAACCTTCCCGACGACTGTTTTTGCCTTACTTTTTTTGGTGGAACCTTCCCGACGACCGTTTTTGCCTTACTTTTTTTGGTGGAACCTTCCCGACGATCGTTTTGGTCTTACTTTTTTTGGTGGAACCTTCCCGACGATCGTTTTGGTCTTACTTTTTTTGGTGGAACCTTCCCGACGACCGTTTTGGTCTTACTTTTTTTGGTGGAACCTTCCCGACGGTCGTTTTTGCCTTACTTTTTTTGGTGGAAGCTTGCCGACGACTTTTTTTGCTTCATTTTTTTGAAAAAATATTCCAAAATACAAAATAAAAGCATTGCCCATACGTTATTAGAGCAATATTAAATCATTATTTAAAATAAAAACAATGGAAAATTCAAAATTTAGCACTTTACACGTTGCAAATCTCACAAATGAGGATGCAAGCGGATTATTTGGCAAAACCTGCGATATTGCCGAGCCATTACAATCAGCAATAGGCGATTTGCCCAATGCTGCCCTTGTGAAATTACGGGCAAACAGCAATTTGTTTGCCGATCAGATAAACCGTATGAATAAAAGTACGTTAACCCCAAAAATTGTTGAACTCCGCACCCAGTGCAACAACGATTTTTCTGAAATTAAAAGAGTAACAACCTTCGAAACCAAGTCGCACAACACCACAAAACAAGATGCGGCTTTGTTGATAAAAGATTTTTTATTCCCTTATTGGGGCCTCAGCAAGCAAACTTTGGTTGCCCAACAGGATTCTACAAAAAAGATGATGCTCAAATTTAATAGCGATGCAGCAATTATAGCAGCAGCAGAAGCAATTGATATAAAAACTATTTTTGATAGTTTAAGTACTAACAACGAAAAACTCGAATATTTTTACAACAATCGCAATCAGGAACTGGGCAACCGTACCGGATCGAGTAGCGAACTACGTCCGGCAGCATCCGATACGTATCAGAAATTTTGCAGTTTAATAGAATTGGCATTAGAGTTTTTGCCCAATACAGATTTAACCAATCTGTTCAATCAGATGGAAGAACTCCGCAAAAAATACCATGCACTAATCCCAAAGGAAGAAAT
>JAHEYQ010000082.1 GCA_023251515.1 Bacteroidales bacterium
AGTGGTTTTTGTCAGATTTCCTGCCGAATCTATTTCGTTAATAATAATATTCATTTTATAAATTAAATATCCGTCACCAAATGTAGAATCCTTGCCTGCCGAAATGGAAACATATCCATTTCCTTTCTTTTGAATTGACTTGCCTAACGAAGAAGTAAGTTGTTTGTTGTAAGGATTATATAACTTACTAAAGCTTTGGGGTTGGCTATATGCTGCAAAAGCAATAGTAATTAAAAGTAATAAAAATAGATTTTTCATTTGTTTATTTATTTAATTAATTATCAAGCTTCCCATAAATTCACCCGCCACAACTTTATACAAGCCTTTTTTATAGGCTCTGGTATCTATAGTAGTCTGGCTGCTGCCTTTGGGTAGTTTTTCTTCATATACCTTTTGCCCAAGCATATTGTAGATTTGTAGTGTTATGGCTTTTTCTGCTATTGGGTAAGTTATAGTAGTTTGGGTAGTGGCAGGGTTGGGGAAGATTTGGAGTTCACCTTTTTGACTATAGTAATACTCTTCTATTCCTGTTGGGCTACAACCCGGTGCATAACCGTTACTATCGATTTTTAACAGCCATATTTTCTCATATGGAACCAAGGTATCTGCTCTCACAAAACCAATTGCAGTTAATCCACCATCATTATTTAATATATTGTCAGCTAGAATATTATCGCTACTCTTATCGGTAGTATAGCAATATGTTCTACGCCAGATACTATCACCTGATAAATTTAATTTAAAAAGATATGTTACACTATACATATAATTAAAATTATTTATTATTTTATCTAAGTAATGTGTACCCATTACTATAAAATTACTATCAGGCAGATTTTGTATTTTAAATGCATTCATATCATACCTTATGGTGTCATACTTTCTGTCCCATATGGTATATCCATCCGGATTTAGTTTCATTACATTTAGTTGAGATAAATATCCTCCGTTATCAAAGAAAGTATGGGTTGAATATCCATAAGCAAATAAATAATTTCCATCCTTAGCAATTTCAATACCGGATGGACTATCAAATTGATTTGGGTTTCCCATAAACCGATGCCATAATACATTACCCATGCTATCTGTTTTTATTACAAATGGATCACCACTTCCTTCAGAATACCATGATTTATAGCCGGATATCAGAAAACCTTTATCAGGAGTTTCTTTTATGCTTGCGGCAGTAGAGAGTAAACCCATGTTAATTGTTTTTTCCCATAATTTATTACCCAAACTATCGGTTTTAAAGAGCAAAACTTTCCAAAGACTTGTGCTTATTCCTCTTACTCCAATAAAAGCAAAACCATTATCTGATGTTTCGCAAACCTGACGCATAATATCTTCTATTGTATCATTGTCAAGCACTTTTGTCCACAAAGTATCCATATTTGAATCGAAACGAATAATTAAATGATCATTTGTAGATTGAGTTTCTCTTGTACTTATAGAGCCTGCAAAACAATATCCACCATCATGGGTAGTAATAAATGAACCATTACTCCCTGACCAATAATCACAACTATCTTCTTCAAAAGTAGTGGTTTTTGTCAGATTTCCTGCCGAATCTATTTCGTTAATAATAATATTCATTTTATAAATTAAATATCCGTCACCAAATGTAGAATCCTTGCCTGCCGAAATGGAAACATATCCATTGCCTTTCTTTTGAATTGACTTGCCTAACGAAGAAGTAAGTTGTTTGTTGTAAGGATTATATAACTTACTAAAGCTTTGGGGTTGGCTATATGCTGCAAAAGCAATAGTAATTAGAAGTAATAAAAATAGTTTTTTCATTTGTTTTTTTATTTGTAAAAATACGATTATTCAATTTTGAAGTGATTGATTATAACTAAACATATATAGCTTTATCTGATTAAGCGGAATATTTATACTTTGGTAAATCATGAATAATAATATTAAAACTGAGCAAAGTTAAAAAAACTTTGCTCAGTTTTTTAATTCTGCTATGGTCAATGTTTTCTATGCTTTTATTCATTTGCGTTTGCTAAAATTGTTTATAAACTATATGATTTTCATTTGCTAAAATTACAAAAAATATTAATTCAGTTATCATAGATTGGCAATTTTAAATATTTGAATGACATGTTAATTAAATATAAATATATACCGTTTTTACATATTTTCACTAAATTCTTTGTACTTCAGAAGAGCAATTTGCTCCTCAGAAGTACAAAGCCGGACTTATTTTGTAGCTCTTTGTACTTCGGAAGTACAAAGCCGCACTTATTTTGTACCACGCCGCACTTATTTTCTCTGGCTTGGTACTTATTTTGTCTGCGGTCGCACTTATTTTGTTCGGCTTGGTACTTATTTTGTTCGACGTGGTACTTATTTTGTCCAAAGCCGGACTTATTTTATACAAAGCCGCACAAAAAATCAACGACACCGCACTTATTTTGTGCAAAATGCCGTTGCAAAAAACCAAAGTCTGTTTAAATAATATGGCTGTAAAAATTGTCATAATTGTTTACGAATTAAGAAAAAAAGCAGTTCGCCGGCAAAAGCAGGGCTTTGCAACGGCAAACTGCTTTTTTCAGCTTAAACCTGAGTAGTTCCATCGTTTGCCTTACGACCAGGGAAACGCATTTTCATTTCATTATAAGCACTTGCAGCACCACCCACATTGCGGCGGGATGCATCTTTAGCTGCTGCATATATTGATAATGCAGCGGTATAAGCCTCGCTGCCTGCCAACAATGCAGTGTCATCAAGCACAGTTGTAATTTCTTCCAACTTACGCAAAATACTAATCATTACTTTTACTGCTTCCAAATCCTTTTTCAGTTCAGCCAAATCAACATAAGCAGGAACCAAATCAGGATAAGATGCTCCAAAATCCAAGGCTTTTTCAACAAAAGCCAGAGTTTTGTCGCCCATTTTGGCGTAGGCACGCCTTTCGTCAGCAGTCAGATTTACAAAACCTGTACTTAATTTATCCTTTATCTTCAGGATAGATTCATTAATCTCCACTACGTCAGTAGGGTTAATTACAATAGATACCAAATTTTGAATACTCATAAAATTTAATTTTTATTATTAATTTTGATTCAGAGAACTTCATCTTTTAGAAGCTCTTCTACTATAATATGTACAAAACCCGAAAATATGGCAAAAATAATTGCATTATTTTTTCAAAAACGCTGTAAGTTACATTGTATCAGCATCAAAAAAATTGTTAATTTGCGTTAACAATTTTTTAATTTCTGCAATTTATAAGCTGTTTTATAAGCCTGTTTTTCTGGTTTTTTTACATCATTATAAGAACTGTCGTCATCTGCACAAAATAAGAATGATATGGCAAATGAGGAGGCAAATATACTTCGGGCAAAAAGCAAATGCAAGTTTTGTGACATTTATGTGACGTTTATGTGATATGTTGGATTTTTAACAAAATTCGATACTGAAATTCAAACACTTACAATGCATCACATTTATATCACATAAATGTCACAAATAAGTAGTTTGGCATATAATTTGATAAGGCGGGGGCTTTGAAAGATGGATTATAAGTTAGGAAAGTTTCAGTTATTCAGTTATTTTTTAGGTATTAAGGCTGTATATAAGCAAAAACAAAGCCCGCCAAAATATAAAATTAAGGCGGGCTTTGTTTTTGTTTGTAAAAAATATTACAAAGGGATATTTCCATGTTTTTTGGGAGGATTGGATGCTCGTTTATTCTGAGTCATTTCCAATGCTTCTATCAATTTGTAACGTGTATTTTTCGGATAAATAATTTCGTCGATATAACCACGTTCGGCAGCTTTGTAAGGACTGGCAAATTTTTCGCGGTAATCGTCCAGATATTGCGATTTTTCTTCGGGCGAAGCATCTCTGTATAGAATATTAACAGCACCTTCTGAACCCATTACTGCAATTTCGGCAGTAGGATAAGCCAGATTAACATCGGCTCCAATGTGTTTGCTCGACATTACATCGTAAGCACCACCATAAGCCTTGCGGGTAATAAGTGTAATTTTGGGAACTGTAGCTTCGCAAAATGCATATAAAAGTTTGGCACCATGCTTAATAATGCCACCCAGTTCCTGTTGCGTACCCGGCAAGAAACCCGGAACATCCACCAAGGTAATAATAGGGATGCTGAATGAATCGCAAAAACGAACAAAACGGGCTGCTTTTGCCGAAGAAGTAATATCGAGACAACCGGCCAGATGTGCAGGCTGATTGGCTACTATCCCTACCGAACGTCCACCCATACGGGCAAATCCGATAATAATATTTTGTGCATGCAAAGGCTGAACTTCAAAAAAGCGATGATCGTCAACCACGGTTGTAATCAGCTCTTTCATATCATAAGGTTTGTTTGAATCAGCCGGAATTAAGGTCTGCAATTTTTCTTCAGTACGGCGAATATCGTCAGTACAAACCTTAAATGGAGGATCTTCCATATTATTTGAAGGCAAATAACTTATCAGTTCGCGAAGCATCATCATGGCATGTTCGTCGTCATCAGCTATCAGGTGAGCTACACCGCTGGTGGCATTATGCGTACGGGCACCGCCCAGATCGTCTTTGGTAACTTCTTCGTGAGTAACACTTTTGATAACATCGGGTCCGGTAACAAACATATAACTGGTCTGATTTACCATCATTATAAAATCGGTAAGCGCAGGCGAATATACCGCACCTCCGGCACAAGGTCCCAAGATAGCCGAAATCTGAGGTATCACTCCGCTCGACATCACATTCAGATAAAACAAATCGGCATAACCGCCAAGGCTTTCAACACCTTCCTGAATACGGGCACCACCGCTGTCGTTAAGTCCGATAATGGGAGCCCCCATTTTCATAGCCATTTCCATCACTTTCTTCACTTTATCGGCATTGGCTCGTCCTAAACTTCCACCCAAAACCGTAAAATCCTGAGAAAATACATAAACCAGTCTGCCATCAATTTTTCCATGTCCGGTAACTACACCATCGCCAAGGAATTTTTGATTTTCCATTCCAAAGTTGGAATTGTGATGAACCACAAATTTATCAATTTCAACAAACGAACCTTTATCGAGCAATACATCAATACGTTCGCGTGCAGTAAGTTTACCTCCCTGATGCTGCTTTTCTATCCGCGATTTGCCACCGCCTAATTCGGCAGCATTATTTTTTTCTTCAAAAACCTTGAATTTTTCTTCTATTGTTGACATATTTTAATTTTTAATATGTGTATTTCTTTCCTGATTTTTTTATTCAATTACAATCATTTTCTGACCACCGGTAACGGTTTCGTCTTCTTTAACAGCTACTTCTTTTATCACGCATGCTTTGGACGCTTTAAATTCGCTTTCCATCTTCATAGCCGATACAATTACAAGCGTTTGACCAGCTTCAACGGTATCGCCGGCGGCAACCAATACTTTAACAATTTTTCCGGGCATCGGACAATAAATGGTATTGCCTTCATCAAAACCTTTGGCTTTGTTCATGGCTTTCATATAGCGGCTTTCGGCATCCTCTATTTCCACTTTATATTCGTTCATATCCGAATTTACAATAAAATGCTTTTTGCTTTTGCCCTGTACCACATCAATGTCGTAAGATTTGCCGTTCGAAATAATAGAATAAACACCATTTCCGGTAGTTACACTATCAAGTTCATACACTTTATCATCCACAGCTATTCGCAACAAATTGCCCGTACTTTCAAGTAAATTAATTTTGGCGGTACGTTCGCCTATGATAACTTCAAAATCCATAATATAATTAATATTAGATGATTAAATACGCATTGCTGCTTTAATTCTGCCCACATCTTTCCATTTATTAAAATAAACATCAAACTGTGTGGTTGGCTGTGTTTTTTCGAGTTTGCTCAAATATTCAACAAAAGCTGCTATCATGGCAATATCTTCGCAATGTTTATCGCAATTTCTTTTGCTCATCAGAAAATCAAAATTCTTTTCAATAAAATGAGTATTATAATTTCCTTCAACAAAATCAGGTGTTTCCATAATACTTCTCAGAAAAGAAAGTGAAGTTTTTACCCCTGAAATTTTGTATTCATCCAAAACTCTACGCATACGCATAATGGCTTCCATACGGGTTTCGCCCCATACAATCAATTTAGAAATCATTGGGTCATAAAAAATAGGGATTTCAAAACCTTCATACATATAACCATCGGTACGAACGCCAAGCCCCAATGGCTCAACAATTTCTTTTATTATTCCGGGCGATGGCATAAAATTATTTTCGGGATCCTCAGCATAAATACGGCATTCGATGCTATGACCTCGCTGGCGGATTTTATCCTGAGCATAAGTTAAAGGCAATCCGTTTGCAATATTTATCTGCTCACGAACAATATCAACTCCAACAACCCTTTCGGTAATAGGATGTTCAACCTGAAGGCGGGTATTCATTTCTAAAAAATAATAATTCAGATCATCATCCACCAGAAACTCAATAGTACCTGCGCCATAATAATTTACAGCTTTAGCAGCAGCCACAGCATCTCTTCCCATTTTTTCGCGAAGTTCGGCAGTCATCAAAGGCGATGGAGTTTCTTCCACTACTTTCTGGTGGCGGCGTTGCACAGAACATTCTCTTTCGCACAAATGTATGGTGTTGCCAAATTTATCAGCCAATATCTGAAATTCGATATGATGTGGAGAAGAAATGTATTTTTCAACATAAACGGCATCATCACCAAAAGCAGATTTGGCTTCGGAGCGGGCACCACGCAAGGCACTTATAACTTCACTTTCTTCTTTTACCATACGCATGCCTTTACCGCCTCCACCTGCTGAAGCTTTAATCATAACCGGAAGTCCGATCTGACGGATAACTTCCATAGCACGTTTTTCTGATGAAATTTTTTCTTTTGAACCGGGTACCACAGGAACTCCGGCTTCCATCATGGTTTGGCGGGCAGTTATTTTATCGCCCATGGTATGAATAGCATAAGGCGAAGGTCCTATAAAAATAATACCTTCATCTTCACAAAGCTGAGCAAAATCGCCATTTTCCGACAAAAAACCATAACCAGGATGTATGGCATCGGCACCCGATTTTTTTGCTACTTCAATAATTTTGTCCTTTCTTAAATAGCTTTCCGAAGAAGGGGAAGCTCCAATATAATAAGCTTCATCTGCATATCTTACATGCTTGGCTTTGCGGTCGGCATCAGAATACACTGCTACCGTTTTAATTCCCATTTCCTTACATGATCGCATTACCCTTACTGCTATTTCGCCGCGATTGGCTACAAGCAATTTTTTGATCATATTCTTATTTAAATTGTTAAATATTTATGAAAACAATTAAAATCTGAAATTGTTTTTAATTTGTTGAGTTCAAAGCTATTGTTTTTTTAATAACACCAAAACCAAGTAGGAATAGCGTAGTTTCATTCGTTTTGATTTTAACAATCTTTAATTCTGCAATTGATTTTCCAATAAAATATATTTATATCTTTGCAACAATATTGAACAAATTTTTTAAAATAATATTCAAAAAATAAAGGTTTAACAAATTAAATTACAAAGAAATATGTTTAATCAGAACGAAAATCAATTCAATTCTGCCAGCTATATAGAAAGTGATAGCACAGCAGCAAAAGCTTTTATGTCGGGCGTATTTATGTGGATGTTTCTGGCGTTATCAGTTACAGCTATAACAGCTTATATTTTTGGTAATGATATGTCGCTGATGAGTTTATTGGTAACCGAAACCGGTATGTCAACTTTGGGATATATTGTAACTCTTTCGCCTATAGGCTTTGTTTTATTAATGAGTTTTGGATTCAACAGATTATCAGCACCGATAATAACATTGTTGTTTGCCGTTTTTGCCATTTTGATGGGAATGAGTCTGAGTTTTATATTTCTGGCTTACACATTGGGTTCTATTTATTTAACTTTTGCGGTTGCTGCATCTATGTTTGGAATTATGGCAATAGCAGGATATACAACCAAAACCGATTTAACCAAATTCGGCTCCATATTGATAATGGGACTTATTGGTATTATTATTGCAAGTCTTATCAATATGTTTATGAGAAGCGGAACGATGGATTACATTATCAGCTTTTTAGGCGTTTTGATTTTTACCGGACTTACTGCTTACGATGTTCAGAAACTGAAAAAAATAGGTTCGGGCACTATGTATGGTGAAGAAAATACTAAAAAACTGATGATAATGGGTGCTTTAACTCTTTATCTCGACTTTATTAATCTGTTTTTGTATTTATTAAGGTTCTTTGGTAACAGAAAATAAAAAAATAATCTTTATGCAACTAACTGTTAATATTCAATATAATCAATTAATCAGTATTTTGAAAAATTTACCTGCAAATCAACTTGCTAAGGTTAAATCTGAAATCGAAAATATTGAAATTGTTTCTAATACAAATATTTCTGAATTTCAAAATTTTATCTTAGAAGGACCTGTTATGTCCGACGAACAGTATAATGCATTTAAAGAACACAGAAAATCTTTTAAAAGAAATTAAAACTTAACAGTTCAACCCCTGACAGGGTTTAAAACCCTGTCAGGAGTATTATAAACTAATTCATATCTTTCGGATAAAGAAAAATATAAACTTAAATCACTTATTTCACTATTTATAAATTAAACAAATATTCAATGAAGAAAGCATATGTTTTTCCCGGTCAGGGAGCACAATTTGTAGGCATGGGTAAAGATTTGTACGACAACAATGCCGAAGCCAGAGAAATGTTTGAAAAAGCCAATGAAATTCTTGGATTCCGCATTACCGATCTGATGTTTGCCGGAACTCCTGAAGATTTGGTTCAAACCAAAGTTACTCAACCCGCAATATTTTTGCATTCGGTTATTTTGGCTCATACTTTGGGTGCCGATTTTAAACCCGATATGGTTGCAGGTCATTCATTAGGTGAGTTTTCGGCTTTGGTTGCCAACAAAACCTTAACTTTTGAGGATGGTTTGCGTTTGGTTGCCAAACGTGCCAATGCCATGCAAAAAGCATGTGAAACAGAACCTTCTACTATGGCTGCTATTTTGGGTCTGGACGATAAAACAACAGAAGAAATCTGTGCCGCTATCGAAGAAGTAGTGGTTCCGGCTAATTACAACAGCCCGGGACAATTGGTTATTTCAGGTTCGATGAAAGGTATAGAAATTGCCTGCGAAAAATTAAAAGCAGCTGGTGCTAAACGTGCGCTACCACTTAAAGTGGGCGGTGCTTTCCATTCACCGTTAATGGAACCTGCACGTATAGAACTGGCTGAAGCCATCAATTCAACCACATTCAGCACACCTATCTGTCCTGTTTATCAGAATGTAAACGCTCAGCCTGTTACCGAACCTGCTCAGATTAAAGAAAATCTGATAGCACAGTTAACTTCACCAGTTCGTTGGACGCAAATTGCTGAAAATATGATAGCTGATGGCGGAACTACTTTTGTAGAAGTTGGACCAGGCACCGTTTTGCAGGGTTTAATCAAAAAAGTAAAATCTGATGTAGAATGCATGAGTGCTTAAAATCAGATTATTTATATATAAAAAAGGCTTTGGAAAATGATTTCCGAAGCCTTTTTTTATACGATAAAGGAAAATTAATTCCTTAAGAATGATGAATATGACACCAGATAAAATTGCTTTTCAGTTATTAATTTCTGATTACTTTTAACTTAATATCATTTTTTATGTATTTATTCTTTCACAAACTTACCGCTGATGGTTTTAATGGAAAATCGTTTTTATATAAACATATTCATAAAGTTTTTAATACACTTTAAACCTCAACGTTGGAGCAATCATTATGGCTTCTATAAATTCAATTGTTGAATGTAATGTTTTTATCTGAATACCTATACCAATGTTTTTTCGTATCTGATATGAATACTGAAGATTTGCCAAAACACCCATATCAGAAGTTGTATAGGAACTATATCTATAGTAAGTATTAGCCCCATATTGTTCAGCTACTGCATCAGTTCTTTGTATTGCTATATTTGATAACCCCAACCCAAAAACAATATTACTTTTTTTACTGATTTCAATTTCTTTATTAAAGCTAAAAGAGATTATCTCAAAAATATAAGGGCGAATTTTATTATTGCTTTTTAACAAAGCAGCAGATTTATCATCCAATAGATGATTGGTTTCACCTTTCAAAAAGCTTAAACCAATAGAATAGCCTTTTTTCTTTAATTTTTTTTCGACATCGAACGAAACGAAACTGCCGTTCTGAGGCATTTCGCTGATTAATCCAAACTGTACAGTTGCAATCCATTTTGTGCTGTCACTTTGAGCTAATATATCTGTATAAATTACAAATAATAGAGTAACAATAAATAAAGTTTTTTTCATAAATGATAAATATTAAAAATTATAATTCAATCCGATATTACCAATAAAGAAATTCTTATCGGTCTGATACTTTAAAAAGCCTGTACTCAACATTAAATCAATTGATTTCGATAATCTGAAATAAGACTTGATATTAAAATTAACTCCCCATAACTGCTTGCTAAAATACTCATATAATTGCGAATATTCTAATATCTCGAGAGTTGCATTATTATAAACAAATTGCTCTGAAATGATACGTAAGGAATTATACCAGGATATTTGCGGACCAATATTAAAACTTAGTTTAAATTTAGGATTTTCGATAGGCATAAACGAAAGATGCAAACCAAAATATTTCAACTGGCCGGCATAGCGATAATTATTATTAAATTGTCCCATACCTATTTCGCAACCAGCAAACATTCCATCAGCAATCAAACGATTATATTCTAGATTTATACTCATTCCTTCATTTCTAAATTCGATATCACGAAAATATCCAATTCCTGTATTTATATAGTTTTTGGTTTGTGAAAAACCAGCACTAAAAATAATTAATAGTAAAAATGTAAATAATGTTTTTTTCATAGATTTTGATTTTATTCTTTCACAAATTTTCCGCTATAGGTTTTGTCGTTTGTATTTTGTTATTTATTTATAAAACTTAATTGTTTTTCATCCTTATTTAATCCTTGTTGCATTATCAATAAAAAGAATAAAATCATATGCTTTAGCTGCGAATTTCATTTTATAATCTTTAGGATTAATTAATATCGAATTTTTATTTTTACATAATTCTATTAACAATTGGAATTCTTCATTATTAAACCCTAATAATTTTGTATTCGGTTTATTGTCATATTTATAATTAGCTATAAGAATTGTTTTTATTTTATTTTTAAAAAATGAATTTTTATTTTTAGATAAAAGCACTGCTAAAGAATTATTTATCCCAAAAATTTTGTTTTTTTTATAATAATATTTATTGATATGAGCACTTCCTAAAAACCCAATACAAAAAGATTCTCTATATTCTTCTTTATTAAAATTATTATATAAAATTCTTTCTCTTGTATCAAAATCATATATTTGTAATGGATTAACCAAGATTTCTTTTAAAAAATAAAAATCAGTTGTATCAGATATTATTTCATTAAATTTCATAATATGGTTATTTAACACAACTCTGAATTTATCCTCAAAATCAGTATAATCATTCTGTTTTAAAATATTTTTATTAAGTAGTGAGTCAAGAAATGTTTTATAGTAATAAATAAATTCATTTTCCTTATAATTATTTAAAATAATACTGCATGTATATGCTAACGCCCTAAGATGATTTTCTCTATCAACACAAACAATTTTGAGTTTATCATTTCTTATCAAATTTTTAATATCAACAATAAATTGATATTTTAATTTAAAATAATTACTGGGTTCAGATTTTTCATTGTAAATGTTATTAAAATAATTTTTTAATCCAGAGCTATCATTTTTACATATAAAATATTCAATACTTTTGGGATACTCAAGTAAAATGTTTATATTTCCATTATACTCACTTAATACTTTTTTTATTACCATATCCTTGATCTCATAATTTTCAAGAACATCATGATTTTCACCAAATAAAATCACTTTTTCTTTTTTATAATCTATTTGCAATTTGTCTATTTGTGAGTAAAGTAAACAAATCGGTAAAAAAAAGAAACTTACAAAAAATATCGAATATTTCATACAATAAATTACAATTGCGTCCTAAATTATAATGAACTTAGGACGCAATTCTTTTAAAAATTTAGAATCCACCAAATAGGACATAATAAATTGAAGACATTAATCCTGAATACATATGAAGATCTTTTCCATCCTGAAAATCATCACAATTAACATTTATACAATTAGCAGCACAATAATATGAAATAGCATCAACAGCTGAAG
The DNA here is from genome assembly GCA_023251515.1 of Bacteroidales bacterium. GTDB lineage: Bacteria > Bacteroidota > Bacteroidia > Bacteroidales > JACABE01 > JACABE01. Next base: position 12,259 of record JAHEYQ010000082.1, read on the forward strand.
CAAGAACTTTTGCTAAATGCTTATTCAATTTTAATTTATTAAAATCTGCCCAAAAAGAAGAGCTGTGTCTGAAAATTGCAAATGTTTTTAACATTCTTTCCTTTTCAATATTACTAAAACTATTACTATTTATAATAAAATGTTCTGCTGCTTTGGACTTTGCAATAATTCCACCAACATCTGTAGTACTAAACATTGTTAGAAAGTAATTATTTACAATCTCTTTCTCATCAATAGTAAGAGTATTTAATGAATTTATGAAGCTTTCATTATAATCTACTTCATTAATAATAATTTCAGATTTTAATTGCTTTACATACCCAATATAATCGTTATCATTTAGTGTTTTGTTAAATATTATTTCTAAACTACTAATAACATCTTTGATATTGCTATTATATAATAGCAGATTCTGTTCATTAAGTTTTTGCAGTACAATATTATGTAAAATACCTATTGAATCATAGGGGTTTTCAGGGAAATATACATCAATAGCTTTGTTAAATGAAGTAATATCAACATTATTGATAATTTGCTTAAAATCATTCACTACATTTTGAGTTTTATTAATTTGTTTATCCTCTTTACTACAAGAATAAAAAATTACTCCTGCTAAAATTATTAAACTTGAAATTATTATTGTTGTCTTTTTCATGACTTATATAAAATTTAATTTGTAAAACTTATGTATTATTACATTCACGCATTAATATTGCGTATAAAAATTTATTTTTGAAAAAACGGATTTTTATAAAACCGCAGCATTTACAAATTTTATCACTATTATCCGACTAATTTGCAGAACAAGGGATAAAACCATGTAATTATTAGATACTCAGTTATTCGTTTTTGTTTTCAAAAAGCCACCCCCTTGTTAAAAGGCAAAACTGGTTTGCATTGTTGAGGGAGGAGACCCTCGTTTTTTCAG
>JAHEYQ010000028.1 GCA_023251515.1 Bacteroidales bacterium
ACCTTACCAAACTTGAACTTGGGCTCTAAGCACCATTCAAAAAGACGGTTTTTAAAACGCTGCTTCTAAATGCAAAGTTACTTCAGAGGATTGAGAATGCAAAATTGTTATAAACTTGAACCAAAAGAACCAAAAGTTCAAGACTGCAAAGAATTTACTGTAAAACTACGCAATTAAAAATGCTTGCCGCCTGCCTGTCCGGTAGGCAAGGCAATCCAAGCCGTTTCGGAATAAACTATTGTCAAACTAATTAATTGTACTCGCCGAAACTTCAGGATTGCTCACATGCATCCCTATATTTTTAATTGCTTGTTTTGTAGCGTAAATAATTTGAGGTCGATCCCAAAACCGAAGCGAATCCTTTTAATTAAATTTTGATTAATAAAAATCACTTCGAAGCATATTTAAATATGAATTGTTTTGAAATAACTCAAATTACAATTATAATATCAACTGCAAATTGCATTACTTTTAAGGCATAGCATTAGCCATAGTCGTACTTATAGTAAACCCTCATATTTACTTTATTTTATTGATTGAAAATAAATTAAGAAAAAATTTAACACGTTTTACAGTGCATGATAAACCCAAACACACAAGTGATATACACAATCGGAAAGGCTTATTTTTAGTATAAGCAATACATCAACAATTGCAATTATTTTGCATGTTTATTAAGCAGAAACTTAAGTATATAGTATTTAATTAACGGCTATATGCATTTATTGCATTATGCCACACAGATTTACCTAAAGCAGTTATTGCAATATATCTTCATTTTCAGCTAACTGCTTGCTTTTGTTTATAGGAATTTATATTGTTGTGGGAAATTTAGTTACCGAAGGGTGAATTAATTTTCCTTTGTGTTTTTATAAGTTTAATTTATAAAGATGTAGTCTTTGTCTTAAATTAAAATATATGATAATTGAAATTGATTAATATAATTTCCTTAATAAATTGTTTTTTTAAAAGAGTATAGATTTTTACCGATATTTAATTTTTTTATTGATACTTATTTTAATAACTCCACCATTTTTTTTAATGGCTGTTTTTTTTATTTCAAACTTTGTGCCAAAATAATAAAATTGACAAAATGTCAGTAAATTCATTTTTTTAACCTTTGTATATTTTTAATTATGAAATAATTATGCTTAGAAAATATTTTTTGTCAAAGTTTTGTCATTTTTGGCAAAATCCTTATTATAATCTTCATATTTTCGGAATACACTTAAACCTGTTTTTTATAAAACTGACAAACTAACTGACATTTTGTCAGCAACACTCATTATAAATAAATGATTTATATATATTTATACACTAATTCAGAAAATTAATTATAGCTGAAATATTTTACTACAAAATATAAACAAAAGCCCATGCTGTATTTTTGCAACTCAATACGTCCACATGGAAATATATCCCTGTAAATTTACAGGACGCCTCGTCCGCTTGGAAATATGACCCTGTAAATTTACAGGACGCCTCGTCCGCTTGGAAATATGACCCTGTAAATTTACAGGACGCCTCGTCCGCTTGGAAATATGACCCTGTAAATTTACAGGACGGCTCGTCCACATGGAAATATGTCCCTGTAAATTTACAGGATGGCTCGTCCACGTGGAAATATGCCCCTGTAAATTTACAGGACGCCTCGTCCACGAGGAAAAGTGCCCCTGTAAATTTACAGGGTGGCTCGTCCATAGGAAATAATGGCATTTGAGAAAGCTGGTTATAAAAAAACAGAAAAAAAACCGGAAATATTATTAACAACAATACGCTTTTATTATTAATTTATTTAACTGTAAATATGATATTTAAGTAATTATTTTCACAACCATACTCACATCATATTCCATTTATAAATCATCATTAAAATATTCAAAATTTATTTTATATCGTATTTATATTATTTTTAAATTTGTAGATTAAATAGAAAACGGAAAATTATTGCTATAAGACAGAAATTTGCTTATTTGAAAGAATTTGTAAAAGTTTTATTTAGCAATAATGAGATGTTAATAATATTTATGTTTTTCTAATTTTGTAAACATTAATCTGTAATGGAGAAAACCTGATTTCAAATTTAAAGACTTCTAAATACTAAAATGATTGATAAAAAGACACTATCAGAAAGAGATATTTGTACCAAATTTATTACACCTGCAATAGAAAAAGCAGGTTGGAATAAAGTAACACAGTTATTGGAAGAAGTTTCATTTACTGATGGCAAAATCTATGTTCGGGGAAAATTAACAGCAAGAGGAAATAAAAAACGAGCTGATTACATTTTATATTATAAACCCAATATTCCGATTGCAATAATTGAAGCTAAAGATAATAAACATTCTGTTAGAGCAGGTATTCAACAGGCTTTGGATTATGCCAAAATATTAGATATTCCATGTGTTTTTAGTAGTAACGGAGATGGTTTTCTATTCCACGACCGAACTGCAACGGATGGAAATATCGAAACCGAACTTGACATTGATAATTTTCTAACACCCGAACAACTTTGGGAGAAATATAAAAAATACAAAGGCATTACAACGCCAGCAGCAGAAAAGATTGCTTCGCAGGATTATTATTTTGACGGAACAAGCCGCAAACCAAGATATTATCAGCAAATTGCAGTAAACAGAACAGTTGAAGCCATTGCAAATGGACAAGATAGGATTTTGTTAGTAATGGCAACAGGTACAGGTAAAACCTATACAGCATTTCAAATTATTCACAGACTTTGGAAAAGCGGAGCTAAAAAAAGAATTTTGTTTTTAGCCGATCGAAACGCATTAATCCAACAAACACGAAACGGCGATTTTAAACACTTTAAAGATAAAATGACGGTAGTAAAACACCGTCAGATTGATAAAAGTTATGAAATTTATCTGGCTCTGTATCAAGGTTTATCTGGTTCAGACGAAGAAGCCAACCCGCCTGCCGGACGTGCAGGTGTTTACAAACAGTTTTCGCCCGATTTTTTCGACCTTATTGTAATAGACGAGTGCCATCGTGGTAGTGCAAAAGAAGATAGTTCGTGGAGAGAAATATTGACGTATTTCAAAAAAGCTACACATATTGGTTTAACCGCTACACCCAAAGAAACCGATCAGGCAAGTAATTCAGAATACTTTGGCGACCCTGTTTATACTTATTCTTTAAAACAGGGAATTGACGATGGTTTTCTTGCGCCTTACCGTGTGGTAAGAATTGCTTTAAATGTTGATGCCGAAGGTTGGAGACCTGATCAGGGAAAGACCGACAAAGATGGAAACCCAATTGAAGACCGTATTTACAACCGCAAAGACTTTGACCGCAATTTGGTAATTGAAGAACGGACTGATATTGTTGCCAAAAAGCTCACTGAATTTTTAAAAGGCTTCGACCGTTTTGCCAAAACAATTGTGTTTTGTGTTGATATCGACCATGCAGAGCGGATGCGTTCTGCCTTATCAAAACAAAATGCAGATTTGGTTCGTGAAAATTATAAATATGTAATGCAAATTACGGGCGATAATGATGAGGGTAAACGTGAATTAGAAAACTTCACAAATCCCGAAGAAAAATATCCTGTAATTGCAACCACTTCCGAATTAATGACCACTGGCGTTGATGCTCAAACTTGCAAAGTAATTGTATTAGATGCCAATATAAATTCAATGACCAAGTTCAAACAAATTATTGGTCGTGGCACCCGAATTAACGAAGAATTCGGCAAACTCTATTTTACCATTTTGGATTTTAGAAATGCCACAGATTTGTTTGCTGATAAAGATTTTGATGGAGACCCGATAAGGCTTAAACCAGTTTCGGAAGATACCGATTTAAGCGGAATTGTTGACGAAGAAGAAACCGATACGAGCCCAATAATTGACGATGTTACGGGCGACGAAATTAAAGTTGAAAAACCGAAGATTCGTTATCCCGAAAGAGAAAGTACTAATTTTGTGCGTGAGCCAAGGCAAAAAATATATGTGAATGGTGTGGACGTTTCGGTTCTGATTAGCCGCGAAATGTATTTCGACCAACACGGAAAACCCATTACCACAAGTTTAAAAGACCATACAAAGGAAATCATAAAAGAGAAATTTGCTTCGTTAGATGACTTTTTAAATAAATGGAACTCCACCGAACGCAAAGAAGCTATAATTGCCGAATTGCAGGAGCAAGGTATTTTAGTAGAAGCCTTATATGAAGCTGTGGACAAAAAGGTAGATTTATTCGATTTAATTTGTCATGTTGCATTTGATAAACCACCATTGACAAGGAAAGAAAGAGCCAATAATGTTAAAAAGCGAAATTACTTTACAAAATATGGCGAACAGGCTAAAAAAGTATTGGAAGCATTGCTGGATAAATACACCGATGAAGGCATATCTAATATTGAAAGTATTGAGGTATTGCGGGTAAACCCTTTTGATTCGTTTGGTTCACCAACCGAAATAATTAAAGAGTTTGGAAGCAAAGAAAATTATATGCAGGCAGTAAGGGAATTAGAAATAGAATTGTATAAAAATATTGGGTAATTTTAAGATCTGAAGTAACGCACTTAGAAATTGTAAAGTTAAACAAATCAATAAAGTCACTAAAAAAATGAAAGAAGAAAAACAAAATATAGAAGGATTTATACCGCTACACGGAGGTTACAAAAATCTGATAAGCTATCAGAAATCAGAAATCATTTATGATGGTACAATTTATTTTACAAAACGATTCTTTAATAAATACGACCGAACCATAGATCAGATGGTGCAAGCTGCCAGAAGTGGGAAACAAAATATTGTAGAAGCAAGTATGGCAAGTGCAACTTCAAAAGAAACTGAAATAAAACTTACGAATGTAGCGAGATCATCATTAGAAGAATTACAAATTGATTATCAGGATTTTTTGAGAAACAATAAACTTCCATTGTGGGATAAAAATCATAAATTGGTTGTAAGGTTGAGAGAGTTAAACAGAATACCCAATGCCAACTACGAAACCTTTAAAAAAGCTATTGAAAATGAAAGTCCTGAGATTTGTGCCAATGTTATGATTGGGCTAATTAAAGTTGTAAACTATTTGCTGATTCATCAAATAAAAACCTTGGAAACTGCTTTTATCAAAGAAGGTGGTCTTCGTGAAAAAATGACGAAAGCAAGAATAAATTACAGAAACAAAGGACAAAAATGACAAACGGAGGACATTAATTGCAGTCCTTGAAGTCGTTTAGTGTCCTTAATAAAAAAGAAATAAAACAAAAAACATGAGCAACATAGGAGGAATTTTAAAGAGCATTCAACAAATAATGTGGCAGGACACTGGCCTCAATGGCGATGCCCAACGCATTGAGCAATTAGGTTGGATGCTTTTTTTGAAGATATTTTCTGACAAGGACAAAGAATTGGAATTACTCGACGATAATTACAAATCGCCAATACCCGACCATTTTCATTGGGTGAAGGAAAAAGGTAATTGGGCGGGTGATGATGAAGGAATAACTGGCGATGATTTGCTTGAGTTTGTTGACCGCCAATTGTTCCCTGCCTTGCGTAATCTCGATTTAAGCACCGGAAACCAACGTGCAGTTATTGTTCGTGAAGTGTTTGAGGGTAACAACAACTACATGAAAAGCGGTATCAACATACGTAAGGTGTTGAACAAGCTCAACGAAATTGATTTTAACATTGCCAAAGACCGCCACGCTTTCGGAGAGTTATATGAGACCATTCTAAAGGATTTGCAAAGTGCAGGTAAAAGTGGAGAGTTTTATACACCCCGAGCCATTACGCAATTCATTACCGATGTGGTAAATCCACAATTAGGTGAAAAAATATTAGACCCTGCTTGCGGAACAGGTGGTTATCTGACTTGTGCCATTGAGCATCTGAAGAAACAAGCCCAAAATGTTGAGCAACGCAAAAGTATAGAAGAAAATATTGCAGGTTGGGAATACAAACCCCTTCCCTATTTGCTGGCAACAACCAATTTGATATTACACGACATTGAAGTGCCAAACATTAAATTTGGCGATGCTTTAGACCAACCATTGAGCAACTTTACCGAAAAGCACCGCGTGAATGTGATTTTGGCAAATCCACCTTTTGGTGGCATTGTAGCCAATGGCAACGAAAGCAATTTTCCGCAAACATACCGTACAAAGGAAAGTGCCGATTTGTTTCTGATTCTGATGATTCATTTGCTGAAACAAGGCGGACGTGCAGGAATTGTTTTGCCCGATGGCTCTTTAACTGGCGATGGCGTGAAACAACGCGTGCGCCAAAAACTTTTGGAGGATTGCAATTTACACACGATTATACGTTTACCTAACTCTGTTTTTCAACCGTATGCAACAGTAGCTACCAATCTGTTGTTTTTCGACAAGGGTACACCCACCAAAGAAATCTGGTATTACGAACACCGCTTGCCTGAGGGCGCAAAAGCATACAACAAAACCAAACCTATACAGGTAAAAGAGTTTGAACCCATTAAAAAATGGTGGGATAAACGTGAAGAAAGCAATATTTGCTGGAAAGTAGATATTAAAACCATTATTGAACGTGGCTACGATTTGGATATTAAAAATCCAGTGAAACAAGAAGAAGAACAAGAATTCAGTTCTGCTGAATTGATGGAAATGCTTGATAAAAGTTTTTCGAAAAGCCATGAATTATTAATAAAACTGAAGGAGGCTGTGAAATAATGGCAATTAACAATTCAAATATACTGAACCCAAAGGGTTCAAATGTTTATAGAAATAACGATGGAGAAGACAATTCGACCCCTTTGGGGTCGCACGTCCCTCATCTTAGCATTTCTATAAACATGACAATCCTTCGGATTGCTAATAAATATGTGAAGGAGGTTGGAAAATGAGTTGGAAAAAGGTAAAGTTGGGCGATGTATGCACTATTGAAAAGGGAGCTATAGGAATTCAGAAGGCAGTGGCAGGAGAATATCCTTTAGTGGTAACAGGCGAAGAAAGAAAATCGCATAATGAATATCAGTTTAATTGCGAAGCTGTTATAGTTCCCTTAGTTTCAGGAACAGGTCATGGTCATGCTAGTATCAAAAGAATTCATTTTCAATCAGGAAAATTTGCTCTAGGAAATATTCTTTGCGCCATTATACCAAAGGACACCAATCAATTAATGGCGCAATATCTTTATCGTTTTCTTGATCTTAATAAGGAAAATGAATTAGTAGCTAGAATGAAAGGTATGGCAAATGTTACATTACCTATTAAGGAAATTACTCTGATAGAAATTCCTTTACCATCAGTAGAAGAACAAGCTGAGTTTGTAGAAATGTATCTGGAATTAGAAACAAAAAGCAATATTCTTTCCACCGAACTCACACACCAACTCAGCCTTGTAAAAAAACTACGCCAACAATTCTTGCAAGATGCCGTGCAAGGTCGCTTCGACTTACTTCGACTTCGCTCAGCAACCGTCGCTCAGCGTCCTGCAAATGAAGAAACAGGAGCCGATTTGCTAAAGAAAATAAAAGCAGAAAAACAAAAACTGATTGCTGAAGGTAAACTGAAAAAGGAAAAAGAATTGCCACCCATTAAGGCGGAAGAAATTCCTTTTGAAATTCCTGAGGGTTGGGTTTGGTGTAGGTTGGGGGATCTATTTACCGCGCTTTTAGGTGGTTTTGCTTTTGACAGTACCCGGTATTCAAAAACTGAAACTTCAAACCAGATAATTAGGCTTGGAAATGTAAAACCCAACCAACTTGTATTAGAAACTACCCCTGTTTATATAGATGAAGATTATGCTAATGAGGCCATTCGAGCAAAACTATTTGAAGGTAACATCTTAATCACAATGACAGGCACGAGAGCAAAAAAAGATTATTTGTTTACTTTGTGTATAGAACAATCAGATTTAGAAACAAAAACACTTTACCTAAACCAACGTGTTGGTTGCTTTCGTTTTGGTTCTTTTATTTCCCCAAAGTACATTAATTTAACTTTAAAAGATCTTCGGCTGCTTGAAGCTGTATTCGATTCTTCAACTGGTGCAGCAAATCAAGCCAATATTGGAATTACTGCACTTAAAGATATTTTAATTCCTTTACCTCCATTTGCAGAGCAAACAATAATTGTCGCGAAACTTGATGAACTCATGCAAACCTGCGATGCTTTAGAAGCCAGCATAAAAGAAAGTGCAGCGCAAAACGAGAAATTGTTGCAACAGGTATTAAGAGAGGCATTAAGAAAAGAGTAGGTTGAAGCTTAAATTATACTACTGAGATCTGAGTGTAAATACCATGCAAAACAAAAAGCGAAATCTGTATCTTTTGGTTTTTATCCTATTAATGGGGCTGATAGGTTGTTGTTGCTTGTTTTACTGTAAAGATAAGCCAATAGCCAAACAGACAGATATGGTAATAAAACCACAGCAAAAAACTGATAGCATTGCAGAAGAAAAAGCTATTGCAAAAGAAGAAGAAATATCGTCGGAAGAAATAAAACCCAAGTTAAAAGATACTACGGTGGTATTGTTTTTCGATGATTTATCTTATACTTTCAATTACAAAATCACAGATAATTACTTTTGTAATAATTTCAAAGGTTATTACGACAGCTGCTACAGAACCATAAAAATTTACAATAAACAAGATTCGCTGCTTCAGAAAATTATACCCGATATGCAGATTACACCCTGGTATTTTATGGATTCAGGTTATCCGTTAAGTTTGTCAAGATCGTATATTACCGGAAAGAATAAAGATGTAAAAGATGCAGACAACTATTGTGGTGAGATGGTAGTAGCCGATCTGAATTTTGATGGACTGGAAGATTTTGCAACTCCAATAGGCTGTGGTGCCGACAATGGTCCGCATTATGCTTTTTACATCCAAAGCAAACAAAACAAATTTAAGTTTAACCGCTACCTTACAGAAAATGTAATCTGGTTTCCCGACAAAATAAACGATAGCCTCAAAACATTTACAAATGCAGTTCCCTGCACTGTAATCGGCATAAATTATACTACCTATAAATACCTACCCAAAACCAACAAATGGAAACGAACAAAAGATTATCTGATTGATGTAAGAACAGGCAAATTAATGAAATAAACCCAACAATAATACTCGTATTGCTACGTTTTAGTATAATATTAATTTAAAAATAAACTTATGAAAATCAAAACCATTATTGCAATTATGGCTGTAATCACATTTATCAGTTGCAGCAAAAACCCAACACAGGATTATTTATATCTGAATTCGGAACAACTTAAACCATTAGGACTTGAACTAAATGACAGCGGGTTGTTTTACAAAAACATGAACCCAAAATGGAAAGAAGATAAAGAAAGATTTTGTTTAATGGCTTTTCGTTGTGTTAAAGATAACTATCTAACCACTACACATTATACAGAAGCAGATTTTATTGATTCAAATAAAAAAGACTCTGCTCTATTAGAAAAATATTATACAAAAAACGATTTTTATCCTTTACTGATAAGCAATACCAAAGGAGATTTCAGCCTTGACAACTATACTGTTTTGAATAAAGAAATAAGATTATTGCCAATAGCAATTTGTATGAGTCAAGCAAAAAATACAAGCAGAGAAGACACTGTAATTGTGTGGTTTAAACCAACAGCTTCGATTAAAGAAGCACTCCCTGAAAATATTAATATGGAAGATTACTTAAAAATTCCAAAAAAATAACACATAATAGATTCACAAAATTCAGACCACTGACAGAGGGATAACTCTGTCAAAGGTCTGTAACCGGTTTGATTCTTATCTTTTGAAATTGATGCCCTTTTGGCTATCAACTTCTCAAATCGTTAATCGTTAATCATTAATCTCAAATTACATTTTATAACGAACTCACCCAGCCTCTTCCTGATGGAAAATCAGAGTTATTATGTTATTTGGTTATTCAATTATTCAGTTATTCAATTACTCCATTATTCTATTATTCTATTACTCAGTTATTCTGTTACTCAGTTATTCAATTACTCAGTTATTCTGTTATTCTGTTATTCTGTTATTCTATTACTCAGTTATTCAATTACTCATTTATCCTATTACTCATTTACTCAATTCCTTAATAACTATTAACTTAATAAATGAGTAAATAAATAACTTTTATGTATTTGGTTTGTTAGTTGGGAAAAAATACGAACAAATGAATATTTTAGAAAATTTAAACTGGCGATATGCCACCAAAAGAATGACAGGCGAAGGTATTGACAAAGAAAAAACAGCAACAATACTCGAAGCCATCCGCATGGCACCCACATCATTGGGTTTGCAACCTTTCAAAGTATTGGTAATTGAAAACAAAGAAATTCGCGAGAAAATGAAACCAGTGTGTTTTGATCAGCCACAAATAACCGAATCAGCATATGTTTTGGTTTTTGCTGTTTACAAAGATAATTACACACAACTTGCTGATGATTATATAAATCTGGTAGCCAAAACCCGTAATCAAAGTATAGAGAGTCTGGAAGATTATAAAAACCGGATAATGTATTATATAACAGGCAAAGACAATACTGCATGGGCAGCCCGTCAGGCATATATAGCATTTGGATTTGGATTAGCAACTGCAGCAATGTTGCATGTTGACACTACACCAATGGAAGGATTTAATCCTGAAGAACTCGACAAAGTGCTCGATCTGGAAAACAAAGGATTGAAATCGGTTGTAATAATGGCAGTAGGTAAACGCGATGCTAACAATGATTATTTGGTAAATTTGCCTAAAGTACGTAAAGCAGAAGAAGATTTTTTTATACATCTTTAGTTAATATATAAAACCTGATAGATGTTCAGAAAAAAAACAATAAGCGATACAAATAATTAATATTAAGCATATAATATATCAAATCCAAACAATTCTAAGATATCTGTTAGGATTCTTATATTATTTTCACATTAGGAATTATTCACTTCAATTTATCAATTTTATGAGCTATGTATTGCTATCAAAACAACATCCTGTGTGAAAATATTTTTCTTATTGTTCATTTCATCATAAATAATTATAAAACAAACTTTTAATTGCAGAAATAACAAAATTAAAATATCAATATGAATTTTTATGAAATAAGATAAAACATAAAATTTTGTTTTTTCTTTTTTTTATTAATTTTGCAAATCTTAAAAAAATACAGAAAAACATGTTTGAAAGTATAAGTGAAAAATTCGACAGAGCGTTTAAACTATTAAAAGGACAGGGACGTATTTCGGAAATAAACGTTGCAGAAACGCTTAAAGAAGTTCGTAAAGCATTGCTTGATGCCGATGTTAGCTTTAAAATAGCCAAACAATTTACCGAAACTGTAAAAGAAAAAGCATTGGGGCAAAATGTATTAACATCCATTTCGCCCGGTCAGTTGATGGTAAAAATAGTTCATGACGAATTGGCAGCTTTGATGGGTGGCGAAAAGTCGGATATCAATCTGAAAGGAAGTCCAGCCATTATATTAATGTCAGGTTTACAGGGTTCGGGTAAAACAACCTTTACAGCCAAATTAGCCAGTTATATCAAAACCAAAAAAAGTCGTTCTGTATTAATGGTTGCCTGTGATGTTTACCGTCCGGCTGCTATCGACCAGTTAAAAGTATTGGGCGAACAAATTGGTGTTGAAGTATTTTCGGATATTGAAAACAAAAATCCGGTTCAGATTGCAAAGAAGGCAGTAGCTTATGCCCGCGAAAAAGGAATTCAGATAGTAATTATCGATACTGCCGGTCGTTTGGCTATTGATGAACAAATGATGAATGAGATTGCAGCTATTAAAAGCGAAATCAATCCTCAGGAAACATTATTTGTAGTAGATGCTATGACCGGGCAAGATGCCGTAAATACAGCAAAAGCATTCAACGACAGATTGGATTTTGATGGTGTTATTCTTACCAAACTCGATGGTGATACCCGAGGTGGAGCAGCATTAACCATCCGTTCGGTAGTAGAAAAGCCAATCAAATTTGTAGGTATTGGCGAAAAGATGGACGCTTTGGATATTTTTTATCCGGAACGTATGGCCGATCGTATTTTAGGGATGGGTGATATTGTTTCGTTGGTAGAAAGAGCTCAGGAGCAGTTTGATGAAGAAGCAGCCAAAAAACTTCAGAAAAAAATACAACAGGATACTTTCAATTTCGACGATTTTCTGGCACAAATTAAGCAGATTAAGAAAATGGGAAATATGAAAGATCTGGTAAGTATGATACCCGGTGTGGGAAAAATGCTGAAAGATGTGGAAATAGAAGACGATGCATTTAAAGGTATTGAAGCTATAATTTCATCAATGACACCCAAAGAAAGAGCCAATCCATCCATATTAAACGGAAGCAGGAGAAAACGTATAGCTATGGGAAGCGGAACCGATATTCAGGAAGTAAACAGATTGATAAAACAATTTGATGAAACCCGCAAAATGATGAAAATGATGAGCAACGATAAAGGCAAAAACATGATGCGTGCTATGAGTAACATGAAAAAACGCTAATAGAAACAAATAATCAAAGAATTTTAAAACAGAGAAAATGAATATAATCGACGGCAAACTAATTGCAGAGCAAATTAAAACAGAAATTGCAACCGAAGTCAGAAAAATGATTGATAATGACATCAATCCACCACATCTGGCAGCCATATTGGTAGGCGAAGACGGAGCAAGTCAGACTTATGTTGCCAGCAAAGAAAAATCATGTAAAGAAGTTGGTTTTACTTCATCCATTTATCGTTACCCTGCAAGTACAAGCGAAGCAGATTTGCTGAAAGCAGTTGATTTTTTGAATGAAGACGAAGAAGTTGACGGATTTATCGTACAATTGCCATTGCCAAAACATATTTCTGTTGATAAAATAATAGAAAGAATAAATCCCAAAAAAGATGTGGATGGATTTCATCCGATAAATGCCGGCCGCATGCTGGCAGGACTTCCCTCCTATTTGCCTGCAACTCCATTCGGAATAATGCAGTTGATAGAAAGATGCAATATAGAAACTGAAGGAAAAAACTGTGTTGTACTCGGACGTAGTAATATTGTAGGTACACCTATCAGTATTCTTATGTCGAGAAACTCGAAACATGCCAATGCTACAGTAACAATTTGCCATAGCAAAACACAAAATTTAAAAGAAATAACTCAAAAAGCAGATATACTAATAGCTGCCATTGGTAAACCAAATTTTGTAACATCAGATATGGTAAAAGAAGGAGCTGTAATTATAGATGTAGGAATACACAGAACACCTTCGGCCGACACCAAATCAGGTTTTAAACTATGCGGTGATGTTGACTTTTTGAATGTTTCAAAAAAAGCGAGCTACATTACACCAGTACCAGGTGGTGTAGGCTTAATGACCATTGTTGCTTTGTTGCAAAACACATTAAAAGCAGCTAAAAAAGAAATATATCAATAAAAAAAAGATAAATATTTTTTATTGAATATTTCATTATTGAAAAAAAATTAATATTATTGCAAAAAAAAAGGACAAAAAAGAAATGAACAAAAAAAGGGTGATTATCAGCTATCACAATCTTCCACCAGAAATTTTGGAAGCATTTAAAGAAAAATATCTTTATGGTTATTCTGAGTTTATAACAAAAGTAACCAAACCAAATAATGATATAATCTATTGTGTTCCGCTTGAAACGGATGATGCAATCTACATGGTAAAGATTGATGTAAAAGTCGATTCGAAAATGAGTGATGAGGATTTCGATAAATTACTATTCACTAATCTTTCAGGAACCGGTGTTAAAGTGCCATCTGCTGACGATCTGGATGAAGCAAGAAATGACGAAGAAGAAGCTGATACAAACAAAATTGAAAGTCAGAGCATTGCAGAACATGATGATGATGATGATGATGAATAATTTCTATAAAAAAAATTAAAAACGGCATCTTTACAGATGCCTTTTTTATTTCATTATATCAATTTATAAATACTTAAACCACTGAAAATATAACAGAAAGCAACTTAAACAAAATGAATACCATCGAAATATCGAAATTTAAAACAGCATACGGAGAATTATTATTAGGCTCCTATGAAAACAAATTGTGTATTTGCGACTGGTATTACCGCAAAATGCGAAATCAAATAGATAGCAGGATAAAATCTGCACTTGATGCTGAATATTTAGAAAAAGAATCAGAAGTTATTACAGAAACAAAAAAACAATTAAACGAATACTTTTTAGCATTAAGAAAAGAGTTTAATATTCCACTATTGCTTTTGGGAACACCATTTCAGATAAAAGTATGGGAAGCTTTGCAAAAAGTAAGTTATGGAAAAACCTCATCATATTTAAAGCTATCTGAACAACTGGGAAATACAAAAGCAGTGAGAGCTGTTGCAACTGCAAACGGAGCCAATGCCATTTCAATTATTATACCCTGTCATCGCATAATAGGAAGCACTGGAAGTTTGGTTGGCTATGCCGGTGGTTTGAGTGTGAAAGAAAGATTGCTGGAGCTGGAACAACAAAGAAACAACAATCAACTTAAACTTACTTTATAATTTCGCTATCAGATTTTTATAATCTTTTCATTATATAATACATCGCTGTTACTCATTATTCTCAAATAATAAACGCCGTGCTTAAGATCAAATAAATTCAGAAAGATTTTACCACCTTCAAAACCTGTAACATCCTGCATTTTAATAATGCGACCAAACATATCAGCAATTTCAATTTTAAAGTTTTTCCAGTTTATATGTTCAATATCCAAAGTAAGAGTTTCTGTAAAAGGCAACGGATAAACTTTTATCTGATTTTTTGTAGAAACATTTTCCTGTAACTTTGTATTTACCTTGTTTTTAATCACTTCCAATTCAGTATAAAAACGATTGCCCGGACATTCAGTGCTTTTCACATCTCTATGCCCACAAATGGTAGAAATGGTTTTACCAGTTGAGGCATGATATAAAGTAATAAGCGGATTTATTTTGCTATCATTGCATTTCCAAGCCAGAAGCTGCATAAGTGATCCTAAAGCGGTATCGGAGGGTAAAACAGACGTATAAGTTCCCATTACAGAAACGCCCATAGTACCCGAATTAAAACCACAATGAGCACCTATAACATTATTCCCTCCTGCTCTACCTTCGTAAATCTTTCCAAAGGCATCAATTAAAAAATTATAGCCAATATCGCCCCACGAATTGGTATAGGTGTGCTGCGTCCAGATACTTCTGACTGTAGCAGCATAATCCTGTGTAGTAGAATTGCTTCCGGCAGTATGATGAATAACCAGATGCGTAACATTGGTATATTGAGGCGACCATAGTGGAGCATTTTGTCCGTCAGCACAAGCCCATTCTGTTCTGCTGATATATTTTGGCATATCCGATTTTGAAAATCCTGATGATTTGAATTCATTTAAATCTGTAAGTCCTGGGTTAATAATCGAAATGCGGATATTTTCATAAAAAGATTTATCAGTCTGATTGCCAAAATTGAGAATAAACTTAATAAATTTTACTCTATTGTATATAAAATAAAGATTTCCGTAAATAGCTGTATCTGTTGAAAGTTCAGCATCAATCAATTCAGGTATCTGATAAGTAATACCATCAAAAGAAACAGAAATATAGAATTCAGTATTTAGTTTTTCAATATTTACACCTTTAATTACATAGGCAAAACTCAATTCGGCTGAATTTGTTTGCAGATTTATTTCTAAAGGTTTGGAAACTATATATCCTTTTCGGTTGGTTTGATTTAAATTATCACTAACTCTATTGATATTTTGGGTTTCAGCAAACAGATTATCGTCTTCAGTATAATAAGTATAGCATTTGTTTTCAATATTTCCATGACGATAAACATTGAGTTCCTGAGCTACTAAAGCAGAAAAATCTGTTAGTATTAAGAAACAGAAAAAAATCAAAATTTTAAATCTTACAAATTGAATATGAATCATAAAGCAGTATTAAACATCATTTAGTTGTAATCAAATAGCCAATATACAAAGATACGAAATTGGACACAACTAATATTATAAACAATTAGAATACAAAAAAAGACCTGAAGCAAAAGCCAAAGGTCTTCAGTTTTTTTATTAATAAAGACAATTATCGAATACGATCGGAAGATTTCACCAATTTTTCATCTTTACGAATAGCCTTGCTGGCTAAAATGATAAGCACTAACGAAATTAATGGAAGAATTGCTCCGAACTGATATTTTGCCTGAGTATTCAATTTGGTTTGCATAGTATCAGCAAAATAAAACATAACGATGATTAATATCACATTTACTAAAAAAGCAAACATACTTATTTTATATTGCAACGGACGATTGGTGTACAAAACAATTGATACACAAATTAAGGCAATTAATAAACCGATATTAATAATTAAAGGCAAAGTATTGATATCAGTATAAACGGTTTGCGACAATTCTTGATTTTGATAAGAAGCTATCACATTCAAAGGAATATTACCAACATTGTTTAAAGCATAAACAGCAACAGGCAATCTGGTAAAGAGCAAAGATACAGCTATTAAAGCAAGAACTAAATATACGGTTTGAATACGTTGTAACATTTTTTTATTTTTTCTGCAAAGATAAAAATTGTTTATAAATTATACTTTAAAATTGCACAAACAAATATTTTTTTAAAAAAGATTTTTGGTAATTAAAAAAAAGTGTAATTTTGCAAACAAAGATGCAGTTCTTATTTAAAGAGGACTGATTCATTCTCAAAAAAATTCGCTAAAGCCATTCATGGCAAATAAGTTAAACTTTTTTTATTCAAACAAATTTTATATTTAAACAGAGTATTTACTTACCTTTATAAAAAATTAAAAATCAAGCTATATTCATATGATGTACGACATTGTAGAACTTAACGAAAAGTTAGTTAACGAATTAAAAGAAATTGCCAAAGATTTAAACATTCCCAAATACGAGAAGCTTGTTAAACAGGACTTGATTTACAAAATCTTAGATCATCAGGCAGCAAATCCAAGCAAAGAGTTGCTTGAGATGGAGCGTAAAATGGAAAAAAATGATTTTTCGCAAAATAAACGCAAAAGGATTACACCGGATAATAACATTAAAAAACAAAATCCGGCTACTGCTAATCCTGAAAAAAGAAATAATGATCAAGCTGCTGTAACAGCTAAACCACAAGGCAAACCAAAACCTCAGGAAAAGAAAATAGAATTACAAAAAGAAAATATGATTTCAGAAAAAGTTTCTGAAGTAAAAGTTGAACTTGAAAAACCAAAAACTGAAAAAATGCTTGACCCTGAAAAACTAAAAATAGAAAAAATGATTGAACCAGATAATATTATAACAGAAAACAATACAGAATCAGAAAAGCCAAAAGCACCACAAGCTGAGAAAAAAATAATCAAAAAACCTGAAATCAAAGCAAAAACAGAAGTTGCTGCTACTGATGATGAAAAAAAATATCCGCACAAGCCACTTTCAAAACTGGTTTCTCAACAAAAAAGATTATCAGAAAAGAAATTTGATGATGAAGATTTAATGAATTTGGATGATTTTAAAATTGAAGAAATTTTAGATAGCATACCAGAACCTGAAATCGTAATTACACTTCCACAAAAACAGGATGAAGAAGTAAAAATTTCAGCAGAAATAAAACCTGAACGCAAAATTTTACCAAATATTAATCGTCCGGAACCTATTTTTAAAACAAAACAGGAAGAAAAGCCAATTGAAGAAAAAATAAAAGAACTGAAACCAAAAGAAGAAAAAATAAAAGAAGAATTTAACGATTTCGAAACCAGCATCGTAAGCGAAGGTGTTTTGGAAATGATGCCCGATGGCTATGGTTTTTTACGTTCTTCAGATTATAATTATTTAAATTCACCTGACGATATTTATGTTTCACAATCGCAGATTAAATTATTTGGTTTAAAAACCGGTGATACCGTTAAAGGAGCTATTCGTCCGCCAAAAGATGGAGAAAAATATTTTCCACTTATCAGAGTTGATTTAATTAACGGAAGAAAACCTGAAGATGTAAGAGACAGGATTCCATTTGATTACCTAAAACCTTTATTTCCTGAAGAAAAATTTATTTTAACAGGACATAAAGAATCAACCATGTCAACCCGTATTATCGATATGTTTACGCCTATAGGTAAAGGGCAACGTGGATTAATTGTAGCTCAACCAAAGACTGGTAAAACGGTTTTACTTAAAGAAGTTGCCAACGCAATTGCAGCAAATCATCCGGAAGCATATATGATAGTATTGCTTATAGATGAACGTCCTGAGGAAGTTACCGACATGGAACGCAGTGTAAATGCAGAAGTAATTTCATCAACCTTTGATGAACCTGCTGAACGTCATGTAAAAATTGCCAATATAGTTCTGGAAAAAGCCAAAAGATTAACCGAATGTGGTCATGATGTGGTTATACTTTTAGATTCAATTACACGTTTGGCAAGAGCATACAATACCGTTTCACCAGCATCAGGCAAAGTACTGTCAGGTGGTGTTGAAGCCAATGCATTGCAAAAACCAAAACGTTTCTTTGGTGCAGCCCGTAAAATCGAAAACGGAGGTTCATTAACAATTATTGCAACAGCATTAATTGATACAGGTTCTAAAATGGATGAAGTAATCTTTGAAGAATTTAAAGGAACCGGCAATATGGAATTGCAATTAGATCGTAAACTGGCTAACAAACGTATATTCCCTGCTATAGATATCGTTGCATCAAGTACACGTCGCGATGACTTATTGCTTGACAAAGATGTATTGCAACGTCTTTGGGTGTTACGTAATCATCTTTCTGATATGAATCCACTGGAAGCTATGGAATTCCTGAAAGAAAGAATGCGTTTTACACAAACCAATGAAGAATTTTTAGTTTCGATGAATGGTTAATTAAAATATCTTTCAATAAAAAAGCCGGATAAAAACTCCGGCTTTTTTTTATTAAAAAATTTGCAATTGCAGTAAGCTCATAATCATCCTGTAAATCGAAAAACAATATTTATCCTCTAATATCTGTTTGATAATGAAATAAAAAATGAACTAATTAATAAATCACTTTGATATTAATTAAGCTTATTGTAAACAGAAAACCTTTTTCTAAGGGTAAAAACAAATGCTATATCGATTTTTTTTTTGCAATATTTCTGCTATTCTTAATTTTGCACTTAAATAAATTAATAATAAACTAATATTTACACATTACTGTTATATTATTTATTATTTTTGTTGTTTAAATTATACTTGTTAATAATAATACTTAAATATGAATAAAAAGAATTATATTTTTTCAATACTCTTATTTCTATCATTTTCTTTCGGAGCTTTTTCACAAAGCAAAAAAGACATTAGAAATAATAAGATTGTATCAGAAACAGCTGTAATTACAATTACAGAAAGTGGTAAAGAAATAAGCTATAAGGATTCATATACTCTTTATGATAAAAACGGTAATGTAATAGAACAAACTGAATATAACCGCGATGGAAGCATTAAAAATAAAGAAACAAACAAATTTGATGCGAATAAAAACAAAATAGAAACAACTGAATATAATGAAAAAGATAAAACTACCACAAAAACAACTTTTGTTTACGATAAAAATGATAATAAAATTCTGGAAACAGAATATGATAACAAAGGCAAAATCATAAAACAATCAGCTTATATCTATAATAATAAGGGCTTTAAAACAGAAAAAAGAACAGTTGACGGAAATAAAAAATTAATTGCAATAAAAAAACATACTTACGCTACCAAATAACAATGGAAGAAATAAGCGAAATACTTAAAAAATTTGAACCTATTACTTTAGAAAAAATGGATAGTGTAAAACTGATGAACAGATCAGATACCAAGTTCATTTTCAAGGCAGAACAACTACCGGTTTTTTTAAATCAGTTAACTGACGAATTTTATGTATTGGATGTAAACGGTATCAGACAAAATAAATATGAAACTTTATACTATGATACTGTTGATTTTAAATTCTATAACGACCACCAAAGAGGAAAGGCTGACAGAAATAAAGTAAGACACAGATTATATGTAGATTCAGGCTTACACTTTTTTGAAATAAAAAATAAAAACAACAAAGGCCGAACCATAAAAGAACGAATAAAGTTGAAACAACTTGAGTACAAAATTGAAGGCAAATCTGAAGCGTTTTTATTTAATAAAACTCAAATGAACGGCAAAGAACTTGAACCTAAATTATGGGGAAACTATACCCGCATTACATTAGTAAACAAACATTTACCCGAACGTTTAACGATAGATACTAATTTGTTTTTTAAATTTGGAGAAAAAGAAAAATCATTACCTGAAATCGTAATTGCTGAATTAAAACAAGACAAAAGTTCGAAGTCCTTTTTTGCTCAGCTAATGAATAAATACCGCATAAAACAAGCATCTATCAGTAAATATTGTTATGGTGTAATCTTTTTATATAACAACATCAAAATGAATAACTTTAAACCTAATTTAATAACTTTAAACAAAATATGCTATGGGAAAATTTAAAATATTTTTACTTTCTTTAATAATTGTCATGTTTTCAATGCCATATACAGTTTCAATGGCTCAAGAAGCACTTTCAAATAATTCATCACAGACAGAAACCGTTCAGGTTGATGAAAATGCAGGAAAAGAGAAAAAGAAAGATAAGAAAAAGAAAGATGATAAAGATTATGTAAAAGATGAAGTAGAGGTTAATCAGACTTTTTTTATCTCCTTTTTAATCAATATATTAACTGTATTTATTATTGTCAGATTAATCTATTACAACAATTATCACAAGCAGGAAGTGTTTTTTACTTATTTTTTATTCAATATTGCCATATTTCTGCTCACGTTTTTGCTGAATAAGATAAAAATTTCGATGGGAGCTGCTTTTGGACTATTTGCAGTATTCTCGATGCTCAGATACCGCACAGAAGGAATATCAATGAAAGATATGACTTATCTTTTCATTGTTATTACAGTTGGTTTGGTAAGCTCAATACAACTCGATTTTTTAGACTTGGCAATAATCAATGGTATTATTATCGTTTTCACTTATTTACTTGATGGTAATATCTTTATAAAAAGAGAATATTCAAAAATTGTAAATTATGAAAAAATAGAACTAATACAACCCAATAGACAGGAAGAATTGCTGGAAGATTTAAAAGCAAGAACCGGATTAAAAATTCATCATGTATCAATAATAAAAATTGATTTTCTTAGAGATATGGCTATATTGAACATTTATTACTATTTAGATAAAAGTAAAAGTATAAATGAAAAACAAAGTATTGTTGATTTTGAAGATAAACTTGTAGAATAACAATTTATCTGAATAAAAAAGGCTGTCAATTACAAAAGACAGCCTTTTTTATTTAATCCCAACAATGCAATTTTTAAGAGGTAAAAACTGATAATTCATCTATTTAATTTTCAATCAGCATAATTCATGATTAATTTTGAAGAAAAAATATATATGCAAATATTTAAAGATTTAGCAATCAGTGAAAATGGATTAATTTTTAATCCGCATAACGGAGAATCATTTAAAATAAATCAAATAGGTATTGAAATATTAAAAATGATGAATAAAAATACTGAATATGAAGAAATTATAAATTTTTTAATAAAGAAGTATGATGAAGAAAAAAATACTATTGAAAAAGATTTTTATGATTTTATCAATTGTTTGAGCCGTTATCAATTAATTGATGAAAAGAGATCATTTTGAGTAAAAAATCTAAATAATTAATTTGTTTTTAGTAAATTTGAAGATAATTAGATGATGATTAATAATCAGACAATGAATAATAAAATTAAAATTCTAATACATATTGCCATTTGGGGAATCTTATTCGTTTTTTTCCCTTTGCTCATATATATAGATTCTATGTACGATACAATATTTCTGAGAAGAAGTATTGTACAAACCATCATTTTTATCTGTATTTTTTATTTGAATTATTTCATTTTGATTCCTAAATTGTATTTCAAAAATAGAATTATCGCATATGTAACTTCAATATTCTTTTTATTAATTTTATCAGTGTTTATTTTTAATTACCAAGAAAATATTAACGATGCCAAGATGGAATCAATGCGGAATGAGATGCATTTTGGCAAGGATTTCAAACCTGGATTTGAAAATTCTGAGAAAAATAAAATGCCCAAATTCTCACCAAGACCTTCAAAAAAATGGCCATATTACAATTTTGTACTTATTTCTTTATTGATAGCGGGAATAAGTTTGGGTTTGCGATTGTCTGAAAAATTAATTCAAAATGAAAGAAGCAGAAAAGAGGTTGAAAAAGAAAAACTAAATTCAGAATTAGCATTTCTTAAAAATCAGGTAAGTCCTCATTTTTTCTTTAATACTCTGAATAATATCTATAGTTTGGTGGAAGTCAATACAGCAGAAGGACAAAAAGCAATTATACAACTCTCAAAATTAATGCGTTACCTGCTTTATGAATCTGAACACGGCAACACTCTATTAAGTAGAGAAATTGAATTTATGAGCAATTTTGTAGATTTAATGAAACTTAGGCTATCATCGAAAGTAGAACTTAAAGTTGTTTTTCCAAAAAAATACAACGATTTTGAAATCCCTCCCCTATTGTTTATTTCTTTTATTGAAAACGCTTTTAAGCATGGAATCAGTTATATTGAGCCTTCTTTTATTAATATAAATATGAGCATAAATAAAAAAGAGATGTATTTCTGGTGCAGTAATAGTTTGATAACCAAAGAAAAAGAAGACATAAAAACAGCTTCAGGAATTGGACTTGAAAATGTAAAAAAACGTTTGGATTTGCTTTATCCAGACAAACACAGTTTGATTATAAATAAAACTGAAGTATTTTATAGTGTAGCACTTACAATAGAAATCTAATTTAAAAAAGTATGATAAAAACAATTGCAATAGATGATGAGCCACTGGCGCTTCAAAGATTAATCAGTTATATTGAAAAAACACCATTTTTGGAACTTACTGCTTCATTTGAAAGTGCATTAACTGCAATGGAATTTATTGAAAAAGAAAAAGTTGATTTGATTTTTTTGGATATACAGATGCCTGATTTATCGGGAACCGAATTCGCAAGAACTTTAAAAAATCCACCAAAAATTGTTTTTACAACTGCCTATGAAAAATATGCAATTGAAGGATTTAAATTAGATGCAATTGATTATTTGTTAAAGCCTTATGACTATGAAGAATTTCTGATTGCAGCACAAAAAGCAAAAAAATATATTATGCTTGAAAACTCAATAGAACCGAATTCAGAATCAAATAATGAGTTTTTGTTTGTAAAATCTGACTATAAAACAAAAAAAATAATTTTTAATGATATTTTATATATCGAAGGTTTAAAGGATTACATTAAAGTATATTTATACAATGAATTAAATCCTTTATTATCAATAAACTCATTAAAATCAATAGAGCAAAAACTACCTTCAAACAAATTTATGAGAGTACATCGTTCATTTATCGTAAATCTCGATAGAATTGAGGTAATAGAAAGATCCAGAATTGTTTTCGGCAAAATATATATACCAATTAGTGATCAATACAAAGATAAATTCCAAGACTATCTTGATAGAAACTTAGTTTAAATAATACGTTTAGTTTTTTTGGGGAATGATTCCCTTTTTGTGATGTTTAAGAAGCTGTCTGAAAAGGCAGCTTTTATTTTGTCAGATTTTTCAGCATTCCATGAAAAATGAATCCATGAAAAGGATAAACTGAAAACCAATACAATCTGCCCCAAAGACCTTTAGGACGGAAAGTTGCTGTTTGAATAAGATAATTATCTTTTATTATAAATTCAAGCCAGGCATCGCCTGGCAATTTCATTTCGGCAAATAACAAAAGTCTTTTTTCTGCTTTATCAGCATACAATACCCTCCAAAAATCGATGCTATCGCCTGTATTAATTGAAGTCGGATTACTTCTACCTCTTCTTAAACCAACACCACCGGCCAATTTATCAATAAATCCACGCAATTGCCATAAAAAATCTGCATAATACCAACCACACTCCCCTCCTATTTTCCATATTCTATCTAATGTTTTCTCTGTATTATTTATTTGCATCATCCTTTTATCAATAAAACATCCGAAAATCGGAACATGAATATATTCGGAAATATTAACATCAAATCTTCCACTTATCAATGAATCTTTCCAACTCGAAATTATTTCATTTGTTTCAATCTTTGTAAATGCGTTTTTTAAAGCAGCTTCATATGTTAGAGGATTAATTTCCAATATATTATTAATAGAATTATTACGGCAAATAACTTCCACTTTCATACTTTCGACCAAAGCTATAGCAAGTTTATATGAAGTTGAGGTTACAAAATACAACCAATAGGATGATAATCGTGGAGTCATTATTGGTACAACAAATATTTTCCGCTTTAAACCTCTTATTTTTGCAAATTTCAATAGCATATCCTTATAACTTAAAATATCGGGGCCACCAATATCAAAATCTTTATTATATGTTTTTTCATTGAAAAGACTTCTGAATAAAATATTAATTACATCTGCAATCCCTATTGGTTGACATTTGGTATTCAACCATTTAGGAGTAATCATTATAGGAAGTTTTTCAACCAAATCTCTAATAATTTCAAAAGATGCACTACCTGAACCTATAATTATTCCTGCTCGTAAGGCTGTAAATGAATAATTACCTTTACTTAACTCATCTTCAACTGCTTTACGTGAAGAAAGATGAACTGATAGTGATTTTTCGTTTACAATTCCACTCAAATAAATTACATGCCTAACATTTGTTTCACTTATTTTTTCTTTAAAGTTTTTTGCTGAAAGCAATTCTAAATCTTTATAATCAGTTTGTGTTGACATTGAATGCATTAAATAATATGCACCGTCTATATTCAGGGGTATTTTATTTAAACTTTCTTTCTTCAAAAAATCTATTTCTATAACTTCCAGATTTCTAGAATTAACACCCTGATAATGAAATCGGTTTTTGTCTCTAACACAACAAATTACTTGATATTCCGCAGCAAGAAGCAGGGGTAACAAACGTTTTCCTATATAACCGGTAGCACCGGTAAGTAATATTTTCATGTGTTTTTTTTAAAAATTTAGTTGTCAGATGAAACTAGCTTAACAAACTTCCGAAAGTACTTGAATATTTGACTAAATATAGTTTCATTTAATTGATTTTTAATAAATAACAATAATTATTATATTAAGTTTCATCTGTTTATTTTTTTTTAATTTATTTGTACATATGGAACTCGCCAAATAAACATCCTCCAGTGTGTGAATATTTTCTCATGGCTCATTTCATAAAACTCTTCCAATCATCAAAATAAGTCATTCAATAAAATTTATTTATTACAAATTATCAGATATATTATTTTTGCAAAACATTTAATAATTTCAATAATATGAATAATCAAATAATAAATAGTAACGAACTTAGTATTAATATCAGTCTTATTAACAACAAATTACATTTTATAGGTAATGCAGAAAATAAAGAACAAATATCTATAGATTATATACCTCCTTATGGAGATAATTTGGGGCATACTTCATTGGAATTATTTTTATTAAGTTTATCTTCCTGCCTTGGAAGCTCTGTTTTATTACTTTTACGAAAAATGAACAAAAATATAATCTCATTTTCGATAAAAACAAACGGAAATCGACGCGAAACACATCCTACTTGTTTCGAAAAGATAAATATTCAACTAATTATCGAATCTGACAACACTAAAGCTGATGACATAGAAAAAGCAATTAAACTATCTGAAGAAAGCATTTGTCCTGTTTGGGCAATGATAAAAGGAAATGTGGAAGTTCATGTTAACTATTCTATCATTTAAGTTAAATGGTTTTTAAGCAAAAATATCTATAAATCAAATTTGTGTATGAGTTTCAGACATTAGTTATTCTTTTTTGTTACCTTTGTACTTTTACTACTTATCATTAAAAATAATTTTATGTCAAATTCTCAAATTTATCTTTCGCTTTGGAAAAAACAGTTACCAGCAATCAAATCATTCATTGAAAGTGATTCCTATTTTAAATCTATACAATTAACAGAAGATGAATTCACAAATCTTGAAAAAAGAGAAAAATATTCTTTCAATCTTGAATACCTGAATGGTTCAATTTTTCACAAATTTGAAATTTCATCTATTGCAAAAGATTTAGATACTGCACTTAACGAAAATAAAGATATTTGCAACCTGATAGATTCAGGTCATTTTAATTTCAAACTAACAAGCAGTTTTGTATTTAAAATGAGCAAACTAACCTAAAAAAGGAATCAAAAGATTTGATATTGAAACAATACAATTTGTATGCAATTATGCGATAATAAAAACAAAAAAGCACCTACAAATCTTTGTAAGTGCTTGATTCTCTTTGTTGTCCTGTTAGGTCTCGAACCTAAACTCTTCTGATCCAGAATCAGACGTGTTGCCAATTACACCACAGGACAATAAAACCAAAGTTTTGTAGCGAGAACGAGAGTTGAACTCGTGACCTCCGGGTTATGAATCCGACGCTCTAACCATCTGAGCTACCTCGCCGTGTTTGAGGGTGCAAAATTAATAAACTAATTTAAAATAGAAAATCTTTTTTTCATAAAAAAGCAATTATTTTGAATTAAATTCTAATTGCTTTTCGTTTTCAAAGATTTAGCATGATTATATTTTGTAATTATTTTATCTATCTGCGATAAAAATACACCGGAAATAACAATTATCATACCTAAAACCTTGGCAAAATAAAACTTTTCATCTAATAAAAAGAAAGAAAAAATAGCAGTTACAATCGGAATTAAGTTGGTAAAAATATTGGCTCTGCTCACTCCAATTTTGCTAACTACATGAATATAACATATAAAAGCCAATGATGATGCAAAAACTGCCAATTGAACCAAAGATGCTATTGCATTAAAACTCGGACGAATATGAAGAAATTCTTTGAAATCGAATATAAAAAACAAAGGCAAAAAATAGATAATTCCAATAATATTCTGATAGGTTATTATGGTTGCAGACTGATAAGAAGCAGATAACTTTTTGATAGTTACCGCATAACCAATTGTTGAAAATACTGCAAGAAACAATAAAGCAATACCTTTGGGAGATGCTGTAAAATTGAGATTTTTATCAATTACCATTACCAAAACTCCAAAAAAAGAAATAAATATACCAATAATATTAAACTTTGTAATTTTTTCTTTCAAAAGAAATGTTGCAAAAATAGGCGTAATTACTGGTATTGTTGCTATTATTACGGAAGCAACAGTAGAAGAAACTTCACGTAAGCCAAAATTCTCACCCAAAAAATAAAGCAATGGTTCAAACAAAGCTGAAAGAAAAAAAAGTTTATAATGTTTTTTAGAAATAGGTTGTAGTTTGCCTGCAAGTTTCAAAACTATCCATAAAATTACAAATGAGATAATTAGCCTTAATAATATTGTTGTAATCGGATTGTAAAATTCTAAAACTATTTTAGTCCAAACGAATGACATACCCCAAAAAATCATGGAAAACAATGCCAATGTAAAAATAAAGTATTTGTTGTCGTATTTCAAAATCCAAAATATTGATTAATTATTAATTTGTAGTAATTTTGTGCAAAAGTATAAAAAATCAGCATGCAACTTATTGATTTTTTTACTTTATCATTATATGAATCAATAACTATGCAAAGAATAGGTTTAATATCAGACACTCACACATATTTACATCCCAAAATCTTCGATTTTTTCAAAGATTGTAATCAAATATGGCATGCTGGAGATATAGGAAGCATTGAAGTTATAGATAATCTGAAGAAATTTAAAGAATTACATGCTGTTTACGGAAATATTGATGATTACAAAATCAGACAGATTTTTAATGAGAATCTGATTTTTAACTGCGAAAATGTAAAAGTTTATATAACTCATATTGGAGGTTATCCTGGCAATTATTCATTTACAGCTAAAGAAATTATCAAAAATGAAAAACCTGATTTATTTATTTCCGGACATTCACACATTCTGAAAGTAATATATGATAAAAAAAATCAATTATTACACATCAATCCCGGCGCTGCCGGCAAATCAGGTTTTCATCATGTGATTACATTTCTGAGATTTATTATTGATGGAAAAGAAATTAAAGATCTGGAAATAATGGAATTGGAAAGATCATAGAAAAGGACAAGAATGTAAAGCAACGTTTTATCGGCATTATTTGTCTTTTTTTAATAATCTGTCAAAAAAAATAGTACTTTTATACTCTGTTTTGTTTAATAAACTTCATGTTTAAATAAAATTTCAATTTTAAAAAGTGAAAAAAATTATTCTATTTATATTTTTTACATATACATGCTTTGCAAATACTTATGCCGAGAGAGATACTTTGCAATCGAAACAGCTGAGATTTATTGAAAACAAAAATCAATGGAATGCAAAAGCATTATTTGGGGCTGATGTTAACGGTGGTATGCTTTTTCTAGAAAAAAATGGGCTTACTTTCCACATGATTAATCAATCTGACATAAAACATTCTCATGCGCATCATCACAATGAAAAGCAAACTGAACTAAAAAATATTAATGCACATGCCTATCAGGTAGAGTTTATGAATTGTAATGATGCTGAGATTATTGCCTCTGAAAAAGATTATGATTATCTAAACTATTTTATTGGCAAAGATCAATCAAAATGGGCTTCCAAAGTTTATAAATATTCAAATGTAACTTACAATAACTTATATCAGAATATTGATTTAAAACTATATAGCAAAAACAAATTTTTGAAATATGATTTTATAATAAAACCCAAAGCCAATCCAGAAGATATTAAACTAAAATATAAATATATTGACAAAATCAAATTATCGAAAGGACATCTTTTAATACAGACATCGGTAAATCAAATTTTAGAATTACGACCTTATTGTTATCAGATTATTGATGGCAAAGAAATAGAAATTATATGTAATTATAAATTAGATAAAAACATTGTCAGTTTTGAAATTGCTGATTACAATACTGATTATCCACTTATTATAGATCCTTCGTTGGTTTTTTCAACTTATACAGGATCAACTTCCGACAATTGGGGATTTACTGCAACTTATGATTTATTTGGTAATGCTTTTGCCGGTGGAATTGTAGAACCCATAGGATATCCTGTAAGTTTTGGTGCTTATCAAATGTCAAATGCCGGTTTGTGGGATATAGGCATTATGAAGTTAGATGCATTGGGAATTAATAGATTATACGCTACTTATATTGGAGGAAGTGAAGGTGAGATGCCTCATAGTTTAATTGTAAATTCTGCAAACCAATTACTTATTTTGGGAACGACGGGTTCAGTTAATTTCCCGGTAACACCAAATGCTTATGATACTAGTTTTAATGGTGGGCAAGGTATAAATTATGACGGGAGCATTACATATCCGCTTGGTGTTGATATTTTTGTTAGTAAATTAAGCGCCGATGGAACTCAGTTACTATCATCTACTTTTGTGGGAGGTAGTGGTAATGATGGATTAAATTACCGATCATATTATTACAATGTAATGATGTTTGGAAATGATTCATTATATTACAATTATGGTGATGGTGCAAGAGGTGAAATAACAACTGACGAACAGGGAAATGTATATGTGGGTACATGTACTTTTTCAACTGACTTTCCTACTACAATAAACTCATTTCAAAATACAAATCATGGAAATCAGGATGGAATTGCTTTTAAAATGGATTTCAATTTATCAAATCTGATTTGGAGTTCATACATTGGAGGCAGCAATGATGATGCAGTTTATTCAATTGACGTAGATTCACTTAATCACGTTTTTATTTCTGGAGGAACTACGTCCGTTGATTTTCCGGTAACAGCAAATGCTTACAAAACCACTTTTCAAGGTGGAACTACTGATGCTTTTGTTACTAAAATTTCACCTAACGGAAATACTTTATTGGCATCAACTTTCTTTGGTTCGCCTGAATATGATCAATCTTATTTTGTAAAGGTTAGTAAGAAAGGATTTGTTCATATCTATGGTCAAACTAAAGCTGACAGTAATTTACTTATATTCAATGCCCCTTATAATGTGCCTAATAGTGGTCAGTTTATTACAAAATTTAAAAACAATCTGGATTCATTGGTTTGGTCCACAGTTTTCGGTACAGGCGATGGAAAACCCAATATTTCGCCTACTGCTTTTGCTGTTGATGTATGTAATAGAATCTATTTATCTGGCTGGGGCAGATATTGGCCTGGCTATGCAATAGGTGGACCAAATTGGGGACAAGTTTTTGGCACTGTTAATATGCCTGTTACTGCCAATGCTTATCAAACTACAACTGATGGACAGGATTTTTATATTTTAGCCATTTCAGATAATGCTTCAACATTAGATTTTGCAACTTATTTTGGTGAATTACATTCCGGATTAAATTACAATGGCTATGATCATGTTGATGGAGGTACCAGTAGATTTGATAAAAAAGGGAATGTTTATCAATCGGTATGTGCAAGTTGTGGTGGAAACAACGGTTTTCCAACATATCCTGCCAATGTATGGTCAACCATAAATGCATCAGGAGAATGTAATAATGCAGTTTTCAAATACAATATTTATAGCAATTTTGCTTTGGCTGATTTTGTAAATCCACCGATAATTTGTGCTCCTGATACAATATTTTTCCAGAATTCAAGTTTGGGAACTTCTTATTTATGGAATTTTGGCGATGGAACTCCTGCAAGTACACAAACAAATCCAGTTCATATTTATACTCATTCGGGAGTTTATCAGGTTAAACTTACTGCATTTATGCAAAATGGTTGCTCTTTTACCGATTCTATCATTAAGCAAGTTGTGGTTTTATCGGACACAAGTTATTCATTAGCAGATATCAATATTTGTCCCGGTACACCAAAGCAAATTGGAGTTAATCCAATTCCTGATCCAACAATAACATATAAATGGATACCATCAATAGGACTTAGTGATTCTACTATTTCAAATCCTTTTGCATCACCTAATAATACTACAGTATATAAATTATTGGTAAACAATATTTATTGTACCGACACCATTTCACAAAAAGTAATTGTAAACAAAATGATAGTTGATGCCGGAAATGATACAACGGTTTGTAATGATACCATAAAACTAATAGCAACAACTTTGGTTAATCCGGTGCAATATATCTGGTCGTCAAATCCGAATTTTACTGATACACTAAATACAAGTCTTAACAGCAAATTTGCTTTTGTAAATATTACATCCAATTCTACCTTTTATATAAAAATAAAAAATCAGTATTGCGAAGGTATTGATAGTGTAAAAGTTACTTTTGATTTTTCTGTAAATCCCCAAGTTGTAAATCCGCCAACTTGCCACGATTCATGTAACGGAAATATCAATATCGTCATGGTTGGTGGGACACCACCATATTCATATACATGGAATAATGGAAGTAACCAGCAAACTATTACAAATTTATGTGCCGGAAATTATTCAGTAAGTGTTAAAGATGCTACCAATTGTAAAAGTGTAAGAAACTTTACATTAACCAATCCTAGTCCCTTAATTACCAATCCGGTTGTAACAAATGTGCCCTGCGATGGTGCCTGTATAGGTAAAATTAATGCAAATCCATCAGGTAGTAATCCTCCATATACTTTTAGCTGGAATAATTTACAAACTACAAATCCGGCAACTAACTTATGTCCGGGGTTTTATAAAGTAATAGTTACTGATAGTAAGAACTGTAAAAAGGAAGATACTGCAACTGTAATAATTCAGAGTGTGTTTAACAATATTCAGGTTTGGGCTGATGTGGATACTATATACAAAGACTTAAGCACTCAGCTTCATGCTACAATCATTCCGAATGTAACTTATTTGTGGACTCCTGCTTATGGTTTAAGCAATCCGAATATATCGAATCCGAAAGCAACACCGCTAACTACTACAACTTATTATGTTACTTTGAAAGACCAATATGGCTGTGAATATAAAGACTCAATTACAATTTATGTAATTGATTTGTTGTGTGGTGAACCTTTTATTTTTATTCCGAACGGATTTACACCCAATAATGATTTTCAGAATGATGAATTATTTGTAAGAAGCAATATATTGGAAGAAATGAGTATGAAGATTTTCGATCGCTGGGGCGAAAAAGTTTTTGAAACATCAAATATTTCAAATGGATGGAATGGAAAATTCAGAGGTGAATATTGCCAGCCGGGTGTTTATGTTTATTATTTCAAAGGAAGATGTTTAAATCAAAAATATTTTGAGAAAAAAGGAAATATAACATTGATTAGGTAAGCCATTTAGTATGAATATCAGAAAAGAAATATTTTTATTTATTTTACTTTTTGTACCGTTAATAAATTTCGGACAAGATATTCATTTTTCGCAATTCAACAATTCGCCTTTAAACCTTAATCCTGCACAAACCGGATTTTTCAGAGGTTCGCACCGTTTTGTACTTAATCATCGCAACCAATGGGCAAGCGTTACTGCTCCTTACTCTACTTTTTCGGGTTCATTTGATATGCAATTGCTCAAAAGGAAATTTAAACAGGATATTATTGGGATAGGTATTGTATTTAATAACGATATTGCCGGCGATGCTGATATGGGAACTACTGCCGGTAGTATTTCGCTTTCATATACAAAGGGTTTAAACAAAAGAAATAGTCATTTTATTTCAATAGGAATACAAGCCGGAGGTGCACAGCATAAGTTTGATTACACCAAGCTCAATTTTGATAATCAATTTGATGGTGATCAATACAATCCCAATATTGGAAGTGGTGAAAACTTTAAAAACAATTCCTATTCTTATCTCGATTTTTCGGGGGGAATTCATTGGTTTTTGCAGAAACAAGATCAATTGATATTTAATGCCGGATTTGCGGCTTTTCATCTGAACCAACCCAAACTGAGTTTTTTCGATAATAAAGATGTTTTTTTACATACTCGATTCGTTGCTTATGGTAATGTTATAATTGGTTTGAATAAGACTACTGAAATGATTCCTTCTGTTTTAGTTATGCAACAAGGTATATACAATCAGATTGTTGCGGGTGCCGATTTTAAGTTTATTCTGAACAGCAGCCCTTATTTTTATTCAACCTTTAGCATTGGCACTTATCTGAGAAATCAGGATGCTATTATATTAAAGGCTGGCATGGATGTGAGACGATGGAATTTTGGTATCAGTTATGATTTCAACTTCTCTGATTTACACCCTGCAAGCAAATATATGGGTGGGTATGAATTGTCTGTTACCTATATTCTGAATCAGGTAAGGCATAAAAAATTAAAAGAAATTCCATGTCCAATATTTTAAAACCTTACAAAATGAAGCCGACATGTATTTCTTCCTTTAGTAATATATTAAAAATACTTTCAACGGGAATTATTTTATTTTCTGCCTTATTGGTATCGAATTTTGCTTTTGCGCAAAGCAACGACGATTTTAAAAAAATGGCTGAAGAAGCTTTCAGGAAAGCTGATTATTACAATGCGGGTGTTTTATATAAAAATTTGCTTGATAAAGATAAAAACAATATTGAAATTGCTTATCAATATGCAGAAGCCAATCGCTTGTATAACAATTATTCGGAGGCTGCTGAATGGTTTTTTGCAGTGATGAATAAAGATAAAAACAAGGAATATCCTCTCAGCGAGTTTTACTATGCCGAAATGAATAAATATATGGGCAAATACAATCTAGCTTCGAGATATTTTAAAAATTTTATTGCTAATAACAAAGACCGCAAAGATTTCTTTATACAAAAAGCTCAGCAGGAAATAAAATCGTGTACATGGGCATCGGAACATATAAACGACTCGGCTACGGCTACAATTACCCACTTAGGAAAGAATGTAAATACGGCTTATTCCGAATTCGGAGCCGTGCAATTGGGAGATACCGTTCTGGCTTATTCTTCGCTGCGAAGTGTTACCGAAAATGAGTTTGAAAGTTTTTTGCCCGATGTATATTTATCTAAAATCTATTATTCTTGGATTTCAGTAGCGGGTTTTTCGTCGGGCAGAGACTTTAAAGGAAAACTAAATGCAAACGAAGAACATACTGCCAATGTAAGCTTCGATAATTACAATAATATTGTTTATTTTACCCGTTGTACTACAAACGAAAGCGGAGAAATGAACTGCCGCATTTACGAAAGTAAACTTAACAACGGCAAATGGGAGAAAGCTAAAGTATTAAATAATAAGGTTAACCAGAATAATTATACATCAACGCAACCGGCCTTTAGCCGAATTGGCGATAAAGAAGTTTTGTATTTTGCAAGCAATCGTCCGGGTGGGTTCGGGCAGATGGATATTTGGTATTCTATAAAATACAACAACGATTTCAGTCAACCCGTTAATCTGGGAAGTCGTATTAATACTGCAGGAAACGAAATATCGCCATTTTACGATAATCAGACTGAACAGCTTTATTTTGCATCCGACTGGATGTTAGGTTTTGGTGGCTTCGATAACTTTAAAACCAAAGGCTGGCAAAATCAGTGGACAGAACCTGAAAACTTGGGCTATCCGATTAATACAAGTTACAACGATATGTATTTTACGGTTAATGGCGGCGATACTACCGAGGGCTACCTTACTTCCAATCGTAAGGGTTCGTTTTATATAAAAGGTGAAACCTGTTGTAATGATATATACAGCTATGAACTCATCAGCCGCAAAGCACCTGAAATACCCAAACCCGATACCATTACCATAGAAGAAAGCATCAAGAAACTGCTGCCGCTTACTTTGTATTTTCATAACGATGAGCCCGACCCTGCTACTTCAAAAACTACAACTGATAAAAATTACAAGCAATGCCTTGCCGATTATTATACGCTGCTCGATAAGTATAAAACCGAATATTCTAAAGGTTTGAGGGCAGAAGAAAAAGCTAAAGCTATAGGCGATATCGAAAACTTTTTTAAACAGGATGTAGCAAGTGGATTTACGCAATTACAAACTTTTGCAGCATTGCTATTGCGCGATTTGCAGAAAGGAAACGAAATAAGAATTACAGTAAAAGGCTATGCAAGCCCTTTAAATTCGGAGGAATACAATGTAAATCTTACCAAAAGACGTATTTCGAGCCTTGTTAATTATCTTAAAGAGTATAATAATGGCGTTTTTATGCCGTATATAAATCCGTCGGATACATCGGCTGCAAAATTGATAATTTACGAAGAGCCTTTGGGCAAAAGCATGGCTGCCAAAGATGTAAGCGATAATCCGAACGATAAACGCAATTCAATTTACAGCAAAGCAGCAGCAATGGAACGCCGCATACAGATATTGTATTATGATTACACAAAGCAACAAACAGTTGAGAAACAAGATTCAACACCCGTAATAAAGTTTGCTGCCGATTCGGCTGATTATGGCAAATTAAGTAAACTATCTACCAATGCTTTTACTTTGCGGTTTAAGAATGAAGGAAAATTTCCGTTCAGGATAAAAGATATTACTTCCGATTGCAACTGCATGCGATTTTATTGGGACGAAAAAAGCATAGAAGCCAAAGAAAGCGGAACAATTAATTTACTTATACTTACCGAAGAAAAACAGGGCAAACAAAAAGCCTTTATCCGTTTAAATCTGCTACCCGAAAAAACACTTATTTATCCCGTTTATTTTGAAGGAGTGAAGTAAACTCTGATGGTTTTACTTTACCGGAATTTCCGAAGAAGCTAAATCTGCTGTCGGGGCTTTACCGGATTTTCCGAAGAAGCAAAATCTACCATCGGGGCTTTACCGGATTTTCCGAAGAAACAAAATCAGCATGAATACACTTACTCGGCGACAGAGTGAAGCTAAAACTGCTAGATTAGTCTTACTC
The DNA here is from genome assembly GCA_023251515.1 of Bacteroidales bacterium. GTDB lineage: Bacteria > Bacteroidota > Bacteroidia > Bacteroidales > JACABE01 > JACABE01. The sequence continues at coordinate 35,850 of JAHEYQ010000028.1, forward strand.
GGCGACAGAGTGAAGCAAAAACTGCTGGATTACTCTTACTCGGCGACAGAGTGAAGCAAATTCAGCAGGAAAACATTCACTCGGCGACAGAGTGAAGCAAAATCAGCAAGAATACACTCACTCAGTGACAGAGTGAAGCAAATTCAGCAAGAATACACTCACTCGGCGACAGAGTGAAGCAAATTCAGCAAGAATACACTCACTCGGCGACAGAGTGAAGCAAAATCAGCAGGAAAACATTTACTCGGCGACAGAGTAAAGCAAATTCCTGTGTAAGATGTTATTTGATTATAGAAATTGGATTAAAAATCTCCGCGACTTTTGCGTCTTTGCAATAAAAACAAAATTCAACGCATAAAAAAAGCCCAATATAAATTGAGCTTTTTATAAAAATCGTTTAGCAGACTATTTCTTTTTTGCATTTGGATTATAACCACGTTGTTTTGCCATATCTTCCAAACGTTGCTGAAACTTCGATTTGGTAACAGGTTTCTTTTTGTTTTCCTGTATTTTGGCATGTATCTTATCTTCATTTACAAACTGACGGATTAAATACATCTGCCCGAAAGTCATCATGGTTGACAAGAAATAATAATAGTTTAATGCTGAAGAATAGCTGTTTAAGAAACCAAGAAACATAACCGGCATAATATACATCATGGTTTTCATACCCGGCATTTGCGTAGATGAAGATCCCATCATATCCATATTCATCTTGGTATAAATTAAGTTTGAAACAGCCATTAAAAGTGCAAACAAACTCACATGATCGCCATAAAACGGAATATTAAAGCCCAGATTTATAATTGAATCATAGCTCGATAAATCCTCTGCCCATAAAAATGGTTGCTGACGCAATTCGATAGAAGCCGGGAAAAAGCGGAATAATGCGATTAAAATTGGAAACTGTAACAACATCGGAATACAACCTGCCATCGGATTAACACCAGCTTTTTTATACAAACCCATTGTAGCTCTTTGCTTGTCCATAGCTTGTTCCTTTTTAGGGAATTTAGCTGATATTTCATCAATTTCAGGTTTCAAAACCTTCATTTTGGCTGATGACAAATAAGATTTATACGCAATTGGTAATAATACAATTTTTAGTAATATGGTTAAAACCAAAATAATAATACCATAATTCCAATTAAAACTATCTAAGAAATTGAAAACCGGAATAACCGCATATCTGTTAATCCATTGCAATAAAAAGAAACTCCAGCCCAGCGGTATCTGACGTTCCAGTTCCAAATCATAGGTTTTTAAAATATTGTATTTATTCGGACCCAAATACATATTCATTGCCACAGTGTTATCGGCATTTGATTGATAAGGAATTCCGATTAATGAACGCAAAGATTTCAGATATCTTCCACCCTCTTTATTCTTTTCGGTAAACGATTTGATATCAGCATTCAAAAACTGATCTTTTGCAATTAAAGTTGTGGAGAAAAACTGTTGTGAATACGAAATCCATTTAATAGGCGTTTTTAACGATGCCTCATCATCTTTGGTTTCACTCAAATAATCAACATCATCTTTCAATAATTTATAAAAAACAGAAGAAACCATATTTTCGTTCTTCGCATTCTTTTCCTGACGACGCAAATCAGTATTCCAATACAAATCAATAAAATTGGCATTAGCAGCAATAATATCCTGCATACCAACAAAATTAATTTTAAAGCCAATCATATAGCTATTACTATATATCGTATAAAGAAATTCAATATATTTGCCCGAATTGCCTATAGTATCATCTGCATCTGCATATAAACGCATTGCAAAAGTTAAAGAATCATTTGCTTTAACACTCAGTTTTGTTTTGCCTTCATCCTGCTTTTTTGAAAAAACCGGTTTAAAAAATAATTCTTCAGTATTAATATTTCTATTGTTAGAAGCAAAAGAAAGATTGAATTCTGAAGAATCTTTTGTAAACAATATCAAAGGAATTGAATCAAAAGTTCTGAAATTCTTTAATTCAGCTTGTGAAATCCTACCACCTTTAGCCGAAATATTAAGTTTCAATAGTTCATTTTCAATAACATATTCTACATTTTCACCTTTCGAAGATTGAGAAAAAGAACCTAATTTATCTTTTAAAGCAGTAGGAGTTGAGATTAAAGAATCTTCAATTATTTTAATACTATCATTTTTAGCTTCCAACCCAGCCGAAACTTTGGTTAATGAATCAGCTTTTGCTTCTACAAAAGCTATAGAATCCTGGGCTTTTTGTTTGGCTTCAAGTTCTGCTTTGCTTGGTGCACTCCACCAACTATAACCAATAAATAATGCAAAGATTAAAACCAAGCCTAATATCGTATTTCTGTCCATCGTATTATATAGATAAATTATTTAAAATTAGCCTGCAAAAGTAAGAAATATTAATGAATTATAACAGATGAAAGTATTTAAAGAATATTAAATTTAAAACAATATTTATCACTGTAAAATAAAGATTTATAAATTCTTTCGCTTATTTAAATTTTAATAATAATTTAATTTAACGAAAAACAACTTCACGAGGTTTACCTGCGACAAAATCAAAGAGTTTCAAAACATTTTGTCCCGAAATACCAAAAACCAATCCGGAAGATCCTCCCGAAGGCAAAAGTGGATAGTACGATATATTTATCTGAAAAGTCTGAAATACAAGATTATCATTTCTAATTCTAAAACCACCTCCAATGCCCAGAAAGTATTTTTCGCTTAAAATAAAATGCTTGTTCGAACCAATAATCCCAACATCCCAAAACCCATACAAAGCAACTTTAAAACCATAAAAATCGACTGGCGTAAATGCCACATTTTCAATTTTAAAGGATAATTTCTGATTTCCTGTTATTTGATTACTTTGCATTAAAACTTCTTGAAAATCTGTTTTAATATATTCGCCATCAAATCTATTTAAACCAATTACATAACTCAAATTATAAAAATTCCTGAATTTATATCTTTTATGGTAAAACAAAGGACTAAAAGAGTTTACATTAAATTTCAAAACGCCTTGTTCGATATGATTGCCATTTTTATAACCTCCAATTCCAAACGAAGCATAAAGATAGGCAAAATTGTTTATAAAATTTCCGGCAGAAACCTGCAAACCACCATATAATCTGTTTCCAAACTCACGTTGTTCTGCACCAAAGGTAGTTTCTATCAGATAGCCGTATGGTATATCTTCAATAGTTCCAAATGCATAAATCAAATTTCCTTTGTAATAATTTCGCTTCGATAGAGAGATATTTCCTAAAATCAATGCAGACTGATGAAATAATTTATTTGTATTCTGATCTACATATAAACGTTTGTAAAAGTGCTTATTATAATAAGCTGCGGAAATCACCAATCGCAATGAATTGATATTTTGTGCTTTTTTACTCAAAATAAAAGAAGAACCCAACCAGATTTCAGAATTCAGAGAGTTAATTTCTTTTATCGAATCCGTATTTGAATAAGATTTCAGATAAGCAATATCATTATTTTTCATCAATAATCCTCCACCGGCATATTTTGAACTGGAAGAAATAAAATTACGATTGGCAATAACGCCAAACTTTTCACGCATAAAAACATTTTGATATATTAAGCTTGCATCAATAAATGTTCTTTTAATATTACTAAAATCATATTGAAACCGATAGCCCAATTCAGGTATAGAATCACTATTATAAAGCAGTTCAGCTCGCAACGAATTACCTAATCCTAAATAATTTAAGTCATAAATCTCAATATTTCCAGATGATTTTCCTAAATCGGGCAAAATACCAATACTCCACAAATCGCGGGTAATAATAATTACATCAACATAATTTCCTTCAATGTTACTTGCGTAAATACGTGCATCATAAATATATGGCAAATTACGAAGAATTCTTTCATTTTCAGCTAAAATATAAGAATTTAATTTATCACCCTCCTTTATAATCAAATTTGATTTAACAACATTTTCTAAAGTAATCAGATGCAAGGCATTTACAGATTTTTCAATCCACGATTCAGCTGTAATGCTTGTGTCAAACACCGAAGTACCAAAAGGTTCAAGCCTTTTAATCTTAATACTTCTAATGATTTTCCCTTTATAATTTGCAAATTCACTTTCAGCTTTAATTGTCTTAATATTTAATCGTTCCGCATCTGTTTGTTTTCTGGTTATAAATATATTATAAAGTTCATTTGTAAATTTATTTCTGGCTGCTTTGGTTTTTAGCGAATCATAAAAAACTTCAGAGTGATAATCTAAAACATTTCTAATTTTAAAAGATTTAGATTTGGGAACCATAACAATAGTGTCATTAAAAGCTGTAATTTTCTTTTTTCCGATCAAAATAGTGCTACCTTTCTTTAAAAAAACACTAACTTTATCAATATTTTGTGCTTTTAATTCTGATATATAAAAGCACAAAATAATGAATGCAAGTTTTTTCAAAAAAAACAGGCTATTAATTTGCAGTATTTTATAATTTTTAAACAAACTCAATTTAAAAGTATTGAATATTAAAAAACATATATCTAAACAAAGATACAGAATTTAAAATCAGCAAATTGAATTTAATAAAATAAAAAAAAATATAAGCTATAAAACGATATAAGTTTCAAGCAATTTGCATTCATTTAATGCCTTTAATTGAATTTTATTACATTCAGCTGGCAACAAAACTACCTCTCCTTTTTTAAAATCAAGTGATTCAGAATTATAATTTAACTTACAATTTCCCTCCACACAAGTATAAATTACAAAAGAATCCAATTCCTCATAATCCTTTTCTATCAATTGATTAAAATTCAGAATGTTTGTTGTAAAAAAAGGGGTTTCAATCAAATGTGTTGTTTTATTGAGTTTTTGTTCATAATGAGTTTTATAGTCATTATGCAGTGTAAAATCAATAGCATCTAAAGCTTCATCAATATGCAACTGACGTGGGTTTCCCTTATCATCTACTCTATCCCAATCGTAAATACGATAAGTAGTATCGGAAGTTTGCTGAATTTCAGCCAATAACAAACCAGGTCCCAAAGCATGCACTCTACCGGCAGGAATGTAAAAGACATCACCTTTTGTTACTTTTTCATGATTTAAAATTTGTTTAAGATTCTTATTTTCAAGATGTTTAAGATAAGAATTTTTATCTGTTTTGCAATTAAAACCACTTATTAATTCAGCATTTTCATCAGCCTGAATAATATACCACATTTCACTTTTACCATATCCTATTTTTCGTTTTTCTGCAAGCTCATCATCTGGATGTACCTGAATTGACAAATAATCATTTGCGTCAATAAATTTAATTAAAAGCGGAAATTCAGTTCCAAACTTTTCATAAACAGCATCACCAACTATATCGCCCATATATATTTCGATAAGTTCATTTAGTTCATTGCCTTCCAAAAAACCATTAGAAACTACTGAAGTATTCTCATTTACACCTGATAGTGCCCAAACTTCACCACAATTTGGAAGTGGTGAAAAATCAAGCCCTAAGTCTGTTTTTATTTTATTTCCTCCCCATATCTTATCTTTAAATACAGGTTCAAATTTCATTGGATATAATAGATTCATTTCTTTAGATTTATTTTTTAAACAAATTTATAAAATAAAACTCAATAATTCTCAATAAAATTAATACTTTTGTTAAAAAAACAATCATATCAATATTAAATAAATCAATATCAAACAATGCTAATTATCGGAATTACAGGAACTTTAGGTGCAGGAAAAGGAACAATTGTAGAGTATCTGGTTGAACACAAACAGTTTAAACATTACTCTGTAAGAAGTTATCTGATAGAAGAAATTGAAAAACGCAAACTTATTGTAAATAGAGATAGCATGACTATGATTGCTAATGAATTAAGAGCAAAGCATTCACCATCCTATGTAACAGATCAATTATATAATAAAGCATTAATTTCGGGAAGTAATTGCATAATTGAAAGCATCAGAACACCCGGAGAAATAGATTCATTAAGAGAAAAAGATAATTTCTTTTTATTTGCAATTGATGCCCCATCAGAAATCAGATACCAGAGAATATTACAAAGAAAATCAGAAACAGATAATATCAGTTATCAAACATTTATCGAAAACGAAAATCGTGAAATGGATACAGAAGATCCAAATAAACAAAATTTGCGTAGATGTATAGAAATGGCAGATTTTATATTTGAAAATTCAGGAAGTATCAATGAATTGGAAAGTAAAGTTGAAGAGGTTTTAATCAAAATAAACAAATAGTAATGACAGAAGAAAATTACATCAGACCAACCTGGGACGAATACTTTATAGAAGTAGCAAACACCATTGCAAAAAGAGCAACCTGCGACAGGGGAAGAAGTGGATGCGTAATAGCCAGAGACAAGCAAATATTGGTTACAGGATATGTTGGTTCACCCATGGGCTTACCACATTGCGATGAAGTTGGACATCTGTTTAAAAAAGTTATACATGAGGATGGTAAAATAACAAATCATTGTGTAAGAACGGTTCATGCTGAACAAAATGCAATTTGTCAGGCAGCAAAAATGGGAATATCACTAAATGGGGCAACACTTTATTGCCGAATGACACCTTGCAGAACTTGTGCAATGCTAATTATTAATTGCGGAATTAAAAGAGTAGTTTGTGAAAGAAAGTATCATGCAGGGGTTGAGTCTGAAGAAATGTTTAAACAAGCAGGTATTCACATTGAATTTATTCATGATGAGATACAACAATATGAAAAGCAATAAAAAAAGAGGCTTTATTTTTGTAAAGCCTCTTAAATAAAATATCAAGAAATTATTAAACTGTTTTAAGCGTAAAATTAATAGTAGTTCCTTTACCTAACTCACTATCAATCCATATCTTGCCACCATTCCTTTCAATATACTCCTTACATAAAACCAAACCAAGACCAGTACCGGTTTCGCCATCAGTACCCGGAGACGAACTAATGCTATCTATTTTAAATAAAGTTTTAATATCATCCTGAGAAATACCTATTCCCTTATCTTTAATAGAAATATGAGTAAGTTTATCAGTAATTTTCATAGCATTAATCAAGATATTGCCATTACTTTTAGAAAATTTTATTGCATTAGACAGCAGATTCCTAAGTACAGAATTTAGCATATGTTCATCAGCAGAAACCTGATAATCAATAGGTATATTATTATTAATCGTTAAATCTTTATTACTTATTAAAGTTGAATTTAATGAGATTGCTTGATCAAAAAATGCCGTTAACTGACAATTAACCGGTATATTTTTCATCACTCCACGTTGCATTCTCGACCATTCAAGAAGATTTTCCAAAAGTTTAAACAAATAAGTGGCAGAAGTTTTCATGCTTTTTGCAACTTTCTGAATATCTTCAATAGAAAATTGATCAACTTCATCAGCAAGCATTTCTGACAATCCAAGCAAACCATTAAAAGGACTTTTCAAATCATGAGCAATAATTGAGAAAAACTTATCTTTTTCAATATTTGTTTTTATCAATTCGTCATTTTTACGTTTTATTTCTTCCTCATCCTGAATTCTCTGAGTAATATCACGTGCAGCAGAAAAAATAAGATTATTTAAGGTGTAAAATTTCCACTCAATAAAGCGATAAGTACCATCATAACATTTCAATCTATTTATAAAACTCTCATAATATGAATTTGATTTTAATGTTTGAAGAACAGTTAATGTTTCGCTAACATCATCAGGATGAACAAAATCTAAAAGTTTTTTACCTTCAAATTCAGATAATTTGTAATTTAGTGTTTTTTCCCACTCTTGATTAATTCTCTTAAAAACGCCATCCATTGTAGCAATACAAAGCAAATCAATTGAATTAGAGAAGAACATATTAATTTCTTTTGTTTTTTCTTCCAATTCTTTTTCAGCCAATTTTTTATCAGTAATATCCTGATAAATAACAGCAAATTGATTTTTTATAGGACTATATGTCCTGATATCAAAATATTTATTAAGAGCTTTATCATAATACTCAAAATGAATAGGTTCTCCATTAATAGCTACATTAAAATATTTATGAAGCAAAACCAAGTCAAAATCAGGATCAATTTGACATAATGTATTTCCAATAATTTCATTCTGATCAACATTCATTAATTTTATAAATGTAGAATTTACAGCAAGATACTTACAATCAATAGGTCTATAATCTTCATTAAAAACAACTTCAAACAAAGCCATTCCGTTATTCATTTCTTCAAAAAGAAGTCGAAATTTCTCTTCACTTTGTTTTAATTCATTTTGAGTTTTTAATTTTTCAGTAATATCTTCAAATGTAGTATATACCTGATATGGGAAATTTGAACTATCATCAAATTGAGGTACAGCAGAAACTTCCAACCAAATTATTTCAGTTCGGTTAGGTTTTATAACTCCCATTATCACATTATTAATTTTGCGTTTTCCTTTATATGCAAGCACAGCCGGATGGTGTTCAACAGGAAAAATATCGCCATTTTCAGTAATGGTTTTCCATTTAACATCCGCCAATTTTACTTTATAAAGCCTTTCTGCATCATAACCCAAGATACGCTCAGCAGCAGGATTAACTGAAATAATTTCAGCCTTAGGACTATAATAAATAATTCCCTGATTCATGGTTTCAAAAAGAAGTCGATATTTCTTTTCCTCTTCAATAAGGAAATCTTCAACTTTCTTTTTATCTTCCATTAATTTAATCCTTTGAATTGCTTCTTTTACAGAAAAAGGAAGCATATTAAGCCTGTCTTTAATTATGTAATCAAAAGCACCTGCTTTCATACAAGCCACTGCAGTTTCTTCATCGGTTGATCCTGTAAGCATAATAAACGGAATATCAGGATTATGTAACAAAGAAAATTGCAATGTTTGAATGCCATCAAAAAAAGGCATTCGCAAATCGGAAATAATAATATCCGGTTTAAAATTATGTAGTGCTTCAATAAATTTTTCAGGAGATATAACATTTAGTGCAGTATGTTCTATACCATTTTGAGATAACTCCCTCATTGCCAAATCTAAATCATCCTGATTATCTTCAGCAAATAGTATTTTTACTGGCTTATCTATGTCCATAGCATTTTTTTTAATTAATTAACACAAAAGTTTTTTACACAACTTTTCAATTAACAAATTTACAACAAATTTTCAAATAAAGAATAAGTCAATAAAAAGTTTTTCAACAACAAAATGTTATTTATCTGACTTTCATTATATTAAAAAATATAATTTAAATAAAAATAACAAAAAAAAATCTTTTCAAATAAAAACTCATTAATTACTGATTATAAATTCAATGCAGAATATTGAAATATTTCAAATTAATTCTATTAAAATTAAGTAACTTTGTAAATCTAATTAAAAAGCAAGCATAATTTGCTGGCTATAATCACATTTTATATGAGAAACATAATATTAAATCTTTTAGACCTATTTAAATTAAATAAAAAAACAAGTATAACAATATCAATCCTTTTATATATTTATCTAATCATCAGATCAATAACAGTTCCTTTTCTTCATGATGAAATTATGACTTATTGGTTTTATGTTAATACAGGTAATTTTTTACCTTTTATATATAAAATCGACATTAATGGAGCTAATAACCATATATTAAACACTTTAACAACTTACTTTTTTTATAAAATATTGGGTTATACTCCTTTTGTTTTGCGATTGGCAAATTTGCTTTTTATTCCATTATATTGTTATTTTTCTTTCAAAATAAGCGATACATTAAAAAACAAATATATAGCTCAATTACTATGGCTTTGTATATTGTTTATTCATCCAATTATTGATTTTTTAGCATTAAGCAGAGGCTATGGTATGTCATTTGCTTTATTATTAGGAAGTATTTGGTTTCTAATACTTACATTAAGACAAAACACTATAAAAAATTATTTTTTAACTACATTGTTTATAACAACTGCAATTTCAGCAAATTTATCATTAATGAATTCAGCTATCATAATTTGCGGATTATTAATTTTACATACAATCTTCACAAAAAACAAGTTGTCAGAAATATTAAAAAGATTATTAATTATTACAATTGTTGGTATCTTACCTATTTGTTTTTGGGCTTTTTATTCATTTGATTTACAAAAAGCAGGTGCTTTATATTATGGAACACACGATGGCTTTTGGATTCAATCTGTAACAAGTTTAAGCAAAGCATTATTCAATACACAAAATCAAGTTATATTATATTTAATTTTTTCCTATTTTTTAATTTGTATATTCCTTAGTATCTTTTATGTAGCTAAAAACTATGGTTCTTTAAAAAAATATTCAACTGTATTATTTTCATTATTGCTATCGGGCAATATTATAGCAGTATTATTACTTGCAAAAATTTTCAATGTGAATTACCCGGAAGATAGATCTGGTTTTCATTTTTATTATTTTTTTATAGGAGCATTCTTTTTTGTTATTGATAAATTTATTGAAAAATATGAATTTCGCAGATTAATCTGGTTATTAATACCATTTATATTAATTCCTATACATTTTCTAACTCAAATTAATCTCACCCATATATCTGTATATAAAGAAGATAGAATACCTTATCATTTTTATAAAACGATTACAGAAAAAACAAAAAACACTGATGAAATTGCAACAATTGGCTCATATTTTGGCAGAACACTGGTATTTGCTTATCAGAACTATTTAAATCATGGTAACATTGGAAAAATTCATGATACAGATTATCCGTCAATCATACCCGATTTTTTATTGATAAATCCAAAAGATTTTGAAGCAAGCCTTTTATTTTACAACTCGATTGATTCAGACAAAATTACTGGTTACCATCTACTTGAAAGAAAATCGAAGTTAGAACGAAAATGTATTGCAGAATTTAAAAACATTACAACAAAAGGCATTACAAACAATGAATTTTTCAATTTATCTGAAGGTCTGATAGATACATTAATTGAAAACCCATTGTTTTTTGAATATGAAATGGAAATTCAATCAGAATCTGTTCCATTTGAAGCATGGATAGTCGTTGCGGTATCAGATAGTCTGGGCAATCAAAAAGCTTATGAATATATACCATTAAACTGGATTAAACCTATATGGAATAATGAAAACAAACACTTCCATAACGGTCAATTAATTACAAATTTACCTGCAACAGCCTATAAATATGTTACTTATATATGGAATATTAATAAAGTTAATTTCAAAATTGATAAAGCAAGTGTAAAGATTAAAAAGCTTGTAAATTAAGATTTCAAAGGTCTTTTTTTAATCATCCCTCCTTTTGCATCTTTAATGCTGCTCATTATTGTAAAGGCATTTGGATCAATTTTTTTAATATTTGTATTTAATTTATTTACTTCCAAACGAGTAATAACAGTAAATAATATCTTGATTTCTTTATTTTTAATTTCATGATTACCAAATCCTCTCTCACCATTATAAATGGTAACTCCTCTGCCCATTTCATTTATAATCATTTCCCTGATTTCCTCCGATTTAACAGAAATAATAGTAACGCCAGTTAATTCTTCCAAACCTTCGATAATAAAATCAACCGTTTTTGAAGCAGAAAGATAAGTTAATATTGAATACAAAGCGGTTTCAATAGAAAGTAAATATGCTGCAACTGAAAAAATTATAATATTGAATATCAAAATAATATCTCCAACAGAAATGCCGAATTTACGATAAATTGAAATGGCCATAACTTCGGTACCATCAATAACACCACCACCTCTAACGGCTAAACCTATACCAGCTCCCAGAAAAAAACCACCGAAAACGGCTACCAATAATTTATCGTGAGTTATTTGAGGATAAGGAATAAATGCCACAATTAAAGATAATGCAATAATTCCGATTGCAGTTTTTAAAGCAAATTCTTTGCTTATTGTTTTAAACCCCATTAAAATAAAAGGTGAATTTACCAAAACCAATAAAACAGAAAGTTTCAAAGAAGTTACTTCTCTTATTAGCAATGAAATACCTACAGCACCGCCATCTATAAAACCATTGGGTAATAAAAACCCTTTCAAACCAAAACCAGCAGAGAAAACACCCAAACCAATTAAAATAGCATCTTTAATACGTCGCTTTATTAAAACCTGCCATTGCATAAATTCTTTGGCTTTCAGATAATCAGAATCCAAATTTTCAGTTTTTTTACTTTGTTTATGCAAAGGTGCTCTGCTAGAAAATATATTGAATAAAAAATTCATTTATAAAATTTGATTAACTATTTTTCAGCAATTATTCTTTTAATAACTTCCATATTTATTTTATTTGTAAAATCCTTACCTTCTGGCGTATATAAATAATCAATCTGATATTTATATTTTTCTGTAATTTTTCCTCTAACCATTTTCAAAGTTGAATTCAACATATGATTTTGTTCAGTAAATGCTTCGTCTAAAACCAAAAATGTGGAAGGTAGCCATCTTTCGGGGAATTTTAATTGATTTTGTCCACCTTTATCCTGATGCATAATTTCTTTGTGAAGATGTTTTAAAAATTGTTTCGCCTTTTCATCTTCATTAATATGATGATTATGAACATGATGCTTACTCCATTTTCTTACAGCTTCTTTATTTAAAACAATAATTCCTGTTGTATAATTGTTTTGATTGTTGTATAACATCACCTGATCAACAAATGAAACATGCTCAGTTAACTGTTCTTCAATACCTTCCGGACTATATTTCTCGCCATCATTGGCTATTAGCAAACATTTAAACCGGCCCAAAACATAAAGAAATCCATCATTGTCAACATAACCCAAATCACCCGTATGCAACCAGCCGTTTTTAATAGTTTCTTGTGTTGCCAAATCATTTTTCCAATAGCCCAACATTACATTCTCGCCTTTTATCACAATTTCGCCTTTTGAAAATGGTGGTAAAGCATTACCTTTTTCATCTTCAATTCGTATTTCAAGTGGTTGAACCAAATAACCCGAAGAACCTAACTTATGATTATGCAATGCATTAGATGATATTACAGGTGAAGCTTCCGACAAACCATAACCTTGCATCATCGGAATACCTATAGCATAAAAAAACTTTTGCAATTCAGTATCAAGTAATGCTCCTCCTCCAATAAAAAAATCGAGTTTCCCACCAAAACCATCTCTGACCTTTGAAAAAAGTATTTTATTAGATATATTTACCATCGGTTTTAATAAAATACGTAATCCTTTGCCTTTATTAAACCCGATACCATTATATATATAAGCGGTTTTCAATGCAATTTTTAGCAAAGAAGATGCAATTTTTCCTTTATCATTAATGCCTTTTTCAATATTCTTTCTAAAATTCTTTGCCAAAGCAGGAACACTTAAAATCAAATTGGGCTTAATTTCTTTCATGTTAATTGGTATATTTTTCAATGTTTCCATTGGTGATTTACCAATCTGAATAGAGGCAATGCTAGCACCTTTATAAATAAAACAATAAAAAACACAGTGAGCAAAAGAATGATCGAGTGGCAAGATAAACAAGGTACAATAATCTTCTGGAATAGTCATTAAAGTACAGGCTTGCTCAACATTGGCAGTATAATTTCTGTGAGAAAGTATTATACCTTTGGGATCAGCAGTAGTACCTGAAGTATAGCAAATATTTGCCGCATCATCATTTTTCAAAGATGTCCATCTTGCCTCAAACAAACTACCGTTTTCAGATAAAAATATTTTTCCAAGATTATAAACTTCTTCTTTATATATTTCATTTTCGGTATATTGATCCTGCTCATCTAAAAAAATTATTTTTTCAAGACAAGGACAATCAGGTTTTATTTCTTTAATTTTAGCAGCTTGTCCTTTTGATGTAATAATTATTTTACATTCAGAATGATTAACTCTGAATTTTATTTCTGATGATTCAATTAGTTTTACTGACAATGGAACATTAATTGCACCACAATAAAGAATTGCCAACTCACAAATTATCCAATCATTTCTACCTTCAGATATTAAAGCAATCCGATCGCCATGATTTACACCCAAGCTCATTAAACCAGCAGCAAAACAATAAACTTTATCACGGGTTTCTTCATAAGTTATTGATTCATAAACATTAGAAACTTTCTCTCTTAATAAAGGATTTTTGCTGTATTTTTTCACAGCTTCTTCAAATAATATAGGTATTGTTCTCATTCTTTATGTTCAAATTAGAAATTAATTCAAAAAAGCTATTTTTTACAGCTTCTCATTTTTAATATTTCAACCGGGATAAATTCCACAACAATAATTTCGTTTTTAATATCTTCGTAATTAATATCATGTGTATCAAAAACCAATGCATATTTTCTGCCTTTTATTTTTTGTTGGGCATCTATACAATTTACAATGGTATCGCTTTCAGAAACAATAATACCGGACTTATAAAATGCTATTTGAAATGCAAATCTCAAATCATAGTCATTCATGTTTTTAATCTGAGTTAGTAATTTGTAAGATTTATTTTTACTCAACAGGCAAGGTTTCTTCCATTTGTAAGTAAGTTCAATTTTATCCTTAACAAGCAAACTGCTATCGGCAAGTATCTGAGATTTTGATTGTATTGATATAAACAACAGAAATACAATACATAAATATTTACAAAACTTAATCATTATTAACAGACAATATAAAATAATTTCCAAAATTAGTAAAAAATCGCCAACGAGCCAATTATTAGGTTAAATTAAAAGCAGTTAAACACAAACTGAATATTCAAATTTTGCAAAATCAAAATTTTACGTAACTTTGCATGCTTTTTTAAAAATAAATAAATTTAATATATGGCTACAACAGCAGATTTCAAAAACGGCTTATGTTTGGTTTTTAATGGAGATCTTTATTCAATATTTGAATTTCAACATGTTAAACCAGGAAAAGGACCCGCTTTTGTTCGTACACGTTTAAAAAATTTAAAAACAGGCAAAGTTATTCCAAACACTTTTACTGCAGGTGTAAAAATTGACATTGCAAGAGTTGAAAGAAGACCTTATCAATTTTTATACAAAGAAGAAGGTGGATACAACTTTATGCATTCAGAAACCTTTGAACAAGTATTAATTGAAGAATCTATCATTAATGCGCCTCAATTTTTAAAAGAAGGACAAAATGTTGAAATTACGATTCATGCTGATACAGAAACGCCATTGCAATGTGAATTACCTGCATTTGTTGAAATGCTGATTACATACACAGAACCAGGTGAAAAAGGAAACACTGCAACAAATGCCATGAAAGAAGCAACTGTTGAAACCGGTGCAACAATCAGAGTTCCGCTTTTTATCAATGAAGGAGAAAGAATTAAAGTTGATACAAGAACTGGCGATTACGCAGAAAGAGTTAGGTAATAATCAACAATTCATCTATAAAGAATTTTCAACCGAATTATTTACAAAATTGCATTAGGAAAATTTTATGAAATTTCCAACTACACAAACCTTAAGTGAAATAGCTGCATTTATCAATGCAGAATTTTCAGGAAATCCTGATTTTCAGGTTACAGGAATTAATGAAATACACATGGTAGAAGCCGGTGATTTGACATTTGTTGATCATCCAAAATATTATAAAAAAGCTTTGGAATCAAAAGCTACTACTATTATCATTAATTCAAGAGTTGAATGTCCTGAGGGTAAAGCTTTGCTATTTTCAGATGACCCATTTGAAGCATATGTTTCACTGGTTAGAAAATACAGAGGTTTTAAACCATCAAATTTAAATATCAGTACTACAGCTCAAATTGGAGAAGGAACTGTAATTCAACCGGGTGCATTTATTGGAAATCATGTTAAAATTGGCACAAACTGTATCATTCACGCAAATGTGAGTATTTACGATTATACAGAAATTGGCAATAATGTAATTATTCATTCGGGTTGTGTTTTGGGTGCAGATGCTTATTATTTCCAGAGAAAACCAGCCGGTTATCGCAAAATGGAATCTTGTGGAAAAGTAGTTATTGAAGATAATGTTGAAATCGGAGCTCTTTGTGCTATTGACAAAGGGGTTTCGGGTGATACCATTGTTGGAAAAGGCACTAAATTTGATAATCAGGTACAAATCGGACACGATACACATATCGGAAAAAACTGTTTAATCGGATCGCAAAGTGCAGTAGCCGGAGTTACCACCATAGAAGATGATGTAATTATTTGGGCAAAAGTAGCTATTAATAAAGATCTTACCATTGGAAAAGGTGCCGTAATTTTAGCAACTTCAGGCGTAGATAAAAGCCTTGAAGGCAATAAAGTTTATTTTGGTATTCCGGTGGACGAAGTACGCAAAAAATGGAAAGAATATGCTTATTTAAAGAAACTTCCTGAGTTTTTTGAAAATGAAAAACGAAAAAATGATTTAAATATCAATGAATAAAAAAAAAAGGCTGCTCAATTCGGGTAGCCTTTTTTTATGAATGCTTAGATTTATTTAATTTCGGTATTATATCAGCACAAGCTTACATTAGTAATACCAGCAAATCGTTTATAAATGTGATAAACCACTGATTACAAAGCTAAGAGGTTTTAAAAACCAATTAGGTTTTGCATCCATATAATTAATATACTTAACATCAATTTATATGGCAGTAAATCAGTTAAAGCATCGTTTGTGGATGATTTTGGTTGGATGGGAATTATTATATTTTAGGAATAGATTTTCTTAATAAAATGTAGTAATCTTCCACTTCTTTATTATCAACAATACTATAAGGTTTTCCTTTCAAATCACATATAATAAAATCTAGATCTCTTAATATATGATGATTATCCTTACTAACATTTCTTTTTCTAACTTCATTAATTGTATTTTCAGTAAATTTAATAGCTTTATCACTTGATTTAAAATTGTTTAATTTTATTAAAAAGTCTGCAATAAACCCATTTATTGCAACATTAACTTTCAGATTTTTATCTATTTCTTCCATTTATATTTATTTTATTTTAATTAATTTAAATTCATTTATTTTGATTTTCTCAATCATATATTTCTTAAAATTAATCTGAAACCTTTGGTTGTCGGGAACTGATAAATATAAATCAATTGAATGTTCATAAATAAAATTTAACACACATATTTTATTCCCATCTTTAAGATTAATAATAAATTCTGTATCATTTGCAATTACTATTCTTAACTCTTCATTTTTAAAGAAATCTAAACTCAACCTGATACTTCTTATAGAATCATTAGTAATATTGAACTTTCGTTTTTCTGCCTTGAATTTCATGCATTCTTTTTCCGAAACTCCCATCTTTTCAAATTCAACTAAAGGAATTTCTAAAGGCGTATCTGGCTTAGATTCTATTAAAAGTCTCCATTCATGTTCATATTTCCAGTTAATATCTTTAATATTTGTTTGATATAATATTGCTTCAAATTTCCCTTTATTCAATTGTATTTTTTCAATACTTTCTTGATAATTAATTTGAAATGGTCCAAATGGTTTGTAGTTATTTCTTTCCAAATCAGACTTTAGATGTTCAATATCAAATTCTAATGCAAATCCATTATTCTTACAATAGTTTGCCCAAATAGTTGCATTTTTTATATTTTCAGACATGCAATATATCCCAAATGTCCTGTATAATATTTGGTATGCAACATTTACATATTTAATTTTATTTAAATGAAAATCTTGAGAAAAATCACTAAATTTAAATAAACATTTATCATTATTGTAATAAATTAATATTAAATCATATACAAAATTTGCATCCCATTCAATTAAATCTTTATGACAATCAAACAAATCATTGAATTCACTAGGATGTGAGCCGTATATATATGAGTTTAATAAAGCATCTATTGAATTTGAATTCAATGAATAAATTTTAAAAAGTGTTTCAGGTAATTGCTTCATTTTATCTTTGTGTGGAATAACTTCCATTTTTAAATTACTTTTATCACCTGAAATGTTATATTGCCATCCATATTTTTCCATAATTGTTTTTAAAAAGTTGCAATAATATTATTGTTAAAAATCCAGTCTTCAATTGTATATTCATTATAATAATGTGGCATTGAACTAATAATTAATTTCGATTCATTGAGATTAATTGTAGTTATTTCATTAATTATGAATTCACCTGAGTTCGTTTTTCGTTTAAATACCTTATTGGTATTTATTTCTTTTAAAGTTAATATATCATAATCTTCCAATTTATAAATATTAGTAATTTTAAAAATAAATTCATTTTGATTATTTAAATAATCCTTTTGTAAAACGTATATTAACCAATAGTCATCTTTTTTAATGATTTTGTGCTCTGAAAGATTAATTTTTACTATTGCATTAATTGGTACAAAATCATGAATACTAATAAAATACATTTGATTATTTTCATCTGAAAAATAAACATCATATTGAGAATCTCTGTGTTCATTTCTAACACACTCAATACACTTCAATATAATTAATTTTTTCATATTATTATATTAAAATTGATCCCAAAATTCCGGACTTTGTTGATCCATGTCAAGATTGTCATTATAAAACTTCCAGTTAGAACTACTTTCTTCATTATTTTCAATGAATGAATTGTTATTATTACTTGAATCTCCCAAAAAAAGAGTATTTTCTGATTGTAAATTTTCGTCATATCTTTCTATATCAACAGCATAGTATTCTATGTAAAAATTTTTATCTAAATTAGTTTTAATAATTAAATCTAAATAATTTTTTTCTTTCAAAATATCTAATAAATCTTGTTTTATAAAAAATCTTTTACAGGATACACGATCATAATATTTTAAAAATTCTCCTTTTATTTCCCATTTTACATCTGAATCATGATCTAATTTAAGAATATCAATATTGAAAATCTTATTTAATTGTATTAAATTTGCTTTTTCCAAATAAGGAATTTGGAATATTCCATCATTATCACATGTTTTTCTATACCTTAATGGTGTTTTAAAATAATTGAAATTTCTATTTACAAACCAACCCTCATAATTATAAAAACAATAATTATCATCTCTGTCAAGCTTATACATACTATAAAAGTCACATGCAGATATAATATTAATATTATTATAAATTTCAATAGAATAATCGAAAACTTCTTTGGGTAAATTTTCATAATAATTTGGATTAATTCTAATTTCATCTTTAAAATAGTCAATCTCACATAATAATTTTAACTCCTCAAAATTTATACAGAAAATATATAAATATAAGAAAAAATTATCGTCTGTTAGAATCAATAATGATTTATCTGAGATAGACCAATAAGAATCATTAATTATTTTTTGAATATCTTCTCTTGAATCAACTCTTTCAATATGATATGAAGTCATGCACCCTGAATCCTCAGGATGAATTTCTGAAATATTAATTACAATATAAAAATATCCAGAATACTTTCTGTTTTCTAAATTAGTTTCTTCCATTTGCCATTTATTATTTCTTCAAATTAAACATCACTTATTTTAATTGTTTTTTCAGCTATTCCCATTAGGGCAACGTATCTAATACTATCATCCCTTAAAAATATATTCATGATCCCATTCTGCATTTTTTTGTTTACCTTTAACACCAAGCTTTAAGTCATTTTTCTTCAAAAGATTGAGTGCAATTCTGTTAATACAAGAAAAATTTTGTGCAGCATTGGCATTTCAATTTCTACTTAAATCTTCATTAAAAGCAACATTCCATACAATATTTTCAGTTGAAGAAATTCTATCCCAATTTAGTTCTTTTCTATATTTCAAAAAAAAATCATTAGAATCTGGTATTAAATATTTCCAAACAATGTAATTTCCATGAGTGCTTATAAATGATTCTGACTTGCAAAATATATCAAACAGTATATAAAACCAATTCCATATATCTTTATATCTTTCAATTAATTCGGATTTTAATGGATACCAAGCTAATAAAGCAAATGTAAATAAGTCCATGTTTTTTTTAAAAAACAAAATTAATTTGTTTCTTATGTGTTTTTCAATGATCTCATTACTTATTTTTATCTGTGTATCTACTCTTGTAAGTGAAGCGGGTAGATATTTTACAAGTGCGTTATTTTCCATTTTGTTATTTATTATTACACGTAACATCCAAGGCAAATTGATCAATAAATTTACCAAATTTAACTATTGGTATTAAAGCTTTAAAACATAATTTATCTTCATCTGAATAACGATCCTCAAAAAGCAAAATATCATTTTCAACAAATTTGAATCTTCCATGCGTAATTGAATTTCTTAATTTCTTTGCAATATGCTTATTGGTAATTTCTTTTTCTGAAAACTCAATTAAAAAATCACTAAAATCAAATTTATCAAACTCAATTTGAGTAAATTCAGTTTCTTGTAAATAAGCAAATTGTAAATAAGCAGCCATCATTAAAACACCTTTGTTAAGCACTCTGTAATCTTTTAGGTCAAGAAAAGTTTCTTCTAATATCTGTCTCATTGTTTTATCAATACTTTCTTCTTCATTCAGTTCTTTTATTAAATGAATAGTTTTCATTCCATTAATAACATTTTCCCAATCAGTTTCTTTTGTATTTTCTTTTTCCATTTTTAAGATTTTTAATGCAAAAATAACTCATTCTAAGACCTATTCCTATCATTTTTATAAATTTTCAACTCTCACTTATAGCTAATTATTCAATTTTTTATGATTTTTTATTATCATTTCCAACATTTCTTTCATCACTTCCTTATTCTGCATTTCGGCAAATGCTTTGGGCATAATATTGGGATTGTGGTATAAATGTGGCATACCCCATCTGTTTTCATATTTCAGCAAGATTTCTATGCTCCAGTCCACAGCTGGATTGCATGTTAGACAATTGAAGTCTATAATCTTCTCAAATTGTGTAATCGTTTGCAAATTCCATGGGAAATGCCTGTTCATACTCAATATACCCATAAATTCATAATCACCCTTAACCTCAGCAGATCTGTAAGTATCTCTAATGAAATACATCATATATTTCGATAAGAGTTCTGCCGACCAGGGCACTGCAATATTAAAGCTCAATTGTCTGAAATTGATTTTGTTTTTATATTTCTCTATTTTTTCTAAACTCCAATCCAAAGCTGAATTATTGCAAATAGCTTCCCAATCAGGATTTGGGTCTGCTTCCACTTCTGCCCAATTCTGATGCAAGCTGCTAAAATAGGTTGAAAGATCGGTAAAAGAATATTCGAGATCATAATTGTTTTCATAATAATCAAAATCAGTTCCGGCAAGGCTGTCGCATTTTTTTGATGCTTTTTTTAAATGCTCATCAGTAGTATATTCCCGATATACTTTTTTCATATAGTCGTAAATCTCTTTATTGCTGTATAATTTGCTGTTAAACATTAAAATATTCCAGTCCCACAAATGTTCATATCGCTTAATCAGTTCGATACTCCATGGTAACCCATGATTGAGACAGAAAAAACCAGGAAAATAATCGGTAGTTTTACAATGAAAATCTAATTTGTCAACAAAATAATCTATCAGTTTATAACTCCATTCCACGTGGTGATTTAAGCTGATATGATACCAATCAACATCATATTGATACTGTTTAAGCTCTTCAAAATTAAAAGGATAATTCCGGCAAATATAATTTGTAGCCATTTCGGGATGGCGAAGCAGGAAGTCAGTTTTTCGTTTATCAGGTTTTGAAAAAAGCATATTGGCTTTGGTTTTACAATTGGCTAAAATAATAATTATATTTATCGGAAAAACAATTGTTGAAAAATATTTTTTGAGTTTAGACAAAAAATAATTTACAATCTTAGGAACGTTATATCCTTAGCAAAATACAAAAGTCGATAACTAACGTACGTTAGTCTATAATGAACATACATTTATCTTCATTGCAAATGCATTTACAAACTTCTGCAAATGCATTTGCAATCGGAATTTTTATTGCTAAAATACTTGTATATAAATTTTTACATTATATTTTCTGCATTGCAAAGGTCTTTACAAAAATGCGCGGATAGCTTTGCGGTACTGCAAACGTCTCTGCGAACATTCACGGAAGCAATCGCGGTCTTGCAAACGTCTCCGCACACTTGCACAGTAGCATTTGCAGTCTTGCAAACGTCTCCGCACACTTGCACAGTAGCATTTGCAGTCTTGCAAACGTCTCCGTGAACATTCACGGAAGCATTTGCGGTCTTGCAAACGTCTCC
>JAHEYQ010000029.1 GCA_023251515.1 Bacteroidales bacterium
CAAAATTTATTTCCGTATTTTTGCTCATGTTGTGTTTATTTCTCAATAACAAACTTACAACATTGGGGTGAAACTTTAAGGGAGTAACCCCTTTTTTATTTTAATCGTTCAGTAGTGATTATTTTTAATTAAATAATTCCTATTTCAACATTCCATCATTCCCAGATATAATATTTTTATACTTATTGTAAAGGAAAGAAATAATAAGCAAAAGTATTCCTAATGAGACGAATACAATGGTTTTTGAAATGGTATCCAAAGATGAAAGATCATATAAAAAGAGCTTAAGTAAGGTTGCAGCAAATAGTGCTATAGCTCCTATTCGCAGATGTTTTTTCTTTTTCCAGATGCCAATAATAATAAGCAACAATGCATAAATACCCCATAATATACTTAACCCCAGCTTATACGATTGAGTAGAATGTGTAATATCCATCCAGTTGATAAGTTCGCTGCTGGCAACCCAAACAATTGATAAATAAAGCATTATATCAAAAGCAATTTTGAAATTACCTTTAATAAAGTTCTGGTGGATATATTTGTAAATAGCTATAAATAAAGCGGCTGCAAATACAAAACAAATATACCTTATTCCAATATTAATAAATCCACTTTGATAATGCAGAGATTGTTGCAGATAACTTTCGCGTAGTTCGCTAAGCTGATAAAGTCCGTCGAGTAGAAATATTAATATTACAAAAGCATTAAAAGCAAGATTAATCAATCCGAAATCAGCATTCTTTAGTTTTTTTATATTTACAAAGGAAAGTATAGTTAAAAACAACAACGAGTAATTTAATATCCATATCGATTTGAATTTCAATAAATCAGAGTAATAATATCCTGTTTCATCGGTTTGTTTTGTGATTTTATCAGCTGTTACAAAATTACCAGATAACTTATCAAAATAATATGCAATTTCCATACGGAACGAAAAATAAAGTATAAACAGCAGTATCGCCGGAATAACAAAGTTCACAATTTTTGATATATTATTCTGTTCTTCAAACGGTTGTATATATTTTTTGTTTTGATTTAATAGATGTATGAACCCAAAGGAAGCTATAAACAGCAATGAAGTCAGAAAATTGATATTAAAAATTGGATAAATCAGTTTTGCAGGAACATTGTAATCATATATTTGCAAATAGGTATTTGTCCAGTCAATTAATATACTTAAAAAAGCCAGCAACATCATCGGATAAGAAAGCAATTCATAAAAAGAAATTTTCTTAGTTCTTCCAATCCAGAATAATAATGCAGCTTCACCAACCCATAAAAGTGTAACCCAACTGCCATCAAGCTGAACGGGAATAGTTATGGTCAAAAAAACTAAAACCAAACCAGAAACCAAATAAAATATGTTACGGTCACCTTGTTTTTGTTTATAAATGAGAATGCTTACAATTAAATGAATCATCGCATTACCGATGGTAAATAATCCAAGTAATTGATTGTAAATAGCATGATTACTCAAAATAGAATAACCTATACCATAAAAAACAAATGAATTTGAAAGCATTAATACAACATCCTGAATTTCAAATTTTTCATTGCGTATCAGTTTGTAAGCAAGAAAAATGACATAAAATATAACAAAAAAAGTAATTGCAAAAATAAAAGCAAGTCCCAGATGTTCTGTAAACTCATATTGGGAATTAAACCACGACAAATAAATTAACCATGAAAGTGCATACGATGAATAATAAAGTGGTTTCCAGTATTTTTTAAATGCAATAGTCAGAATACCAATATTTATAATTGCCATATAAGTAAACATTACAACAATTTTACCTGAACCATCGCTTAGTAAAAACGGTACTGCATAAGCACCAACCAATCCAATATGTGCAATAATCTGTTTATTGTAATTTATAGCAACAACAACCGTAAAAACAGTAAATACTAACATCAGTCCGAATGCAACTGCCTGTGGCATTAATTCATAGAAGCTATATGCTGCAAAAGTTGTAAAATACATAATAGACATAGCACCACTCACTAAGACTGCACTATAATTTTCATAATTTTTCTTTAACTTAAACCCAACACCAAGCAGCCCGATACCCATGAGATAACCCAATATTATTCTTGCTAACGGACTAATCAGCTGATGATCAACAGAATACTTTACGCCAATAGCAACACCTATAACTGTAATAATTATTCCAACTTTACTGATCAGATTTTCGCCAATAAACTTCTCAAAATCAATGTTTATCTTAGGTCTGGTGTTTTGCCGGTCTGTATTTTTAGGTGGATAATAATAGTTTTGTTTTGGTGGTGGTGGAGCTGCAACAAATGGTTTTTCTTCTGTTTTTATTTCAGTTTTATTTTCATTAAACACTATGTTATCAGCTACTTCCTGCTTTTCAACAGATTTTAGTTTTAAGATTTCTTCTCGTAAATCATAAATCTCTTTATAAAAAGAATTCTGCTTTTGCATCAGCACTTCTAATTTCTGAAGAAGCTGATTGATTGTATTTTGATTTTCGCTCATTTTCTGTCTTTATTTATAAATTAAATATGGTATGGTAATCGCATATCTCGTAATAACATTTTCTGAAAAAGAGTTGTAATCGCCACATTTAACAAATATCCATCCATAAATATATTTCCCTTTATTTTTCATTCTTATTCCAATGTAAAATTTATTATTATTCTGCCAAAAGCCTTTTGAAGATGTATTTCCATTGAAAAATGTGATGTTACTGTATAAAATTGCCATTGAATTTGACCAATTTTTCGTGCTGTCTATGATATTGTTATATTTAAGAGTATCAACAATAGTGGTATCAGAATTTAATACAGATATTGAAGAATTTTTGTTTAATGGTGTAATTTTTAACCAACAAGATTTTGCTCCAAGCATAAAAGGAGATGAAATGCCGTATGTAATTTTGAAACCTAATGAATCATTGTTGTCAAAAATATAAGCTTTTGTACATTCATTTGAATAAGTTGTAACTGTAAGAATGTCATCGGGTTCAATATCAGTATATTTTATTCCTAATCCGGTTTCCTGCCCTGCATATAATGAATTCAAATACTGATATTCACCTATTGGTTTGATAGTTTCTTTATTATCATCCTTTTTGCATGAAAAAAAACTGATAAATAAAACCGCCAAAAATAAATACTTTTTCATAATACTTTATTATTAAATACTAATGCAAATATAGGAGATATATTTTCAATAAGCTAAATAAAAAAAGTGATTGATAAATATTTACCAATCACTTTTTTACTAAATGAAATTTATAAACTAAATTACAATATTCACTATCTTTTTCGGAACAATAATCACCTTTTTAGGTATTTTACCTTCCAGCCATTTCTGTGCATCAGGATTTGACAATACAGCTTTTTCTATATCAGATGTAGCGGTATCTATCGGAAATTCCATCTGAAAACGGGTTTTTCCGTTAAATGAAATAGGATAGTTAAATGTATTTTCTACCAGATAAGTTTCATTGCATACCGGATAATCAGCTGTACTAATGCTGTTTAAGTTGCCTAAACGTTCCCAAAGCTCTTCAGCCAGATGAGGAGCATAAGGTGAAATTAATACAGCAAGTGGCTGTAATATTTCATGTTTGTGGCATTTTAATTCATTTAATTCATTGGTACAAATCATAAAAGAACTTACCGCAGTATTAAAAGAAAAGCGTTCGATATCCTCGGTAATCTTTTTAATGGTTTTGTGTAATACTTTCAATTCAGCAGCTGTTGTTTTCTCGTCAGTTACACAGAAATCATTGTTTTCATTGTGATATAATTTCCAGAATTTACGGATAAAACGGAATACACCTTCAATTCCTTTGGTATCCCATGGTTTTGATTGCTCAAGCGGACCAAGAAACATTTCGTACATACGCAGGGTATCTGCACCATACTTAATAACCAGATCATCAGGATTTTGAACATTATGCAATGATTTCGACATCTTTTCAACTTCCCAGCCGCAATGATATTTGCCATTTTCCAAAATAAATTCGGCATTGGCAAAATCAGGCATCCAATTACGAAACTTTTCAGTATCAAGAATATCAGCATCCACAATATTTACATCCACATGTATGGCTTGAGTTTCGTAATTATCTTTCAATCCGTAAGATACAAACTGATTTGTTCCAACAACTCTGTAAACCAGATTTGATCTTCCTTGTATCATCCCCTGATTAATAAGCTTTTGGAAAGGTTCATCTTTTACACATAAACCTAAATCGAAAAGAAATTTATTCCAGAAACGCGAATAAATCAAATGTCCGGTTGCATGTTCGGCACCACCGATATATAAATCAACATTCTGCCAGTAAGTATTCGCTTCTTTTGAGAAAATTTCATTATCATTGCGTGGATCCATATATCTTAAATAATAAGCACTGCTGCCTGCAAAACCCGGCATGGTATTGCATTCCAATGGAAATCCGTCTTCTGTTTGCCAGTTTTTGGCACGTGCCAGTGGTGGTTCACCACTTTCGGTTGGTAAATATTTATCTACTTCTGGTAATTCCAATGGAAGTTTACTTTCATCAAGCATATAGGGCATACCCTCTTTGTAATATACAGGAAAGGGTTCGCCCCAATAACGCTGGCGACTGAAAATAGCATCACGCAAACGGAAATTAATCATGCGTTTGCCAATGCCTTCTTTTTCAACAAAATCAATAACAGCTTTGATACCGTCTTTTACATTCATACCGCTAATAAAGCCGGAATTGATGCAAGTGCCTTCCTTTGAATCTTTTGACTCTTTCCATAAAGAAGTATCTTCAGGTTGCTCACCGCTTGGTAAAACAACCTGAGGAATAGGCAATTTAAAATGACGTGCAAAAGCAAAATCGCGGCTATCGTGAGCAGGAACAGCCATAATAGCTCCGGTTCCATAACCAGCTAATACATAATCAGATATCCAGACAGGAATCTCCTCATGGGTTAACGGATTGATGGCATAAGCACCGGTAAACACACCGGTAATTTTATTTACTTCAGCCTGACGTTCACGTTCCGAACGGTTTTTTGCCCATTGAAGGTAGCTTTCAACTTCTGATTTTTGTTCAAAAGTTGTTATTGAAGAAATAACTTCATGTTCAGGACATAATACCATAAACGAAACACCAAAAATGGTATCCGGTCTGGTCGTAAATATCCTCAAAAACTGCTCACCTTCTGCGAGCTTAAAATCAACCTCTGCACCTTCTGAACGACCTATCCAGTTTTTTTGTATTTCTTTTATAGAATCACTCCAATCCAGTTTATCAAATCCCTGCAACAATCTGTCGGCATAGGCTGATATTCTTAACGACCATTGACGCATTGATTTGCGTTCGACAGGATATCCACCTCTAACAGACAAACCACCAACAACTTCATCATTTGCCAAAACGGTACCCAATTGAGGACACCAGTTTACCATGGTATCAGAAAGATAAGTCATGCGATAATGCATCAGCATTTCCTGCTGTTGCTTTTCAGTCATTGCCTTCCATGCTTCGGCTGTAAACACATCATTTTGAGTGGTTGAAGCATTTACATTTTTATTACCTTCAGTTTTAAATATTTTTACTAAATCGGCAATACTCTCAGCTTTATTGGTTTTATTGTTATAATAATGATTAAACAATTGGATAAAAGTCCATTGTGTCCATTTGTAATAAGAAGGTTCACAAGTTCTTACTTCACGATCCCAATCAAAAGAAAAACCAATTTTATCCAGTTGTTCACGGTATCTGGCTATATTTTTTTCGGTAGTTATAGCAGGATGTTGTCCGGTTTGTATGGCATATTGTTCTGCTGGCAAACCATAAGCATCGTATCCCATCGGATGCAATACATTAAAACCTTTGTGGCGTTTGAAACGTGAATAAATATCGGAAGCGATATATCCCAGCGGATGACCTACATGTAATCCTGCACCGGAAGGATAAGGAAACATATCCAATACATAATATTTGGGTTTTTCAGAAATATTTTCTGCTTTGAAAGTTTTATTTGAACGCCAGTAATCCTGCCATTTCTTTTCTATCTCGTTATAATTATAGTCCATAGATGTATAAACAATTTTCTTTATAAAGTGCAAAAGTAAGAAAATTTAGGAACTTGGTGAAATGGTATAGTGTAAAAGACGGAAGACAGAAGACAGAAGACAGAAGACAGAAGACAGAAGACAGAAGACAGAAGACGGAAGACCTTAGTTGAAACTTCAATTTTTAAACTAATTTAAAATTTAACTTTCTATAGCTTATTAAATATTATGTTTTTCCTGAGGTTTCCGGCACGGAGGTTTATGAAATAGATTCCTTTTGATAAGTTTTGTAAGGAAATTCCTTTTTGATGTAAGCCTTTTTCCTGAAAATCATTTTCACAAATATTAAGCACAATACGTCCGAAAATATCTGTAATATCTATTTGTATTTTGCTGTTGCTGTTTAACTGATATTTTATTATCGCATTTTCAACTACAGGATTGGGAAATAAATTCATTTCAAACAAATCAGATTCGGTGCTTGTTATTCCCAAATCCAAATCAATCAGATAACGAGCTATAAATGTATTCCATACAGCACATCTGCCGGTATTTCCAAATGCGAGTAATTTGCCGTTTTGCATTTTCAAATCCCAGATAGCTTCATTAACACCCAAATCTTCGATAATTGAACCATTTGTACCAAAAGCACTGTCGATGCTTCCATTGTAGTTTAATCTCATTAAAAGATAATCGTGTTTATTTTCAGAAGAATGGTCTTTTTGAATCCAACCACCTATGTAAATCTTATTATTCTGATATAATACAGGCGAAAAATAAATTTCAGTTGCTGAATTAAAGATTTTAATTCCATTTCCGTTGAAAGTATTGTCTATACTGCCATCGCTGTTGCATCTTATAATGAATGAATTCCAAACATAATTCCATGTAAAGAAATTTCCGGTAATCAGATATTTTCCGTCAGTTTGTTGTCTTATACATGAAATATTTTCCTGATAAGTGCCGGAAATCCCCGGAATATTAATGGTTTGTGTATTTAATAAAGGATCCACATTGCCTGATGAATTTAGTTTCATTATTTTAAAAGTAGATTGACTGTTTGAATTGTAGCCCACCATCAGTATTTCACCACTTGTATTTTGAAATGACGTTTGATAATAAAAATCGTTGGCAGAAGTATATGTACCATTTGTTCCATATGTTGCATCAATGTTTCCATCCTGAAGATATCTGCTGACTTTCAGT
Organism: Bacteroidales bacterium; assembly: GCA_023251515.1. Lineage (GTDB taxonomy): Bacteria > Bacteroidota > Bacteroidia > Bacteroidales > JACABE01 > JACABE01. The sequence goes on from JAHEYQ010000029.1 coordinate 7,235, forward strand.
TTGGAATACGTTGAGGCAGCTGTATCGTGACCAATTACCAGAATTTTGCTATTATCAACCTGATACAAATCGCGTGCACAACGGCGGTCGTTATTATACATAAAATAAAGATTGCTTGCAAGTATTCCATTTGTAGCGAAAGTGCTGTCAATTTGTCCGTTACTATGCAATCTTACTACAAGTATTTTTTGATGTATGCCATTATTTAAAAACTGATCGGTCATAATTAAAAACTTACCATCGTGAAGTTTTATAAGTTTCATTGCTTCGTTTTCGGAATAACTTGGCGATGATTGCAATATGAGTCCGTAATTTGTACCCATATTAAAAAGGCTGGTATCTTGCTGTCCGTTATGTTTAAATGCACTGACAAAATATTTGTTATCTCCTCCATTATTATGACGTCCGGCAATTATAAAATTGCCTTCTTCGTGCACATAACTGCTGTAATAATAATTGCCAAAACTAACAGGGTAAGTTTGAGGATAGTTATACATATTGTAAAGCAAAGTACCGTTGTTGGCAAAACTGGAATCTATTTTTACGTATTGCTGGGCCTGAGTTGTGTTTATACATATTAATAATAGTAAAGCAAATAATGCTTGTATAAATTTGGTAGTTTTCGAATTTACAATCAGATGATGCATAACTTCAGTTATTTAATTATTTGTAGCTTAAAGACAGAATGAGGTTACATATAGTTGCCTTAGCTGATATTTATTTTTAATAACCTGATTCAAGTATTGGGAGTGAAGTTTTTAAGCTCCTATTAACGTTAATATTATAATATTCGATGTTGATTTAAGCTTAGTGCTTTTTATGGTTTCAGATATTGAAGTCGTTTCCCTATTGTAAAACTAAACCAGATATTTGTATCAATAATAATATTCATAAGAAACTATTTTAAAGATTTTCTTTAATTTTTATTTCATTCATAATGTCGTCAGAATATTTCTGCTAAAAAGTAAGAATAAAACTTTTTGCGAGGCCTTTCCGCGAAAAATAGTAAGGACAAAACTACCTGCGAGGCCTTTTCGCGAAAAATAGTAAGACCAAAACATGCTGCGGGAAGGTTCCGCGAAAAATAGTAAGACCAAAACAAGTTGCAAGAAGGTTCCGCGAAAAAATTAAGGCTAAGTATAAAATAAAATGCTGGAATATTGTTATTGAAAATCAGCTTTTAATGCTGATAAATATAGCTTGAGTTTTTGTTGCCTGTTTTGCTCAAGTACCAATCAGGATAAAGACTTCCATCAGATTGCACCCAGTCGGCAAAATGCAGATAGGCTTTCAGGATTTCGGCTTTTTCGATGGGATAATCGAATTTTTCATAAAAATTTAATGCCCAGGGTAAGTTCTTTTTACTTCTGTAATACTTATTTGTAAATTGATTGCTTGCATCGTCCATTGTTGAAAAAAGCGTTGTATTTGCAAGTTGGGTATTCGGATAATCTATCAGATGCACTTCTTTTCCTCTTGTTTTATTAATTATCATAAAAGGATTAAATCCGGCAATATTCAAATCGGATAAAGTATATAAACCGGGAGTATAACTGATATGCAGCACAATAGTATCTGGAGTTACATAAAGTGCATTATTATCGGTATTTACTCCATAGCCGCTGCCACCCTGATAAGGAATACATTTGTAAGCATTATCGAAAACAATAAATGTAGGCTTGTTCTGATTGTTTTCGAGGCCATTTGCTCCAAGGCTTATAACGTTTTCGGTAAGCTTCTGCCCTGTTGAACTGATGGCAGATTGCGGTATTGTGTTTCCGGCAAATTGAAATCCAAATCCATTTTTATACGAAGCGCCAGTTGCTTTTACAATAAAAGTAGCAAAGGTTTCTACCAGTTTGTCGTTTCGGTTGGTAACATTACAAAAATGATAATCAACAATTAAATCGTTGAAATCGTAATCGCCCTTGCTGGGCCATAAATCTTCGAAAGCCAAAGTTCCAAAACCATTTGAAGGATAATAATTATTAAAAGCACGCAATGGATCATTCGGATAATCATCATATCCATTCTGAACACCATCGCCATCATTGTCGTTTCCATATCCGGTATCCAACGAAAAGCTACCTGTTATATTTCCTTTCAGTAAAGCAGAAGTAGAATTATTGAGAATACTTCCCGAACCTTCGTTGCAATTCCAAAAAGCAAGCAATCCGTTTTCAGAACCCGTTAAAGAAGAATTCATCCCCTGCAATACTTCGGTAGATGTAATTGCCCGGTTCCAGATGGAAGGATTATCGATATATCCCTTAAAAAACTTCTGTTGTCCGTTATCACTTCCTATCGAAACGGTTCTGTTTGAAAGATTCATTGTTCCGATGGTAGTTTTGCTGCTTTTTAGCACTCCATCCACATAAAGTTTCAGGCTACTGCCATCGTAAATTGCTGCAATATGATACCATTTATTCAATATCGGTTGACCACTTTCCCAATAAACGCTCTCAGCACCCGAATTATTCATAGCTATGCTAACCATCCAGCCTTTATACAAATCCTGACCTATACCAAAACCATCCCAATCGCCTTTCTGAATAATTTTGGCAGTTTGCTGTTGTTCTGCCTTAACCCAGGCTTCCAAAGTTAAGGCATTTACAAAAGACAAATTGCCCGAATTGAGTACCCCAACCCAATGGTTAGTACCATTAAGATGTAGTGAATAATTAATAGAGATTGCCGATTTTGTTTTCTTAATATTTGTGATATTTATTGTATTCCCACTAATAGTATAAATCTGAGAATTAATTTTTATGCGATTTAAATAACCTGGAACTGATATTTTTACCGAGAAATTGCTTTCGCTGCCATCGTAAAAAGCTTTATAAAACATCATGCTTTCATCTTCCGACGAAATAATAAGCATACCCTCAATTGGTTGACTGAAATTTATAGTAATATTACGACTGGTTTGCCAGTTAAAATTTTCATTTACCTGCAAATTGTCTATAGTTGTTACAATATTATTTTCGTTTACATCTTTTTTGCAAGATGAAAACAAACCCAATACAATAAATATGACTATCAGTTTTCTCATAACAATTATACAAAACAAATTTGGTACAATTCTCTATACAAAGATAATAATATCTGGATTACAATGCATTATAAAATATTACATAAAAACATTTGTACAAATATCGGACAATTATTTTCAATTTAAGAGTCAGATATTGAGTATTACAAAAAAAGATAATCAACAAATAAAGAAGAGAGAATGGAAAAACAATGCTTTTGCATGAAACCCAAGCAAAAAAAATAATTTACACAATCATATTTTTCGATAACATACCTGCCTCAGTCTTCAAACAGCAAACCGATTGCCAATAACTTACACTACAATTCAGCCATTAATTGCTTGAGTTTGGTCTCAGCAATTTTTAATGTATATTTAAAATTAATCAGGCGGGTTGAAGATTGAACATAATTTTCCTGAGCCTGATGCACTTCCAGTGAAGTAGTTTGACCAAGTTTCATTCGTTGTATGCTTATATCGAGCATTTCTTTTGTAAACTCATTATTTGCAGTTTCTATGTTAAGCAAACGTTGCTGGTTTTCAAAAGCAGCAATGGCATTCTGCAGCTCTTTATTTACTTCAAGTTTTATATTTTCCAGATTAAATGATGCCGATGCTGCTTCTATTTTTGCAATAAAAATCTGTCGGTTAATATTTCCCGATTGAAAAAGAGGAAAAGAAATGCTGCCCCCTAACTGTGGTCCGTACGATTGGCTTTTCAGTAAACTTCCTGCCGAATTATCGGTATGCGACAGATAGTAACCAGCCTTTACATTGATGAGCGGATACCGCATCCTGTTGTATTCGCTTATATTCAGACGGGCAATTTCTATTTGTTTCTGAAATGATAAAATAGTAGTATTGGAAGCGTTCAATTTTTTGCTTAATTCAGCTTTGTCGATGGTGTAGGCGAGCGGAATAGAATCACTCACTTCAAATAAGTTATCAGCATTAGCACCGATTAACTGATTCAAATTCTTTTTGGCAACATCAATTACATATTCCTGATTAATGGAATTTTCCATAAACACATTCAGGTCGATTTTAGCCTGAAGTAGGTTGGTTTTCAGCAGCGATCCGTTATCGTAAGATACCTGCAAAATTTTTACCAGTTCGGTATTGTAATTTATAATTTCGTTGATAGAAATCAACTGTTGTTTCTGACGTACAACTTCGTAATAAGCTGCAATTACATCGTATTGTGTTTGCAGAACCTTATCCTTAAACTGCATTTCACCCAAGGCTTCCATTTCGGTAAGTTTGTTTTTTGTGATAAACATCTTACCCCCATTAAAGATAGTCCACGAAAGTTCAGTTCCTGCATTGTACGATTTTGTTGATAATCCTGAATAATTGGTCTCGCTTCCCGTCGAATAGGTTTGGTTTACCGTATTCACCTCATAAGTTCCATTTCCAAAAACCGACACATTGGGCAACATACCTGCATTGCCCATTGTATTATTGGTTTTGGAAATAGTTGCATCGTTGCGGGCAACCAATATGCCATAATTGTTTTTCAATGCAATTTTTACCGCTTCATCCACTGTCAAAAGTGACTGAGCATCGGCTAATGAAAAAATCATTATGAATGTTATTAATAAAAATGTTCTCATGAGATTTAATTAATTAGGAATTAAAAATTGTGTTGTTTTTCTGTTTTTTTACCAGTCATCACGATGTATGTTACAGGTATTACAAACAAAGTTAATATCAATGCAAAAAGCAATCCACCAACAACAACAATACCCAATGAAACACGGCTTTGAGCACCAGAACCTATAGCAAAAGCAATAGGAAGCGCACCACAAATTGTAGCCAGTGAAGTCATTAATATTGGTCTGAAACGTGCAGCTGCAGCTTCTAAAGCAGCTACTTTCTTGGTCAAACCGGATTTTTGTTTTTGGTTAGCGAATTCTACAATTAAAATTCCATTTTTAGTAACAATACCTATAAGTAGTAACATTCCTATTTCGGAAAAAATATTTAAGGTTTGTCCGAAAATCCATAGCGAAAGCATGGCACCTGTAATAGCCATGGGTACTGTAAGCATAATAATAAAAGGATCGCGAAAACTTTCGAACTGGGCAGCTAGGATTAAATAAATAAGCAACAATGCCAGTATCAATGAAAATAATATATTTGAATTACTTTCTGCAAAGTCTCTGGATTGTCCGGCAAGATCAGTACTAAATGATTCATCCAGCAGTTTTTTAGATATCCTGTCCATTTCCTCCAGTCCTTCACCAATGGTTTTTCCAGTTGCTAAGTTAGCGGAAACAATTGCAGCTTTATACCGGTTGTAATGATACAAAGATGGAGGATTACTATTTTCTTCCATTTTCACCAGATTGTCCAGTTGTATCATGGTCCCATCATTGTTTCTTACGTATAAAGAAGAAATATCAGCCGGTTTATTTCTGTTTTCCCTGTCAACCTGTGCTATAATGTAATATTGTTTATTGTTGCGTAAAAAATAACCGATTCTGCCTCCACTAAATGCATAATTTAAGGCATTAGATACATCTTTTTCGCTAACACCCAAGCTTGTGGCTTTCAAACGATCTACAGTTATATTCAACTCCGGTTTGTTAAACTTCAGATTTACATCAACATTACCAAATACCGGACTATTTTGAGCTTCATCCATAAATTTGGGTAATACTTCCTTGATTTTAGCAAAATCAAGATTTTGAATTACAAATTGAACCGGCAGACCATGGGAAGCTGTGGTAATGGTTGCTTCCTGACTGGCAATAATACGAGCATCAGGTATTTTTTTATACATTGCAGACAATTTGTCATACACTTGTTGCTGAGTAAGTTTACGTTCATCAGGTTCTTTTAAAAAAGTAATTACATTGCCTGTGTTCGCACTTGAATTACCACCCATTCCGCCACCATACCGAGCTAATACAAATAATGCATCAGGAATTGAGTCCATTTGTTTTTTGGCAATTTTATCTAATAAACATTGTGTATTACTAAATTCTGTTCCCTCGGGTGCTGTAACCGAAGTTCTTATAAAGCTGTGATCTTCCAAAGGTGCCAGCTCTGACTTTAATTGTGAAGATATTATATAAATCAGAAATAAACACACTCCAAGTATGGCAAAAGAAATCCATTTTCTGACAATGAAAAAGCTAAGAATTCTCCGGTATCCTTTTTCTAAATTCACATAAAAATTTTCAGTTGATAAATAAAACTTAGAATGATGAGAAGAAGAACCGCCTAAGAATACATTTAAAACTGGTGTTAAAGTTAATGAAACCAATGCAGAAATCAATACAGCCGAAGCAACTACGATACCAAATTCCCTGAACAATCGTCCTGTAAAACCCTGTAAAAATACAACCGGAATAAAAACAATAGCCAGTGTAAGCGATGTAGAAATAACTGCAAATAATATTTCACGGGTACCTTCAAAGGCAGCCTGCCATTTGTTCATACCTTTTTCAATCCGTTTGAAAATATTTTCTGTAACTACGATACCGTCGTCAACTACCAGTCCGGTAGCTAAAACAATTCCAAGCAGTGTGAGTACATTGATGGAATAATCTAATATATACATTATAAAAAAGCACCCTATAAGCGAAACAGGAATATCTATAAGAGGGCGAATGGCAATAATCCAGTTTCTGAAAAACAGGAAGATGATAAGTACCACCAGAAAAATGGCAATGCCTAAAGTTTCAATAACATCCGTTACGGATTGTTTAACAAAGATTGATTTATCACGTCCGATGTCCAGTTTAACACCTTGAGGAAGTGTTTTCTGAATTTGCTCAAGCCGTTTATAAAACTCATTTGAAATTTCAATACTATTGGCACCGGGTAAAGGAATCAATGCCAGCGAAAGTCCGGTTGCACCATTTATACTTGCACCGGATTCTTCATTCTGAGGACCCAATACAGCTTCGCCTACGTCTTTTAAACGGATAACCTGATTATTTGTCTGTCGTAGAATAAGATTATTAAAATCTTCTTCTGTTGTTAATCGTCCGTAGGTTTTTAGAATTAATTCTGTACCAGCGCCTCTCAATTTTCCACCAGGCATCTCAACATTTTCTTTCGACAATGCAGTAGCAACATCAGCCGGAGTGATCGATATAGCTGCCATTTTATTCGGATCGAGCCATAAACGCATTGCAGGTTTCTGTTGTCCGTAAATTGCCACAGAACTAATTCCCGGAATGGTTTGAAATTTTTCAAGTAAAACATTTTCGGCATAATCACTTAATTCAATAGCATTCATAGAAGTACTACGAACTATCAGCATGATAATGGGATCGCTGTTGGCATCTGCTTTTGTAACCGTAGGTTGTGCATCAATATCCTGAGGAAGGTTTTTTGATGCTTGAGAAACTTTGTCTCTTACATCATTGGCAGCTTTTTCTAAATCTGCATCCAGATTAAACTCAACCGTAATGTTGCTGGAACCAATTGATGAAGAAGAAGAAATAGATTTAACACCTTCAATTCCGTTAATCGATTTTTCCAAAGGTTCAGTTATCTGTGATTCTATGATTTCTGCATTGGCTCCGGTGTAAGAAGTTTGTACAGTGATAACCGGCGGATCAATAGCAGGATATAAACGTACACCCAAAAAACTGTATCCTACCACTCCAAGCAATATAATCATAAGGCTCAATACAATAGAACCTATCGGACGCTTTAACGCAATATCTGATATTATCATAAGGTATCATTTTTTACAGTTGAAAATGATATGTTTGCACCCTCTTTCAAAAAAAGAAGACCGTTAGTAATAATGGTATCACCTATATTAAGACCATCTAAAATCTCTATTGAAGAAGCTTTTCTTATGCCAGTGCGAACTACTACAAAATGAGCTTTTCCATCTTTGGCTACAATTACACTTTTGTTTCTTTCCTGAGGAATAATTGCCTGAGTAGGAATCAGGATGGCATTTTTGTTTTCGCCCAATGTAAATTGTACATTCGTGAATCCTCCGGGTACCAATTTATTGGAATTGCTGTTTACAATAGCTCTTACTTTTAAATTCCGGGTATTTGCCTCTATTCCTCCTTCTGTTGCCAATACTGTGGCATCATATTGTTTATCATCTCCGTGAACAGTGAATTTTACTTTAAATCCTGTTTTTATTTCGCCACTGTATTTTTCGGGAATGCTGAAATCTAATTTTAATTTATCATCCATACGAATAGTGGATAAAACTGTTGAGGAAGCGATATAAGCACCTAAACTTATATTTCGCAATCCGATGGTTCCGTCGAAAGGAGCTAAAACTTCGGTTTTCCGAATCATACTCTTTTGTACTTCAATATCTGCTTTTATTGTATTAAGCTGCAAATAAGTTTGATCAAAATCGGATTGACTAATACCATTTGCTTTAAATAATTCTGATTGTCTTTTGTATATTTTTTCCTGAATAGCCAGTTGGGTTTGCAATTTTTTAAGATTGGCCTGCAAATCATCATCAAAAAGTTTTACGAGTAAACTTCCTTTTTTAACAAATTTCCCTTCAGGTAAATTTATTTGCACTACCCTTCCGGCAATTTCGTTCATCAATTTAACCTCTTCATAGGGTAATAAAGAGCCTGAAACTGAAATTTCATTAATGAGTAAACTGGGTGTAACAATAAAAGCATCCACTTTTGCCTGTGGTTTTTCTTTTGATTTATTTTCTTTTTTATCTGAGTTGCAGCCGGATAATGTAAGTATTGTAAATACAACTACTAACGGAATCCATTTTACGCACTTTTGCATATTATTATTTTTTAAGTAATATCAGTAATTTTCATCTACAAAATTAGTTTTTTATCATGATATATAATGCAATTTTTATTGGAATTATTAATGATATTAATCCAATGTCCTTTAGTTAGGCAATGTTTACACTTACGATAGTGTTGGACACTGTCAGCTTAATTTAAATATCAGACCTTTCAGTGAACTTAGTTATACCCGAAAGCGTCAGAATTAAAACCATTAACTAAACAGTGTCTTGTCCTAACGTAATTATCTTTGCGGTTATAAAAAGCCCCCGCCTTATCAAACTCTGTGCCAAACTACCTCTTGAAAATAAAAAAGTGATGAAAAAGTGACGAAATGCTTCGTCATTTTTTTGGTATTACCACTCAGTAAGTTACAGCGGTTTTTTTTGCTTCGTCACTTTTTTCTTGCATTTGATTTGTTAATCATGTATATTAACGCCCTCTGCTTTCTGATTTTTTTCTTTTATTCTGCTAGGTCAGGTTTTAAGCAAAATCAAATTTATAATAATGTAAATTGCTGCAATAAAAACTATAACATATTTTTTATCAGCATTATACAATTAAAAAAAAACTATTCCTTAAAATCACTTTGGTATAATATCCACATTGCTCTTTTCAATCCCCCCCTTATCAAACTCTGTGCCAAACTACCTCTTGAAAATAAAAAAGTGATGAAAAAGTGACGAAATGCTTCGTCATTTTTTTGGTATTACTGCTCAGCAAGTTACAGAGGTTTTTTTTGCTTCGTCACTTATTTCTTGCATTCGCTTTTTGGCCGAAGTATATTTGCAGCCTCATCTGTCAGATCTATGTCCTTTCTGTTATGCAGATGTGTTCGTTCTTTTATAATGTTTAAAACCTGAATGATTTGAAAAAGCTATGAAACATCAGATTTTTCTTTGAACATACCCAGATATTCAGGTTTTTACATTATAATTTTATTGAAAATATGCTTAAAAATTTGTATTGGCACTACTCCACAACCGGAAATACGTCGCTACAAATGTATTAACCTATTTCCAAAACCGGAAATGCTCCGCTACAATTGTATTAGCCTATTTCTAAAATCGGAAATGCATCAATACAATTGTATTAATCTATTTCAAAACCGGAAATGCTCCGCTACAAATGTATTAGCCTATTTCCAAAACTGGAAATGCCCCGCTACAATTGTATTAACCTATTTCCAGAATCGGAAATGCTCCACTACAAAAATTTAGCTTATTTTATAATTTAAATATAACAAAATCAAACTATTAATAACAAAATCAAAAATTATGTCAATTGAACATTTAATAAGAAACAGCTTTGAAAAAATTAAAGCAAGCCGGACAAAAAAGGAGGAATTCGTAAGCGACCACTATCAGAGGATGAAAAACGATACGCTTAGCGGTGCTTTAGATGGGATTATCACAGAAACAGAGCCTATGGTTCAGGAAATTAAAACCTATAGCGGCGATATGCAAACCATAAAGGGCGAAAATATAGGCAGCACACAGAAAGTGAATGAACTAAAGGAAGAATTTATTGACGATGTAAATGAACTTGAAGCACTTACAAATTACAAATACAAAAAGAATTCGGCAAAATACCGCGAAATGTTTGTGGATGGACTTACCGAATTTAACCGTGCCTCGTTCGACGAAATTCCATCGCTGATAAAACGTTGCCGCAATTATACCGAAAAATACGAAGCCGATTTAGGCAGCGAAATAATGCTAAAATTCAAAGAGTTTGACTTAAAATGGGAGGCAGATACTACAGAGAAAAAATCGTTAAGACAGGATGGCAGTAAACTAAACCCTGACTTTATAGCATTATGGGCTCAATTATCGGTACAATTGCAACGCAACAGCTACACTATTTTGCTTGCCTGCCCCAAAGATCCCCGCAGGCTGCTTACCTATTTCGATTTCCGTATAGTAAATCACCGCCACCACCAGACAGATGACACAACCTCCGATTCCTACACCCTTAGCATAGCTCCCGCCTCCTCAAAAGCAGCTGATTTTACATTTGCTGCTACCGACAATTTGCTGATAATGAACAACAGCAATCAGGCAATTTATTTTTATGCCGCAGCCACAGCAGATGCAGCCCAGCCTGCCCAGCTAACCGAAATAGCCGCCGGCGACGAGCTCGAAATAACAGCCGCCCAACTGGGTGCACCTGCCAATAAGTTTCTGATTTTTGTAAACAAAGATGCAGCACAGCAGGCAGAAGTGGAAATAGCACTGATATAAAACAGATTAATACAGGATTCTCTGTAAATATTTTGCAGAGAATCTTGTTTGTTTTTAAAATAATAATGTAAATAAAAAATAATAAAACAAAAAGAGTTGAATTACATACTAATAATATTAAATAGCTCACTGCATAAGTGAATCTATAAATAAGTTAGTTGTAATTTTTTAAGATACATTAATAAACAAAAACTTAACCTATATGAAAAAATTATCTATCAAAGACATTATCGATTTCAGAGGAAAATCAGATAGAAGTAAAAAGACCTTTGTTACTAATTTAAAATTAGAAATTGAGAAAAAAGAAATAGATAGCGGCGGAGATTATTGGGTAAGTTGTTTAAGTACTATAAGCAATAGTTATAAGAATAATGACTCCGCTCTAATTAATGACAAAATTTATGAGTTAGAAAATAAATTTGAGGTACACGAAAACAAAAATATAAAAACTATGTATGAAAGAAATATTTCAATTTTATATGGTTTTGAGAATTTTGATTTCAAATTGTGGAAGCCTAAAGAAGAAATAACATTCTTAAAAAAGCATAAATCGGATTTCCTACAGAATATTAAAGGATTGCAAATAAAAGCAATTCCACAACACGTTTTTAGCTATGAAAGTGAGAATGTTAATTTTGTTGGTGCAATCTGGTTTATAGCAAAATTAGGTGGGTACCAAAAAGATGAAATTGGGATGTTTACTGATATTCTATTTCGGTATTTAAAAAATACATATTCAAAAAAGTATGATTTGTCACCAATTTATTGCATCGCTGTTGACACTGTGAACAATATTTCTGTGAATTATAGGGAATTGCAAGAAGGAAAAGTCCCTTTACTATTAGACAAAACAATTGATGAAATAAAAAAATTAATATAATAAACTATAGCTAATTGAGTAAACTGACCTGTCAGTAATTAGCTATACAGGGAAAATATAATCAAAAAAATGTAAATTTGCATCACAAATAAAAAGAATAAACGCAAAACAATAACAAATAGTGGAAGCAATATTAAATACAGCTAAACCGGAAATAGACGCAATAGTATTGTGTTTATCTAACTTGAGTCGTGTTAAATATATTTGTTATGCACAATTTTAAAATACAGAGTATAAACAAATTATTGGAATTAATCTATGAAAAAGAAATTACAAATTTTTATTTCATCAACTTTTACAGATTTAATAGACGAGAGACAATCTGCAGTGGAAGCTGTATTGAGAGCTGGAAATATCCCCGCAGGTATGGAACTATTCTCGGCAGGAAATAAAAGCCAACTAGACACGATAAAAAAATGGATAAATGAATCTGATATTTATATTTTGATTTTAGGGGGAAGATATGGTTCACTTGAACCAGAAACACAATTGTCATATTCAGAAATAGAATATCAGTATGCAGTAGATAATGACAAACCTTTTTTTGCTGTTGTACTTGATGACATTATGCTTGATGAGAAAGTAAAAAAAGTAGGAAGTACTGTGTTAGAATTAGACAATCAGGATAAATATAAAAAATTCAAAAAACTTGTTCTATCTAAAGTTTGCCGTATTTGTAAAAATGAAAGTGATATAAAACTTGCAATTCTAGAATCGATAATTGATATACAAAATCAATATGATTTAAAAGGATGGGTTAAAGGAGACGATATTCCTGATAGTTCAGCTTTGCTAGGTGAAATTGATATGTTACGTAGAGAAAGAGATGATCTTCAAGAGAAGATAAAGTCTTTAAGCACTTTATCGAAAAAATCCAATAAGGACAGGTCTGTTGGTGATTATTCTTACGATGAGATTTTAAAGGTGTTAAAATCTAATAAAATTATAATTCCGGCTGATTTGACAGCAGACAAAATAAATAATATAAACTCAAATGCGTTTGAATTATTTCAAGCTAATGCTGGACTATTAACAGCTGGAGTTTCGATTACTTTATCTAATAATACTCAAAAATTTATTACTCATAATTTAGTGCCGATTTTATTAAATTTTAGCTTGGTTGAAAGACAAAAGGTTAAAAGTAGTTCTATGGAATATGATAAATTTGTAATTTCAGCCTTAGGTAATAAATTTTGGTCAATTTATCAAATAGAGAATACAAAATAAATACTGCGTACAATCGATTATCCAGCCCTGCCAGTAATTAGCTGTGCAGGGTGAGTATTTCGGCAACGCTCAACAACCTTCTCTCAGATCACTCACGAGAAAATGGGAGTTAATTTCTTTAAGGGTATATTATACACTAATGATTTTATAATTATATCAAAGAAAAAATCAGCTTTAATCCGAGTTCTGATGTTTTTTGCATATAAATTCAAAGTTTAAAATATGCGTATATACATCTTATTACTTACATTTAAGAAATTGAAAAATACTAATTATTTTAAAAAAAACCGTTACGGAATCACTGCAATCATTCCACCATATTCATATTCGGGGAGGCATTTGTCTTAGTTGTCATCGTATATCAAAATGCAAAAAACATAAATAAATGTGTATTTTTGCAAAAAATAATATTTAGTGACTAAAGAAGAATTATTAAATCAAGGACTTATACTTCCGGTTATGGAAGAGTTTTACAGTCTTCAGGGCGAGGGTTTTCATACAGGCGAAGCAGCCTACTTTATACGTATCGGAGGATGCGATGTGGGTTGCTATTGGTGCGATGTAAAAGAATCGTGGAATGCCGATTTACATCCTGCAATTTCAACAGATGAAATAATTGAACGTGCTGCCTCCTACCCTGCCAAAGCCGTTATCATTACCGGTGGCGAACCACTTAATTATAATCTCAATTATTTGTGCAATCAATTACAAAATAGAGGAATAAAAACTTTTCTGGAAACATCGGGTTCATCACCAATGTCGGGTAGCTGGGATTGGATTTGTTTGTCGCCAAAGCATAATATACATCCTATTGATAGCAATTTGAAAATAGCAGGAGAATTAAAAGTTATCATTACAGAAGCTTCTGATTTTGATTGGGCAGAAATTAATGCAGCAAAAGTAAGTGAGGCATGTTTATTGTATCTGCAACCCGAATGGAGTAAACACGAAAAAATGATGCCACAGATTATCGACTATATTATGCAAAATCCAAAATGGAGAATATCATTGCAAAGCCACAAATACATGAGAATACCTTAATGAATAATGATTTATTAATGATGAATGTTGAATTAAAACTTTTGAATAAAAAAATGAGAATACTTTTTAATATACTGATAATTATATTTTTATCAACAACTACTTTGTTTTCGCAGGATGGTATAAAACTTTCAACAAAATCAAAAAAAGCCATTAAATATTACGAAGCAGCAACTAAATTTTACGACAACTACAACAATTTGAGCTGTATAGAAGAAGCAAAAAAAGCCATAGAAGAAGATCCGCTATTTATTGAAGCTTACTATTTGGTAGCAAGTACTTATTCGGATATGAAAGAAACCGAAAGTGCCATTAATTATTATCAGAAAGCCATTGCCATTGATGATGATTTTTATCCAGGAGCGCATTATCTGCTTGCAAGTCTGCAACTTTCTGTTGGCAAATATGCCGATGCCGGTGATAATTTCAGAAAATTCTTAAGTTTTAAGGGCGAATCACCCTTAAAAAGAAAAGGAGCCGTTAAAGGCTTAGAAGTAGTTGAATTTGCCCTCGATCAAATGAAACATCCTGTACCCTTCGACATGAAAAACATGGGAGAAAATATTAATTCACCAAACGACGAATACCTACCGGCTATTACTGCTGACGAGCAAACTTTAATTATAACAGTTCGCCGACCGAAAGATGCCAATACCCAAAGTCAGGCTACAAAGCTCGAAGAAGATTTTTATATCAGCACACAAACCGATGGCAACTGGAGCAAAGCCGAACCCATAGGACCTCCGCTGAATACACACGGCAACGAAGGTGCACAGTGCATTTCGCCTGATGGTCAATATATTTATTTTACAGCCTGCAACCGCGACGATGGTTTGGGTAGCTGCGATATTTATTTCTCAAAAAAATCCGGAAATGGATGGACTACACCTGTAAATCTGGGAGCTCCTGTTAATTCAAGTGCCTGGGAATCGCAACCATCAATAACTTCAGATGGGAAAACCCTTTATTTTGCAAGCAGCCGCGAAGGCGGAAAAGGAAATATGGATATCTGGAAATGTATTATAAATGAAAATGGAAGTTTCGGAAATCCAATTAATTTAGGCGACAGCATCAATACCCGCTACAACGAAATGTCGCCATTTATTCATCCTGACAATCAAACGCTTTATTTTTCTTCTGACGGAATGTTGGGCATGGGCGGAAAAGATATTTATTACTCTCGTAAAAACACAGATGGCATCTGGACAAAACCTGTAAATATAGGTTATCCTATCAATACTTTTGCCGACGAAATTAACCTTTTGGTAAATGCCAAAGGTAATCTGGCTTATTTTTCGTCAGATAAACCCGGAGGATTTGGCAAATATGATCTATACAGTTTTGAATTGTATAAAGAAGCACGTCCACAAATGGTTAGCTATATGAAAGGCAAAGTTTACGATGCCGAAAGCCTGAGAAAACTGGATGCAAAATTTGAAGTAATCAGTTTGGAAAATGGCGAAGTTGTGGCACAATCAAAAGCCAATCCCACCAGCGGTGAGTTTTTAATTTGTCTGCCAGTAGGCAAAAGCTATGCCTTAAATGTATCAAAAGACGGATATTTATTTTATTCGGAAAACATAGCTTTAGAAGGTATTCATTCCGAAATAAAACCATTTAAGAAAGATATTCCATTGAAACCCATTAAAGTTGGTGAAATTGTAATTTTAAAAAATATCTTTTTCGAAACTGATAAGTTTGAACTAAAAAACGAATCGAAAGTAGAATTAGACAGACTTTGTGGCTTACTAAAACAAAATCCGGTACTTAAAATAGAAATCAGCGGACATACCGATAATGTTGGTAATGAGAAATACAATCTTACACTTTCAGAAAACAGAGCACGTACAGTTTACGAATATCTGATTTCAAACGGAATTGCAAAAACCCGTCTTACATATAAAGGTTACGGCCTAAGCAAACCTATTGACAGCAATAATACAGATGAAGGCAGGGCTAATAACCGTCGTACCGAATTTAAGGTAACCGGAAATTAAACAGCAAACAAAAGTCATAAATTGACTGAAATATAAGTTGGATATTTTTCTATTTCACATTCTCTTCAGGTGACAAATACTCATCTTCAAGACTTTTTCTCAAATCGAGCAAAAGCCATGATTTATTTTGTTCTTCTGTTTTTTTAGATAAAAGCAATTCGATAAATTTTGAAACACCAATGCCTTCATTTCCATTGCCATGAATAAGTACAATGCTGCCCTCATGAACAGCATTCCCTTTTGCCAGCCATGCATCGCTACCTATACAAATCAATCCCAAATCATATATTTTGCTCAATAGTTCATTATTGGAAATTAATCCCGGAAAACGAAAAAACACAGAAGGTTCCAGTCCGTTTTGAATCATAAGCTGCTCGTTTCCCAATACTTCATTTTCAACATTTGTAGTGTTCATCAGCATAAAATTCTTTTCGAGAGGTAGTTTTTTATTATAATGATGCGTCAATGAATGATTAATCCATGTAATATTAATATCGCCATTTTTCTGAAGTTCTTTAAGCCATAGCAATTCTTTTTGATGTTCTTTTATCCATCTGCCCGAAATGGCAATTGCCAATGGAACCGGACGTTCTATATGCTGAAAAGTATTTAAAACGGCAGTAAATATTTTGCGATTCAAATGATGTTTGGAAGGACATAAATCTATGGTAAGATTAACACCTGTTTCTTTCGGCAAACAATGTGTTATACCGGCATCCTGTATGCTTTTTGCATCTTTTTTCGATTCGTTAATCAAACGAAAATAAGGACTCTGTTTAAATTTATTTTCTATTTCGTTAAATCCAAGTTTTATTGAATTACAATCTTTTGCCAAACTAAATTTTGTATCGAGATTATAAGGATCAAGCAGCAAAATAATATCTTTATTATTGATATTAAACCTTCTGAGCATAATCATTTCCTTATTATCCTTTTTGGCAATCCCTAAATAAACCCTGTAATTTTTAATTATTAATGATTGAGGCAATCCATCTATTGAAATCAGCAGTAAAATTATAAGACTTAAATATTTTATTATCTTCATTTTAGCGATATTTTTTGAAAATCATTTATTATTAATCAGCATTTTATTATTCAAATTACAAAATTAGTCAAATG
The DNA here is from genome assembly GCA_023251515.1 of Bacteroidales bacterium. Lineage (GTDB taxonomy): Bacteria > Bacteroidota > Bacteroidia > Bacteroidales > JACABE01 > JACABE01. The sequence continues at coordinate 24,529 of JAHEYQ010000029.1, forward strand.
ATTTATTTTAAAAGATATTTAATGTAATTTTGTCCTATAAATCATGTTCAATATGAAAAAACAACATTTATATCTTTTGGCTCTTACGATAATTATTTCATGCAGCAAAGCCTCAAATCCCAAAGAACTGTTTTTGAAACATTATCAAAAAGGAAGTATTATAGAAAAAGTAGAATGTAAAGGAAGCAGTGATCAGACGTATTGTTTATATATGCCATCGGGATATGATATTACCAAATCATTGCCGGTAATTTACGCTTTCGATCCGCATGGTGATGGACATTTACCGGTGGCATTGCTGAAAGATATTGCCGAAAAATACAATTATGTAATTATTGGCTCAAACAATTGCCGCAATGGATTAAGTTCTGATGATTTGAACTATTCGTTAAGTCAGTTGCTGAATGATACCAAAAACAAGCTGGCAATTGATACCAACAGAATATTTCTTACAGGTTTTTCGGGTGGTGCCCGAATTGCATGTGCTTTAGCACAATCTATTGCCGGAGCAAAAGGAGTTATTGCCTGTTCGGCCGGATTTCAACCATTAAACGCGGCTCCTCCATTTACTTTTATAGGCATTTCATCATCTGGCGATATGAATTATCTGGAAATGAAAAAACTTGATAATACATTGCAAAAGTTTAATGCTGATAATTATTTCATGTTATTTGAGGGTAAACATGAATGGTGTCCTAAGTTTGTTTTGGAAGAAGCAATAACAATGTTGGAAATAAAAGCAATGAATGATAAAACCATTGCTGTAAATAAAAGTGTTGTTGATGGATATCTTACGAATAATCTGCTAAAAGCAAAACAGCTTAAAGAAAGTAATCAGACAGATTCGTTGTATAAAGCCTACAATATCCTCAAAAGAACAATAAAAAGTATTGACAAACTTACAGATATTGCAAAGCTTAAAACATTACTGACTGAAATTGAACAGAAACCGGATTTACAAAGATATATTAATGAACTGAATGCTCTTGAAATTTACGAAAGTATGAAACAACAGGAGTTTATGGCTGCTTTTGAAAACAAACAGGACTTGTGGTGGAATGCTGAACTTAAACGACTTGACACGGATGCAAACGATAAGAATGGATTAAAAAGCAATCAGGCAAAACGATTAAAAGGCTATATCAGTTTAAGTTGCTACAGCTATTCAAATCGTGCATTGCAGACTCAGAACTGGAAATACGCAGCACTTTTTACACATATTTATCAGAAAGTTGATCCGGAAAATCCTGATTGTTATTACGCTCTTGCGAGTTTGTATGCTAATACCAATCAAAAAGAAAAAGCTGTTGTTTCATTACAATCAGCCATAAAATTGGGGTTCTCGAACAAAAACAAACTTCAGAACGATCCGATATTAAATCCATTGCATGGAATGCCGGAATTTGAAAAACTTTTAAATTAAGTTTAATTCAATTTTTTATTTCTGAACTATCAATTTTAAAGTTTTAGTTATATCATCAGAAGTTATAACAACCAAATAGATACCATTTATTAAATCATTAAAATTAATTTTCTGCTGATTCTGTGCTATCTTTTCTGCTTTTACCAAACCGCCTGTAAGATTATAAATTCTTAAATCACAATGCGAATAATCTGAAATGTTGCAATCTAAATAAGCAAAATCATTTGCAGGATTTGGATAAATATTTAAAGTATTTTCGTTGTCAAATTCATCAGTCTTTGTAATTATCAGATGTTGCGAAACAGACTTTAGTTTACATCCCAAAGCATTTTGGGCAATCAGATAATAATGACCGCTTTGATTTATATTTAATATATTGGAATTAGCTGTTGTAAGCCATTGCATATCTTTATACCAGAAATAATGCTGATAATTTCCGGCAATCAGCAGATTATTCTGCCAAAGTAAATCAGGTGTAATAGATTGTAAATTAATATTTGCCAGACTATCAGAAAATGTCTCCCATGCAATCTGTTTCAATAAATTGGCAGTATTTGCAGCTAAGCCACCGATAGCAGAGCTGTAAACCGGATTATCCCTGAATATTGTTGCATAAATTACAGCAGCTGTAAGAAAAGAGCCTGCTAAAGATTGATGTGTTTCATCTGCCGACCATGGGTCTATTGCCGGATTTGTAAGTATAAGTTTTTTCCATGCACCTCCTATTGGGGCAATTATCTGATGTAAGCTATCGTTCATAAAATGATAATTGGCAGCAATACGTTCTATCATTTCAATACCGGTATTACCGTAAGGCGGCAAACCATTTTTTAAAGCCCAGCCTTCAAACCAAACCATCTTTGCACAGGGATTATTTTTCAGAACAGAATCTCTGATTTGCTGATGCCCTTGAATTACCAGACTGGTTGATGGAAACTGAGCATAATCCAATACAAATCTACCCTGATTATCCTGCAATATCACATAATCCCATTTATCTGACCTGATATTGTCATATACTAATGGATTATTCATATGAGCCTGAGTCCCTTGCGAAGCATCACCAACACTCACACCACCCGGAGCATACATTTGAATTTTAACTTTGTAGCCGGCACTATCGGCAATATTCCGAAATAAATCGGGCATATTTTCTACATAGGTAAAACTATTGCCAATAAACAATACTTTGGTTGTGTCCTGAGCATTACAACTCAATGCCAATATAAATGCAAAAATGATAACTATTTTTTTCATCTGTTTTTTTATTCAATTACTAATTTTCTGACAACATTATAATCTGTTCCTATAAGTTTGATAAAATAAAGTCCGCTTTCTTGTCTTCTCATATCAATATAATTTTGATTATTAATATATGATTGATGCATAATAAGCTTACCATTAATGGTATATATCTCAATTCTGTTCAATTTTTCTGCTTTTACATTCACAATTCCGTCAGAAGGATTCGGATAAATTTCAATTTCCTTTTCTTTATCAAAATCAGCTATATTTGTACTAACTGAACTTATCGGACAATTAATAATATCCCAAAATAAAAAATTTGCTTCACAATCTGTTTTGATCAATCTGTTTCCTTTGGCTGTAATATAACCCTTATCAAATGATTGCTGCCAGAAACGGGGATTTAACGTGTCGCTTTTCGAGAAAATAACATTTCCATTCTGATTAATTTCTTTAAAATAATTTAACCCGAATACTGCAAAAGTACTATCAGCTGTTTGAGTAATGCAGGCATTTCCTTGCCCCAAATTATTAACCCATAATAAATTACCCATACTATCAGTTTTAAATGCTACCTGATAATAATCAGAATCTTTAACTGCAACAATAAATCCATTATCGGGTGTAATATCCATATAAGCATTTACATTCCACATTCCCCATGGGAAAATTTTTGTCCATACTGTATCGCCAACATTATTAAGCTTTAGCAACCAGGTATTTGCGACAGGATAAGTAAGTGAACTACCGGCTGCAACAATATATCCTCCATCCAAAGTCTGTCGAATGCATGTTGCCTGATCTTCACCATATAATTGATATGTTTTATTCCATTTTTCTTTTCCCATGCTGTCGGTCTTCACAATATATACATCAGCACTTGTACCATAATCAGCAGCATAACCTGTCATCACAAATCCCCCATCACTAGTTGGCTCAACCCATTGTCCCATACTTCTTTTTGGTCGCTCATACGTTTTTGTCCATATAGTATCCCCCAAATTATTGAGACGTATCAATAAATATTTACTCAAAGGATTTGGTGGATTTTGAGCACAATTTATACAACTTATATAAGCATAGCCTCCATTATTTAGCTCTCTTACAACACTTCCCTCTATACACATTCCGTCAAGTGGAGTAAAATCATAATTTTTTTCCCATTGAATATTTCCTGCAGAATCAGTTTTTAATATATAATGATCATAATTCCAATCATTAATTAAATTATCCCATCTTTGATAATACCCCCCTGCAATATAACCTTTATCTGAAGTCTGCCAAACATTTTCAATTACTGTATTTGTCTGATAAGTTTTATTAAAAACTACTTGAGAAAATGCATTTTGTGATATTATTACAATTAACAGAAATAAAATTATTTTGAAGAAATTATTCATAACATTATGATTATTAGTTTTTTGATGATATTAAAGCTTTATAATTTTATTAAAGAAACTCTTATTAGTGGTATGAATTTTCAGGAAATAAATACCTTTTTTCAAAGAAGATAAATCCAATATATCCAAATTTCTCTTAACAGTTTCATCAGCATAAATAGTTTTACCTTTCGGATCAGTAATTTCAATTCTCTGAATTACATCATTTTCCAAACTTTCGATATATACATTATCTACAAAAGGATTGGGGTAAACAACAAAATTATTTAGTTCTATGTTACTTAAATTTGTTGAAATAAAATGAATATTTTTTGTAATGGTATCAGCATCGCAGGAATTTCGGGAAATCAGTCTGACATCATAACCTCCGGTTGAAAGAAAAGTATGAGTAGGATTTTGCAATACAGATGAAGTTCCATCGCCAAAATCCCATTTATAATCGGTTGTAAGTAAGGAGCTATCTGAAAATTGATATTGATTACCGAATTGAACATATCCGAAATCAGCAGTTGGTTTAGGATTATACAAACCAATATTCCATAAATCCAGACTATCGAGCACAAGTTGTGAAGCAACAGATTGGAAAACAACAGCATCAGATGGCAGAATATTTCCAAAATAATTTATACCAACTGCAGTCTGTTTAAAAATACTTGCAAAGAAAGTACAGGCTGCCAGATATGTACCATTTTCGGCAGGATGATAATTATCAGCAGAATAAAGTTCAATTGAAGGATAAGATTGTATAAATTGTCGCCAAACCCAACCACAAGGAGCAACAGCCGCTTCCAAAGAATCTGCAATTGTCATATAGCCGCTGCGAAGGCGTTGCTGCATATCTTCAAAACTATCAGTACCACCATTTTGCAATATGCCCAAATCGCCATATTTATGTGCCCATGTCATAAAAAACATGGTACGTGTGCATAACCAGTTGCTATGTATAATGCTGTCGAGTGCAATAGCATACGGATACATCATAGTATCACGCTCAGGAATAAAAGATGGTATCTGGCTTTGTTCCTGTAATATAACAAAATTCCAATGTTTTTCGTTTATTTTCAGTGTAGTAGCAGGATTTTGCAGATGCATTTGTAATGTTGCACCTCCCATTGTTAAATTATCAACATAAACAATTCTCCCTGCTTTGGTAGCAAGTTGATAAAATGTTTGTGGTAAATCATTTACAAAAGTATGGCTATTACCTATAAACAAAATTTTGGTAGTATCCTGAGCCTGTAAAAAACTGTTTATTAGTATTGTAATTATCAGAATAATGATTTTTTTATTTTTCATTATTAATGTGAAATAATAAATTTTTTGATGCTTTTTTCTGTTTCTGTTATTATCTCAAGATAATAAACTCCACCTTTATATTTATCTGAATTAAAACGTATCTGATGTTTACCTTTATCTTTTATTTCATTAATTAAACGGCCCTCTTTTTTCCCATTAATGTCATATAAATTGATTGAACACAATTCTTTTGAATCGAGATAATAATCTATTTCTGCATCTTTTTTTACAGGATTTGGGAAAATACTTAATTGAATATTTTCTTTGGAAATCTGATTGTTTTCATCAATAGTTAATGTACCTCCATTGGTGGTTTTATACATTTTTCCATTATTACCAGCTACAAAACCAGTATCAGCAGATGTAAAAAAAGTAGTCCACATTGCTGTAATACCAAAACTGGTATCAGATTCCCAGTTTACACCTCCATTTGTTGTATAAAGCAGATTCCCATCCATTTGTGCAACCCAGCCTCTGTTTACATCCGAAAACCAAATTGTACCGATAATAGTTGAGTTGGGAGTTGTAATATTTGTCCAGCTTTCGCCACCATCTGTTGTTTTTATAATTTTACCAAAATCTCCGGCAGCATATCCAGTATTTGCATCAACAAAATGCATTGTAAACAAATCGGTTGTAATACCACTGTTTTTAATTACCCATGTATTACCACCATCTGTTGTTTTTAGTATTCTTCCTCCCTGTCCTATAATAATTCCTGTTGCCGGCGAAATAAAATCTATCATATAAAGTATCATTGTAGTGTTGGAAGTAACACTATTCCATGTATTTCCGCCATCTGTAGTTTTAAGTATTGTACCGTTTTCACCAACAATTATTCCTGAAGTTGTTGAAAAGAAATAAACACTATTCAGGTAATTTGTGGTTCCGCTTTGTTGAGAAATCCACGTATTACCACCATCAGCAGTTTTTAATATTTTACCATCCCAACCTACTGCCCAACCATGAGTTGTGTCAGGGAAAAAACATCCGTATAAACTGTTTAATACATTGCTTGTCTGTGTATTCCATGTATTGCCTCCATCAATGGTTTTCATTATCAAGCCATCCTGTCCTACTACCCAACCTATTTGAGAAGTAGGAAAACTTAAAGAAAACAAACTGGTAGAAGTTCCGGTATTTAACGGATTCCATGTGTTTTGCGAGAATAAAGTTGCAAATTGAAAAACTAAAATAAAAAAAATTGTCTTTTTCATAGAAATATGATTTTTAGTATTTAAATAAAAAACATATTATCTTTTATCTTCAATATTCATTTCTATTTATCGTATTTTTAATACTTAATAAATTTCAAAAAATATTGGTTTTCAGAAGAAAACACTTTCACTAAATACATTCCTTTTGTAAAATCTCTAATATCGATTTTATTAACTGATAATTCTGAATATAATACTTGCTTAATTACTTTGCCTTCGATATTTAATATTTGAATATTTGCATTTTTGTCATTAACATTCTTCAATTGAATAAATTCTTTAGCAGGATTGGGATACAATTCTATTTCATACTTATTATTATTTTCAATTACTCCTGTATTATTTTTTTCAACAATAAAATAAACAGCATTTGTAAGAGCAATATCATTCCATTCGCCGGCTATACCTAACATGGTAGTACCACTGGGCCAACCTGCAAGAGCAATTGCGGCAGCATCTTGTTGACCACCATAATCATCAGGTTCATTTATAGTTCCTGTAGATTTTCCTCCCCAGTTAATAAAGGCATTTCCAACAGCACTTCCGCCACCTGCACCAGCAGCACCTTGTCCATTCCAGAATGCAGTACCAGTATTTGCATTGATTCCGTCCCATTTCCAGCTGCCTTCGGTAAACTTATCCGTTGCTCCTATCCAGATGTAAGCAGTTCCTCCGCCATCCATCACCTGTGTGTATGTTGATGAAATTCCAGCAGCCTGTATTTTACTATAAACAAGGGTTTGCTCAGCCTGATCGTTAATTTCAACTAAATAACCACCTCTTTCAACTGCACAAGCTGCTGCATTAGTCCAGTTTTTCATTTCCTTCACAATTTCATAGGTATGACCACCGTAAGTAAAAGTGTAAATATTGGCAGTTTGTGCACATTGTGCTGATAATTTAATAAATGGCAATAATACAAATGCCGCAATAATGAATAGATTTTTTTTCATTTGATTGATAATTTATAAATAAAATTAAAGTCTTCTATAGACAATGTATAATATTAAATAGTTGCCTGTATTATAAAAAATTACATCACAGCAAATTGCAACTATAATAATAAAACTTCAAACTTAAATGAAATTATAAAAAAAAACGGAGTCAAAAAAACCGGTTGAAATATTTTACAATAAAAATCTTTCGAAAGTAGAAAAGAAAAAGGTTGATTCTACTTGTGCATTTTCATCAGAATCTGAACCATGTACAGCATTTTTTTGTACTGAAACACCATATAACTTCCTGATAGTACCTTCAGCAGCTTTTGCAGGATCTGTAGAGCCTATAAGTTCGCGATAATCATTAACGGCATTTTCTTTTTCTAATATAGCTGCAACTATAGGACCGGAAGACATAAATTCTACTAAATCAGCAAAAAAAGGTCTTTCAGCATGAACTGCATAAAATTTTTCTGCCTGAGATTTTGACATTCTGGTTAACTTCATGGCTCTGATTTTAAAACCATGTTTGATAATAACATCAAGTATTGTACCTATATTTCCAGTTTCAACCGCAAAGGGCTTAATCATTGTAAAAGTGATATTATTTTCCATAAAATAATTGATTTTTAAATTTAGATGTAAAAATAATAAAACAAATGATTGATAGCTTTGTTTTTATTTTTTAATTTTGCAGTCTGAATTTCAAACATTAAAAACTTATAAATTGGATAAAACGCAACTAGCATCAGTAAAAGAACTCATATCAGAAAAAACAAATTTACTTATTGTTACGCACAATAATCCAGATGGAGATGCCTTAGGTTCTTCTATGGCATTATATAACTATCTGATTAAGAAGAATAAAAACGTAAGTGTTATTACACCAAATCATTTCCCAGAGAATTTGGCTTGGTTAAAAGGTGCAGATAAAGTTTGTATTTATAATCAAAATATGGCTGATGCAAAAAAGATAATAGAGCAAGCCGAAATTATTTTTTGTCTCGATTTTAATGCATTACATCGTATCGATAAAATGGAAGAAGCCATTAAAACTGCAACAGCTCATAAAGTATTGATTGATCACCATTTGCAACCGCAACTTGAAAATTTCAATTTCGTTTTTTCCAAAATAGATATATCTTCTACTTCTGAATTGATTTATAACTTTATTGTTAACTTAGATGGAAAGGACGCTATTGACAAAGATATGGCTGATGCAATTTATGTGGGGATACTAACTGATACAGGTTCGTATAGCTATTCATGTAATTATGAAGAGACATATACAATAAGTGCTCATTTGCTACAGATTGGAATAGATGCTGAGGCTATTCATCGTAAAATTTACGACACTTTTTCTGAGAGTAGATTGAGATTGCTTGGATATTGTTTGAGTAAAAAATTGATCGTAATTGATGAATTATCAACTGCTTATATTTCACTTACCAGAGAAGAACTTAATTATTTCAATTATCAAGTGGGTGATACAGAAGGATTGGTAAATTATGCATTATCGATTGAGCATATAAAATTAGCAGTTTTATTTACCGAAAGAGAAGGTTTGGTAAGAATTTCTTTCCGCTCAAAAGGCGATATTGATGTAAATGAATTTGCCCGCAAGCATTTCAATGGTGGAGGTCATCACAATGCTTCGGGTGCTACTTCAAGAATTTCATTAAAAGAAACCATTGCAAAATTCAATAATAGTATTAAAGATTACTCAGAATTATATGTAATATTTGATGAAGAAGATTAAAACATACTATACTTTACTACCACTAATTGCATTATTAGCATCATGTCAGTCGGATCCACCTCCCGCAAACGGACGAGTTTTAAGTCAGGACAGCATCAACGAAAGAATGATAACAGCCAATAAAATACTAACATCATCAGAAACCGACAAAATAAACAACTATATCAGCAGGTATCAGTGGAAAATGAAAGAAACCGGTACAGGATTGTGGTATATGATTTATAAAGAAGGCAAAGGCAAAAAAGCAGAATTTGGCGATATCGTAAAAATCAATTATAAAACATCATTACTCAACGGTGTAAATATATACAGCTCAGACGAAAGCGGTGCAAAAGAGTTTGAAGTTGGCAAAGCTCAGGTAGAAAGTGGAATGGAAGAAGGAATTTTATTACTAAAAGTTGGCGACAAAGCAAAATTTATCATACCTTCGCACCTTGGTTTTGGCTTGATGGGCGACGAAAACAAAATACCCAGCAAAGCGGCATTAGTTTATGATATAGAACTTATTAGCATTGAAAAACAAAATCAAAAAAAGTAAATCTTATATATTAATTTTAATAAAAATGAACAAAAAAAGTCAAGTATTATTGTTGGTAGTTGCAATGGTTGCAATTATTTTCACTTCATGTAAATCAAAATATCCGGGTTTCGACGAAACCAAAAACGGATTATATTACAAATTCCACATCGAAAATAAAGATGCACAAAAAACACAATTGGGAGATATTATAGTTGCTGAATTAACTGTAAGAACTGCCGATTCTACCTTATTTACCAATGCCGGAAATCCACAAAGATTATTCAGAGTTGATTCATCAGCTTACAAAGGCGATTTAAACGAAGGTTTATTATTAATGGGTATTGGCGATAGCGTAACATTTATTATGAGTGCCGATTCATTGAAAAAAGTAATGCAATTGCCTCCATTTATCAAAGAAGGTGCAGTATTATATTACGATATCAAAATTCACGAAATCGTAACCAAAGCTGCTTTCGAAAAAGAAAAATCAGAAATGATGGCAAAACAAGAAAAAATGATTGCAGAAGCTAAAGCAAATGAAAGCAAAGATCTTGAAAAATACTTAGCCGACAACAAAATTAAAGTTCAGCCAACAGCAAGTGGTTTATATTTTATCGAAACCAAAAAAGGCAACGGAGCAAAACCTGTAGCAGGTAAAAAAGTAAAAGTAAACTATACCGGAAAATTAACCAATGGAACTATTTTCGATACAAGTATTGAAAAAGATGCAAAAACAGCAGGAGTTTTCAATGAAAAACGTCCATACGAACCTATTACATTCACATTAGGACAAGGTGAAGTAATTCCTGGTTGGGACGAAGGTATCGGAATGATGAAAGTTGGTGGAAAAGCCAAATTAGTAATTCCTTCAAAATTAGGATATGGCGAAAGAGGAGCCGGCGGTGGCGCTATCCCTCCATGTGCTGTATTGGTATTCGAAGTTGAATTGGTTGGTGTTGAATAAACAAACCGATAAATAACAATATAAAAAAAAGGAACTCTCGGGTTCCTTTTTTTTATTAATCATGTTTCAGAAATATGATTATTATTTCTTTACAATTTTTGAAACTTTCTTTCCAACGCTCATAAAATAAACTCCGGCATCTAAATCTGATATATCAATACTATTACCACTAATCAATTTATCAATTATTATCTTACCACTCGCATCAAATAATCTGATTTTTAAAGGCATATTTTTATCATTATTAAAAAATACCGTATTTGTGGCAGGATTTGGAAAAACCTTAAAATCCTGATTATAATATTCTTCCAAACCATTTATCTGATGTATCGACCAGTAATTTAAATGTTTCTCTGCATTATCCCATGAAGATCCGGCCCAGGTTTTAGTAATAACAGAAGAATTATTGTTATTTGCATCATAAGAATAATCGTCACGTCTTACTTCCTGCAAACTGCTTGTAATATAATTCCATTGCCACTTGGTAATATTTAACAACTGTGAATTCGCATTATAAGAATAAACCAATTTTACAGAAGTTTGCCATGAATGTGAACCCTGATCCCAGCTATAAAAAGTTTCATCTGAAATTAAACCATTGGGATTATATACAATTGTTGTTTTAGCAGATGTGTCCCATGAAGAAACACCTCCATTATATGTCATTAATTCTATCGGTTTTCCTGATGAATTATTTGTGTAAACAATTTTATAACTATTTTCCCACATATTCGTTGTTAGGTTCCAACTATAATTAGTTTGTGATGTAATATTTGCATTTATATCATAGGTATAATTACTCTTCCATTGAATTTCCCAAACAGATGTACCAGGATTTTTAAACACCGAACTATCAGTAACTTTCAAATTATTAGAATAAAAAGAATACATACGGCTTCTGTCTTCCCAGGTATTTGAACTCTCTTCAAAATTTAAAAAAGTATGTAATATCTGTTGGTTTTGTGCATTATAAGTATAAGTAAATTTTTCGTAATTTCTATAAATCAATAAATTTCCATCCCACGAAAAATCATTCTCAACAGCAATATTTCCGTTTGGAGTATAGGTATAAACAAATTTCCAATAATCTTTCCATGCAGATGCCTGCCAAAGCATATAATAAGATGAATCCTGCAGAAAAGTTGTTGCATCTGCAGATTTGCCCGTCTTATTGTAATGACTATTGTTTAATGATTGAAAACCAGCTTGGTTTTTGATTTTACCAGCATCAAACTTATTTTGAGTGCTTACATTCTGAGCTTTTATTTCAGGTAAAAAAGCTAAAACTAAAAAGATAAGTAAAAAATATAACTTCTTCATTATTTGTGATTTTTTAAATTTACTGCTTTTACGATTTTAATAAAAAATGGTTTCATCTATTTGTTTTTTAGCTATTTAATAATCACTTTCCAGGCTTTTTAAGGATATGAAATTCGCGAATTCCGCTTGTTATGGACACTAATGTGAAAAAGATAATAATGCTATTTTTTATTGTTTATGCCAATAAAAAAAAGTATAAAAACATATTTTTTCTTATTATTTTTTTTCACAACTTTGCAGTAAGAGTTTTTTAATGATATTAACTATTAAACAATTATAAATAAATACATTATGGCAGGAAGAACATTTGCAGAAAAAATTTTTGATGCTGAAAGAGGCAGTATCGTATTTAAAAAACCTGATATTGTCCTAACTCACGACAACACATCAAGTATAGAAAAAACTTTTATTAAAATGGGTGGAACCAAAGTTTTTGATCCCGAACAATTATTGATAGTTTTAGACCACAACGCCCCTCCTACCGATGCCAAATTGGCTTATGATTACCAACGTATCAGAGAATTTGCTACCGAACAGGGAATCAAAAAGTTTCACGATGTCGGACAAGGAATCTGTCATCAGATAATGTCAGAATATGCTAAGCCTAAAATGCTGATTGTAGGCAGCGACAGCCATAGTTGCACTGCCGGAGCTTTCAATTCTTTTGCAGCCGGTATCGACAGAACCGAATCTGCAGGATTATGGAAACAAGGCGAAACCTGGTTCAGAGTGCCTGAATCAATCAAAATTACTTTAACAGGCAAATTACCCAAAGGGGTTTATGCCAAAGATTTATCAATTTGGATTATTGGTATGATAGGCTCAAGTGGTGCTGATTATATGTCAATTGAATATCATGGTGAAGGACTTACTTCTTTAAGTATTTCATCGCGTATGACTTTATGTAATCTGGCTTCGGAAATGGGTGCAAAAAATGCAGTTTTCCCAGCTGACGAAGTATTGGAAACACATTTCGGAGCTAAGATGGAAGGCATCTGGGCTGACGAAGATGCCATTTATGCGAAAGAAATCACTATTAATCTGAACGATATTTTCCCGGTAGTAGCTGCACCTCATCATGTAGATAATGTAAAAGCAGTTTCTGAAGTTCAGGGAACAAAAATACAACAAGCTTTGGTTGGTACCTGTACCAATGGCCGTTTGGAAGATTTACGCGAAGCTGCCGCTATACTTAAAGGACAGAAATTGCCAAAAGATTTTCAAATGCTGGTAATTCCTGCTTCAAAAGCCATTTATATGCAGGCATTGAAAGAAGGATTGATTGAGATATTTATGGATGCCGGTGCTACTGTTTTGGCAACCAGTTGTGGTCCATGTTTGGGAACCGGACAAGGTATTCCTGCCGATAATATTAATGTAATTTCAACTGCCAACCGTAACTTTAAAGGCAGAATGGGCAATCCGAAAGCAAATATTTATCTGGCTTCTCCGGCAACAGTAGCTTACTCAGCTTTAAAAGGCGAAATTACCGATCCGAGAGGTATTGTAAGTATTGATAAATTTCCTTATAAAGCGGAACAGAGTAAAACTGTTGAGGTAAAAGCCGGCGAAGATCGTTATGCAAAAGCTTGCTGGAATTATGCCGATGTTGACAATCTGAATACCGACCAGATGTTTGCCGGCAATCTCACTTATCAGATTGGCAGTTCGGAAGGCGACAAAATTATGCCGCATCTTTTCAAAGGATTCGACGACAGTTTTGCAGAGAGAGTTCAAACCAATGATATTGTAATTGCCGGAGCTAATTTCGGTTGTGGAAGTTCACGCGAACATCCTGCTGTGGGTTTGGCTTATGCCAATGTAAAAGCAGTAATCTGCAAATCGGTTAACCGTATTTTCTATCGTTCTTCAGTAAATCAGGGATTGCCAATCATCGTTTTACCCGAAGTGGTAGAAGCTTACAAACAAGGAGATGATGTATTACTTGACTTCGAAAAAGGAGAAATCAAGGTAGGTGAAAAGATTTTTAAATTTGCACCACTTCCGGCCAAACTTATGGGCGTATTTAATGCCAAGGGTTTGGTAAATTATATCAAAAACAATTAGTAATTAGCGAATATCGTGATTTTACGAATAAGAAAAGCCGCCAGAGAATTTATTTTCGGCGGCTTTTTTACTAATGCCAATATTTTAGTACTCCCCAATGTTAGGGAAATAAAAGCTGTATGTTAAAATTGTTTAAACTGTAATTTAAGAAAAATATTTTATCAATAAAAGTATAAAATTTATTTCTTATAAAAAGGTTAAAAATACATGACAAAAAAATAATTTATATTTATATTTTATTTAATTTAGCAAACTCATAATTCAAATATAAACTCATTTAATACATACAAAACATGCCAATTGGTATTTAATAAACAATTAAATTTGAATAAAAAAACATTTATAAATAAATAATCAATTTTTAAATTAATGAAAAATTTTATTAATCATACTAGTTATAGCCGAAAAGAAGATATAAAACGTTTGAAATTTATTCAGGATGCTATTATTAGCAGAAATAGCAAAGATTTAAATATACTTGAGATTGGATGTGGAAATGGCCATATTTGCTACCAACTTGCAAAAAATGATTTTGAAATACGAGGGATTGATTTATGTCCGAATACAATAGAAAATGCCAAAGCAACTTACAAGCATGAGAAATTATCTTTTGAAGTAAAAAATGCAGAAACACTAGTATCAGGAAAACCCTATGATGTAATAATAATGAGTGAAGTATTAGAACATCTTAATTACCCCGATTCGGTTCTGGGAGTTGTTTCAAATTTACTAAAACCAAATGGAATTTCTATTATAACTGTTCCGAATGGGTATGGACCTCGAGAAGTTTTCATAACAAAACCTGTTCAAAAAATATATCGAAGCAAAGGACCTTTGGCAAATACTCTTAAAGGTTTTAAAATGGCTTTAGGATATAAAGGTGTAACTGTTCAATCAGCTAATAACGATTTAACACATATTCAATTTTTCTCACTCAAAGATTTACATGCACTTGCAAAAAAGAACGGACTTAAAATTATTAAAGTTGGTGCTGCAAATTTACTTGATGGTGTTTTTCCGTTTTCATTTATTACCAAACGTAGCAAAGCAATGCAAAGCTTTGATTGTTGGGTAGCAGATAAAGTTCCAATAAAATGGGCTAGTGGATTCAATACTGTTATGATAAAAGAAAACTAAACAATTTTGTTGTTATTCAGTAAAAAATCAATTACAATTATCAGATATGTATAATGTTTTAATTATTTCATTTATGAGATTGTAAAAATTATTATATATAGTCAAAAAAAGAACCATTGAAATTAAATCAATGGTTCTTTTTTTTATAGAGATTGAGTTATTTCTTTTTCCGTTTTTTGGCTTTTTTATCTTCTGCCACTTTTAAATCAATTTCGGCATTTTTCATTAGTGTTTTCCAATCACTTAATACTTCGCCCGAAAAATCAATTGTTTGTTGATAATCTGTTTTTTCTATTTTCAGTATATTTACTTCACTACCAGTGTATGTTTCAATATCTTCGAGTAAAACCATTTCTTCGCTGCTGCAAAAACTAATAGCACTTCCTCTTTTATTACCTCTACCTGTTCTTCCTACTCTATGCACATAATTTTCAGCTTGTTCGGGCAAGTCGTAATTAACCACAAATTCCACATCAGGAATATCAATTCCGCGGGCACTTACATCAGTAGCTATCAAAAGTTTGATACTTCCTTCTTTAAACTTTTTGAGTGTATATAATCTTTCTTTTTGCTCTTTATCGCCATGAAGTGTTTCTGCATCAATATCAACTCTTTTCATTGCGCTGCAAACTCTCTCGGCTCTCACTTTTGTACGGACAAACACCAGGATTTTACTTTCAGGATGTTCATTTACCAAACGTTCTAAAAAATAGCGTTTATCATCCATTTCGACATAAGCTACAGAATGATCCACATTTTTCGATACCGGATTTTTGGGTGAAATCTGAATTCTTATTGGATTATCAACCAATGAATAAGCCAGCTTTTTGATTTCAGCATTTATGGTAGCCGAAAAGAACAAAGTTTGACGTTTGCGTGGCAAAAATCTTATCAAATCTCTGATATCTCTTATAAATCCCAAATCGAGCATATGATCGGCTTCATCAAGCACCAGCGTTTCAATGTTATCTAATTTGATAAAACCCTGATTAACCAAATCGAACATTCTGCCGGGAGTAGCAATCAAAATATCCAAACCACTTTGCAGCTGTGCAATCTGTTGATCCTGCTCAACACCGCCAAACACACAAAAGGTTTTGATTCCGGTATCTCTGCCTAATTGGTTGAATACATTTGAAATCTGCAATGCAAGTTCGCGTGTAGGGACCATAACAATGCATCTGATTGACTTAAATTTGGGTTTTGATTGTTGTAAGCGTTGCAAGACTGGAATGGCAAAAGCAGCTGTTTTACCTGTTCCGGTTTGAGCTATTGCCAAAACATCTTCGCCTTTTAATATATGTGGTATTGATTTAAATTGAATATCAGTAGGACGCATCCAGCCCAATTCAGCTAAATTTGATTGAATCTGTGATGTAAAAGGATATTTTTCGAATTTCATTGAAGTAAAAAATTAGAGTGCAAAAATACGAATAATTATTGAGATGTATAAAGACAGGCTTTTGGAGTATAAAAACAAAAAGAGCCGATATTCTTAAAATATCAGCTCTTTTTATTATATATGAATAAAAATTATTCAGTTATAGCATCTCCGAAATTAATTTCTTCTTCGGTTGCATCTCTAACTTCCAGTATATTACCTTTGAAGTGTAAAGTTTCGCCAGCTAATGGATGATTGAAGTCGAGTTTTACATTTACGTCGTCAATTTCCAAAACGATAGCTTCAGCCTGAATATCATTTTCTTCGTCTTCCATTGGAATAATAGCACCTTCGTACACCATTTCTTCGTCGAATGCACCGTCAACCATAAAGTTTTCTTTTGGAAGATCAATTACTCTTTCTTCATCATACTCGCCATAAGCTTCTTCTGAACTCAAAATGAATTCAAATTCGTCACCTGCTTTTAATCCCATTAATTTCTCTTCAAATTGCTCAAAAAGATTTTCATGTCCGATTAAAACTCTCTCTGGGTCCATATTGTCGATTTCTTCAATAATATCGCCTTCAGCATTGTCGAATCTTAAAGTATAGGTTAAAGAAGCGACTTTATTTTTCTCAATTTGCATAAAAGTTTTTTTTAATTTTTATTTTACGAAATTACAATTTATTTTTAAATATCAAAGTACTTAATGAAAAAATAATTTTGCACTTCAACATAAAAACTATGTAAGCAATTATTAATTAAAGATTTGATATTAAATTAATCGTTCTAACTTGAATTGTTTTGGAGAATGCTGATTTAATTAAATATCGTAAATCTTAGATCTGTTTTTAAATAATAATGTATATTTGCTGCTTAATCATTCAAATAAATAAAGTATTACTTAAAAAAACAGAAATGATAAGTAACAGAAAACTAATTTATACCGGATGTATCATCCCATTGATTTTTTGGATTGGTATTGGTTATTGCGGTTTAATTACCGAAAACTACAGCTTTCTTGCGAATCAGGTGAGTGATTTGGGAAGCATAGGTACCGAAACGCAGACTTTGTTTACTTTTACATTGGTGTTTATTTCTGTACTTAGCATTATTTTCATTTATGGACTTTATAAAACTGCAAAGAAAACAGGTTTGAATATCATACCTATATTACTGATACTTACTTATTCTGTTTCGATATTTGGTGCCGGCATTTTCCCTTTGCCTTTGCCTTTGCATGGTATTTTGGGTTCGCCTTCAATGTTATTGCCTTTATCTCCTTTGCTAAGTATTTTATTATGGAAAGAAAGCAAAATTGCAGGTATAAAAATTGCTTCAGGACTTATACTGCTGATCATGTTTTTGGGCTTTTTAACGTTAATGCCTGATATATTGACAGATTATTTCGGACTGAAACAACGATTTTTCCATTTGGGCTGGAGTTTATGGTTTATTTATCTAAGCCTTAAGTTTACTGAACTGGATAGAAAAACAAATGCAAGTTAAGCACCTCTCTCTATCACAAACCTAACAAATTTCATTACTTAAATTCTAAAAACTCCTTTTATGCTAGTCTGAATCTTTGACCAAGGCAAAAGGAACTCCTTTTATGTTAGTCCGAATGTTTGACTATGGCAAAAGGAACTCCTTTTACACTAGTCTGAATGTTTGACTAAGGCAAAAGGAACTCCTTTTATGCTAGTCTGAATGTTTGACTAAGGCAAAAGGAACTCCTTTTATGCTAGTCTGAATGTTTGACCAAGGCAAAAGGAACTCCTTTTATGCTAGTCTGAAAGTTTGACTATGGCAAAAGGAACTCCTTTTACACTAGTCTGAAGGTTTGACTATGCCAAAAGGAACTCCTTTTATGCTAGTCTGAATGTTTGACTATGGCAAAAGGAACTCCTTTTATGCTAGTCTGAATGTTTGACTATGGCAAAAGGAACTCCTTTTATGCTAGTCTGAATGTTTGACTATGGCAAAAGGAACTCCTTTTATGCTAGTCTGAATCTTTGACCAAGTTGTTTCAACCTTGATTTATACTCCCTAAAATAATTCTATTTATTAATTATTGCCCGATAAAAATATAAAGATTCTTCGCTTCACTCAGAATGACAGCTTCTTATAAGTATATTATGGAGTGGGGTTAGAAAGCGGCGAAGCCGCTTTCTAACCCCACTCCATATTAAAAATTGCTAATTGTCATTCTGAATAAAGTGAAGAATCTAAATTAAATTTCTGTTTTAGAAGTTTATCAGACAATAGCGTTTTTAGTTATTATCCTCTCTCTTACCTCAATTACATTCTGAGATATGTATTATCTAAATTACTCTTCTGCCTGAGCTTCTTCACCTTCAGCATTTGCCGTACTGTCTTTCTTGGGAAAATATGTATGGCAAGTATATGATTTTGTGATTTTTATTTTTGGCTTAGGGAATTTCTTTTTGTATGTATCGGCATATTTAGGGTCTTTCAGCAGATTTTCCATAAATATACCATAAATCGGCAAAGCAGTTTTGCAACCTTCACCAAGTTCGGAAGTACGAAAATGTACACTTCTGTTTTCGGCACCTACCCACGATGCACCTATCAGATTTGGAGTTACACCTATAAACCATCCATCTGAATGATTGGAAGAAGTACCTGTTTTACCACCAAAATCGGTACGGTTATCGCTGAACAAATCATGTTCAAACAAATTTTGAGTAGTGCCCCCCGGTTCGTGCAAACCACCCTGCAACATTATCGACATCAGAAATGCGGTTTCTTCAGTAATAACTCTTTCTTTCTGTGGTTGCATTTCGTACAAAATCTTGCCTTTTCTGTCGGTAATTTTGGTTACCAATATTGGTTCTATCTTATAACCTTCATTTATCATCGGACAATAAGCAGTTATCAACTCCATTAAAGTAACATCACTCGAACCCAGACAAACCGATGGAACATCCATTAATTTTGATTTTATACCCATTTTATGAGCATATTCAATAACTTTTTGCCAGCCCATTTGCTGAGTAAGCTGAACTGCTATCGAATTGATTGACTTTGCAAATGCATATTTCAACGTAACACTCGAACCCGAAAAACTATATTCTGCATTATGAGGTTCCCATGTTTTATTCTGTCCTTTTTCAACATATTTGTAGGTTACAGGTACATCATTCAGTTTATCGCAAGGTCCCCAACCACTTTCTAATGCAGCTGTATAAACAAAAGCTTTAAAAGTAGAACCCGGCTGACGTTTTGATTGACTTACATGATCAAATTTGAAATCGTTAAAATTTACGCCACCAACATAGGTTTTTACGTATCCATTAAAAGGATCCATGGTAACAAAACCTGCATGCAACAATGAATTATAATATTTTATTGAATCAATGGTACTTAGCAAAGTATCTCTATCCCCTTTATAAGTGTAAACCCGCATTTCGCGTGGCTTATTCAGATAATAATCAATAGAATCTCTGTTACCCGGAAATTCTTTCGATAAATTCTTGTAATGTAATGTTTTTACAACTATCCTGTCAACAAAATCAGGAATTTCTTCATCATTTTCTTTTCGCCATGGATTATCGCCTTGCCAATGTTCAAAAAATCGTTTTTGCAATCTTTTCATATGTTCAGTAACTGCATTTTCAGCATGTTGTTGCATACCAAGATCTAAAGTTGTGTATATCTTTAAGCCATCTTCATAAAGATTCAACTTATTTTCTTTAAGCCATTTTCTCAAATAGTTACTAACTGCTTCTCTGAAATAAGGTGCTTTTCCATCATAGTTATTTTCAACACTATAATTGAGCTGTACCGGTATTTTACTTATCGAATCAAATTCATTCTGAGTAATCTGATTGTATTTAACAAGTTGACCTAATACAACATTTCTGCGTTCAAAAGCTCTATCGCGATGAGACAACGGACTATAATATGTAGGAGCTTTTAGCATACCTACCAGAAGAGCAGATTGTTCGACATTTAACTGAGATGGTTTGATATTAAAAAAAGTATGAGCTGCCGTTTTAATCCCAAAAGCATTGCTACCAAAATCTACAGTATTGAAATACATGGTCAGAATCTGATCTTTATTGTAAAACAATTCAATCTTGAGTGAAGTAACCCATTCTTTAGCTTTATAAATCAACATTTTTACTCCCGGAATCCTGCCTAAAACTCCTCTTGAATAATTATCACGGGTTTTAAAAAGGTTTTTCACCAATTGTTGGGTAATTGTGCTGCCACCACGCTTATCGCCCTTTATCATATACCAAAAAACTGAAAATGTAGCTTTCAAATCAACGCCATGATGTTCATAAAAACGAACATCTTCAGTATTAATCAAGGTCTTAACCATAATTGGAGAGACATCGCTTAACTTTACAGGCGTACGGTTTTCGTCGAAATATTTACCAATCATTTTACCATCAGCAGCATATAGTTCAGAAGCTGTTTTTTGCTTAGGATTATTTATCTGACTAAGTTTGGGTGATTTTCCAAATAACCAAAGAAAGTTCATATCAATCATACCCAAGATTATGATAATAACAAGAAAGAAATGCAAAATACGCAATCCCAACTTCTTATACCAAGCCCATTTTTTGGGAACATAAAATATGAATTTAATAAGTACAATTAATTTGGAAAAAAGAAATTTAAAAAACTGTAAAACTTGTTTAAAAAAAACCTTCATTTTTATTATTTAATAAGTTGATTTAATGCAGATAATCGTTGTAATAAAGTTGGATGCGAATAATGAAAGAAAACATAAACAGGATGCGGACGTAAATTACTTAAATTATTTACCGACAATTTCTTTAAGGCATCAGCCAAAGGTTTTGCAGCATAATTTTCTGCTGCAAACTTATCAGCTTCATACTCGTGTTTACGCGATAAAACATTCATAGCCAAACCCAGTATCATTGATAACGGACTATATAAAATTCCAAATACAATAATCGAAATATGAAAAGATTGAGGTGTTCCCAATGATTCTGATAAAACAGGATTGCTGATAAACCATGACAAAATATACAGCATCATTGCAGTTTCTATCAGCGAAATAATTATTGTTTTGATAGTATGTTTCTTTTTATAATGACCAACCTCGTGAGCCAATACAGCCACAAGTTCTTCAGTAGTATGATCTTTTATCAAAGTATCATAAAGAACTATCCGTTTTTTGGAACCTAAGCCTGTAAAATACGCATTGGCTTTATTTGAGCGTTTTGAACCATCAATTACAAAAATATTCTTTAGTTTAAAACCTGTTTTATTGGCAAAAACTTCAATTGCCGAACGAAGCTCACCATCTTCGAGTGGATTTTGTTTATTGAAAAGCGGCACTATAATATCAGAATAAAACATACTGAAAAAGATAGAAATGATACTGAAAACCAGCCATGCTATCCACCAGAAATTATCTCCGGTTTTGCTGTAAATAAATATAAACAATGCCAATAAACCTCCACCAAGTACTATTGCCAGCAACCAGCCTTTAAGTTTGTCAAAAATATAAGTTTTCACAGTTGTATTGTTAAAGCCAAACTTTTGTTCTATCACAAAAGTATCGTAAATGCCAAAAGGTGTGTTTAAAATATCAGCAGCAAAACCAATAATTCCAAAGAAAATAAGTGCCATTAAAATCGGATTGTCAGTAAATTGTCGTACATATGCATCAACAAAAGCAAAACCACCAAACAAAAGCATCAGCATCATGGCTGCAAACGATAAAGATGAAGTAAGTAAAGAAAACCTCTGATTTACTTTCTGATAATCCTGAGATTTTTTATATTTTTCAGCATCATAAATACCTCGCAATTCCTTAGGTAACTCATTACTCCAATATGTTGAATTCAAATAATCGAGCAATCGTTCCAAAAGGAAATCGAATACCAAAATAGAAATTATTATTATAAAAATAGTTTGTGCCATTAAGCTTGTAAAGTTTTAAAAGTTAAAAAGTTTAATTTTATTATTCATCATTAATCTTTCATATTTCTATGCATAGCCCATTATTTTATAAGTCAGATAACCAACCCATTCGTGAACCATAGCGTCCCAATATTCATAACTATCGAGATGCGGAACAAAAAGATGATCGAAATTATAGATTCTTCTGCCTGTAATTTTGCATGTTGGGTAAACTACTGTTGGTAAACCTACTTTATCGAAACAGGCCTTGCTTCTTTTCATATGCAATGTTGTGGTAATCAATAAATAATTTCCACCTGCTGGAAAAACATTTTCAAGTATTTTTTTTGAATTCACAGCATTCTGATGTGTATTATCTGAAAGCGAATCAATTAAAATATCCGATTCAGGAATATTTACTTTCAACAAAAAATCTTTAATAAAAGCCGCTTCATACTGATCGCGGTAAAGCAAATGACCTGGACCACCACTCACTAATATCTTCTTTACCTTGCCCGATTTATATAAATCTACAGCTTGCAGAAATTTATCAGTATTTGATCTGAAAATTACCCTTTTCAGATTGTAATCATAATTTGCCAAACCACCTCCTAAAACAATAGCAGCTTCATATTGAGGCAATAATGATTCATTTGCAGGATAATCTACTTCCCACATCCGCAAAAATTCATCACAAATCATACGGTTCGAAAACAAATAAAAAACGATTAATGAAGTAAGAAATAGTTTCCTTGCATGTTTTTTATTTTTCAGAAAAAATGCAATAATCAATGCGGTAAATATCCAGAATAAAGGATTTAACAAATATGATAATAGCTTGGAAATTACGAAAAACATTAATAACCTCCGTTTCTTTTTCTTAAAAACCACTCAGCTGAGAGCAAACCCAAAATCAAAAAGAAAATCCATGACAAATTGATTAAATCATCATATTTTTTTTGTGTATATTTTACAACCTTAATGTCGTCTCTTGTTTTGAGCAAATCACTTAACCTTTCAATATCAGATGGATAAATCATTTCTCCGCCACTTTGTTTTGACAGATTATAAAGCAACTGATGGTTAGCAACTGTATTAAGATATTCGGCATCAAGTGCAGTAACTGAAAATGAGCCATTTTGCGTAAGCGTTTTATTTTTAAGCTTTACTATCGCCTGAAATTTATAATCTCCCTGTGGAAAAATTCCGGCATTGAGATGATATGCATTTGAAGTTCTGTTAAACTGATAAGTAAACTTTTTGCCCTGACTATTGAAAATAGTAAGATTTACATCAGCTTCATTAATCAATTCATAACTATCGTTATATAATTCCGCATCAAATTCAATTTGCTGATTCTCATCAAAAACAGCGGGAATACTTACTTTAAACAAACCTTTTTCAATTCTTACTGCAAGGTATTGAACTGTTTTGGTAATCAATTCATCGAAAGCATCTGTATTGTTCTTTTGAGCATAATTTGCCAGTTTCCATCGCCACAAACCTTCGCCGGCAATTACTCCGTTTTTGCCTCCCATATTCTGATTAAAAACTATCAAAGGCTGATTTGTTGCCACATTCCCTATTTTTTGCATCAGCAATGGTTCTGCAGATGTTGAAATTTTATAATTTCCGTAAAATGAAGTTAATGGAGGAAAATAATTCAGCATTTTTTTAGATTCGTCAGAAACTGTAAAGAATGGAAATTCATTTACAGCAAAAGGCAATGCATCGTTAAATGCCTGATTTTTCGCAGCAATGCTTAAGCCTGTATTGGCTGCATTAAATTGATTAATATTGCTTTGTGCCCCCAAAATGTACAATACCGGAATATTTGCTTTTTCGAGATCGGCAAATACTTTTCCCATTACATTATTCGCTGAGGGCAATTGATGCATAATTATCAGATTATAATCAGTAACTGATTTCGTAAATTCATTAGCCAGAGCAACCTGAACATCATAATTGCGGTTGTTTTCGAGTGTTTGTTTTATTGCCGAAATATCGGGATGAGGAGCTGCTGCAAGAATTAAAATCTTTTGGCGGGCATCCAAAACTTCAATAAAAATATCTTTACGATTATTGCTTAATGTAATTTCATTTTCAATCGGACTAAGACTTATGCTATATTTTTGTAATCCACTTTCTTTGGCTTCGGTTGTAAAATTAATTGTTTCGCTGTATGAATCAGATGTGATATTGATATTTTTATTAAAAATTTCTTTAGCACCTTTATTTACACGCAGTTTGGCAGTTTGACCTTTTGCTTTATTGGCATTAACAATAATCTGTAGCGGAAAAGTATTTCCGAGATAGGTAATTCTGTTGTAATTGAGTTTTTGTATTAATAAATCTTTACGTACTAAGGTATCGCCCAAAGCAATGGTAAAAACCGGAGCCTTTAGTTTTCCGGCAGTATATAGCGGATTACTGCCTTTATTATATATACCATCGCTGGCTAAAATTAAAGCACCTAGATTCCGATTGGTATAACGGGTAATTAATTCGTCGAAAACTGAAGATATATCGGTTTGTTTTCCATTGTAATCGATTGATAGATTTTCTTTTACTTTATCATCGAAATTAAAAGTTCTTACATCGTAGGTTTTACTCAGATTGTCAATTAATTTCTCAAGTTTTTGCTTGTATTCATTCTTGTAAAAGGATGAATCTTTATGAATAATAATAGATTGCGAATTGTCCTGAGCTAAAACAATAATCGGTTTTTCGTTGGTTTGTTTGGTAATTTTTAATAACGGACTTAATAACAGAAAAGTGATAACAAATATAGAAGTAAAACGCAGAATTGCCAATATTTTAGTCAATAATGGCGAAAAATCCATGCGCTTATTCCTGTAATACATTATTGCAGCATATAAAACGCCTGCAATAAAACAGAATACTATCATCCAAACAGGATATTCCGTGCTGATATTCAATTTGCTAATATTAAAATTTAGATATTAAAAAAATAAAAAATGTCCTTGTTTAAATATTATAACAAGGACATTTTTAAATTTATTTTATGTGTTCATTGCGCCACAAACATTAATAACTTGTCCGCTAACATAAGAAGATAAATCGCTGCCTAAGAACAAGCAAAGGTTAGCAACATCTTCTGGTTTTCCGGTGCGTCTTAAAGGAATGTCTTTAATCCATCCTTCTTTGATTTCGGGTGGCAATTGAGCAGTCATTTCAGTTTCGATAAAACCGGGAGCAACTGCATTGCAACGGATATTACGTGAGCCTAATTCCTGAGCAATTGACTTGGTAAAGCCAATAATCCCTGCTTTTGAAGCAGAGTAATTAGATTGTCCGGGATTACCCGAAACTCCAACTACTGAACTCATATTGATAATAGAACCAAAACGTTGTTTCAGCATCACTTTCTGCACAGCTTTTGTAAGATTGAAGACAGATTTCAGGTTAACGTTCATAACCATATCCCAATCGTTTTCGCTCATACGCATCAATAAGCCATCGCGGGTGATGCCGGCATTATTAACCAGAATATCAATTTGTCCGAAATCGGCAGCAACATCGCTTATGAGTTTTTCAGAAGCTTCGAAAGAAGCTGCATTTGAAGCATAAGCTTTCGCTTTAATTCCCATTCCATTCAATTGGTTTTCCAAAGCAGTTGCATTTTCGTCGATAGCAAGATCAGAAAAAGCAACATTAGCTCCATTAGCAGCATAACATAAAGCAATTGCTTTACCAATCCCTCTTGAAGCTCCTGTAATTAAAGCAGTTTTTCCTACTAATAAATTCATTGTTTGTCGAATTAAATTTGATGCAAAGATAAGAAAAATCTTTGGAGTTATCAGGTTGTTGAAATTTTGCTGCTTTGCCAGATTCGAAAGCATTATTGAATCTGAGATTCAATGATATTTCATTTAGCAAGTTATATAAACTCCAATTTATAAACCTTTATTAGATTCCGGATTTAATTTGTTTTGGTTGTTTTATAATCCCAATTCATCGCTTATTTCCAACATGGCATTTATTGAGAGTTCGACAAATTTATTTAATGATTGTCTGTATATTCACATTTTACTATTCTTGCAATTTGCTGATAATGCACTGTATTTTGGGCTATTGCTGTTATATTTTAAATATAAGCAGTAATGTGATTTTGATTGTTTTCATTTTAAATATTTAAAATTAATTTACCAAATAATTGCTTCGCTATAAGAAAGTAAGATTAGGTTATCTTTTATGTCTAAATCTTTGAAAATTTGTTTATTATAATTAATATTGTTAGTTGGAAAATAGTATATAAACCTTTGTAAATCACTAAAATAATCACCTGATTCTTTTACATCATATTCTCTGTAAGTAAAATTCATATAATAATAAAAATTATCACAGGAAGACAAAAAGTTATTGTTCAGAAATTCAACTATATTACAATATCTGAGTAATTCATCTGGTGTAAAATTTTTAAATTCATCAATGGGGATTTTTTTATTGCTTTTCGCAATTCGTTTTAAATCATTAATTTCCAAATAATCAATATTTAGTTTTTTATTTTCTGAAACCTGAAATAAAGTATAACCCGGCTTATGAACAGGCAGTTTTTTTGTGAGATTGTAAAATACAATCAAAGAATCTTTTACGTTTTCAAATTTTGAATCAAAAATAATTTTATTGCGTTCAGGCGGATTTGATGGTAAAAATGCATTCGGAAACAAAAAATCAATTGATAAGAATATTATTAATATCAAAGGTAAAAGCAACAGAAGTTTCTTCTTTTTGTAATAAAAAGCCAAAAAAACAATTATCGATAAAAATAATAATACTAGCATGTTGCAAAATTAAAAAAATAATATTTGTTTTTACTATGAGTAATTTGTAATTGTTCTGTTTTTTTAATTACTCCAAATTTTAGCATCAGCTTTAGCTAATAATAATATATTTTCATATATGTCAAGTTGCTTAAATGATTCGTTATCATAATCAAAAGAACTATCAGATAAAATCAAAATATATCTCATTAAGTCATCCTCATGTCCAAAGGATTTATATATATCATATTCTCTGTAAGTAAATTCTAAATAATCATTAAAATAATTACACTCAGATAAATAGTTTTTGTTTAGAAATTCAATTAGTTTAATATATCTTTTCAACTTTAAAATATTAAAGTTTTTAAACTCGGGTAACAGACATGTATCATTATTATTCGCATAATTTTTAATGTCATTAATTTTCAGATAATCAATACATAAATCATTTTTCAAATCAATATGATAAAGCGTATAATATTCATCAGGTGGTGAAAGTTCTTTGACTAGTGAATAAAATACATTAATTGAGTCTTTTACATCTGATTTTGGTGAATTAAAAACAATTTTGTTGCGTTCAATAGGATTATCAGGGAGTAATAGCTTTGGGAAAAAGAAATAAATTACAATTAAAATGAGTATAGCAAACGGAAAAATAAATAAAAACTTTTTATTTATAAAGTATGAAGCTGCTAAAACAAGTATTATAAAGATAATAATTATCATATCTATAAAATTATTTATTACCAAAAACGTGAAAACAACCTAAAATATTCATTTTAAAATCATGATAAGGACCCAATGCTGTTATATTATTTTTATTGCTTAAGTATTAAGATTAATTTTTTGTGCTATAACCCCAATTCATCGCTGATTTCCAGCATGGCATTTATTGAGAGTTCGGCAAATTCATTTATCGGTATGCCGATACGTTCGCATTCCATTATGTTTTCGCGATTTACGGATGCTGCAAAGTTTTTTTCTTTCATGCGTTTTACTACCGATTTTGTTTTTACACTTGCCATCTTTTTGTCGGGATAAACAAGGGTAGTGGCTGTAATTAAGCCTGTAATGGTTTCGCCGGCTGCAAGTGCAAAATGAAACATAGTGGAACGGGGTGCTTTTGCCGAACATTCGTTATGCATACTGATGGCATCTATTACTGCTGCATCCAATCCCAATGGTGTTAATATCTCTATTGCTTTTTGTCCGTGTGTAAGTGCATTGGCATTGGTAACTTCCACATCCACATCGTGGAGCAAACCTGCTAAGCCCCATTTTTCTTCATCCTGATTTAATCTGCGTGCTATTGCCCTCATCACAGCTTCTGATGCCAGACTGTGTTTGAGCATATTGTCCTGTTTAACGTATTGATTTAATACTTCTAATGCCTGTTCTCTTGTCATGTTTTTGAGTCGGAAGACCGAAGACAGGAGACCGAAGCTGGCTCTCAATCTTTTGCTTCCTTATTTTTATGTTGTTATTAATGCAAATTTATCAAAATAATATCAATTCTACTGTTTTCTGTCTTCCCAACCTATCGGTTGGCAGGCGTCTTTTTAACTCCCCAATTCCAGCTGATTTTTTACCAGTTCATAATATGCTCCTCTTTTTTCGGTAAGTTGCTGATGATTTCCGCTTTCGATAAGTTTACCTTTGTCAAGAACAATAATCTGGTCGGCATTTTTAACGGTGCTTAAGCGATGGGCTACAACAACTACCGTTTTGCCAACAAAAAACTCTGAAAGATTTTGCATGATTACTTTTTCGTTATTGGCATCCAAAGCATTGGTAGCTTCGTCGAAGAATATAAATTCAGGGTTTTTGTAAACTGCACGGGCTATTAATATACGCTGTTTTTGCCCCTGACTGATACCGCTTCCCTCCTGCCCAATTTTGGTATTGTAGCCCAAAGGCAGACTTTCAACAAATTCCTGAATATTGGCAACTTTTACGGCATTAAATAATCTTTCTTTGTCAATAACTTCTTCGCCTGTTGCAATATTCTGGGCTATGCTTTCGGAAAAGATAAAACCATCCTGCATAACAGCTCCACATCGTGCCCGCCAGCTATGTGTATTGAAATTAAAAAGATTGATATCACCTACTTTTATTTCACCCAGATTGGGTTGATAGAATCCCAGAAGCAATTTTACCAATGTAGTTTTTCCGCTTCCGCTGGCTCCAACTATTGCCGTTATTTTTCCCGATGGAATATTCATATCAATCTGAGTGAGAACATCGGGCGAATTGGGTCCTTCGTATCTGAACGACAAATTATTTATATTTATATCGGTATTTTGTGGTATTATCGAAATATGCGGCGATGCAGACGATTCTTCGTCCTGTTTCAGATGTATTTCGCCCAATCGTTCGAGACTGATACGTGCATCCTGCCACGATTGGATAAAGCTGATTAATTGCTCAACCGGCGAACTGATTTGTCCTATAATATATATCACTGCCATCATCATACCCAGTGTCATTTGTCCGCTGACTACCGCCCGCGCTGCAATAAAACTGATGATAATATTGGTAGTCTGATTAAAAAAGAAAGAACCGATTTGCTGATATTGCCCCAAAGCCAGACTTCGCATGCTGATATGAAATAAACCGGCTTGTATGCGTTCCCATTTCCAGCGTTTTTGCTTTTCGCAATTATTGAGCTTTATTTCCTGCATGCCGGTAATAAGCTGAATGAGATTGCTTTGGTTTTCGGATGCTTTGGTAAAGCGTTTGAAATCGAGTTGACGGCGTTTTTTCATAAAAAGGAAAATCCAACCGATATAAAGCAGGGTTCCGAGGATAAAAATGGCAAAGATACCCAAATCGAACCAGGCAAGTACAGCTCCGAATACAATCAGATTGATAAGCGAAAACAATGTGCTGAGCGATGTTCCGGTAAGGAAGGTTTCGATGCGGTTGTGGTCGCCGATGCGTTGAAGAATATCTCCAATCATTTTTGTATCGAAATATCCGATGGGTAATTTCATTAGTTTTATCAGGAAATCGGATATAAGACTGATATTGATACGGGTGCTGATGTGCAACAATATCCAGCTTCGGATAAATTCGACCGAAAGCCGGCTGAGCAACAATACAATCTGGGCTATCATTACCAAAGTTATAAACCCGAGATTACGCGATGCTATACCTTTATCAACAATGCTTTGTGTGAGAAAAGGAAATATAAGTTGCAGCAAACTTCCCAGCAACATTCCCAAAATTAATTGGGTAATGTATTTGCGATAAGGTTTCAGATAACTTAATAAATAGCTTAATCGTGTTTTGTCGGTTTGTTCGTCGGCAATATTATAAAAATCGGGACTGGGTTCGAGCAGCAGGGCAATTCCTTTGTCGTCTCCTTCTTTTTTAGTGCTGAGCCATCCGGCTATAAATTCTTCTTTGGTATAAGCAATCAATCCATGACCGGGGTCGGCTACATATATGTAATGCTTTTCATTTCCTGATATGCTTTTTTTCTTCTTAATTTTATATACAACTACGAAATGATTTTGTTTCCAGTGGGCAATGCAGGGCAAAGGAATTTCGGTGCTAAGTTGCTGATAGTTTACGGTTACACCTATGGTTCGGAAACCGATAGATTCGGCAGCATCACTAATACCAAGCATAGAAACACCCGAACGCGACAAGAAACAACGTTCGCGAAGATTTTCGAGTGTATAATTTTTACCATAAAACTTTGCAAGCATCCGCAGGCACGAAGGCCCGCAATCCATTGCATCCAATTGTTTGTAAAACGGAAATCCCATATCGATAAATTGTGATGTTCAAAAGTATTAATTTTTGACTAATTGAAGAAATTTATTTTAATGCCAATATTTATCACTAAAGATCTTTATACCAAAACCCGAAAATAAACCAAAAAATATCTGAAATTATAACTACAAGACAAAAAATGATTTTTGAATTGTTACGGAAAGCTAAATTTCATACAAAAAACGTCTTTGAATATTTACGATAAGAAACTTTAGATGCAAGAAATGTTCTCGATAGTTTACGAGAAGGAATTTTAAGTGCAAGAAATGTCTTCGATAGTTTACGAGAAGGAACTTTAGGTGCAAGAAATGTTCTCGTATGTTTACGGGAAAGAATTTTAGGTGCAAGAAACATCCTCGTATGTTTACGAGGATGAATTTTAAGTACAAGAAACATCCTCGTATGTTTACGAGAATGAATTTTAGGTGCAAGAAATGTCCTCGCAAACTGTCGGGAAGGAATCTACTCAGTATTTTTCATTATTCCAGTTGTCGGGAAGGAATCTACTCAGTATTTTTCATTATTCTAGTTGTCGGGAAGGAATCTACTCAGTATTTTTCATTTTTCCAGCTGTCGGGAAAGAATCTACTAAAATATTACAAAAAAACAAATTAATAAGCAACGCAAAACGGTTTATCTTTGTCATATTATTTTACATAAATATATATTTTACCAACATTATGATCAGAAAAGCCGGACTTTTTATATTGTTTTTCTTTTGCATTATCAATTTGCAAAGCCAATCAAAACGAATATTATTTTTAGGAAACAGCTATACTTACGTAAACGATTTGCCTCAAACCCTTGCCAATGTGGCGGTATCTGCCGGCAAAAACCTGAACTTCGACAGCAATGCTCCGGGTGGTTATACATTGCAGGGACATTCAACCAACGCAACATCGCTGGCAAAAATAGCTGCCGGAAACTGGGATTTTGTGGTTTTGCAGGAACAAAGTCAGCTTCCGTCATTTCCCGACTTTCAGGTTCTAGCCGAAGTTTTTCCTTATGCACGCACACTCGATAGTTTGATAACTGCAAGCAATCCATGTACCGAAACCATTTTCTTTATGACATGGGGACGCAAAAACGGCGATGCTTCCAATTGTGCTTCATGGCCACCGGTTTGTACTTACGAAGGAATGGACAGCCTCTTAAACTTACGTTACACAATGATGGCCGACAGCAATAATGCTTTGGTTTCTCCAGTTGGAGCATTGTGGAGATATATCCGCCAGAATTACCCCCAGATAGAACTTTACCAATCAGACGAAAGCCATCCTTCCGAAGCCGGAACTTATGCCGCCGCCTGTTGTTTCTATACCATCATCTTCCGCGATGACCCTACGCTTATTAACTTTAATTCAACACTTAGCAATATAGATGCTACCAATATAAAGAACGCATGCAAGCAAATTGTTTACAATAATTTGCTCCATTTTCATGTTGGAGAATACGATCCGCATGCAAATTTCAGCTATCAATCTATGGGAAGTCAGCTTAATTTTACAAATACCTCTGTAAATGCCATTAATTATAAATGGATATTTGGCGATGGCAACATTTCAACCAATGCCAATCCAACACACACCTATGCTGCATCAGGAATTTATCAGGTAAAACTTATAGCCGAAAGTTGTGGGATGCAGGATAGCATTTCGCAAAACATCAATGTTATTTCTACAGAAATTAATTCAATTACAGAAGATAAAACATTGCAGATTTATCCCAATCCGGCACAAAATGAAATTACAATAAACAACGGTAATAACAATCAAGCAGTAAAATATAAAATTACAGATATTACAGGAAAAGAAATCCTAAACGGAATACTTGAACAAAACATTTCAAAAATCAATATTGCATCGTTGCCCGAAGGTT
>JAHEYQ010000030.1 GCA_023251515.1 Bacteroidales bacterium
GGTAATGATGTTGAGCTTGGTTACAAAGGTTTTGTAATCGGTTTCGCCGTTAAGCTCTATTAAGGCACTGATTCGTTTGCCAATGGCTTTGTAGGCTTCGTCAACTTTGGCTCTTACCTGCTTCATTTTGAGCTGGGTTTTTACCGAGCTTTCGTCAACCCGCTGGCTGCTGGTTTTCTTAAAATCTTTGTTGTTTATCAGAAGTTCTTCTATCCACTCGTTTAGCCCTGTAAGGCCGCATTCGGTGGCATAGGTAGATTGCAGGTCGGCACAAAGGCTTTCGATGGCGGTGGTTTCTTCGTCGTAATTAAGACGGGCAATATTGCCAAACGGGTTAAAAACTTCGGTTTGCAGCTTGTTTGCAGCGGCTCTTACTGTGGGGTTAAAATGACGGGTGGCTGACAAAACGGCATCAGCCATACCTCTGAAGGTATAGTCGCGCTTAGCATCATCATCCACCAAAATATCACTCTTTTCGCTTTTCAACTGCGGATTTATGGCTTCTTCTTCCAGCAATAGGGCTTGCAAAAAGTTGTCGGTTTGGGTTATAATGCCCAATGCATCAGCAGTATGTACTACAATTAGTTGTTTTACCTCGTTCATGTGGTTGAGGTGCTCATTGTTGCGTAAATTTTTTAATGTGATGTTTAAAATTTCCATAATAGATTTTTTTAAAGTTTATAAATAATGTGAAATAAAGTTTTTTTTGTAATAAGTGTTCCTCACTTGTGGAAACCATGTCGTAAGCCTTCAGCAAGGTTTCCTCTCCTGTGGAAAGCTTGTCGTAGCCCTTCAGCAAGGTTTCCTCACCTGTGGAAAGCTTGCCGTAGCCCTTCAGGAAGGTTTCCTCAATTGTGGAAAGCTTGCCGTAGCCCTTCAGCAAGGTTTCTCCACATTGAGAAAGGTTGCCGTAAGCCTGCGACAGGGTTTCTCCATACTGAGAAAGCTTAATGCGGTTTTTCTGTAAGTAAAATGCTTGATACATCGGTGGTTGGCATTTTGAGGTTGAGAAAAATCTTACAAAGGATTAGCGGTATAAAACGGTTTTTTGGGTTTTATGTTTGGTTTTTGTATTGTTCTTCATGGTTTTAATGGTTTTTAGTTTTTACAATATGTTAATTGAAGCCACAAATTTATAAAAATATTTTGCATAGTGTTAGCAAAAATGAAAAAAAAATACATTTTTTTTTAATTCACTCATCGCTCTTATATGCATTCTGCTTATAATCAAATATACAAATAAAAAAAACATAGGATTTTACAATAGATTTCAATTGCAAAATACAGGGCATTTGTTAATATTTATTGCGAAAACCAATTTAAAACTATGTTTCTGCTTGGTGAAAATCCAATTTTTTAATTAGAAATTATCTCACTTCGATTTCAACAGCAGTTTATCGTAAAGCAAAAGAGCGATTCCTGTTAATATACCTATGCCCGAAAATACCATCCAAATTTGTGATGGATTATAGGTTGTCCATAAATATTGGGTTAGTTCATGGTTTGTCATGCCCATTTGTTGTGCAGCCGTATTTATAAAGTCGGTTTGTGTGAAACTGTCGGATATTTCGGGTATTTTTAGGCCGCGTGCAGCAATTTCGGTTTTAAGCAGATAAATTTTATCCGACATTTTGGTATAAACCTCGCCCGAAAGTATTCCGGCAAAAAAGTTGCCACCTGCAAGTGGCAGAAACGAGGTACCCATATACATAGCCGTTTTATCTCTGGGAGCAATGCGTCCGATATATTCCGAAATTTTAGGCGAGCTTGCCATTTCGCCGAAAGCAAATATCATTAACGATAAAAACAAATACATACCGTTTTGGGTAACAAACCACAATCCTAAGCCTAAACTTGCCACAAACACACCACTTATCATGGCATTAAGTGGTTTTATTTTCATTATAATAGTTGATACTACCACCTGAAAAACGATAATGTAAAATGCATCGATATTTATCAGCATCTCGGGCGAAATACCACCGCTTTCGTTTCCGATTTTGGCAGCCAAAGCAGGTGATAGTCCGGCAATATTGTTGTAAATAATACTTGTATCAACCCATTGTTCGATAAATGTGGGTAAGGTAAAAAACAACTGCCAGTACATAGTCCAGAAACCAACCACTATTAGCAGAAATATCAGAAATTTTGTGTCTTTTACTACCGTAAATATATTTATAAAAATCTTTTTTATCATTAACCCTAAATTATCTTCACTTTTTTCGCGTTCGGGTTCTTTGTAAAACATCAACAAAATAATATTTATCAGAATAATACCGGATGACATTATAAAAACATAATTCCAGTTGCTTTCGCGCAATTTTGAAGCAAACACCGGACCAACAAAAGCACCTATATTTACTATCATATAAAAAATTCCAAAACCTACCGACGAATTTCTTTCGTTGGTAGTACGAGCTATAGTAGCCGAAATCACTGGTTTAAACAATGCAGCACCAATGGCTACAAACAAAAATACCATAAAAACCATCGAAAAACTTTCTACCTTTCCCATCATATAATAACCCGCAGATAGAATAATATAAGCTATAAGCAAAACCTTTTTATATCCGAATTTGTCGGCAATAGCTCCGGTAATAATTGGCAAAAAGTAAAGAATAAAAGTAACAAAACCCATAATCTGCCCTTTTTGCACCTGAGTAAATCCCAATGCACCGGTTTCTTTCGAGCCGGTGAGGTACAAAGCCAAAACCGCAAACATGCCGTAATATGCCCAACGCTCAAAAAGTTCCATTGTATTTGCCATCCAATAGGTGCGGGGATATGATTTAAAAACTTTGAAAATACCCATATGCTTTATTGTTTTTTTCTGTATGATTTTATGATTAATATAATTAAACCGAGTATAAACGGAATATAAATAAGCGAAAATAAATTGTTTTTCTTGTTCTCAACCCGGCTTTTATGCTTTGGCGAAGCATATTTGTTGGGCAGTACAAAAGTAGAATCCATACTGCGGATAGAATCGTAAATATTTCTGTAGTTTTTATAATCGATAAGTGCTTGCTTTTTGTTTCCATCAAAAAGATTGGCAATACACATTTGTTCATAATTCATGGCAATTTCGGGCATCGATTCAATGCTTTTAGCCAATTGAATACTTTCGTCGAAATAGGAGAGAGCTTTCTGATAATCTTTTTTTCTGATTAAATTAATGCCAATCATATTCAGACAAACGGCAATATTTCTTTGATCGTCAATTTCCTCAGCAATTTTTAGTGCCAGATGAAAAGTTTCGGCTTCTTTTTCGTACAAATTCATATTGTGGTATAATAAGCCAAAATTCATCAAACTGATAAGCATACCTGATTTGTCATTAATCTCGTCTCTGATAACGATGGCATTATTCAGAAAATCGAAAGCCAGCTTATAATATCCCATACTATTGAGCACTTTGCCCATATTGTTCAGTATTTTGCCTTGCATCAGAATATTGTTGGTTCTGAAAGCAATTTCATAAGCATCATAATAGCTGTTTATAGCAAGCGGATAATATTCAAGCATTTCATAAGTAGTTCCGATATTGTTCAACGCAAACATTTCTTCATCATAGGCTTTTCTATCATGGTCAATCTTCAGCGAAATTTTAAAACAGTCCAAAGCCTTAAAAAACTTACCTTGATAATAATAAAGCATTCCCTTATTCAATTGAATACTCGACATATTTTCATTGTTTTGGGTATAATAAGCTATCATTAAAGCCTTGTTATAATACGAAATGGCTTTTTCAAATTCGGCGGTTTCCTGATAAAGATAACCCAAATTATTATAACAATCGAATAATCCATTGCTATCATTAAGCAGTTTAAAAATTTGCAAAGATTTCAGATAATGATTTTCGGCAAGCTGATATTCGCCCGTAAAAAAATGAATGATACCTATATATCTTTCTGAAATGGCAATTCCTTTCCGGTAATTTATTTTAGTTGCAATATCAAGCGCTTTTTCTGCCGCATTTAAAGAAGCTGTTCCATCGCTATTTCTCAGTTCAGCCGATTCATTATTCAGCATATTTACCATTTCGATGCTGTTTTGCTGTGCTTGTAGTTTAAAGTTAAACTGAAGCAAAAGCACAAGCACAAATATAAATTTCCAGACAGATGTTTTTCTTCGTTTCATTTAATTTACAGTTAGATAAGGTGAAATTTTCTCAAAGAAGTCGTCGTAAATTAAATTTACTTTTCTCAGATCGTTTACTGATTTAAAGTTTCCGTTTTTGCTTCGGTAAGTAAATATTGCTTTGGCAGTATAATAGTCAAAATAAGGATGTTTCTTAAAATCCTGAATGCTGGCAGTATTGATATTTATTTTTCTGATATTAGCAGTATTAATTGTAAAACCAGGTATTATCAATTTGTAGCGTACCGTATCCATCCCAAAAACTTCAAGCAATTGTTCTTTTTGAACATAGCCACCTAACAATTCGCGGTATTTGGCTATTCTACGTGCAAAAGCAGGACCTATGCCTTTTACTTCCTGCATGTCATTGGTGTCAGCTGTGTTTATATCAACTATAAATATTGGTTTTGCTTTAATTTCGGTTTTTGCAATTGGGGTATTTTGTTTTTCAGGAATCTGAATAAAACTTTCCAGAATAATATATTCCGTTTCGGTAATGCAGTACATTTTCTTAAAATCTTCTTTTTTATAAAATTTCCCGCCTTTAGCGATGTAGTTAAGCAAGACTTTGGTCTGCTTTTCGCTAAAACCAAGTTTTTTACATAATTCTTCATTCAGTTCATTTGGATTGAATGGAACAGGATTTAGTTTTTGTTCAGCAAAACTCTTATCGCTGTTCGAATAATCGAAGCTTTCATACTTTTTAAACGCAGAAGAAGTATCTATAGCCGCTTCATATTTAGCCAAATCAACATCAGTAAACGATAGTGATTTGAAAACAGATTTATTCAGAAGCGGAATAATAATGCTACGAGCCAAAATTATCAGAAGAATTAAAGTAAATAATACAATAATACCTCTACGTTCGCCTTTAGAGAATGAGAAATAAAATTTTATGCTATTAAATAATCTTTTCAAAATTAAGAAGATTTATCTTTTAACATCATCGTTTTCCGAAAAAGAATCGGGTTCAGGTTTTGGTTTTACAAACAATACTTTTGCAAAGAAATAGATTGTTGTAAATGTAATAGTCGAAATGGTTAATAACCATAATATCAATGCTGAACTTTTCATTTTTAAAATCTCCCTTGTTTAATACGGTTTTTATAAGCAATATGAACCAAAACAGAAACACCCACAAATACGCTTAAAAGCAAAATTCTGGTTCCGTTTATTAAATACATTTTTATCTGTAAATCATTTTTTATAGCTAAATCGGTAGCAGCAGCAATTTGTTCTTTGATTGCCGAATTGGCAATTTGTTTTATAATAGAACTGTTGTCGAGCAGCCATCCGTTTCCGTTTATAAAGCTATTGAAAGCAGCTACCCAATCGTTTGCAAGCGGAGTTATTAACGCACCCACGAATACAAAAATCAACAAAACAGGTGTAATATATTTGATAATATATTTATAAATCAGCGGCACTTTAATATCAGCTCCGATATTTATTTCTTTCCAACCGTTTTTCATACCAAATACCCATGCAAATAAAATTGCTTCAAGCATTGCAAAAGTAAATAGAGAAACAGTTCCCGTCCAGTAATCATATTCATCAAAAACTCCCTGATTAAAGAAAATTACAGTAGGTAGTCCCAATATCAAAATAGTAATACCAAAAGCCAAAGCCGATTTTTTCTGATTCCACTTAAATTCGTCCTGCATAAATGCCATACAAGGAATTCCCATTGCCAAAGAAGACGTAATACCAGCAAAAAACAATAAGCCAAACCACATAACTCCCGAAATAGCAGCTAATGCAGGGCCCCATTGTGCAAAAAGATATGGTAAAGTTTTGAAACCCATACCTAAGCCTCCCAATCCGGTTAATTCAACTACTCTGTCAATGCCCAAATAACCAATCGAAATTGGTATGATAATGGCTCCACCCAATACTACTTCCACAAATTCGTTCATCCAACCTGCCGACATGGCATTCAATGCAATATCTTCTTTCCTTTTCAGATAAGATGCATAAGCTTGTATAGAGCCCATTCCTAATGATAAGGTAAAAAATATTTGTCCGGCAGCTGCAAACCATACTTTTGGATTAGTGATAGAATCAAAATTTGGAGTCCAAAGGAAATTTAGTCCAACCGTTCCGTCATTTATAGCTCCATCGTGCCCTGCTTTTAATGTAATAGCTCTTATAGCTAAAAAAATACCAAATATAATTAAAAGCGGCATTCCTATTTTAGCCACTTTTTCTACTCCTTCATTTAAATCTTTTGATAATATCCAAATATTTAAAGCCAAGCATAATATAAAGAAAATGATAGCTTCAAAAGGGATAATTGTTGAGCTATTTAAACTTACATAATCGTTAAAAACTTTTACAACACCATCTTGTGATAAGCCATTAAAAGTACCAATAGCAGAATGAACTACATACGACATAGTCCACGATTCAAGATAGCAATAATAAGCAGCAATACCCAAATTGCTAAATATTCCGAAAACACCCACATACTTCCAGATTCTTCTTTTATCTATGCTGTTCATCATAAATGGAGTAGAATGATTGCCGAATTGTCCCCCATATCTTCCAATTGACCATTCAATAAACAAAAGCGGAATACCCATCAGTAAAAAACAAACCAGATATGGAATGATAAATGCACCACCTCCATTTTGTATAGCCTGAACCGGAAATCTTAAAAAATTACCAAAGCCAACTGCATTACCAGCCATTGCCAATATCAAGCCAACTCTTGTTCCCCATGCTTGTTGTTTTACTGTCATAATTTTTGTTATATTCTGAAATAAATAAATTGTTTAATTAGTTCAACAAAATTGCAAATAAAAAATGAAAGATGCAATAATTTTTTGCAATATTTAAACAAATAAGATATTTATTATAGTAAACTACAATTGATTTGTTGAAAAATTATTAATACTTAACAGAATCTATAATCAGGGTTTCTGACTTTGTTTGGTTTATATATTCCCTTTATCGTCATTGTTTTCTGAAAACCTTTTTGGTAAAGGGATTTTTTTTGTTGATTTTGTATGTTCTTCTATTTCAGATTCCTTTTCAGTTTTGGTTTCAGAAATATCAGTAACTTTAAATTTTGGAATAATGCATTCAGTTAATTGTTCAATTTTCTTCAGTTTATGCAATTCTCTTTTAGATACAAATGTAACTGCTTCGCCTGTAGTATTTACTCTGGCTGTTCTACCTACTCGGTGTACATAATCTTCTGCGTCATGAGGAACTTCAAAGTTGATTACCATATTTATTTCTTTCACATCAATACCTCGGCTCATTACATCAGTAGCAACCAATATACGGGTTTTTTTCGATCTAAAATCTCTTAAAACTTCTTCTCTTTTATCTTGTTCTAAATTAGATGAAATACCTTGAGAAGGGAATCCATATTTTTTTAATGCACTCACAATTTCATTAATTTTGCTTTTGGTAGAAGTGAAAATCAAAATGCTATCATACTCTTTTCTGGTTTGAAGTAATTGTTTGATAAGTTTTACTTTTTGATCTTCTTCCAGCAAAAATGCTTTTTGATCGACACCTGCTGCTGGTTTTGAGATGGAAAGTGTAATTTCTGTTGGATTATGAAGAATTTTTTTGGCTAATCGTCTGATACTATCGGGCATGGTAGCACTAAACATCAGTGTTTGGTGTTGTTTGGGCAGTTTTGAAATTATCGATAAAATATCATCTACAAAACCCATATCCAGCATTTTATCGGCTTCGTCCAAAACCAGATGTTTAATGTTTTTGAAATCTACAAAGCCCATATTCATATGTGATAAAAGTTTGCCGGGTGTAGCCACTATAATATCAGTACCGTTTTTAAGAGCTTCTTTTTGCGATTCCCAATCTTTGCCATCGCCGCCACCATAAACAGCAATGGAGCCTGCCGAAACAAAATAGGAAAAACCATGTATCTGTTGATCGATTTGCATGGCAAGTTCGCGGGTTGGAACAATTATAATGGTATCGATACTAGAGTCTTCTTTGCCTATCAATTTATTAAGAATAGGTAATACAAATGCAGCAGTTTTTCCGGTACCGGTTTGTGCACAGGCAATTATATCCTTGTTTTCAAGAATTAAAGGTATTACTTTTTCCTGTATAGGTGTGGCTTCATCGAAGCCAAGGTAAGAAATACCTTCTAATAATTTGCTGTCAAGATTGAGTTCTGTAAAATTCATATGTTTGCAAAGTTAAGTAATTTTATTTTAATGATTTATTCAGAGCGTTTTTAATGTAGAGATTTATTTACTTTATATTTTTTTAGGACATAAAAAAGCCAACAATGGAAGACTGTTGGCTTTGTGTTTAAAATCAATATAAGATAACAAAAAGATTTGTTAACTAGTTCATTTCAGTATTATTTCTTCAGTAAAATATTTAGACTTACATTAAAGTCGTCATAAATTGTTTTGTCGCCCAAATTGTCGAAAAATGAGCCGGAACCATATTTTAAATTAAATTTTGTTCTGTCGATGGTTAAGTCTGCATAAATTCTTTTACCTTCTGGTGTATCAGTTATTACAGCTTTAATTGTCATGGGCAAAGTTGTTCCCTTAATTGTAATTCTGCCATTTACAAATGTTGTCCCTTTTTGAATTTTCACTGCTTTGTCCATTACAAAACTTGCTTTAGGGAATTTATCTACTCCAAAAAAATCATCAGATTTTAAATGACCATCTAATTTTGCTCTATAACCTTCATCAGACATATCAGTGCTTTTTAGCGAATTCATATCAATTTGAAAATCAGCTTTTGTAAGCATGTCCTTATTGATGGTAATTTCGCCACTAGCCAGATTGATAGTTCCAGAATGTTCTCCTGTTACTTTTTTACCTAGCCAGGTAATTTTTGAACCAGAAACATCTGCTTTAAAAATAGTTTGTGCATTTACTAATATAGTTGCTAAAAAAATAAATGCTGTCGTTATAAAAATTTTCTTTTTCATTTCTTTAAATTTATTAAGATATTTATTAATTATTAATTGATGCAAAATTACATCGGATTGTATATGTGGAAAATGGAAAAATTAAGGTATCAATGGTAAATATCATAGAAGAATTTATAACATCGGAATTTCCATTAATAATAATTCTGCATCTTTAACAGCGCTAATATTTACAGATTGAGTTTCAAAAACTCCAAAACCATCTCTTTTGTACAAAGTTTGTCCATCCACATCAATTTCTCCTTCCAAAACAAAAATATATAATCCGTTTTCAGATTTTTTGAAATGATAAGTTTCAGATTTTCCGGCTGCGAACTTACCCAAATGAAACCAGGCATCCTGATAAATCCATACACCCTGGTCGTTTGAATCAGGTGAAAGAATCTGATAGAATTTGTTTTCTTTTTCCAGATTCTTTATAGAAATCTGATCATAACGTGGTTTCACATTTTTCTTGTTGGGAAAAATCCAGATTTGCAGGAAGTTTGATTCTAAATCTGTATTATTGTATTCAC
This sequence comes from Bacteroidales bacterium, assembly GCA_023251515.1. Lineage (GTDB taxonomy): Bacteria > Bacteroidota > Bacteroidia > Bacteroidales > JACABE01 > JACABE01. Next base: position 9,595 of record JAHEYQ010000030.1, read on the forward strand.
TGTGAAAAACACCTGTTCCTGCACTCATTACCTGAATATCACCTGCTTTGATTATGGTTGTGTTTCCCATATTGTCGCTGTGTTTAAGTTCTCCTGAAAGAGGAATAGAAATGATTTCCATATTATCATGAGGATGCATTCCAAAACCTTCATTACCGGCAATAATATCGTCATTTAAAACGCGTAAAGTACCGAAATTCATTCGTTCAGGATTGTAATAGTTTGCAAAACTAAAACTGTGTTTGCTGTGCAACCAGCCGTGATTAGCATCGCCACGGCTTTCTGCTTTATGTAGAATTGATTTTGTCATAAGATTATTTATTTATTATTTGCAAAATTAGAGTAGTTATGGATATGGGTAAATGGATAAATTACGGTTAGAATAGTAGAATTAAAGGAAACGTATTATTAATAGATTAACTGAATAACTGAATAACTGAATAATTGAATAACACTTCGACTTCGCTCAGTGCATCGCTCAATAACCAGTAATATCCAGTGCTTTTTTGAATTCCTGCAAGGTTTGCCCCGATTGACTTTTGAAAAATTTGCTGAAATGTGAAGGGTCTTCAAAGCCCATTTCGTATCCAATTTCCTTGCTGCTTTTATTGGTAAATACAATCATTCGTTTGGCTTCTACTACAATCCGGTTTTGTATAAATTCTTTTGCCGATACATTTATTGCAGTTTTTATTACTTCGTTCAGATAATTGGGTGTTACATTCAATGCATCAGCATATTCTTTTACCTGATGCCATTTGCTAAAGTTTTTTTCAACAATTTCTTTGAATTTTTTCACAAGTGTTTTGCCAACTTCTACCGATTGGGTATTGGTGTTTTTTGAAAGTGAGCAATGTCCGTTGCATTCTATCAGAAAAAGTTTAAGATAGGCACCTATTATATCCATTGACAAATCAGCATTTGAGTTGAATGCCTCTAACATTTGATCGGCAAATATTTTTAATTTCTCCCTCATTTTTAAATTAATCGGCAGCGCTGCTGATTCGTCTCTTAATTGAAATAGCTTGAGATTAGATATAAAATCTGAGCGAATACTGTTTCTTTCGAGAAACTCGGGTGTAAATAGGATTACATATCCGGTAGGATCCGGATTGCTTATTATCTGATGTACTTGCGAGGGATTTACAAAAAAAATCTGATGGGGTTTTATGGGGTATTCTTTAAAATCAATAATGTGCTTGCCGGTAGCTGTGAACGACCATATAACTGTATAATAATTATGCCGATGTGGATTGTCTGCAATTCCACCCAATTGTTTGTCAATTTCCTCCATAGTTTTTATAACAAAAGGTACAGGAACCTGATTGTATAATAAGTCGAGGTGATAAATCCGGTTTTTATCTATCATTTTATTGTAAATTTGATTTATCTATATAAGAGAATAGATTATTATTTGTTCATTTTAAAATGAATAAATTACTCAGTATAATACAATTTATTTTCTTTCATAAATCTGTCGATGTCATCGTTTTGTTTAAATTCTTTTTCTTTCAAAAGATTGTAATATTTTGTGATGATTTCGGTAGATTTTCGGTTGTCGTTTTTTGCTATTACTTTTTCGTAGATGTTTTTGATTTCGGGCAATAATATTTGAGTGTCGTAATCGAAAACAGGGGTATTGTCTATTCCTGTGAGCATTGTTGAAAGATATAATTTCAGATTATCTTCTACTTCTTGTTTAAGGAAAAAATCTGGGTTTTTTATCTGAAAATCTTCCCAGTTTATGATTCTGTCGTAAAGTTCGTCGTAACTTATTGTTAATGCAGCATCGTCAGAATAACCTTGACGTAATTCCATACTTCTCATGCTAAGGAATTCGTCGAGCTGTGGAGATACTTTGTTTTTGAACAATTTGTAAAGATAATAGTATGTTTCGTCAACATAAAAAGTGCCTTCTGATGTTGCTAATTCCATACCACATATTTCCAAACTTTTTTTAAAACTTTTTACTTCATTATCGGCTTTTCCGATTTCGAGTTTCTGATAAAGTTTTTCGTAATCGTTATATAATTGCCCGTTTAGTAATTCTATTACAGAAAGCATTTCTTCTTTAAACATGCTAAATGCTTTTTCTTTATCTTTTGAGCTTAGTTCTTTTATACAATTTCTGATAACTATTTCGTTTAATGCAATTGCCATAATCCCTTTGAAATGATTGGTGTTGAAGTGCATTTTGATGGTTTTGATATCACAATCGGTGGTTTTGAAACCAACTTTGTAATTTTCAATTTCGTTTTTAATAAAGTCGTAATTTATCTGCATTTCGGGAGAGAAACAATCCGGTGTTTTGTTTTCTTTTTTGCTTTTACATGATAATATCAAAATTGCAATTAAGAGATAAATTAAGTGTTTTTTTTGCATATTAAAATTGATTTTTTGTATTGGTAATGTTTTATTTTGCACAAAATTAATAAAATTTGGTTCTGTTTAAACGTTTTGTAGAAAAAAGCAATTAGAAACAATCTATTTAAATTGATTAATTTGAGTTCTTTTAAACAAATAAAATACTTGTTTTTATAAGCAAATTGTTATACGACAGAAATTAAAATTTTATTGTGGGTATTTTTTTTAATTAATTAATATAATCATGTTTGAAAATTTGTATTTTTGTTATCTGTTTTAAATCTTGAAAAATAATTTTAAATCATTAAAAACAATATATATATGTCAGAAAAAATAAGTAGCAAAATAGCTCCGGGTGTTGTTTCGGGCGACGATTTGCAGGAAATATTCAGAATAGCTAAGCAGGAAGGTTTTGCCATTCCAGCAGTAAATGTGGTAGGAACTAACTCTGTAAATGCAGTGATGGAAGCCGCAAAAGTTGTTAATTCGCCAATTATGATTCAGTTTTCGAATGGTGGTGGCTTGTTTTATGCAGGCAAAGCTCTTTCTAATGCTGACGAAAAAGCAGCAATTGCTGGTAGTGTTTCGGGTGCGATGCATGTGCATCAGATGGCTGAATTTTATGGTATTCCGGTAATTTTGCATACCGACCATGCTGCTAAAAAACTTTTGCCTTGGATAGATGGTTTGCTTGATGCGGGCGAAAAATTTTATGCTGCTCATGGTAAACCGCTTTTTAGTTCACATATGCTCGATTTGTCGGAAGAATCTTTGGTTGAAAATATCGAAATCTGCAAAAAGTATTTGAGCCGTATGAGCAAAATGGATATGACTTTGGAAATTGAACTTGGTATTACCGGTGGCGAAGAAGATGGTGTTGATAATTCGCATGTTGACAATGCAAAACTTTATACCCAACCCGAAGATGTGGCTTATGCTTATGAAGAACTTAGCAAAATTAGTCATCGTTTTACCATTGCTGCTTCTTTTGGCAATGTGCATGGTGTTTACAAACCGGGCAATGTGAAACTGGAACCTGTTATTTTGCATAATTCTCAGAAATTTATTCAGGAAAAATACAAAACTGAGCAAAATCCTGTAAATTTCGTATTTCATGGAGGCTCGGGTTCCGAACCTGAAAAAATAAAAGAGGCTATTGGCTACGGTGTTATTAAAATGAATATTGATACCGATACCCAATGGGCTTATTGGGAAGGTGTTTTGAAATATTATAAGAAAAACGAAGCGTATCTTCAGGGGCAAATAGGTAATCCTGATGGCGAAGAAAAACCAAACAAAAAATTCTACGATCCGAGAGCATGGCTCAGAGAAGGCGAAAAAACTACTGTTGAAAGATTGAAAATTGCATTTGCTGATCTCAATTGCATCGACAGGTATTAGGTTTCCATTTTTTTTAATTTTAAGCAGGCTAATGTATCTTATATAGATTTGTTAGCCTGTTTTTTTTGTGCTTTTTGAAATAAAAAAATTAGATATTTACTCGTCTCGAGCCAAAATGATTCATTTGCATCGTTCTGAGTAGTCAGAATGAGTAAACCAGTTTTATTTGCATCGTTCCGAGTAGTCAGAATGAGTAAACCAGATTCATTTGGTTCAATCCGAGCAGTCGGAACGAGCCAATCAGATTCATTTGCATCATTCCGAGTAGTCGGAACGAGTCCCACAAGTTTTTTGGTTCATTCTGAGCAATAAAATGCTTTAAAATGTTCATTTTGCTCTATTTCTGTCCGGGTCTTGAGCCAAGTAGATTCAATTGGCTCGTTCCCCGCATGGGTCTCGAGCCAAATAGATTCATTTGAATCATTCCCCACATGGGTCTCGAGCCAAATAGATTCATTTGAATCATTCTCCACATGGGTCTTGATCCAAATAGATTCATGTGGTTCCTTCCCCGCATGGGTTTCGATTCAAACAGATTTATTTGGTTCAAGACCCGATAAATGAACTTGGTTTTGAATCGGATTTTAGGTATCGTCCTAAAAATAAAGCTGTATGACGATAAATTGCAGGTATTTGTAGTTGGTTTGCAATAAAAAGCCCAAATTTGAGTTATATTTGCCGTTTTAAAATTCATTTATTTCAGAATTATACTGCAATGTTTTTACGAATCCGAATAGTCTGGTTTATTTTATTTTTTCTGGTTTTAGTGTTTGCAACAAAACTAAGTGCCCAGAAAACAAAAGTAAGTCAATTGCAAAATGCAGAGTTTGAAATAATGCAGAGCAATTACACCGGAAGCATACTGCTGCTTAATGAAGAAATAAAGAAAAATCCCGACCATCATCTGGCATATTTTCTGAGAGGACTTGCAAAAAAAGAGCTTGGCGACAATCTGGGCGCATACAACGATTTTTCAAATTCCATATTGTTGCACCCCGGTTTCAGCAAGGCATATTATCATCGCTGCATCCTAAAAATAGATTTTAAAGATTATTATAACGCACTTACAGATATCAATAAAGCTTTGAGTTATCAGGTTACCAATACCGATTATTATGTGGCAAGAGGCTATATCTATAATATATTAAAAGATACCACAAACGCACTTCACGATTATAATACCGCAATTTTTCTGGATGCAAATAATCATAATGCCTATCTGAACAAAAGCTTGCTCGAACTCAATATGAAGCAATATGAAAAAGCATTGGCAAACATCAATAAATCCATTTCGATATTTCCCTTTAGTATGAATGCATTTGTAATCAGAGGTTATATAAAACTCAATAGCTGCGACACAGCCGGAGCCATAAGCGATTATGAATTTGCCATTTCTAAAGATTCTACATTTATACTTGCCTATTACAATCTTGCGCTTTATTATCACAATCATAAAGATTTGCAAAAAGCACTCAATAATTACAATAAAGTAATTGAGCTAAACCCATATCACGCCGAATGTTTGTACAACAGGGCTGCTTTATATGCCGAAAACGAAAAGTTTGTTGAAGCCATTACCGATTATAATATGGTTATCAAAATAAATCCATCCAATATTTATGCTTATTTCAACAGAGCAATTGTAAAACAGTATCTATCAGATTATGTAAATTCAATCAGCGACCTTACAAAAGTAATTGAATTATATCCCCGTTTTCAGAAAGCTTACGTATTGCGTTCCAGTATGTATATGCAAATAAAAAATTATAAGCAAGCTCAAAAAGACCATGATTTTGCACAATATCTCTCAAAGCAAAACTCCGACAGTAGCAATTCGCATGTAGCCGATTCTGTTTATCTGATGCCCTTGCTCGATTTTCGTGCCGAATTTCAGGCTTTGGATACCACCGCCGGGCATGTTCAGTTTAAACCCTACAAACTCGAATTAAAAGATATTTATGTAATACAAGCTGATAACGAAGACAAGAAAATTGGTAATTACAACAACGATATTGATAACCTCAACCGCAATCAGCTTATAAATTTCAAACTGAAAATAAACAATACACCACCAAATATCAGCTATGAAAATATTGCTGAAAGCAAAACCTTATTCGATTCATTATCGGTAAAAACAAAAATAAACCCGCAAATGAAACAAATCTGGAATTCGGTTTTGTCAGCCATGCTCAAAAATTTCAAAGAAGCAAATGAATACGCCATGCAAATAAGCGATACTTCCGATTTTGCTTATCTTTCAAAATTTCATATGGCAAATATTTATTTAAAACAAGGCGAACAGGAAGAAGATGAAAATTTCGAAACCCAGTTTGCCGATTATAGCAAAATTTCCGAAACCAATAAAAACTATAGCAAAGCCATTGAAGAATATACCGAAGCTATACTTCATAATAACAAATTCAGTTACGCCTATTACAACAGAGCTTACGCAAAATCATTAATAAGCGACATAAGTGGCGCTATTTCCGATTTCAGCAGTTGCATTTATTTCGACAACAACAATTCAAATGCCTATTACAACAGAGGACTGCTGTTTGTAATAACAGGAGATTACGAATCAGCCTGCCGCGATTTCAGCAAAGCCGGCGAACTTGGTTTGCCTGAATCATATGCTTTAATGTACAGATATTGCAAATAATAAAATCAATCTCAACGAATAAAATAATTGTGTTTGACCCAATTTGTTTGGATAAAATTAAATCGAAGTAAATAGACTTAAGCCAAAACCAGTAAAATTTCCAAATATTATTTCAACCCGAAAAAATACACTTTCAGGCACTTAAAAACAGTATTCAACAAAAATAGTTTTAATAGCGCTATTGGTTTTGTAAATTTGTAACCTGTATTAACCAACAAGCGTCAAAAAGCAAAATGGCATATAAGGATGATCAATTTTATCTGGAGCAAATCCGCAGTGGCAACACCAATGCATATTCAATGCTTATCAATAAGCATAAGACTATGGCATTTAATGTTGCACTGCGAATTACACGCAACAGAGAAGATGCCGAAGAAGTTATCCAGGATGCTTTTTTGAAGGTTTATTATTCATTAAATGACTTTGAAGGCAAATCAAAATTTTCTACATGGCTTTACCGGATTGTATACAATCAGGCTATTTCCAAAATAAGGAAAAAAAATATTGCACAAAATGATTTGGATGATGAAATAATTAATAATTTTACAGTGGGAGAAATAAGTCGCGATTTAAACTATTTAGCTTCTGAAGACCAGACCCGTTACATTAATCTGGCTCTGGCAAAACTGTCAGAAGAAGATAGCGCAATCGTTACTTTGTTTTATCTCAACGAGAGTTCAATAGAAGAAGTAAGCGAGATTACCGGCTTAAGCGAATCAAATGTAAAAGTTAAACTACATCGCAGTCGCAAAAAACTTTATGACGAACTCAAACAATTATTGAATAATGAGGTTAATACATTAATATGAATGATTTTATAGAAAAAGATCCATTGCTGCAAAAGCTATTAAACAAATCAACATTAGAAGAACCTTCTGCTGATTTTACCTATAATATTATGTCGAAAATTAATACAGCAAGTATTCATCAAACTTTTGCTGTTAAAGAAAATTTTCTTTCAAAAAATTACCTTAGCCTGAGTTTAATTACTTTGGTTTTTTCATTTGTGATATTATATTTTATTTTCCCTCAATATTTCTCATTTGTCAATCATAAAAGCGCTTTAAACTTAATAAAACCCTACCTCGAATTAATTAATTCAGTTTCTTTTTATATAAAATCCAATTTAATAGTTGGAGTTATTGCCGTTTCGGTTTTAGGTTTATTGTTTTTCGATAAAATACTTTCCCGTTTATTTCATTCAAGCATGCAACAAAATCAGCATGTATGGTAAAAAGAGTAAATATTATTTGCCTGCTATTGATTGGTTTGTTGTTTGTTCAATGCAAATCAACTACAAAGATTAAAAAATTAGGTAAAGATTCTAATGATAATAAAAAAACAGCCAATTCTTTTTGGTATCATAGTTACTCAAAAAAAATGGGTTATGAATTAAGTGGAGATGAAGATATCCGCTTTTTAGATATTGTTGATTCCTGGCTTGGAGTTCCTTATAAATATGGTGGATGTTCAAAAGATGGAACCGATTGTTCGTGTTTTGTTTCAGCATTTTACAACGATTATTATAATATAACTCTGCCACGTAAATCGGAAGATATGCAAAAGCAATCTGAAGAAATCGAAATTGCAAAATTGCAATCGGGCGATTTGGTTTTCTTTAAAATTAAGTCAGAAAAAATATCACATGTAGGAATTTACATCAGCAAAAATCATTTTGTTCATTCCACTACATCCAAAGGAGTTATTATTAATAGTTTAGACGAAAACTATTACAAAACCTATTTTTACAAAACCGGAAGAATTAAAAAATAAAAGTATCTTTTATCAGATAATAAATACTTCTTTATTTATCTGATATCTACTTTCAGCAAAAAATCGTCTTCAATAAAAGCTTCAAGTTTATCGCCTATTTTAACAGGGCCAACACCAGCAGGTGTTCCGGTAAATATCAGATCACCTATTTTGAGTGTAATAAATTTTGAAACATATTCAATAATTTCATCCACTTTAAAAATCATATCGGCAGTATTTCCGTTCTGAACCGTTTTCCCATTTATATCCAGATGGAAATTAATATTCTGAATATTATCGAATTTTGAAATGTCAACAAATTTACTAATAGGTGCAGCATTATCAAAAGCTTTGGCTATTTCCCAGGGTAATCCTTTTTCTTTGCATTTCTGTTGCAGGTCGCGGGCAGTAAAATCAATACCAATCCCGATTTCGGAATAATACGTATGTGCAAACTTTCTTTGAATATGCTTTCCTATTTTATTTATCCTGACTACAATTTCCGTTTCAAAATGAATTTCATTTGAAAAATCAGGATAAAAAAAAGGCTGATTCTTCTGGATAAGACAAGTGTCGGGTTTCAAAAAGAAAACCGGCTCTTTTGGCAATGGATTATTTAGTTCTTTAGCATGTTCGGCATAGTTACGCCCAATACAAATTATTTTCATAGAATATTATCTGTTATTAAAACTTCTTAATTTTATTACAGTTATAGCTTTTTTTGTAGTAAGAGGAAACTGGCTTTTCATCATCCAATCGTAATATGATGGTTCTTTTTTAAACACTTCTTCAACAGATTTGCCTTTGTATTTTCCAAAATTAAATACTTCAACATTTTTTTCATCATAAATCAAATGACCTACCATGTCGGCATTCTTATTCTGAAATGAAAAGTCATGTAATGCTTTCACATCGTTTTGAATCGGTTTTGAAATTTTCCCATTCTTATCTTTGTATTCAATATCCTGATATTTTTCTAATTGAGCTTTTAGAATTTCATAAGTGGCAATGGTATCCGCTTCAGCACTGTGCGCATTTTCGAGGCTTGCATTGCAGTAGAATTTATATGCTGCCGACAAATTTCGAGGTTCCATTTTATGAAAAATATTCATGACATCTATAAACCTTCTGTTTTTAATTTCAAAGTCAACTTCTGCTCTTAAAAATTCTTCAACCAACAATGGAATATCAAATTTATTTGAATTAAAACCAGCTAAATCACAGTTTGCCAAAAATTGATTTAATTCATTTGCTACTTCATCAAAACTAGGCTTGTCTTTTACATCCTCATCTGTAATGTGGTGTATGGCTGTAACTTCTGGAGGAATAGGAATGGTTGGATTAATCAGCATCGTTTTGATATCTGTGCTTCCATTCAGATTTACTCTCAAAATACTAATTTCAACAATTCTGTCGCTTCCGACATTTACGCCTGTTGTTTCCAAATCGAAAATAGCCAAAGGACGGTTTAGTTTTAATTCCATTATTCTGTTGATTTATTAAGTGTTATATCTTTATTTATTTCTGTAAAATTTTGTTCTTTATTTGGAATGTTTATTTCTGTTTCCAAAGTTTTAAAACCATTGGCTTCAAACTTTAAGATGTAGTTGCCCGGATTAAGCAATATTACAAATCTGTTTGATTGTTTGTTGGGAGCATATTTCCCTTTTACTGCTTTGTTTTTTTTGTCAATGGCAGTAATTTTTACATTATAGTTTTCATTTACAACAGCCTGTTTTGTAGCTTTTGGTTTATTTTCTTCAGTTTCAGTATTTTCTTCTGAAGCTTCATTTTGCTCTTGAACCACTGTTTCTCCGAAATTAATAATTCCAACAATGGCAGTTTGAGAAGCTTCAATATCATTAAATACTATTCTGTAAATATCTCTATCACCAAAACCATCTTTTCTGAAAGCAGAAAAATACGCAAATTTACCTGATTTGGTAAATGAAATTGTTTTTTCATCTTCAGGTGTATTAATCGGATAGCCAATGTTTACGGCATCTGAAAAAGTAAAGGTTTCTTTATCTATTTTTGTTGAGAAAATGTCAAAACCACCCATGCTATTGTGTCCGGTTGAGCAAAAATAAATTGTTTCACCATCAGGAGCTACATACGGGAAATCTTCATCATATTCTGTATTGATACTTGAACCCATATTTACAGCTTGTGACCAATCACCCGAAGGTAATCTTTTTGAATAATAAAGGTCTTTTCCACCAATTCCGCCTTCTCTGTTACTCGAAAAATACATGGTTTGTTTGTCGGGTGAAAGGCATGCAGCCGATTCTTCAAAATTTGTATTGATAACTGCACTTGCATTCATCGGTCGCAAAAAGCTTTTTCCTTTCAATTCGGAAAACATGATATCACCCAACATTTTATTATTGTCATAACGTATTGACATTGTCGTGCCATCAGCTGTTAATCCGCTGCAATCATCAGATAATGGAGAATTGATAATTGGAGGTAATCTTTTGGGTTTTGTCCAGTTTCCATTATTTTCTGAGGAAAAAATATCTGAAGTATTATAACCTTCATTGTCAATTAAGTTTCCTAAATTTCCGGCTCTTTTTGAGGAGAAAACCATATAACTTTCGTCTTCACTTATAAAGGGATTATAATCAGGTGAATTAGAGTTAATATCATTTCCTAGATTTTCGATTATTACATTTAATGGTTTGCTGATTAATTCTTTGGCATTATCACACATTTCCATCTGACGTTTTGCAGGAATGTAATTCAAGTCTTTTTTTACTGAAGATTCATATTTTTCAAACGCACTTATGGCTTCATCAAATTTGTTGTTTAATTGATAAGCTCGACCCAAAAAATAAAATGCATTTAGGTCAAATTTACTCTGTTTAACTACTTTTTCTAATAAGCTGATTGCTTTTTGTTTGTCAACATTGCAATTTAAAATACAAACGGCAGTGTTATACTGATAAGCAGAATTGTTGCTATCTGCTTTTAGTAGTAATAAATACTCATCTAAAGCAAGTTTATAGTTTTGATTATCAAAGTATTGTTTAGCAATATTTTTGTCTCCGATATTGGCGTTTGATGTTTTCTTTTGTGAAAATGCAAATGAACTTAAAAAAATGAAAAAAGATAAAATTGTAATTTTATTAAACATAAACAGTTGTTTAATTGTTATTTATATTTATAGTATAAAGAAAATAATGAATTGCTAAATTAGTTAAAACCTGATAAAACTCTGTTATTTTTTTTATAAATGATACTAAAATCAAAGAAGCTAATAAAAAAAATGCTTACTTTGCAAATAATTTAACTGAATTTAATATTGTTGTAGATATGAAAAGAATAATTTTTCTTTTTTCATTATTAATTACTGTATATTCTGGTTTCTCTCAATCAGGGGCATTTATGTATAAGTATAGAATTAGTTTTAAAGACAAAAACAATTCGTCTTATTCCTTATTAAATCCTTCTGCATTTCTAACTCAAAAAGCATTAAACCGTCGACAAAATCAAGGTATTCCTGTAAACCAACTGGATATACCTGTTAATTCTTTTTATATTGATAGTATCAGCAATTTGGGTATTAATGTAATAAATCAATCCAGATGGTTTAATTCAATTATAGTTTCAATGGCTGATACTGCAATATTGAGTACAGTCAGATCTTTTGGTTTTGTGAAAAGTGCAGACCTTGTTATTTCATTAAGTAAAAAGAAAAAGACTTCAAACAAAAATATTAATGAAATTAAAAATATTTATTTTAATCCGCAGCAATTGAATAACAAATACACTGTAAACAATAGAGAATTTGTTGAAAATGAAGATTATGTTACATTGAAAAGTATGGATTATGGTCAGGCTTTTCTTCAGATTAATATGTTGCAAGGGATTTCATTGCATAATCAAGGTTTTATGGGACAGGGAATGAGTATAGCTGTTTTAGATGCCGGTTTTTATCAGGTGGATGCAATGAATGTTTTTGATAGTTTGTGGTTGAATGGTCAAATATTAGGAACCCGCGATTTTGTGATGCCCGGTAATAATGTTTTTAATGAAGCAACACATGGAATGATGGTTTTATCAACCATGGGAGCTAATTTGCCGGGACAAATGATTGGTACGGCTCCAAAAGCAGATTATTGGCTTTTAAGAACAGAAGATGCTACTTCTGAAAATCTGATTGAAGAAGATAATTGGGCAGCCGGTGCCGAATTTGCTGATAGCATTGGTGCTGATATAATAAATTCATCTTTAGGTTATACTACTTTTGATGATCAATCAATGAGTCATTCTTATTCTGATATGGATGGAAGAACTACCCGTGTAACTCAAGCAGCAACAATAGCGGCAAGAAAAGGAATACTTGTTGTAAATAGTGCAGGAAATTCGGGTGGTAGTTGGTGGAATTATATTGGTGCTCCGGCTGATGCTGATAGTATTATTACAGTTGGAGCTGTGAATAATATGGGAAATTATGCAGCTTTTAGTTCAATAGGACCTACTTATGATAACCGAATAAAGCCAACCGTTGCTGCGCTTGGAGAAGGATCTGTAATAGCAACAGGTGGTGGTGTTTCTGCTGGAAACGGAACTTCTTTTGCTTCGCCAATTATTTGTGGCATGACAGCTTGTTTATGGCAGGCTTTTCCTCAAAAAACCAATCAGGATATTATTGATGCAATTAGAATGAGTTCTTCGCAATATTATGCACCTGATAGTTTGCTGGGTAATGGAATTCCTAATTTCCCTGTTGCAGCCATTTTACTTTCGGGCAACAATATTTATAATTTTGATAAAGATAATAGTTTTAATGTTTTTCCAAATCCGTTTAATGATGTTTTATATATTGCTTACAATTCATTGGATAGCCAAAATGTAAGAGTTGAAATTTTTAATCTCAAAGGAGAGAGATTGTTTTTAGTAAATGATTTGCCACGTCATCAGGGATATAATTCTATTACTATTAATAATTTGTCGGTATTAACAACGGGTATTTATATCGTAAGAATTACCTCAGGCAACAAAACTTCTACTCAAAAAGTTTTGAAGCAATAAGAAAATTTGTATTTGTTCTGATTTCAATTAAACTTTATTATTTTTTATTTATCTAAACTAATCCGCAAAAGGGGTTTAAATATTTAAATATGGCAAAAATCAAGCTTTTTATTGTTTTCGTATTTTCATTTTTTTTGTTTTTAACAAAATCAAATGCTCAAAGCACTAATCTGAATTCATTTTCAATAAAATCTAATTTTAGAACAACATTAAATGCTGATTTTATTGATACTGTTGGTAAATTCAATTCAAATGAATTTAGTTTAGGATTTAATTTGCCGGTTTATAATCATTATTTTAAGAATAGAGTTGGGAAAACTGCTTTCTATGGTTTTAGTTTTCAAAATAACAATACAATTATATATAATCATATTGGGTTTTTAGCTGCTAATAATGATTTATACAATATCAGTTTTGGGCTTAGAGCTTTGTATTTTACAGGTAATAAGAATATCTGGCTGACTAAAATTAGTAGTAACTTTTTTGAAGATGAATTTAGTATTTCTAATCCGAAACCGCGATTTTCAGGTGTTTTTTTGTTTAATAGAATGGTAAATCGTAGATTTAATTATCATCTGGGTTTGAGTTATAAATATTCTTTTGGTTATGCTGCAATTTTGCCTGTTGCTGGTCTGAAATATCAATTTGCAGATAAATGGAAACTAATTGTATTTCTTCCGTTTCACATAAGTACGCAATACAAGGTCAATGATAAATTATGGTTTGATGCTAAATTTAATGCTTCAGGGGCAATTAGTTATTATACAAATAAAAACAATTTATTTGGACAATCTAAAGAAGAAATGCTGTTTAGGAAAAGAGCGAATGTTTTTGCCATTAATGCTAAATACAGATTGAATTCCAATTTGTTATTGAATGCAAGTATTGGCAGAGAAGGAAACAGAACTATCTATTTCTCTGATATAAAATCGGAAATAAACAAAGAACCAGTAAATTATTTTAAGTCGAAAATCCAAAGCAATTTGTTTATTAACATTGGTTTTGCTTTTAAATTTGGGAAAAAGAAGAATTCAATAGATTTTGATAACGATACCATTGATTATATTGAAGAACTAACCGAATAAGACTTTTAAATATAAACTTATCCGGTTAGTAGAAATTTATATGTTATACCAGTTAGCTAATCTTTTGTCAGCTATATTGTTATTTGTTTTATGCTGAAATTCGTTGGTATGTTTATCATAAATATAATCTTCGCTCCAGATTTTATAATTCTCGGTTATTTGTTTTATAGCATCTATAATGAAATATAATTCTTCTGTTTTCATGGTTGGATGTAATGATAATCTGACCCAACCCGGTTTTTTAGATAAATCTCCATGATTAATCAATGTTGTTATCTTTTTCGATTTTTCATAACTTACATCTAACAAAAAATGTCCGTAAGTACCGGCACAGGCACAACCTCCTCTTACCTGTACTCCAAACCTGTCGTTTAGCAATTTTACAAGCAGATTGAAATGTAAATCTTCAATATAAAAAGATACAATTCCCAAACGATGTTTCACATTATCTGCTAATATATGTAAATTAGGTATTTTAGGAAATTCTTCGAAAACAATTTTTAATAGTTCATCTTCGCGTTTACGGATATTTTCTGTACCTATCTGATTTTTTAATTCTATACAGAGTGCTGTTTTTATGGCTTGCAGGAAGCCTGGTGTGCCACCATCTTCTCTGGCTTCAATATCATCAATGTATTTATATTCGCCCCAGGCATTTGTCCAGTCAACTGTACCACCACCGGGTTGGTCAGGTGTTTGGTTGTGATATAAGGATGAATCAAATACCAAAACTCCGCTGGTGCCGGGACCTCCCAGAAACTTATGTGGCGAGAACATTACTGCATCCAGTTTTTCCATAGGATCTTCAGGATGCATATTTATATCTACGTAAGGTGCTGATGCTGCAAAGTCAACAAAGCAAACACCGCCATATTCGTGCATAAGTTTAGCCATCTGATGATAAGGTGTGGTTATACCTGTAACATTTGAACAAGCTGTAAAAGATCCTATTTTAAATTTACGGTCTTTATATTTCTCGAGTTGTGCTTTTAATTCATCCAAATCGACCAATAAATCCTTATCCGGTTTTAGTAAAACTACTTCAGCAGAGGTTTCGAACCAGGAAGTATGGTTGGAATGGTGTTCCATATGAGTAATGAAAACTACGGGTGGTTCGCTATCTTTTAAACAGGGCTTACCAGCTAAATTTCCACAGAACTTTAATCCTAATATTCGTTGTAATTTATTTACAACCGAAGTCATGCCAAAACCGAAAGTAATAATTACATCATCGGGGCCAGCATTTACATGTTGTTTTATTTTTTTCTGAGCCAGATGATAAGATTTGGTCATCATAGTGCCGGTTTCGCTGGTTTCGGTGTGGGTATTACCAACATAAGGACCAAAAACTTCAGTCATTTGCTTTTCGATAGGTGCATAAAGCCTGCCACTGGCAATCCAGTCGGCATAAATCATTTTTTTAACTCCATAAGGTGTTTCAAATTCCAAATCGTTGCCAATAATCTGTTCTTTGAATTTATTGAAATAACTTTCCATTTACATACGAATTTGTATGCAAAAGTAAGATTTTAAACATAAAATACAATTATATATTTCGTTAAAATTATTATAATACACGATTTTATTAATTGATTAAATGAGTAATTGAATAATTGATTAAATGAATAATTGATTAAATGAGTAAATGAATAATAGAAAAGTCCTGAAATCCCTAATCTGAATTAAGCATATTTTTATTTATTGGTGTTGAATAGTTTCTGATAGGCTATGTATTCGGGATAATTCCACGATAGTATGCTTTTTGATTCCCATTGCTTTTTAAAGTCTGTCTTCTTTATTTCTATACGGTTTTTGTATTCAATGGCATCAATATAAAGTCCTCTGGTTAAAGGGAAAGTATTGTTCTGATGCTTTTCTATAGCGGTAAGTTCGGCTAATGGTTTTTCGAGATAGGGTAGGGCTTTGTAAGATAATGAAGCCAGAAAATCGAAATGGACATAGGCACGGTGGCTCTGTGAAAAGTTATATCGGGCAATTATTGTATCCCAGTTGAAAAGCGAACTGATTACCAACATCAGAACTGTAAACCGCAGATTGCTTCTTATTAAATAAAAGGCTGATTTTTTATCTTTTACTTTCTGATATACGGTATATAAACCATATAAGGTTAGTATCAGAAATACAATTACAGCTATGCGTTTATAAGCAAGCGAATAATAATAAATATACCAGTAATTGCGGATCCCCACACTTATTGCCAGTATGGCGTTTTGCATTAGCCATGCATAACTAAGGCGTTTTAACCATAAATTGTTCCTGTAAAAGTTGAGGTTACCTCTGAAATAATACAAAACAATAATTATTGAAATGATAATTGATAAAATAAGCAGATAAGTACCTTCGTGCACAAATTGTTTTAGCAAAGCTCCGTCCCAGCTGAAGTTAAACCAAACCCAGTAAATATCAATTGTGTTTAAAATGAGGATAATAATATTGAGAATTGCTAATAAAAAGATAGCGGCTTTTAATTCGTTGGTAAGGCTGTTGAGGTTTAATTGGCGCGATACTCTTTTTCTGATACGTTGCAAAAAGTCGGATGAGTTTTTATCATTCATTTCAATATCTGAGTCAGATTTTCGGAAGAAAATGATATTGCTGCTTAATAATCCCAATATGATGATGATGCTAAGGTCGAGGTCGATGTATTTGAACAGATTATTCAGAAATTTATTGACACTATCGATAATATTGCTAATTATGTTCTCGAAAACAGGGTTTGAATTGCTGTAAATTATCAAGAAAATGATGATGATTACAATTGGTATCAGGAAGATACGTATTCGTCTGAATTTGCTGCTGCTTTCTTTTTTGTCTTTGTTTAAATTGCTGATATTGTACAAAGCATTACTTTGCGATGTAAATATATTGTAAAACGACAACTGCATACTTGTCGTTAGCGATTTGGCTTCGGGGAAAATTAGTATTCCGATAGCAATAAAGCAAATGAGAATATTAATAAATATTGCCAGTGTTGAATTTACAAAAACTACAGCCAAAGCCGTAATAAAATATGCTAATGTTATAAAAACTATGTTTTTGTTTTTCAGATTAATTTGTTTGCTGTAATATAATATGCCGAAAATCAGGCTTTCGAATAACAGTACATTTAAGCCCATCCATTGATTATTGAATAATAAAGTGAATAAGGCAGTGCTGATTGCCACCCACAATAATGCTTTGTTCTTTTTTATCATTTGCGTTTTTTTTATTACTAACGTTATTAGTATCGTTTTATTTTGCTGCTGAAATTGATTTTTTCTGAGGTTTTTGCCAAATTATTTCTAATTTTGCCCTTCGAATTTAATGATATGGCAAAGCAAAAATTTTCTTTTGGTTCACTCATCACTTTTTTTAAAAGAATATTGATTTTCTTTTTTGCATCTACACTTATAGCTTGTTTGGTTTATATTTTTATCAATCCGCCAGCTACACCGCTAATGCTGATACGAAGTACAGGGATGATTTTTTCGGATAAGGAAGTGGTGATGAAAAAGAGGTGGATATCATTAGATTCTATTTCGCCCTATCTGGTGCAGGCTGTGGTGGCTTCGGAAGATAATAATTTTAAGGAGCATTGGGGTTTCGATTTTGATGCTATAAGAAAAGCCAACGAACTTAATAAAAAAGGTGGAAAGTTGAGAGGTGCCAGTACCATTTCGCAGCAAACAGCCAAGAATGTGTTTTTGTGGCCCGACCGTTCGTGGGTTCGCAAAGGTTTTGAAGTGTATTTTACCGGAATGATTGAACTTTGCTGGAGCAAAAGACGCATTATGGAAGTATATCTTAATATTATTGAAATGGGCGATGGTATTTATGGTGCCGAAATGGCTGCCCAGACTTATTTTAATAAATCTGCCAGAAATCTCAATAAAAAAGAAGCTGCACTCATAGCCGCCATATTGCCCAATCCCCGCCAATGGCATCCCGATAAACCTCAGGATTTTCTGAAACGAAAACAACAAAAAATACTTCAGCTGATGAATAAAGTTGGCGAAGTAAGGTTTGATTAATTAAACTCTGTTTATTAAATATTAATACCTTATTTTATTTATATATTTTATTAGATTATATAGTCCGCAGGACTATATATGCATAAGTCTTAATATAATTGGTGGTAAATAATAAAAATATAATATCAAACCTTATGGGATTAAGCTTTTTGCAAAAGAAATTACACTTGCCTTGCTGCTAATAAAAAATATTGATATGTTTTGCTTTAAATAAAAATTAAGATAATACAAAATAAACAATTCATGCTTTTAGCTGAAAAAAGATAATCAATAACGCATCGAAAAAGCATGAACTGAATCCAGTTTGCCCAATAACACATCGAAAAAGGATGAACTGAACCCAGTTTGCCTAATTACACATTGAAAAAGCATGAACTGAATCCAGTTTGCTCAATAACACATCGAAAAAGGATGAACTGAACTCAGTTTGCCCAATAACACATCGAAAAAGCATGAACTGAACTCAGTTTACTCAATAACGCATCGAAAAAGCATGAACTGAATCCAGTTTGCCCAATAACACATCGAAAAAGCATGAACTGAATCCAGTTTGCCCAATAACGCATCGAAAAAGCAAGTATGAGCCAAAAATTATGCAATATAAAATAATAATGAATATTGAAAATTATATTGCAATAAATTTATTTAAAAAAATATTGTTTAAATGTTTTTTTTATTAAAATTATTGTTATTTTTGTAACACTAATAAACAAAATTATTTCTTAAAGAAAAATTAATATGGTAGTTATCATTAACAGAATTGGGACCAGGTTGCTCAAGGTAAGCGAATATCCCTTATTTATCAAACAAACATTAGAAATTGGCAGCAAATACGATGTAGATGCCTTACATCTGAAAAAATCATTTAACAGATTGAATGATTGCTTGCCCGCAGTAGAAAAAATCCGTGCACAGGAAAGCAAAAGCGAACATAGTAAAAGTTTGCAGGAATCAGACGAAGAACGTGATGCTATTTTGCGTGCAATTATCAATCAGGCTGTAAATTATTCTGCTATCAACATAGCAAATATTAAAACCAATGTGGAAATATTAAACCGCTTTCTCGATAAGCATGGTCGCGATATAGCAACTGATACTTACAATGCCGAAACCAAACGTATTGACGATTTGCTTGATGATTACGAAAACAACACAGTTGTAAAAGATGCAGTACTGGCATTAAATATGGCTTTTTTGTTCGATCAGTTAAAAATTATCAATACTGAGTTTGCAAAAACATTTATGCTTCGCACCGAAGAAGCTGCTACAACTGAGAAAGTAGAAACCATAAAAATCCGTACCGAAACCGATAAGGCATTAACTATCTTTTTCAACGGAATAGAGTTTCTGAGTACAGAATATGATAATCTGGACTATACTGCTTTGGCAAAAGAACTAAATGACCTGCTCGGATATTACAAAACTTTGTTAAAAGCACGTAATACCCGCCGCATCCATGGCAAAGAAACAGACGAAACCGAAAACATAAGCGGCGAATAATAATTAATCAAAACCCCTTTTGTAATACTTATATTGCGGAAGGGGTTTTAAAATAAACACAATTTATGAAAAAAATTACTCTTTTTATTATCGTTATTGCTATGTATTTTACTGCAAAAGCAGCCGATACGACAATAGTTTTTCGCAAAGTAAAATTTGATGAAATATTTAATTTATCAAAAGCAGAAAGCAAACCAATTTTGCTTTATTTTCATTTCAAAGGATGTGGTGCCTGCACATGGATGGAAGATTCTGTATTTATTCAGAAGGAAGTAGCCAATTTTTACAATAGTAAATTTATTTGTTATGATGTAAATACAATGGAAGAGTATGGAAAACCAATTGCAGAAAAATATAAAGTAAAACTACAACCTTGTTTTATAATTATAGATGAAAATAAGACAGTTTTATCAAAAATTATTGGTAAAGTAAAAAATGATGACTTTATCAGGTTTGGAAATAATTCATTTGACAAAGATTTAAGCATCGAAAGCATGAAAGAACAATATAAAACTAAAAATAAAGATAGTATTTTTATGTATAAATATTGTTATATGCTCGATGATATGAATTCATTAAAACAAAAATATGTTTCCGATTATTTAGCAACACAATCTGATAATGATTTGCTTAATGAGAAGAATATTCGCTTTATATATCAGTTTTGTCTGGTAGATTTTGAAGCATTTATACCTTTTGATTGTAGGGCTTATAATACAATGCTTAATAACATAGAAATATTTTCAGGATATTTTGATAAAGATCAGATTGATACACGTCTGGTTTGGATTGCTACAAAAAGTATGCGTAAAGCAATAAATACTAAAGATGAATTGCTTTTTAATAAAATATTAGATGTTTTTAACAGATATAAAGATAATAAAAAATTTGAATTTCATGAAATGGATGGGCGTTTTACCGGATTAAAGACTGATAATGATTTGGTTTTAAATGCTAAGTTGGAGTTTTATCGAAAAACGGATAATCAGACAAAATACAATGCAGTTCTTGCAGAATATCTTGAAAAATACAATAACAGCTCTGAAGAATTAAACTCAATTGCATGGGATTATTATGAGTTTTATTCAGATAAAGAAAATTTGCAAAAAGCAGTTGAATGGGTTAAGAAATCATTAGACTTAAAATGCAGATATTCAAATCTGGATACATATGCCTGTTTGCTATACAAGTTCGGCGATTACAAAAATGCACTTATACAAGCAGAAAAAGCAATTGAATATGCAAAAAAAGAAGAGGATGATTATACTGAAACATCAAAGTTAATAGATAAAATAAAAAAGAAAATGTAGCATATTTTTTCATTAATATCTATTAATTCAGTCAGAAAAGATAAAACCTGACAGGATTTCAAAACCTGTCAGGTTTTTTTTGATACAATTTCTATCTTTAAACAATCTTTTTCATAAATTTGTACAAAAATCAAGAATCATGACATCGAAATACCATTATATATGTATCAATTGCAATACCGAATATCAGGCAAATGAAGTTACTTATTTTTGTCCGGCATGCGAGGCAGACAATAATACTTACACACCGCCAAAGGGCGTATTAAAAACTGTATATAATTACAGCGAAACAGCTCGGAAATTACAGAATTTTGCCAATCTGAAAGCAGAAAACTATCTCAGTCTGCTGCCTTTGCAATCTGTTGCAAGTATGGGATATCTCCGTGTTGGCAATACTCCTTTGTACAAAATTGATGCTGAAAAAGATTTCGGATTATATTTAAAAGACGATTCTCAAAATCCCAGTTTTTCGTTCAAAGATCGTGCATCAGTTTTGGTATCAGCTTATGCAAAAGAAAATAATATCAGTACCATCGTGGCAGCATCCACCGGAAATGCAGGCTCTTCGCTGGCATGTATCTGTGCATCGCAACAGCAGAAAGCCGTAATATTTGTACCTGCAAAAGCACCGCTGGCAAAACTTACCCAAATCATTATGTATGGAGCACGAATAGTACCTGTGGATGGCAATTACGATATGGCTTTCGATTTAAGTATAGAAGCCGGAAGGCATTTTGGCTGGTATAACCGCAATACCGCTTACAATCCATTTACTATTGAAGGGAAAAAGACTGTTTCGTTCGAAATATTTGATCAGTTGCAACAGCAAATACCCGACCGTATTTTTGTACCCGTTGGCGATGGAGTTATTATATCAGGTGTTTACAAAGGATTTGAAGATTTGCTTAAATTGGGCTTTATCGACAAGATGCCAATAATAATCGCAGTGCAATCAGAACAAAGCAAAAATCTGACAGCCAATATCCATTCTGAAAACTGGCAAACCTATCCCAGCAATACCATTGCCGATTCAATATCGGTAGATATACCACGCAACTTCTATATGGCAAAAGATTTTTTGCTAAAGTACAATGGCGAAATACTCACAGTAAGCGACGAAAGCATTATTCAGGCATCCGTTCAGTTAAGCAAACAAACCGGAATCTTTGCCGAGCCGGCAGCGGCTACTGCTTTTGCAGGATATTTGAATTACAGGAATCAGAATCTGCTAAAAACGGGAAGTAAAAATGTAGTAATGCTTACCGGTTCGGGTTTAAAAGATTTAAAATCGCTATCGCCCGTAATCAATATGCCAAAACCTATCAAAGCAGACATCAGTTCTGTAATCGATTATCTGAATAACAGATAGAAAAACCTTAAATCAAATCAAAATATTGTATTCCCAATCAGAAAAAGCAAGAACTGAAATAAGAATATCCGATATTGAATAGTTTTGTCAAATGATATAACAAATACATGTCCGCAGGACTAAATATGAATAACCCCCAATCCAATTGGGGGTAAATAATATGCTTACGCTACCAACCCGTATGGGTTGAATCCAAAAAACCATTAATTTCTATAAATTTGAACAAGTATTAAAATATCAGGTTTAATACAATACTATTATATTCTCACAATATAATTAATCAGCAAATAAAAAGAAGTAAAATTAAAGAATAATATGAACAGACGATCATTTTTAGGGTCAGCAATTCTGTTCCCTTTAGCAATAATGGCAATGAGTAACAAAGAAATATTTGAATTACTTTCAGATACAGAAAACAATAATACAATGCCTGCATTATTTGTAGGGCACGGCAATCCGATGAATGCAATAGAAGAAAACGAATTTGTAACAGGATTCCGCAATATGGCAGCTGCAATACCAAAACCACGTGCTGTACTTTGTATATCTGCCCATTGGGAAACCAAAGGCAGTTTCGTAACAGCAATGCCTATACCCAAAACAATCCATGATTTTGGAGGATTTCCACAGTCATTATTCGATGTGCAATATCCGGCAAAAGGAAGTCCTGTTTTGGCTGACGAAACTAAGTCTTTAGTAAAGAAAGCAGAAATCGGATTAGATAATCAATGGGGACTCGACCATGGTTGTTGGTCGGTATTAAAACACTTTTATCCACAAGCCAATATTCCTATAGTTCAGCTAAGTCTCGACTATTCTCAGCCTCCGCAATACCATTACGAATTGGCAAAAGAACTTTATCAGCTTCGCAAAAAGGGAGTTTTGATAATTGGAAGCGGAAATCTGGTTCATAATTTAGGAAAAATTGATTGGACAAATATGAATAAAATTGGGTTTGCTTACGATTGGGCTACTATTGCCAATGAAAAGATGAAAAACTTAATGCTGGCAAACGATCATAAACAACTGATAAATTATCGTTCGCTTGGCAGAGAAGTTGAACTGGCAATACCATCTCCCGAACATTATTTGCCATTACTTTATGTTTTGGCATTAAAACAAGAAAATGAAAACCTGAGTTTTTTCAACGACAAAGCAGTAGGTGGTTCACTTACGATGACTTCTGTAAAAATTGAAAGTGTATAGCTTCATAAAAATAAAAAAATTACCAATATCGATTTGATATTGATAAATTGTTCTCTGTGAAGTTGTCTCCATGCTGATAAGATAACAGAATTATCATCTGATGCTAAAGCTGTAGCATAAAAAAAATATGTAAAATCCATTTTCAATAATTTTAAAGGGATAAAATATGCTTCTGATGAATCCTTTTTAACGCGAATCCCCAAATCGTTCTTTTTGGGGATTCGAACGCTGATTCCTATTAGAAATGCAGATAAAAGCTGATTTTCATTGTATCGCCAATATGCGGCTAAAAATAAAGCAATACTTTTCTGTATTATTCATTTTATTTTTACCCACCTATCTGCAAGCTAATTTCTCCGGTTACTGAGCTTGCCGATGTATCTATTAACCGGTAATTTTTAAGCAAAAAAAAACTCTGCAATTATGCAGAGTTTAAAAAATATAAATGATTTTGTAATGTACTAAGCTAGTTTAACATTTACTGCATTTAATCCTTTTCTTCCTTCTTCTAATTCAAAAGTTACTTCATCATTTTCTTTGATGCGTTCTTTTAAACCATTTGAATGTACGAAATATTCTTTCGTTGAATCTGCGTCTTTAATAAAACCGAATCCTTTCGATTCATTAAAAAATTTTACTGTTCCTTTGTTCATTATTATAAAATTGATTTGGCGAAAGTACACATAATTATTTACATAACAACTATTTTAAAAATTTATTTTTCAATTACTTAATAATTATGATGCTGTTTTTAATCTGTATTTTTTTATAAATGCCATTAACTAGCTGTAAAACTGATATATGTGTTATTAAAAACCCGTATAATTTTTTTGTTAAAATTAGAATTATTTTTTATTTATAACCAAATTGTTTATTTATAGTAATATGTTGAATTAATGCTTTTTGTAATGCTATATTGTTTAAACTGCTGATTGTAAAGGTGTAATTTAGTTTTTATTGTTTTACTACTCTATTAAAATATAATAGGAATTGATATTTATTTATTTTTTACTAATTTATTTTATTAAAACAATTGATAAATAAAAAGCAATTCAACCATTTTAGTTTTTTTTTGTTTTAATACAATACTGAATAATTTGTTTGATAAATAATTACTTACTTACGTTAACATGGATTATAAAACCATTAAAATTCAAATTAACGGGTCGATAGCTGTCTTACAGCTTTCGCGTCCCGAATCGTTAAATGCGCTAAATTCCGAAGTTTTTTCAGAGCTGAATCATTATATGAATGAAATAGAAAAAGATAATTTTCTGAAGGTTTTAATTATTACCGGAGAGGGAAAAGCATTTGTAGCTGGTGCCGATATTGCCGAAATGGCTGATAAATCGCAACGTAAAGCGCTTGAGTTTTCGTTGAAAGGGCAAATGGTTTTCAAACGTATCGAAGCTTTAAAAATACCTGTTATAGCTGCTGTTAATGGTTTTGCATTAGGCGGAGGCTGCGAGTTGGCAATGTCGTGTGATTTCAGAATTGCTTCCGATAAAGCAAAATTCGGCCAACCCGAAGTTAATCTGGGCCTTATTCCAGGTTATGCAGGTACTCAGCGTTTATCTCGCTTGGTAGGTATTGGAAATGCTCTGCATTTGCTTTTGACTGCCGATATTATTGATGCTGCTGAAGCATTGCGTATTGGTTTGGTACAGCAGGTAGTTGAAAATGAAAAGCTAATGGAACATTGTATGCAAATAGCCGAAAAAATTGCTTCAAAAGGCAAGTTGGCTGTTCAGAATGTGAAATTGGTTACCCGACAGGGTTTTAATATGAGTTTTGATGCAGGTTGCGAACTCGAAGCCAATTATTTTAGCTATAGCTTTCAAAACGGCGAATCGGAAGAAGGTATGAAAGCATTTCTGGAAAAACGAAAACCAAACTGGTAAGGCTATTAATAAAGTCATCCATTGACTCGTCTGCCAATTATTAATGAAATAGAATTACAAACAGAAAATATTAATAAAGTCATTTAATGACTATTATATAATTAAACAAGGGAAAAAAATGAATTATACTGAAAAATTAGAAAATGTTTCGGTTTTGGGTGCTGCCGGCAAAATGGGTAGTGGCATTCTTTTACTTACGGCACTTGAAATGGCTGATTTAAGTATGAAACCCGAAAATAAAGACAAAAGTTTTGTATTAAATGCAGTAGATGTATCAAGCGAGGCTTTAATCGGATTGATGAAATACATCAAAAGTCAGGTGCTGAAAGCTGCTGAGAAAAAAGTAAATCAGTTGCGGAGTTTTTATGCAAATCGTCATGATTTGATTGAAAACAGTGAAATTATCAATGAATATATACATGATGTATTGTTGATTATTCGTCCAAGTACCAATCTGGAAGTTACTTACAATTCAACTTTGATATTTGAAGCCATAAAAGAAGATCCTGATTTAAAAGCAAAAATATTTTCGCAAATCAATCAAAATAGCAAACATCAGCCTTGGTTTTTTACCAATACATCATCTATTCCGATAAGCGAATTAGATAAAAAAGCCGGTTTAAACGGCAGGGTATTGGGAGTTCATTTTTATAATCCACCTGCTGTTCAGAAGTTAGTTGAAATAATTAAAGCAGAAAATACATTGCCCGAATTACATGAGTTCGCAGTTTTGTTTTCAAAAAATCTTAGAAAAACGGTAGTTCCTTCACACGATTTTGCTGGTTTTATAGGCAACGGACATTTTATGCGCGATGCTTTATACGGAATACAGCAAGCAGAAATGCTTACAAAAGAGTATTCGTTTGCACAGTCAGTTTATATGATAAACAAAGTAAGTCAGGATTTCTTAATTCGTCCGATGGGGATATTTCAATTAATTGATTATGTTGGAATTGATGTTTGTAGCTATATTATGAGTGTAATGAATCCTTATTTGCCAAACGAAGATTTGCATAGTAATTTGCTGGATAAAATGTTGGAATTGGGAGTAAGAGGCGGACAACATTCTGATGGTTCTCAAAAAGATGGTTTCCTCAAATACGAAAAAGGAAAACCTACTGCCATATATGATATTAATTCAAAATCTTATATCGAAATTGCATCATTACAAGCAGATTGTGATACAAAACTGGGAAATTTGCCACAGAGTGTAAAACCATGGAAAGCTGTAGTAGGTAAGCCAATGGATGAATTCTACAAAACTTATTTCTCTGAATTAAAAGGCATGAAAACCATGGGAGCCGAAATTGCTGTTAAGTATTTCCTCCGTTCGAAAGCCATTTCAGAAAAACTCGTAGCAGACAAAGTTGCATTTACAGATGAAGATGTAAACACCGTTTTGAAAACCGGATTTTTCCATGCTTATGGTCCAATCAATAATTATATGAATTAATAAAGAGAAAAGTATCATGCAGAAATTAAGAAAAAAAATATATATGGTAGCCGGTTACAATACCATTTCGATGGGAACCGGAAGAAAAGAATTTAATCCGAAAAAAGAGCGTCCGGGTTTGGAAGAATATATGAAAGAAGCCGGACAGGCAGTACTGCAGAAAATAGGTGGTGCTCAGAATGTGGATGAAGGTGTAATTGGTAATTTTATAGCTTCACGTTTTAATCGTCAGGCAAATATGGCTGCTTTTTTCCCTTATATCGATGAAGGTTTGCGTCATAAACCTGCTGTAAGGGTAGAAGGTGCATGTGCTACCGGTGCGTTGGCATTGGTAACGGGTATTCGCTCAATACTTGCCGAAACCGCTGATGTGGTTTTAGTTGTGGGAGTTGAAGTTCAGAATACCGTAAAAGCTATTTACTGTGCCGATTATCTGGCAGCAGCCGGATGGGCAAAAGAACGTAAAGATGGTCATGCTTATTTCTTCCCTGGCAAGTTCAACGACAGAGCCAAAGTTTATTACGAAAGATTTGGTAAAGAAAAAACCCGTATGGCTATGGCAAAATGGTTTGTAAATGCAGTAGAAAATGCCCGTCTTTGTCCTACAGCTCAGGAGCATCACAATACAAACAAAGATCTGAATGCATTGGGAATGATGGAACCAAATGGCAGAAGCTTTTTAGATAGTATCAATGTTTTCGATTGTTCAAAAGTTTCAGACGGTGCATCTGCAATTGCAGTGGTATCGGAAGAAGGATTGAAAAGATGCGGTATTCCTAAAAATCAGGCTATTGAAATAATAGGATTTGCTCAGGCAGAAGAAGATATAACCAAAGCACCAGACGATTTTACCATATTGTCAACAACAAAAGCTACTGTACAGAAAGCATTCGAAAATGCAGGTATTACCAAAGAACAACTGGCAACGGTTGAATGTCATGATTGTTTCTCAATTGCCGGTATTATGGCTACAGAAGCTATTGGTTTTGCTGAACATGGCAAAGGACCTGATTTTGTGCTGGAAGGTCATACCTCACGTGGTGGAAAAATTCCATTTAACACAACAGGTGGACTTATAGGTTGGGGACATCCAACAGGTGCAACAGGAGTACATCAGGCTGTTACAATCTGGGAACAACTTACCGGAAATGCTGGCGATGCTCAGATTCAGATTCCTGCCGATAGACCTTATGGCATGACCATAAATATGGGTGGCGACGACAAAAGTCTGGTTTCAATTATTTACAAAAAAGCAGAATAAAAAAACATTTTCTGATAATGAACCGGATTTGCGATTTATTCAATATTAAATATCCAATTGTACAGGGTGGAATGATTTGGTGCAGTGGCTGGGAACTGGCTGCTGCCGTCAGCAATGCCGGAGGATTGGGATTAATAGGTTCAGGTTCAATGAAACCCGATGTACTTCAGCAACACATCAGAAAATGCAAAGCAGCTACTGATAAAGCTTTTGGTGTAAATATTCCTTTGCTTTTTCATGGTAATGAAGAGGTTTTTAAAATTCTGATTGACGAAGGTGTGAAAATAGTTTTTACATCAGCAGGCAACCCGGCAAAATGGACTCCTTTTCTGAAAGAAAACGGAATTACAGTAGTTCATGTAGTTGCCAATATTAAATCTGCTGTTAAATGTGAAGATTCCGGTGTAGATGCAATTGTGGCTGAGGGTTTTGAAGCTGGCGGACACAATGGTAGAGAGGAAACAACCACGATGGTTTTAATTCAGCAGATTAAGCAACAAATTTCAATTCCATTAATTGCTGCAGGTGGTATTGCTACCGGTAGGGGAATGCTTGCGGCCATGGCTTTAGGTGCTGATGGTGTGCAGATTGGAAGTAGATTTGCTGCAACTACAGAATCTTCAGCACATGAGAACTTTAAAAAACAGATACTCGAAACTGGTGATGGTGGTACTTTGCTTTCGATGAAGAAATTAATGCCTGTCCGCTTAATTAAAAACAAGTTTTTTAAGGATATGGAAAGTCTTGAAAACTCTGGTGCAACATCAGAACAAATTGCTGATTTGTTAGGCAAAGGTCGTTCAAAGCGGGGTATGTTTGAAGGCGAACTTGAAGAAGGTGAACTTGAAATCGGACAAATTGCTGCAATAATTAATGATATAAAACCTGCTGCCAATGTTGTAGAAGATATAATGCAAGCGTTTTATTCAGCAAAAAATGAATTAATTAAAATGGCTTTCTGATGCAAATTGAAGTTAGCGGACATATTATCAATTATGAATTTATCAACAATCATTTGATTGAATCTGATAAAGCTATATTGGTTTTTTTGCATGATGGACTTGGAAGTATTGCACAAATGAAAGATTATCCGCAAAAAATTTGTGATTCTCTGAATTTGGCCGGAATTATTTATGATAGAATTGGTTATGGTTTATCTTCGGTTCGAAAACGCAAATTTAATACTTCATATCTTCATGACGAAGCTATGATTTATTTGCCGGAATTACTTCATAATCTGGGAATTGATAATAAATTAATTTTAGTGGGTCATAGCGATGGAGCTACAATTGCTTTGCTTTTTGCTTCATTTTTTCCATCAAAAGTATTAGCTGTTGTTTCAGAAGCTTCTCATGTGATAGTGGAAGATATTACTGTTGAAGGAATTCGCAATGTTAAGGAATCCTATCATTCAAATCCGGCTTTATTAAAAGGTTTGCAAAAATATCATGGTGAAAAGACTTCAGGCTTATTAAAAAACTGGATAAATCTTTGGTTAACAGATAATATTAAAATCTGGAACATCATCAGAAATCTGAAAAATATAAATATTCCGGTTTTGGCAATTCAAGGCGAAAATGATGAGTTTGGAAGTTATAAACAATTAGAAACCATCAAAGACAATGTAAATGCGGAAGTTGAGATTCTCTATATTTCAGATTGCGGTCATTTCCCTCATTTCGAAAAGGAAACAGAGGTAAATAAGAAAGTAACAGAATTTATTAAAAAAAATTACAATAAAAGTTTTTAAAACACAAACCTGACAGGTTTTTAAAACCTTACAGGTTTATATAACGAAAAAGAAAACAAACAATTAAAAATTATATTAAACAATTACAATTATGGATTTTAATTTTACTGAAGAACAATTAATGATTCAGCAGGCTGCTAAAGACTTTGCTGAAAGGGAATTATTAGTTGATGTAATCGAAAGAGATGATAATGCGGTGCAATCGGCATCTCATATTAAGAAACTGGCAGAATTGGGTTTTTTAGGAATGATGACCGACCCCAAATACGATGGTGGAGGAATGGATACGGTTTCGTACGTATTGGCAATGGAAGAAATTTCAAAAGTTGATGCATCAATAAGTGTATTGATGTCTGTTTGCAATTCGTTGGTTAACTGGGGATTGGAAAATTTTGCAAACGAATTTCAAAAAGAAAAATATTTAAAACCATTGGCAAGAGGTGAAAAAATTGGTGCTTTTCTGCTTTCAGAACCCGAAGCTGGTTCTGATGCAACTTCTCAGCGTACAACAGCTGAAGATAAAGGAGATTACTATCTTTTTAATGGTACTAAAAACTGGATAACCAATGCACATCTTGCATCAACTTATTTGGTTATTGCTCAGACCTATCCTGACAAAAAGCACAAGGGAATTAATGCTTTTATCGTTGATAAAGATACACCGGGTATTACTTTGGGACCACACGAAAACAAAATGGGAATGCGTGCATCAGATACACATTCAGTGATGTTTAACGATGTAAAAGTTCCTAAAGAAAACAGAATAGGAGAGGACGGATTTGGGTTTACTTTTGCAATGAAAACATTGGATGGTGGCAGAATCGGTATTGCTTCACAGGCATTGGGAATAGCTTCAGGTGCTTTTGAACGTGCTTTGAAATATTCAAGAGAACGCAAAGCTTTTGGTACCGAAATTTTTAATCATCAGTCAGTTGCATTCAAATTATCTGATATGGCTGTAAAAATAGAAAATGCCCGTAACCTTTGTTTGAAAGCTGCATGGCTTAAAGATCAGCATTTACCTTATGGAACAGCCAGTGCTATGGCAAAACAATATTGTGCTGATATTGCAATGGAAGTTACAACAGAAGCTGTTCAGATTCATGGAGGTTATGGCTATGTAAAAGAATATCACGTTGAAAGATTGATGCGTGAAGCCAAATTAACTCAGATTTATGAAGGCACTTCTGAAGTTCAAAAAATAATTATTTCAAGAAGTTTGCTTAAATAGTTGGAAGACCGAAGTTAGCTTCGTAATTCAATTTTTTCAAATATTAAATAATCATCAGAAGTTAATAAGTTTGTTGACGGGGTTTTACTTCGGTCTTCCGGCTTCAATCTTCTGATTAAAAAATTAAACATGAAAATACTAGTATGTATAAATAATGTACCCGATACGACAACAAAAATAAAATTTGTTGATAATAAGGCGTTTGATTCCGCCGGGGTACAATGGATTATAAATCCATGGGATGAGTTAACGCTTACCAGAGCAATAGAAATGAAAGAAACACAGCCGGCAGATATTGAGTCTGTTACTGTAATAAATGTGGGTCGTGCGGATGCTGAAGCAAGTATCAGAAAAGCACTGGCTATAGGAGCTGATAATGGAATCAGAATTAATTCTGATACAAGTGATTCATATTCAGTTGCATTTCAATTATCAGAATATATTGCCAAAGAAAAATATGATATTATCTTTTGTGGTATCGAATCAAGCGATTACAATGGCGGAAGCGTAGGAGGGATGTTGGCTGAGTTTTTGGCAATACCTTCTGTTTCTTCAGTTTCAATGTTTGAAATTAAAGATGGTAAAGTTGTGGTAAAACGCGAAATTGATGGAGGAAACGAAACGCTTTCAGTTCAAACACCTTTTGTTTTAATTGGTCAGAAAGGTATTGCGATTGAACCAAAAATACCATCAATGCGAGGCATAATGACCGCCAGAACAAAGCAGCTGACTGTGGTAGAAGGCGTAGCTTGTAATCAATTGATTGAATTTGTCGATTTTGATTTGCCAAAAGCAAAAGCAGCATGTAGAAAAATTGATGCTGAAAATGTAAAGGAATTGATTGATTTATTGCATAATGAAGCTAAAGTTATATAATTAAAAAATAAGAAAATATGTCAGTACTAGTATATACCGAAAATTGGGATGGTAAATTTAAAAAACTATCCTTCGAATTGATTTCTTATGGAAAAGAATTATCAAAAAAACTAAATACAGAATTAGTAGCTTTGAGTATCGGAAATGTTGCAGAATCTGAATTACAAAAGCTTGCGCTTTATGGTGCCGATCGCATTATAAATGTAAACAAAAGCGAATTGTCGTTTTTTGATGCTCAGCTTTATAATTCTGTTCTTGCTAAGGTTACTGAAAGTGTAGGTGCAAAACTTATACTTTTTGCTCATAATAATACAGGAAAAGCTCTGTCGCCACGTTTGTCTGTTAGTTTAAAAGCTGGTTTGGCCACAGCGGTAATAGCGCAGCCGGATTTAACAAACGGGTTTATAATCCGAAAGAAAGTGTTTACATCTAAAGCTTTTGCAAATATTAAAATTAATTCAGATATTAAAATTCTGAGTTTATTACAAAATTCATTTGGTTTGCTTGAGGATCCAAAAAATGCAGTAATTGAAAGTTTTGATACCGATATGGATTTTTCTGATCAAAAGTGCAAATTAATGGATGTAAATAAAGTATCAGGAAAATTAATATTAACTGATGCTGATATTGTAGTTTCAGGTGGAAGAGGAATGAAAGGTCCCGAAAACTGGGGTCCCATTGAAGAACTCGCTTCATTACTTGGAGCTGCAACAGCCTGTTCGCGTCCTGTAGCTGATGAACATTGGCGTCCGCATGAAGAACATGTTGGTCAAACCGGTAAAGTTTTATCACCTTCACTTTATATAGCTTGTGGAATTTCAGGTGCTATTCAGCATTTGGGTGGAATCAGCAATTCAAAATATATTGTAGCAATTAATAAAGATCCGGAAGCTCCTATATTTGAAGCTGCTGATTATGGAATTGTTGGTGATTTATCAAAAGTTTTACCCGATCTGATAACTGCTGTTAAAGAATTTAAAGCATAAATAGTTTTGTGATTTTTTTTAAAAGTCCCTTTATATAAAAAAAAGCAGCCGGAAATTTCCGACTGCTTTTATCATAATAAATTGTTTATTCAATTCAGATAGTTCTAGTATCTGATTCTCGGTTTATAGTGTGTATGAAGTAAATCATGTGATTTATGACCAAGCGGTTCGCCCAGAAAATCTTTATAAATCTGAATTACTTCAGGATTTTCGTGCGATTTTCTTAATGGTAAACCTTCATCTTCACCGTAAATAGCTTCAGCACGTTTTGAACGAATTTCCGGACTGGTAGGAATA
Organism: Bacteroidales bacterium; assembly: GCA_023251515.1. Classification (GTDB taxonomy): domain Bacteria; phylum Bacteroidota; class Bacteroidia; order Bacteroidales; family JACABE01; genus JACABE01. Next base: position 43,064 of record JAHEYQ010000030.1, read on the forward strand.
GGTTGGCCTCCACCACCTAAGCAACCACCCGGACAACCCATTACTTCAATAAAGTGATAATTTGCTTTTCCTTCTCTTACAGCTTTCATAAGTGTATTGGCATTATGCAAACCATGAGCAATTGCAACACTAAGTTCAGCTCCTTCAAGGAAACTCCATTCAGGTTTTACATCTTTAATCATTACTTTAGCCTCTTTTACGCCTTCAAAACCTCTTAGCGGCATAATATTTAAATTTGTAAAAGGAACTTCACGACCTGTAACTATTTCATAGGCAGTTCTTAAAGCCGCTTCCATTACACCACCGGTAGCACCAAAAATAACTGCAGCACCAGTTGAATTACCCATGATGCTGTCATAATGTTCATCTTCCAGTTTCATAAAATTGATACCTGCTTGCTTAACCATCATTGCCAATTCACGGGTAGTTAAAACGTAATCAACGTCCTGATAACCACTGTCGCGCATTTCTGGTCTTCCGCATTCAAACTTCTTTGCAGTACAAGGCATTATCGAAACTGAAACCATATTTTTAGGATCAATTCCTTTTTTCTTTGCATAATATGTTTTTGCTAATGCACCAAACATCTGTTGTGGTGATTTACAGGTAGATAAATTATCTAATAAATCAGGGAACATATGTTCCTGAAATTTAATCCATCCCGGTGAACATGAAGTCATCATAGGTAAAGCTACTTTTTCTCCATCAACCAAAGCTTTTTTCAAGCGGGTTAATAATTCTGTACCTTCTTCCATAATGGTTAAGTCGGCAGTAAAATCGGTATCCAGAACTGAATCAAAACCAATATGTTTTAGTGCAGCAACCATTTTTCCGGTAACTCTTTCGCCTGGATCATAGCCTAGATCTTCACCCAAACCTATACGAACAGCTGGTGCAGTCTGAACAACAACATGTTTCAATGGATCATTAATGGCTTTCCAAACTTCTTCTATATATGTTCTTTCGGTTAAAGCACCGGTAGGGCAACGATTAATGCACTGACCACAATTGGTACAAACAACTTCATGCAAAGGTTTATTCATGAAAGTTGAAATCTTTTGATGATCACCTTTTTTTACCACCGCAAGAGCACTAACAGATTGAAGTTCATCACAGGTTCTTACACATCTTTGACAGCGGATACATTTGCTATCATCTTTTGAAATTGAAGGTGATGATATATCAGCAATTTTATCTTTTGCTTTCACTAAATCAATAAATACATGGTCGCCAATGCGATATTCTGAAGCTAAATCCTGTAATTCGCAATGGCCGTTTTTAAAACATTTGGTACAATCGGCATTATGTTCAGATAATAATAATTCGATAACGTGTTTGCGTGCAGTTCTTACTTTTTCGCTGTTTGTCAATACTTCCATACCTTCTGATACAGGTGTGGCACATGAAGCAGCCAATAAACGTGCACCTTTTACTTCAACTACACAAACCCTGCAATTACCAGCTACACTAAGATCTGGATGGTTGCAAAGTGTTGGAACATTGAAGTTTAATTTTTTAGCGGCATCCAGAATTGTAGTTCCTTCTTTAACTGATACCGGTATATTATTGATTTTTAGATTTACTAAATATTCGCTCATTTTGTTTATTTTTTAATGTTTACAAATAAGTATTAATATATGATTTCTTCTCTGAAATTATCAACTATTGAATTAAATGGATTTGCAACAGATTGACCTAGTCCACATTTAGCTGCAACTTTCATTGTATTAGCCAATTTCTTTAATTCATCAAGATATTGTGGCTTTCTGTCTCCTTTTTTAACAGATTCAATACCTTTGAGAAGTTGTTGACAACCAACTCTGCAAGGTGTGCATTGTCCGCATGATTCTTCATTGAAAAATTCAAGGTAATCGTGTAATACATTATACATTGAGCGTGTACTGTTGAAAATCATCATAGAACCACCGGTTGGAATTCCTTCGAATCCTATAATTGTTTCTTTTAAATGTTTACGTGGAACGCAATGTCCTGATGCACCTCCAACTTGTACTGCTTTGGTATCACCATCACCAAAATCTTCAATAAAATCAGCCAATGGCATTCCTAATTCGAGTTCATAAATTCCCGGTGTTGGAGTGTCGCCAGATACAGAGAATACTTTACTTCCTCTTGAATCTTTTGTTCCTAATTCTTTAAATCTTTCAACTCCCATTTTACAAATCATGGTAACATAAACCAATGTTTCTACATTGTTGATTACAGTTGGTTTGCTGTTATATCCTGATACTGCCGGGTACGGAGGTTTGTTGCGTGGTTCGCCACGTTTTCCTTCCATAGATTCGAATAAAGCGCTTTCTTCACCACAAATATAAGCACCACTTCCTGATTTTAAGAAAATATTGAAATCAATACCTTTCGATTTCAATTGCTTATTGAAATCATCAACAATTTTATTTAATTTTGGAAGTAAAAAATTGTATTCGCCTCTTAAATAAATATAACCTTCTTTTGCACCTATTGAATAGCCACAAATGGTCATTCCGCCTAAAACTTTAATTGCAACAGTATCAAGAATTTCTCTGTCTTTAAATGTTCCTGGCTCACCTTCATCTGCATTACAAATAACATATTTTACAGGATTATCTTCGTTTTTAGTAAATTTCCATTTTAAGCCAGTTGGGAAACCAGCTCCACCTCTTCCTTTTAATCCAGAATCTATAATATCCAAAATAATATCATCCGGTGATTTGGTAAGGGTTTTACTTACTACATCAATAATTTCATTTATACTGCTTTCCTGAAAGATATAATCAACTTTTTTTAAGATCTTATTTTCCATTTTATAAAATGTTTGATTTTTTAACTATGTTTATTTTGATGCTTTTGCAATTCCTTCAATTATTTCAACTGCTTTTTGTTGATTGATTTCCGGAAAAACTTCATCATTTACCAGCATAACAGGACCTTTATGACACCAGCCTAAGCAATTGGCAGTTAATAATGTGAATTTTTTGTCATGTGTGGTTTCGCCTACTTTTATTTTTAGAACATCTTCTAATGCTTCAATAATTTCATCTTTCCCTTTCATGTGGCATGAAATTGTTTTACAGATTCTGATGATGTTTTTCCCTCTGGGAACTGTATCAAGAAATGTGTAAAATGAAGCTGTTCCATAAACATCAGCTGCTGATAAATCTAATTCTTTTGCAACAGCTATCATAGCTTCTTCTGAAAGGAAATGTTCTTCTTTAACAATTCCCTGTAAAACCGGCATCAGACTATTTCTGGTTTTGCCATGTTTTTCAACTAAGGTTTTAATTAAGGTTTCGATATTGGACATAGTATCCTCCATATTTTTTAATGTGTTATTATTATTGTTTTCTTTATTGTTATTTTAGTAACAATTGAGACTTCAAAATTAAAAATATTTTGTTGTTATTTGAATAACAAAACGAAAAAAAATTGCAAAAACCCTTAATTTATATTAATTCTAAATATGATTATGTTTTTTAATACTCATATATTTCATATTATCAGTTAGTTTATGGTAAAAATGGCTTGTTAATAACAAATTTAATATAATTGAATATAGTGTTAAATATGATTATTTTGATGCTGTTTTTGATAGTTTTTATATTATCTTAATGAATTTGCTTTCAAAAATGCTTCTATTTTAGCTTCATTATTATGTGTAAGGCGAAAAAAAAAGCCAATATCAAAATATTGGCTTTTATAAAATATTATGTTGAGATTATTCACTCTTTTTTTGTCGTTTACGATCAATTTCATCCAAAAGGATTTTTCTTAATCTTAAAGATAAAGGAGTGATTTCCAAATATTCATCGTCAATAATAAATTCCATATATTCTTCCAGTGAATATTTAATTGCAGGTACAATTGAAACTTTATCATCGGAGCCTGAAGCACGCATATTGGTTAACTTCTTGGTTTTGGTTATGTTAATAACTAAATCGTCCTGACGGATATGTTCACCTATTACTTGTCCGGCATAAATTGGTTCATTAGGACTTACAAAGAAATTACCTCTATCTTGCAGTTTATCAATAGCATAAGGTATTGCCATACCCGATTCCATTGCAATTAATGAACCATTACGTTTGGTAGCAATATCACCTTTCCAAGGTTCGTAAGCTTTAAAACGGTGAGCCATAATAGCTTCGCCTTCAGTAGCTGTTAAAATATTACTTCTTAATCCGATAATACCACGTGATGGAATTGAAAATTCAAGATGTAAACGGTCAGCTTTGGTTTCAATCTGAATAATTTCACCTTTACGTTGAGTAACCAATTCAATGACTTTTCCGGCAGAAACTTCAGGTGCATGAACTGTCAGATATTCAACAGGTTCGCATTTAACACCATTAATTTCTTTGGTAAGTACCCTGGGTTGACCTACTTGTATTTCATAACCTTCGCGACGCATGGTTTCAATTAATATTGATAAATGCAGAATTCCTCTTCCATATACTATATAGGCATCAGGTGAATTGGTTTCTTCTACTTTTAAAGCTAAGTTTTTCTCTAATTCTTTATACAGACGGTCTCTTAAGTGACGTGATGTTACAAATTTACCTTCTTTACCGAAGAAAGGTGAGTTGTTGATAGTGAAGAACATACTCATAGTAGGTTCGTCAATTGCAATTGGAATGAGAGCTTCCGGATTTTCATAATCTGCAATGGTATCGCCAATTTCAAAATCATCTAAACCCAATACTGCACATATTTCGCCAGGCATAACATCTTCTTTCATTTTTTCTTTGCCTAAGCCTTCAAAAACATAAAGTTCTTTAATCTTTGATTTTACAACCTTTCCATCGCGTTTAACCAAAGAAACATTTTGTCCCCATTTCATAATCCCTCTGGTAAGACGACCTACGGCAATTCTACCAACATAAGAAGAATAATCGAGAGAAGTAATTTGCATTTGCAAACTGCCTGTATCAAAAATCGGATCAGGAATATAATCAATAATAGTGTCAAGTAAATAGGTGATATCAGTTGTTGGTTTTGTGTAATCGGCTGACATCCAGCCTTCTTTCGAAGAACCATAAACGGTTGGGAAGTTCAATTGCTCTTCTGTAGCATCTAAATTAAACATTAAATCGAAAACAGCTTCATGGGTTGAAATAGGATCACAATTGGGTTTGTCAACCTTATTAATTACAACAATAGGTTTTAAATTCAAAGCCAAAGCTTTCTGAAGTACAAAGCGGGTTTGAGGCATTGGACCTTCAAAAGCATCAACCAAAAGTAATACGCCATCAGCCATATTTAAAACACGTTCTACTTCGCCACCGAAATCACTGTGGCCAGGAGTGTCTATAATGTTGATTTTTATTCCTTTATATCTTACTGAAACGTTTTTTGATAAAATTGTAATTCCTCTTTCTCTCTCCAAATCATTGCTGTCGAGTATTAAATCTCCCATTGCCTGATTTTCTCTGAATAATTTTACCTGATGTAAAATTTTATCAACCAGAGTAGTTTTTCCGTGGTCAACGTGAGCAATGATAGCAATATTTCTGATATTCTGCATATTAATATTTTTTGTTTGCTTTAAAAATGAATTTGCAAAAGTACGGTTTTTAATTCAGATTATAAAACATATTAATATTTATCTATATGCATAAAAAAAAGGCCATCAGATTTCCTGATAGCCTTTTTTAATTAAATTTTATAATTAGAAAGAAAGTATTGATTTTTTAATAATTTCAACTGCTTCTTTTAATTGTTCTTCAGTAATAACCAAAGGTGGAGCAAAACGAATGATATGACCATGAGTTGGTTTTGCCAACAGACCGTTTTCAGCCATTTTCAAGCAAACATCCCATGCTTCTTTTCCGTTTTTGGGTTTAATGATAATCGCATTTAACAGACCTTTACCTCTAACCAATTCAATCATTTCTGAATCAATTTTACGGATTTCTTCTCTGAAAATATTTCCTAAGTATTCAGCTCTTTCGGCTAATTTTTCTTCTTTAACAACTTCTAAAGCAGCAACAGCAACTTTAGCAGCTAATGGATTGCCACCAAAAGTAGAACCATGTTCGCCCGGTTTGATACAAAGCATAATATCATCATTAGCTAAAACCGCTGATACAGGAATAACACCACCTGATAATGCTTTACCTAAAATTAAAACATCTGGTTTAACTCCTTCATGATCACATGCTAATAATTTACCTGTACGTGCAATACCTGTTTGAACTTCGTCAGCAACAAATAAAACGTTTTTCGCTTTACATAAATCATAAGCTTTTTTCAAATAACCTTCAGCAGGAACATAAACACCAGCTTCACCCTGAATAGGTTCAACTAAGAAACCAGCTACTGTTGGGTCTTCCAATGCTTTTTCCAATGCAGGAATATCATTGTAAGGTATTTTGATAAATCCTGGAGTAAAAGGACCAAATCCGTTATATGCATCAGGGTCGGTTGACATAGAAACGATACTGATGGTACGTCCGTGGAAATTATCGTTACATACAATAATTTTTGCTTCATTTTCAGCAACACCTTTTTTGGTATAAGCCCATTTACGGATAAGTTTTAAAGCAGTTTCATCAGCTTCAGCACCGGTATTCATTGGTAAAACTTTATCAAATCCGAAATATTCAGTTACAAATTTTTCGTACGGACCTAAACAATCATTATAAAATGCACGTGAAGTCAAAGTCATTGTTTTGGCTTGTTCAATAAGTGCATTGATTATTTTTGGATGACAATGTCCTTGATTTACTGCTGAATATGCAGATAAAAAGTCGAAATATTTTTTGCCTTCAACGTCCCAAACAAAAGCGCCTTCGCCTTTTGAAAGTACAACTGGTAGCGGGTGGTAATTATGAGCTCCGTAATGATGCTCAAGTTCCATGATTTGTTCTGATTTTGTCATAACACTATGTTTTTTGTTTATTAAATTTCAAAGTTTGCTGCAAAATTAAGGATTTAAGTTGTGTTAAAAAAATAATTTTTATTTATTTTTAATATAATGATTGTTGTATTTTGCAGAATTTCAGTTGTTTGATATTAAATTAGTATTTTAATAATTAATATTATAAAATTATATTTGCTCAATTGCTTTATTTGTAACTTTATATTGAATTGATTGTTTAATTTATATTTATTCAATGAATTAAACTTTTTACAATATGAATATTTTGACTATAATATTATTTGTTATTTTTGTATTAATTGCCTTTGTTTTAATAATAAGCTTGTTTTTGAAACAAGAATATGCAGTTGAAAGAGAGATAATTATAAATAAACCAATAATTGAAGTATTTAATTATTTGAAAATTCTTAAAAATCAGGATAATTTCAGCAAATGGGCAACTATGGATCCAGAAATGAAGAAATTTTATAGAGGCACAGATGGCCAAGTTGGCTTTGTGTCTTCCTGGGAAAGTTTAAACAAAAATGTAGGAAAAGGCGAACAGGAAATTCTTAAAATAATTGAAAATGAAATAATTGATTATGAAATTAGATTTATTAAACCTTTTAAAAATATTGCAGCAGTTTATTTAATTACAGATTTGGTTACAGAACATCATACGAAAGTAAAATGGGGTTTTAGTAGTAAAATGAAATATCCAATGAATTTTATGCTATTGTTTTTTAATATGGAGAAATTTATAGGAAAAGATTTTGAAATCGGTTTAAGTAATTTAAAAGAAATATTGGAAAAGAATTGATATTCAAATTTTTATATTTGTTAATGAGGTTTTGTTTTATTATTTTTATTAGTTTATACAAAAAAAGGGGCTGTCTAAAAAGTCAATTTCATGGGTTATCAAAGTTAATAATATATTGAATATCAATACATTTAATTTTGTAAAATTGCCAATTTAAGCCTTTTTAGACAGCCTCTTTTTGTTTGAAGGTTTTATTGTATTGGAAATGAAGCTATTGTTCCGTTTGTAGTTACTGTGATTTGGTTATTACATCCATCATTATTAGGTCCATCTCCCTGAATAAAATCTACTGTAACATTGGTAACCACAGGTGCATTATTACTATCTATGGTATTCATAACCATATTGATAATGCCGCTTAAAATGTGTGAACAAGAAGGTGAAAATACAATTAAAGCATTTGATGAAATTGTTGCTGAAAATGACTTGTTTGAGTTGGTACTTCCACTTATCGAACCACCAAATGTATAAATATCATCTAATGGATTCGTTGGCGAATTTAATGACCAAGCAACAGAATAACCTGCTGTAAATGTAATGGTGTCATTGCCTTCAATAATGATTGCATTTGTGATGCTATCAGTATATTGAATTGTTACCCCAGTAGTTTTTGATAATTTCCCTTGATTCGTAATGTCATTTGAACCTTCAACTCTGCTATTTCCAACATAAAAATTATTGAAAGAAATACTGGTTTTTGTTCCTTGTTCCTGGAAATCGCCGTTGCAATCAGCAACAAAAGAACCTGATTTTCCATTTGTAGATTTAATATTTCCAAAATTAAAAGTGTATTTGTCATTTATTGAGTCATAAACAACGTTTGCACCACCAATCATACCAATTCCTGTTACAGCTAATGAGCTATCGCCAGAAGCCAGACATATTAATTTGAAAATATCACTGTAGATACCTTGTACAAAAACATAATCCTGAGCTAACCCTGTTTGTTGTGTGTAATTAGCTGTATTACTATCTTTGTCGCATGAATAAATAATTATTGATGAAATAATTATAGCAAAAAATAAAATGTAAAGCTTTTTCATGATTATTTTTATTAGATTTATTTATTAATGCAAAAATACAATATATTTTATGTTAAATGCTTTTTTTTTAATGTTAATGAAAAAAAAGAATTAAATTTACATTTTAAAAGTGAAAATAAATTTTAGAAGTAAAAAAATGATCAGAGCCAAAAGTTTTGTTTTTAAAATATTGATATTTAATATGATAATCATATCTATGATATCATGTATTTTTGCTATTGAAGTTCAGAAATCAGACAGTTTGGAAAGAATTTTACCTTTTAAAAAAGGAATAGAAAAAGCAGATTTGTTGTTTTCATTAGCAGAAGAATACAAAAGTAGATCTTTTAATGATAGCTATAGTTATGCTAATCAGTGTTATATATTATCATCTTCGCTTAATTATGTAAAAGGTCAAGCAAATTCTATGTATTTGTTGGGCGTTATTCACTATTTGAATAATGATTATAATAAAGCACTATATTATTGGGAAAAAACAGTAAAGTATCGTAATGCAGATATGGATCAGATTGGTGCTGCTAATAGCTTGAGTAACATTGGTTTAATTTATATGAATACGGGTGAATATGATAAGTCAATTGATTATTTTACAAAATCATTGCAAATACATACTCGTTTGAAAAACAAAAGAGGAATGGCTAAACCAATTGAAAACCTTGGTGTTGTAAATTTTAAAAAAGGAGATTATGAAAAAGCTATAGAATTTTATCAAAAATCATTAAAAATAGAAGAAGAACTAAATAATAAACTTGGTGTTAGCCAATCATTGAGTAGTATTGCAGGAGTTTTTTTAAAGATGAATAATTATAATAAAGCACTCGATTATTATAATCAATCTTTAAAGATGAAATTAGAACTAAAAGATGAAAATGAAATTTCAATTACTCTTAATAGTATAGGTGTCGTTTATGAAAATACAAATAATATTTCAAAAGCTATTGAGTATTATCATAAAGCTTTAAATTATGCATTTCAAAGTATTAATAAACAGAATATTGCAAATACATTAAATAATCTTGGGAATATTCATATTTCAGAAAAGAAATATGATGAGGCGTTGAATTATTTTAAAAAAGCATTGAAAATAAATCAGGAAATTGGAAGTAAAGAGGGAATTGCATCTTGTAATTTTCATTTTGCTGATATTTATAACCGAAAAAAAGAATTTCAGACTTCTTTAAATTATTCAAAAGTCAGTCTCTTAATAGCTAAGCAAATGGGCAACAGAGATTTAATTTTTAAAAATCTGATGATTCAAGCAGATATTTATTCAAATTTAAAAGATTTTGAAAAGGCATACGAAGCTATATCGGAAGCTAATTTTCTGAAAGATTCATTAATGAATGAAACTAACCATAAGCAGATTACAGAAATAGAAACCAAATATCAAACTGAAAAAAAGAAAAAAGAGATCACATTTCTCAATCAACAAAGTGAATTTAATGAATTGAAATTGAAAAAAAATGAAAAAGACATTCAATTTCAGCGAGTTATTTTGTATATTATTTTTGTTGGATTCATACTAATTCTTTTTATTGCTTTATTAATTTATAAGCAATTTGTTGAAAAAAAGGCAGTTAATCTCAAGCTTGAATTTCAGAATAAAGAAATCAGTAATAAAAAAGAGGAGCTTGAAAACCAGAAAAATATTGCAATTCAGCAAAGAGATCAGATTATAGAACAAAAAAAGCATATTACAGATAGTATTTTATATGCTCAAAAAATCCAAAATGCTATTTTACCTAATTCAAAATGCATTACGAATTATTTTTTCAATAACTTTGTGATATTTAAACCTAAAGATATTGTAAGTGGTGATTTTTACTGGTTTTCAAATGTTGCAAATGATGAAAATAAAGTAATTATTGCAGCTATAGATTGTACTGGTCATGGAGTTCCTGGTGCATTTATGAGTATTGTGGCTTATAATTTATTGAAACAAGCTATTAATGAACAAAAATTGACTAAACCCTCAGAGATATTAAATTCACTTACATTAAATTTAAATAGTACTTTGCAGTTATCTGATAATAATTATGTTGTAATGGATAGTATGGATATTTCACTATGCTTTATTGATAAATTGAATTTGAATTTGCAATATGCCGGAGCTCATAATCCTGTTTATATAATTAGAAAAGGAGAACTTATTGAATTAAAAGCGGATGCACATTCGATTGGTGAAATTTTTACTTCAGATTTTACAGGTTTTGTAAATAAAGAAATTGAATTAGAAATAAATGATAGTATTTATTTATTTTCAGATGGATATGTAGATCAGTTTGGTGGCCCGAATCGAAAGAAATTTTTGAGTCGTCAGTTTAAAAAGATGCTGATTGATATTCAAAATCATCCTATGCCCAAGCAAAAAGAAATTATAGAATCTCGTTTTTACAAATGGAAAGGTAGTATAGATCAATATGATGATATTATGATAATTGGTCTGGAAATTTTGCAAAAAAAAGAACATATGCCAGAAAAAACATTATTGAGATATAAAGGTAAGTATCACTTTGAAACAATTGAAAAGTTGATAAATCAGGCTAAAGATATAATAAACGAAATTGATATTAAAAACGTAATAAAGAAGAAGATAATTAATGTTTTAATTGAATGTCTCGAAAATATTCACAAATATGCAATTATCGATAATGAAAATGCAGACATTTTGCCACAGATTTTTCTTATACAGAGTGATGAGCGGTTTTATATTAAGACAAAAAATCTGATAGCAATAGAACAGACTGATATTTTAAGCAATCATATTAATATCGTAAATAGTTTGGATAAAGATGGTTTGAAAAAAATGTACGAAGAGATAATTGATAATGGCAATATCTCAGAGAAAGGAGGAGCCGGACTTGGTTTTATTGATATGGCAATAAAATCAGGTAATCAATTGTTTTATAATTTTGCTGATCATAATAATAAAACTGTATTTTTTGAATTAACTGTAGTAGTCAATAATATAACTATATAAAAAATGGAAAATTTAATAATAAAAGCAACTGATATTACACCTGAAATTTATTTCAATATTGCTGATAGAACTTTTAATATATCAGGTGAATCGAGACCTGAAAATGTGAAAGATTTTTTTGAGCCAATACATATATGGATAGACAATTATTTTAATAATTTAGAAGGCAAAGAAAATCAGATTTTTACAATCAAATTAGCATATTTTAATTCTTCTTCTGCTAAATTTTTGCTTTCATTGCTTAAAAATTTAGGTAAATTTTATCAAAGTGGAATTAAAATTGAAGTAAACTGGTGTTATGAAAAAGATGATGATGATATGAAAGAAGCTGGCGAACAAATGTCTGAGATGGCAAAATTACCTTTTAAATTTATTGAAAAGGATGAATTTTAGATTAATAATACTTATTACAAGCAACACTTGAATTCCTATGTGCTTTCATAATTCGATGACCCAAAAGGCTAAGGCTTTATTAGCCCGATATCAGGCTAAAGCAAACTATCAAATTGAATTTGAAAATGTTTATCATGCCAATGCTTTTAGTTTTCCTATGTGGAGTGTTGTTACAAGCGAAAAGCCTGAAGAAATACAGTTGTTAAGATGGGGTTTGATTCCCAAATGGATTAAAACTTCTGTTGATGCTGAAAAAATACGTATTAATACATTAAATGCACGTTCAGAAACAGTTTTTGAAAAACCTTCATTCAAAATGTCAGTTCAAAGAAAGAGATGTTTGATACCAAGTACTGGGTTTTTTGAATGGAGAGATGAAAATAAAAAGAAAATTCCGTATTTTATTCATTTAAAAGATGTTGAAATATTCTCAATGGCTGGCATTTATGAAGATTGGACAAATACAGAAACTGGCGAAATTATTTCCGGATTTTCAATTTTAACTACTCAGGCTAATCCTTTAATGGAATTTATTCACAATACAAAGAAGCGGATGCCTGTTATTTTATCACCCGAAAATGAAATGTCATGGATTTCTAATAGTTTAAATAAAAATGATATACAAGGATTATGTAAGCCATTTGATGAAAGTAAAATGAATGCGTATAAAATTTCTAATGATTTTTTAAAAAAAACATTTAACGATGAAACTATAATTTTGCCAAAATAAACTTATTCTTTGTTTTTTGTATCAATTATTATTGTAACAGGACCGTCATTTTCAAGCATTACTTTCATGTAAGTTCCGAAAATACCGGTTTTTACTGTTTTATTACACGTAATTGATAATTGCTCCGCAAAATCATTATAAAGAGATATTGCAGTTTCCGGACGGGCAGCTTTGGTATAAGATGGTCGATTTCCTTTTTTTGTCGAAGAATGTAAAGTAAACTGACTGATTAACAATATTTCTGCTCCTACATCGGTAACTGATAAATTCATAACCCCTTCGTTATCATTAAATATTCTTAATCTTGCAATTTTGCTGCACAGCCATATAATATCTTCAGTATTGTCTTTTTCTTCAATACCCAATAAAATCAATAATCCTTTATTTATAGTGTTATGGATTTTGCCATCAATTTCAACAGATGATTTATTAACTCTTTGAATAACAACTTTCATTTATTTATATTTGTTTTTATTTCAAACATTAGAATATTTTCTTCGTGTTAATCTTTTTTAATAATGATTCAATTATGGTTATATTTATTTAATTCTGTAATTTTCTGTAATTTTATCACTACTGAACGATTAACCCATTTTGCATTTATCCTGACGTAAAGTTATGTAAATATGAGGTTTCAATTTTTTTGAGTTCCGAACTGTGTACTACAGATTTTCGTTTTACAAAGGGGTAGAACTTATAGTTTA
>JAHEYQ010000031.1 GCA_023251515.1 Bacteroidales bacterium
TTTATTCAGCCGTGCCTATGGCTGCCATTGGAGGGGTGGTTGCACCGTGGCTGCGCGACATGAACTTCTCCATTTCCGCAGGTGTTGGTTTCATAGCCTTGTTCGGGGTTGCCGTACTCAATGGTATTGTGCTGATTGCAGAGTTCAACCGACTCGAAAAGGAAGGCATTACAGATATAACGGAGCGGGTATTACAAGGCCTGAAAACACGTTTACGCCCCGTGTTAATGACAGCTGCCGTGGCATCGCTTGGTTTCCTTCCTATGGCTTTGTCATCCTCGGCAGGTGCCGAAGTGCAAAAACCTCTGGCAACCGTGGTTATTGGCGGTCTTATCACGTCAACGCTTCTAACGCTGGTGGTTTTACCCGTCCTCTATATCATTTTCAGCAGACGCAATTTCAAGTTTACTTCTAAACGAAGGAAATTAAGTACTGGCGGGTTGGCTTTGATTTTAGTCCTTTTGGGTACTTTCTTTTATAACAAAACCGAAGCGCAGCAAGCCAAGCCAATTACGTTGCAGAATGCCATTCAATTAGCTTTAGATAGTAATTTGGCGATTCGTTCTGCTGCTTATTCGGTCGATGCACAAAAAGCACTCAAAGCTGCTTCGTGGGATATTCCAAAAACCACTATCGAAGGGCAGTACGGTCAGTTTAACTCATACACCAAAGACAATAGTTTTGCTGTATCGCAGTCTTTTGCATTTCCATTGGTTTATATCAATCAAAATAAACTGGCAAATGCAAATGTCAAAAGTAGCGAATGGCAACAAAAAAGCTCACAGCTCGAAATTACCACACAGGTAAAACAAGTATATTGGCAATTGGCTTACCTGTATTCCAGACAAAAACTTTTGCAGTATCAGGATAGTTTGTATTTGGGGTTTTTAAGGGCTGCCGAACTTAGGGCAAAAACAGGCGAAACAAACCGCCTCGAAATGATTACAGCCCGCTCGCAAAGCCTCGAAATTAAAAACCAATTGCAACAAACCACAGCCGATATTGGCATACTCAACCAGCGGTTACAAACATTGTTGAATGTCGATTACGGTTTAATCCCTGCCGATACCGTACTTCGCCGTTCGGGGTTTATTACACTTTCCGACACTTCGGCAATTTCTGCCAATCCAACCTTAGGTTATACCCAACAGCAGGTTGAAATTGCCCGTATCGAGAAAAACTTGGAACGCAGCCGTATGATGCCCGATTTTAACATTGGCTACTTTAGCCAGACCATGCAGGGCACACAGGATGTTGACGGTATTCCCAGAACCTTTGGCACGGGCGACCGTTTTACAGGTATTCAGGCAGGTATTGCCATTCCGTTGTGGTTTGCTCCTTATACCTCTAAAACAAAGGCAGCAAAAATCAAACAGCAGGTAGCAAGCACCAACGCCGAGTATTACTCCAAATCGCTTTCGGGTAGTTATCAGGCTCTTTTGAGCGAGTACGGCAAGTTCAACAACAGCGTTGAGTTCTACGAAAAACAAGCCGTTCCCGAAGCCGATTTGATTATAGAGCAAGCCACACGCAGCTACAAAGCGGGTGCAATGGATTATCTCGATTATATCCTTTCGCTCAACCGTGCATTATCAATCAAACAAAGCTATCTCGATGCACTTAACGGATACAATCAAACCATTATTTCAATTAACTTTATTACAGGAAAAACATTTTAATTTAGAACTTTTATGAACATATTAAAAATTAGCATCATTCTTTTAGCAATGATAAGTATAACAGTCTTTTTTGGCTGTAATGAAAAAAAACTTGACGAACATGGCCATGCTGCCGAAACACACGCAAAGGGAGAACCAGAAGGAGAAGTTGAAGTACTCCCTGAAGACATAGTTGAGTTACGAGACGACCAAATAAAACTTGCAGGTATTCAGCTAGGTAAAATTGAGATGCGTCAAGTAAGCGGTGTAATTAAAGCCAACGGCTTTGTTACCAACGCTCCGCAAAATTCAGCTTCTGTGAGCGTTCCTTTGGGTGGATTTATAAAAACGTCAAACTTGTTACCAGGCAGTGCAGTTTCTAAAGGTCAAACACTTGCAATTATCCAGAATACCGAGTTTGTCGATTTACAGCAAAGTTACCTAGATATTAAAAATAAGTACGAATTTGCTGAAGCTGAATATAAACGCCACACCGAACTTTATAAAGACGATGTGTATTCTGAAAAAAATGTACAACAAATAACTTCGGAATACCGCAGTCTTAAAGCACAACTTAAAGGTGTCGGGCAAAAATTACAGGTAATTGGCATTAATCCTGCTACACTTACAGAAGAAGCTATTTCGGCAACCATTAAACTTGTTTCGCCTATCAGCGGATACGTTAAAACAGCCAACATCAGCATGGGCAAATATGTTTCGCCTACTGATGTATTGTTTGAAATTGTGGGCACCGATAATTTATTGCTCGAATTGAGTTTGTTCGAAAAAGATGCAAACACCATTTCTATTGGTCAGTTTGCCCACTTCACTATCAACAATGATGCACATGAACATAAAGCTGTAATTTATCAGGTAGGAAAATCAATTAATGCTGATAAAATCTACAAAGTGTATGCAACTATTCAGCAACCATGTAACAACGTGTTGCCTGGCATGTACGTACTTGCTCATATCGAAAAAACCAACAAACAGCTTCCTTCTGTACCTGCCGATGCCGTGGTTTCTTTCGACAATAAATATTTCATTTTTGCTTTTGAGAAAGATAAGGAAGAAGAAGGTAAACCATTTACCGAATACCGATTTATAGAAGTAACAAAAGGTGATACCAATGATGGTTTTACTGAAATACAATTGCCAGAAAATTTCGATATTAAAAATGTTAAAATCGTAACCAAAGGGGCATATAAATTACTATCAGCAAAAAAGAACGCTGGCGAGATGACCTGCGGTTAATAACACAAATAAAAAAATACGACTATGAAAGAAATAAAAGCATTTGTAAAGCCCTTCAAAGTGAATGATATATTAAATCAATTACTTGAGGCTGGTTATCCGAATTTATCAGTTTCTATGGCAGAGGGTACAGGGCATTTTAAAGGAGACGAACCTTCAATTTCTACCCATTTCTCAATTACAGACAGTAAAGTCGCCAAAATTGAAATTGTTTGCAATGATACTGATGTTAACAAGATTGTTGAAATTATCTCTCAAAAAGGCCGGACAGGTAATCCCGGTGATGGGATTGTTTATGTAATCGATGTTGAGAAAGTTTACAAAGTGAATACAGGTTTAGAAAATGGAATAGCCTAATGTAAGTTTAAAGACTGCCCGTCAAACCGGGCGGTCTTTACAAAAAAATACAGTCAGCTAATTTACAACGAAAATATTAGGGTGTCTGTAAAGCGATAAATACCACAACTATGAAAAAATATACGTTAAAAAATCTTGACTGTGCTTCATGTGCATCAAAGATTGAAGGATACCTGACAAAATTGGATGAAGTAAAATTTGTAAACGTGAATTTTGCAAATTCTACCATGACGATTGATACCGATAATCTTGAAAAGGTTAAAGCCCGTATCAAAGAAATAGAGCCGGAAGTTATAGTAGAAGACAGTGATAAAGAGAAAGCGATAGTTTCAACAAGCGAACTCGTTGAAAATAAATGGACCATTATTAAAGCAGTTTCCGGGCTTCTACTGTTAATCGCCGGAATGGTATTCGAAGAAGAAATCCACAACACACCTTTTCATATTGCCGAATTTTTAGTGTTCGGAACAGGTTATCTGATTGTAGGTTGGAAAGTTATTTCATCGGCTGTAAAAAACATCATTAGGGGTCAATTCTTTGACGAACAGTTTTTAATGGCTATTGCCACGCTTGGAGCTTTTGCAATAGACCAAATGCCCGAAGCAGTGGCGGTAATGCTATTTTATGTGGTTGGCGAATTGTTTCAGGATATTGCAGTTAACCGTTCACGAAAATCAATCAAAGCATTGCTAGAAATAAAACCGGAATATGCAAACCTAGTGATAGATGGAGAATCAACCAGGGTTTCACCGGAAAGTATTCAGGTTGGCGATACAATTATCGTAAAGGCCGGGGAGAGAATCCCCCTCGATGGCGAAGTAATTAATGGTAGTTCATTTGTCGATACTTCGGCTTTGACTGGTGAAAGTGTGCCAAGAAAAGTGAAGGACAAAGACACTGTTTTATCCGGAATGATTAATCAAACCGGAGTGTTAACAATCAAAGTAACCAAAATATTCAGTGAATCGTCTGTATCGAAAATTCTGGAACTGGTCGAAAATGCCTCCTCTAAAAAAGCAGAAACCGAAAAGTTCATTACCACGTTTGCCAAATACTATACGCCAGTAGTGGTTATCAGCGCCCTGTTACTGGCCATTCTGCCGCCTCTTTTAGTTAGCGGCCAAACATTCGGCGAATGGATTTACCGTGCATTGGTCGTATTGGTTATTTCCTGCCCCTGTGCATTGGTAATAAGCATTCCGTTAGGATATTTCGGCGGCATTGGCAGCGCTTCGAGAAAAGGAATTTTGGTGAAAGGTTCCAACTTTCTGGATGCTTTAACACAGGTAAAAACCGTGGTATTTGATAAAACAGGCACACTCACCAAGGGGGAGTTTAAGGTTTCGGAAGTTGTTACTTCTAATGGTTTTTCTAAGGAGCAAATATTAGAATATGCTGCTTATGCAGAAACCAATTCAAACCATCCGGTTGCTAAATCAATTTCAGATGCTTATGCGAAAGAAATAGATCATGCCAGAATCAAACAAGTGGAAGAAATTTCGGGGCATGGCATTAAAGCCGTAATTGACGAAAAAACCGTTCTTGCAGGTAATGATAAATTATTGCATAAAGAAAACATTGAACACCCGGTATGTAATGTGGAAGGAACAGTGGTGCATATAGCTATTGACAAGGTTTATATGGGCTATATAATTATTTCGGACACACTGAAAGATGACGCCATTGAAGCGATTGATAAATTAAAAGCAAAAAATATTCAAACGGTAATGCTGACCGGCGACAACCAGTTTGCCGCCGCAGCCTTTGCCAAAAAATTAGGTATTGACAAATACTTCTGTGAACTGTTGCCCGAAGATAAGGTAAAACATATCGAAACCTTGATGTCTGAAAACAAAGGGGGCAAGGTAGCTTTTGTTGGCGATGGGATAAATGACGCTCCTGTAATTGCCCGTGCCGATATTGGAATAGCAATGGGCGCGCTTGGCTCTGATGCTGCAATCGAAACCGCCGATGTAGTGCTGATGACTGATTCGCCTTCGAAGGTTTCCATAGCTATTGATGTTGCAAAGAGAACAAGAAACATTGTGTGGCAGAATATCTTGTTTGCTATGGGCGTAAAGGCAATATTTATTATACTTGGCGTATTTGGTATAGCCACTATGTGGGAGGCCGTTTTTGGCGACATGGGAGTAGCTTTGATCGCTGTTTTTAATGCGATCAGAATACTGAAAAAATAGATTTATGCAATACCTTATCACATATTACAGGTATGATCTATTGATAAATTGAAATATATGATGTGGATACAAGAAAATACAATTTTTAAAATCTTATGAAATCAGGAAATAAACTTATCGGCGTAGGGATTTTAACAGCAATGGCGGCATCCTTATGTTGCATAACACCCGTTTTAGCTCTTATTGCAGGAGCTAGTGGACTTGCTTCAACTTTTTCTTGGCTTGAACCATTTAGACCGTATTTAATTGGCTCGACAATTTTGTTTCTTGGATTTGCATGGTATCAAAAACTGAAACCTAAAAAACAAATTGATTGTAACTGCGAAATAGAAGAAAAATCAAAATTTATTCAAACAAAAACATTTTTAGGAATTATAACAGCCTTTACAATTATTATACTTGCCTTTCCATACTATTCAAGCATTTTCTACCCAAAAACCGAAAAGCAAATCATTGTGCATGAAAAATCCAATATTCAAAAAATTGAATTTAAAATTAGAGGGATGACTTGCAACAGTTGTGCCGAACACATAAATCACGAAGTGAATAAATTATCAGGAATAATAAGTTCAAACGTTTCATACGATAACGGAAACGCAATCGTAGAGTTTGACAATTCCAAAACAAATATTATCGTAATTGAAAAAACAATTAACTCAACAGGCTATTCTGTAACAGACAAAAAATAAAAATAAATGGTAGTAATATTACAATCAACAATAACATGCCCGAATTGTGGACACGAGAAAGAAGAAACAATGCCGACAGACGCTTGCCAATACTTTTATGAATGCGAGAATTGCAAAACCGTTCTGAAACCCCATCCAGGAGACTGCTGCGTGTATTGTAGCTATGGTTCGGTAAAATGTCCCTCAATCCAAGAATCGAAGAATTGTTGCTGATGACCGATTCACCGTCTAAAGTTTCCATAGCTATTGATGTTGCAAAAAGAACAAGGAAAATAGTCTGGCAGAACATCTATTTTGCAATGGGCGTAAAGCTAGGTTTCATAGTTCTCGGTGTATTTGGTGTAGCCACTATGTGGGAAGCAGTATTTGGTGATATGGGAGTGGCTTTAATTGCGGTTTTTAATGCTATAAGGATATTAAAAAGTTAAAAAGTAATACTATGAATAAAAACATAAATATTATAGTTTTTTATGCCTATATTTACTAATCTTGCTTATAATCTGCTTTCGGCTAAGAAAAATGCAGACGAAATGGCTTGTTGAGACACCTTGTTTTTTATGCTTACCAAAAAGCCGGTAGTTAATTGCTATCAGCTTTTTGTTTGTAAAGTTCTTAATGCAATTTATGATTTGGTGTATAAAATATTTTGCTAACAACTTGTCTGATTGATTTATTAACTAAAATATTTTTAAATGATATATAGTAAGTAATAGGGAGTATAGGCAAATACTCTTACGGATAGGTAGTAAGTAATGGGGAGTTTGGATAAATACGTTTTCGGAGGCTTAGTACGTAACAGGGAGTATGGGCAACTACGATATCCGTAAGCGTATTCAACAGTTTTTCATTGAGTTGGGAGAAAATTCTGATTAGTTGGCAAAAATAAATTTATTGATATTAATCACTATTAATGATATTTAACTTTTTCTTATAATCATTTTGTGGTTTTGCTTGTTACTTTTGCAACGATGAAAAAAATAACAACCTATATAATCAGCTTAATGGCTGTTGTACTTATTCTGGCTTCTTCGGCCGGATTAAGCTTTGTTGTTCATCATTGCAATTCGTCTCAATCCGATAGCTTTAAGTTCTTTACCGATCATTACAAATGCAAAACCGAAATTGAGAAAGAAGAGGCAAAACCCGCTTGCTGCTGTGCAAAACATGCCGAAATGGCCGAAAACAAATCGCAAAACAACCTCAACAAAAGCGATTGTTGCAAAAACACCTACAAATATCTCAAAATATCTTTTCAATACAACAATAGTTTCTCTATTCACAAAATAATTATTGCAAATGTTCCTTACATTTCCAATATTTGTAATGTTTACAACAGCAAACAAATTGCCGAAGATATTTCTCCTGTTTACCATCCGCCTCCGCTGCTTTTCTTTGGTAAACATTTAATTTATTTTATTCAGAATATTAAAATTCCTCACCACTCTTTCTGCTAATACACATAGTAAAGAAAGTTTAGGGCATTGCCATGTCCTGAAGAGTAATTAATTTTAATATTTTACAAAATGAAAATAAAAATAATAACAGCAATCATATTGCTAATTAATACCATATCATTGTTTTCGCAAAACATAAGCGGAAATATATATGAAATAAACGAGAAAAAAGAAAAGAACTCTTTGGTTGGCGTTAATGTTTTCTGGATTGGAACAACCATAGGTACAACTACCAATACTGATGGAAAATTTCAAATATCAGCAAAAGACATCAAAGATCAACGTTTGATAATGAAAATGCTGGGCTTTAAAACCGATACCGTTGTTATAAACGGAAACACCAGAATATCGCACCAATTGCTTGGCGAAAATCAGCAACTAAGTGCTGTAGAAATATCGGTACGAAACGATAGCTATATCTCAAAACTAAATGCACGCAAAGTAGAAGTAATAACCACTGGCGAACTTTTTAAAGCTGCTTGTTGTAATCTTTCAGAAAGTTTCGAAACCAATGCATCGGTAGATGTTTCGTACAGCGATGCCATTACCGGAGCAAAACAAATTCAAATGTTAGGTTTATCAGGGGTTTACAGTCAGATTCAGACTGAGAATTTCCCTTCTGTAAGAGGCATGGCTTCTACCTTTGGCTTAAATTATATACCTGGTTCATGGATGGAATCCATACAAATAGCCAAAGGCACATCATCGGTAGTAAACGGATACGAATCAATAACAGGGCAAATAAATGTGGAATACAAAAAGCCGGCTAATTCCGACAAACTTTTTGTAAACATTTATGCCAATAACAAAGCCCGTTTCGAAACCAACGTAGTGTCGGCATATAAACTAAACGACAAACTAAGCACCATGCTTATGCTGCATACCGATAATTTTAATCAGAAAATAGATAACAACAACGACAATTTTATGGATTTACCCAAACTAAATACCATAAACATTTTCAATCGTTGGGATTATATGGTACCGGGTAAGTTTACCTCACGCTTTGGTGTAAAATACATGGAAGAACACCGCGATGGCGGCACTATGGATTACGACAAATCTACCTTTGTTGACGATACCGCAAAGATTAATAAATGGACACAACCCTATGGTTTTAATCTTACTACCCGTCGAGGCGAAATATTCTGGAAAAACGGCATCATCTTTCCGTCCAGACCACTGACAAGCCTTGCCATTATTGTAAATGCCACCAATCACGAACAAAAAGGATACTTTGGTATCAATAATTATTACGGTCGCGAAAGAACTTTGTATGCAAATTTGTTATATTCATCAATAATAGGCAACAAAGATCATAAATTTACAACCGGATTAAGTTATATGCTCGACAACAATGTAGAAAGCTATAATCAGAAACTTTATGTTTATAATTATCAGGTTTTCAATAATTCCGATTTGTTTACAGTACACCATTCGGTAAATAACTATTATAATCTCGACAGAGAAGAATCTATTCCGGGTGCATATTTTGAATATACCTATTCGCACAATGATAAAATAACTGTAATTGCCGGCATCAGAGCCGATCATCACAACAAATACGGTACATTTTACACTCCCCGCTTAAATGCACGTTATCATATTGATGCACTTACAGTTATAAGAGGCTCAATTGGATATGGTTATCGAACTGCAAATTTAATTTCTGAGAATCTTTCGTTGCTTGCCAGCCAACGAAATTTTGTATTCGAAAGTGATTTAAAACAAGAAAAAGCTTTGAATTTCGGAATTAATTTTTCAAAAGAATTTGCTTTATTTGGTCGTAAAGCTGAATTTAACTTAGATTTATATCGAACTAATTTTGAGAATCAAGTAATTGCAGATCTTGATAGTATCCCAACAACAGCATATTTCTATAATTTAAAAGGTCAGTCTTATGCCAACAGCTATCAGGCACAACTAAGCATGGAACCCATCAAAAGACTTACGCTATTGGTGGCATATCGTATAAATGATGTAAAAACTATAATCAACAATGTGTTGCAACAACGACCTTTTGTTAATAAATTCAAAGGCTTAATTACACTTTCGTATGCAACACGTTTCGACAGATGGAAATTTGATTTCACCACACAGTTTAACGGCAGTGCACGTTTATCGAACCAAAGCAAGATGCCAGCTAAAATCAAAAGAGACGATACTACACCGGAGTACATCATTATAAATGCACAGGTAACCAGAAAATTCAAATATTTCGATATTTATCTGGGTAGCGAAAATCTGGGCAACTTCACTCAAAAAGATCCGATAACCGAAGCTTTTGCACCCTATCATTCGCACTTTGATACTACCATGACCTGGGGACCGGTAAGCGGAACAACCGTATATGCAGGATTAAGATACAGCATTAAATAGCACTTCGACTACGCTCAGTAACCTTACTTCGACTAAAATAAGAAAAACTATTAACTTAATAACTTAGTAACTAATAATAAATAACTTAATTTTAAAAAAAATGAAAATGATTAACAGTAAAATGATTGCAGTAATGATAGCTGCAATAATGATTTTAGGACAGAGTATTTTTGCTCAGGTTAAGAAAGCTGATAAATACAGCGAAATCAAAATCAAAACCTCATCGCAATGCGATATGTGCAAAGAAACCATAGAAAAAGCAATGGCTTTCGAAAAAGGAGTAAAAACTTCAGATCTGGATGTTAAAACCAAAGTTCTTACTGTAAAGTATGAAGCAGCAAAAACTACACCCGAAAAGATAAAACTTGCAATAAGTAAGGTAGGTTATGATGCCGATGATGTAAAAGCCGATCCGAAAGCATACAGCAAATTATCACCCTGCTGTCAGAAAGGCGGACACAAATAGATTTGAATCAAACAAAACCTAACAGGTTTCAAAAACCTGTTAGGTTTAAAATTAAAACAAACAAAATGAAAAAAATTATATTCTTTTTAGTTGCTGTTCTTGTTTCAATAACAGTTTCAGCACAAACTGCTACCAATTTTAATTGCAACGATTGTGATGGAGTAAGTACAGATTTATTCCAGAAACTCGATTCGGGAAAAGTAGTTGTTATTTGCTGGGTAATGCCTTGTTCAAGCTGTATTCCGGCTTCTAAAACATCCTATAATGTATCACAAAGTTATCAGACAACACATCCCGGCAGGGTTATGTTTTATCTTTGCGATGATTATGCAAATACATCCTGTGCTTCGATAAACAGCTGGGCCAACAGCAATTCTATTCCGGCATCGGCTTCTTCAAAACGATTCTCCAATACGGCAATAGATATGATGCATTACGGTTCTACAGGTATGCCCAAAATTGTAGTTGTTGGAGGAAATAATCATAAGGTTTTTTATAATTCAAACAATACGGTAAATGCTACTGAATTGCAATCGGCCATTAATGCAGCTTTAAATGCCAACAGCATCGAAGAAACCGATGTTTTGGCTACTGATATCAATCTGTTTCCAAATCCGGTAAACGAACTGCTTAGTCTTACATTTACTACTGAAAAACAACAAGCTTTAAACATCGAAATATTTGATTTTACAGGCAAAAAAGTTTTCACAAACAATCTGAAATCAGAAACCGGTATTAATAAAACCGCAATCAACACTGCAGAATTTGCCAATGGAAGCTATATTGTAAAAATATCAGACGAAAAACAAAGCAAAACCATGAGATTCAATATTGCTCATTAATCTTTTTATTATGCAAAATAATTCAATCAGAAAAGTATTATTGAGTATAGTTGCAACAATAGCAATAAGCGGAAGTTTGTGGGCACAATGTTGCGGAGGAGGAAGTGGTAGTCCGGTGGCTGGTGGTTCGTCGCAGGGAGTTTTGAATGAAAATCAGATGGAAATAAATACCAATCTGCAATATATTCATACTACCAAATTTTTTACTGGCGATAAACCCGACACCAATTTTCTGGACAGTTACAGCAGCAGTTATCTCTATACACGTTTGGCTTACGGTTTAACTAAGAAATTTACCATTTCGCTCGAAACAGGTTACTGGCTCGACAAAACCGAAGTTGGGAAAAACAAAGCAGTTACATACAATTCATCAGGTATTGGCGATATTATTATTTTTCCGCGTTACAATCTGCTGAATATTGAGAAAAATCACAAACGTACCGAAATTACAGTTGGTATGGGTTTTAAAATTCCGTTGGGAAGTTATAATGATTCATCCGAAATGATAGAACCTTTTTCGGGCGACAAATATTATATTACCAAGCCCTTATCTGTTCAGACATCGTCGGGTTCGCATGATATTATCTTTTATGCATTCCTTTCGCGAACTTACTCTTTTTACAATTTCAGGGTGTTTGCCAATGCTTTGTATGTAAAAAAAGGATATAATCCGATTGGCGAAAAGATGGGCGATTACGCTAGTGTGGGTTTATTTGCAGGTAAAACCTTTTTCAAAAATCTGGCAGTTACCATGCAAATGAAAGCCGAATGGATAGCCAAAATGAAGCTGAACGAAACCATACGCGAATACGATTATCCTAATTATGACCCGGAAGCTACCGGAAGCAAAAAGCTTTTTGTTGTACCGCAACTAAGTTATAGTTATAGGGGTTTTGTAATTTACGCACTTAGCGAAATACCGATTTATCAGCATGTAACAAAAACACAAATTGCATCACAGTTTCAAACAACAATAGGATTATCCTATCGTTTTATGTGCAAAAAAGCCTGTGCTGTTGAACCGGCTAAGTAATTTGCTGATTTGGCAAACAAAAAACTCCCGATAGCTTGAAGATTATCGGGAGTTTTTTTTATTGGTATAATATAATAAAACAGTGCTCAAATCTTTTCTTTAAAAATCTTTGTTATCCGATGTTTTTGCTTAATAAGTCTTTTTGAATCGGATAATTTTTTATTTTTTAAAAATTCACTCAAGGCTTTTTCTTCTTCAACTGATAATGCAGTTTCTCCTCCAATAAAATCCATATCTAATACCGATTGTTTTGTTTTCATCTGTTTTAAATTTGTTATTAATATGAATTACATAAACTTGACTAAACCTAACAGGTTTTGAAAACCTGTTAGGTTTCACTGAAATAATCATCCAACTATTGGTTAGATTTACTTTATTTGATTATTCCCTGCAAATTTATAATATATTTTCTTTTCAACATTCTAATTATCCTCGGTTTTTTGATTTCTGGTCATCGCGAAAAAAAGTAAGACCAAACCAAATAAAAAAAATCCGGTATTAAATATATAATACCGGATTCAAAAGAAATTACCTAACTAAACGTTCACATAAAATTGTACCTGTATCCGAAATACAAACTCTTTTGCGTGTCTGATTATCCGAAAGAAAAACATAATAAGCAACAGATGCATTAGCCATAACTAGCTTCAAAGCCTTTATTTTTATAAAATTTAATGATACAAACCAATAGATGCAAAATTAAAAACCATAGTTGGGTATAACGAAAATCAAAAAACTATCTCAACCAAATTATTCAAACAATCAAAATTTGAGATCAATCCTCCGTTCAAAGAAGACTCGCATTCCACAATTTTACGTTAAGAAAATAAACAATATTAAAACCACAATAAATACCTTTATTCTCATCCGATAAACTAAGGAATATAATAAAAATTATTTAACTTTTTTCTAACTCATTTTTATAAAACAAATTGAGATTATTTCAAAAAAAAGTTGTAGGTTTGAAGCTCAATTTTTTAACACACAAAAATTTGTTATGCATTGTAATATAAAGCTTAACCCGAATCCCTTGGTTCAATATTTAGAAAAACCAAGCAGCGAATTCACTAAAAACGACATTATAAAATACATCGAAGAAAACGGTATTGAAATGCTTAATTTCAGATATGTTGGATGCGACGGCCGTTTAAAAAGTTTAAACTTCGTTATAAACGATATCGAACACCTTGATGCAGTGCTTAGTTGCGGCGAAAGAGTAGATGGCAGCAGTCTGTTCAAACATATCGAAGCCGGCTCGAGCGATTTGTACGTAGTACCACGTTATCGTACTGCTTTTTTAAATCCGTTTACCGACATTCCAACTATCGATATCCTTTGCTCTTATTTTAATAAAGATGGCGAATTGCTCGAAAGTGCACCCGAAAACATTATGCGCAAAGCACATCAGGAGCTAAAAGCCAAAACAGGTCTTGAATTTGAAGTAATGGGTGAACTGGAATATTATATTATCAGCCAGAAAGAAGACATTTTCCTCGCCGATGATCAACGTGGATATCACGAATCATCACCATTTACAAAATGGGAACAGTTGCGTACCGAAGCCATGCACGCCATAGCTATGGTTGGTGGCAATATCAAATACGGACATTCTGAAGTTGGTAATTTTACAGTTGCCGAAACTACTTACGAACAAAACGAAATTGAATTTCTACCAGTTCCGCTTGAGGATGCCGCAGATCAGCTAATCATAGCCAAATGGATTTTACGCACATTGGCTTACAAATATGGTGTTACCATAACTTTTGCACCTAAAATAACCGTTGGTAAAGCCGGAAGCGGAATGCACATCCACACCCGCCTGATGAAAGATAGCAAAAATGCCATGGTAGAAAACGGAAAATTAACTGATATTGCCCGCAAAGCAATAGCAGGTTATTTAAGTCTGGCACCATCATTAACAGCCTTTGGCAACACCAATCCATCATCATATTTTCGCCTTGTTCCTCATCAGGAAGCACCAACCAATATCTGTTGGGGCGATCGCAACCGCTCGGTATTAGTAAGAGTACCATTGGGATGGTCGGGCAAAAAGAACATGGCAAAAATGGTAAATCCTTTGGAAGCAGATGTTGAACAAGATTTTTCATACAAACAAACAGTTGAGTTCCGTTGCCCTGATGGTTCGTCCGATGTTTATTTGTTGCTTGCCGGTTTAACAGTGGCTGCCCGTCATGGTTTTGAAATGGAAAATGCACTCGAATTTGCTCAAAAAACTTATGTTGATGTAAATATTTTCCACGACGAACATAAGAACGTAGCTTCAAGCTTAGACCATCTTCCTACATCATGTTACGAATCGGCATTAAAACTCGAAGAACAACGTCATATCTATGAAAAATACGGTGTTTTCAGCAAAAGCATGATAGATGGAACCATTAAAATGCTAAAAGAGTACAACGATCAGAAATTAAGAGAAGAAATTCACTGCAATCGCGAAAAAATAATGAAACTTGTTCATAATTATTTCCATTGCGGATAGTTTATCATTTTTACAAAACAAAAGGCTAACTTTTTTTGAGTTAGCCTTTTGTTTTATACGAAATAAAATAGCTTGAAATTATCCCAAAATTCTTTTCAAATTTCTTTCTTTCATCATATTAAGCAAAGCAGCCGGATCATTAAAACGGCTTGTAAGCATCATTGCAGCAATAATATATGGTTTAAAACCTGCTTCTTTATAAGTTTCAATACGATATTTTTCAAATACATCTTTCGAAACTTCTCCTTCTTTACACGAAACGCCCGAAATATCAGCGGGTAAACAGTGCATGTACAAAGCCTCGCCGTTTTTGGAAAGTTTCATCTTTTCAGCATCGCATTCCCAGTTTTTAAACTTGGCATTGTTAGTCAAACAGCTTTTTTCCAAATCTTTCAAACCGTCTTTATCATTGGCATAAAGCAATTTTGTACGGGTTTCCATCACCGAATAAGGTGCCCAGCTTTTAGGATAAACAATATCAGCATTTTTAAAAGCATCTTCCATCGAATTTGCTACTTTAAAACTTCCACCACTTGCTTTTGCATTCTTTTCAGCAACTTTCAACACATCAGGAATTAAATCATAACCTTCAGGATAAGCAAGTTCTACTTCCATTCCATAACGAGTCATTAATCCGATAATACCCTGAGGTACCGAAAGTGGTTTTCCATAACTTGGCGAATATGCCCAGGTCATTGCTATTTTTTTACCTTTTAAATTTTCTAACGAACCAAAATAGTTTTTCAAATGAAGCAAATCAGCCATACTTTGAGTAGGATGATCAACATCGCATTGCAAGTTAACTACAGCAGGGCGCTGAGGCAATACACCTTCTTTAAAACCTTCTTCCAATGAATCAGCAACTTCTTTCATATAAGTATGACCTGCACCAAGATACATATCATCACGAATACCAATAATTTCAGTTAAAAACGAAATCATATTTGAAGTTTCTCTCACAGTTTCGCCATGAGCAATCTGCGATTTTCCTTCATCCAAATCCTGAACTGTAAGCCCCAGCATATTAGCAGCTGATGCAAACGAAAATCTTGTTCTGGTTGAATTGTCTCTGAACTGAGAAACAGCCAATCCTGTTTCAAAACATTTTGTTGAGATATTCTCAGCATTCAGGTTTTTAAGGGCTTCAGCAACATGCATTATCATTTCGAGTTCAGCTGCTGATTTATCCCATGTTAATAAAAAATCTTTGCCATATAAATTGGCTTTACCATTTTTTATTACTTCAATATTCTTTTTAAAATTATCCATAAAAAAGTGTTTAGTACAAAAATGCTTAATTTATATGCAATCAGTTGCATCTAAATTAAGCATTCTTTATTGATTATTAAATGTTTATTTTTTCAAAATAAAGATTTTAATGATTCTTTACAATCTACTATTGATTTAACATTACAGGCATTACAAGCATCAAAATGTCTTCATCTTTATTTTCATTATCAACAGGAACCAAAATACCGGCTCTGTTTGGTTGAGACATTTGAATTGTAATCATTTCATTATCGATATTATTCAGCATTTCCTGTAAGAATTTTGAATTAAAACCAATTTCCATAGGTTCTCCTTCATAAGTACATGCAAGTCTTTCACGAGCTTCATTTGAATAATCGATATCTTCTGCTGACATTATAATTTCCTGGCCATTCATTTTCATACGAACCTGATGTGTTGACTGATTTGCAAAAATAGCTACACGACGGATAGCATTCAGAAAAGAAAGTCTGTCAACAATAAGTCTGTTAGGATTTTCTTTTGGTATAACAGCTTCATAATTTGGATATTTACCCTCAATCAAACGGCAAACCAATTCAATATTATCAAATGAAAAGAAAGCATTGCGGCTATTATATTCAATTCTTACTTTTGTATCTTTATTTTGCAATGAATTTTTAAGCTGTGTTAATGGTTTCTTTGGCAAAATAAATGAAGAAGAATTTTCAGCTTTTGCATCAGTTCTCTTGTATCTTACAAGTTTATG
The DNA here is from genome assembly GCA_023251515.1 of Bacteroidales bacterium. Taxonomy (GTDB): domain Bacteria; phylum Bacteroidota; class Bacteroidia; order Bacteroidales; family JACABE01; genus JACABE01. The sequence continues at coordinate 16,827 of JAHEYQ010000031.1, forward strand.
TGCATCAGTAGCAACAAAAGTAAAATCATCAGGCGTAAATTCGCAGAATATACCCGACATTACCGGACGAAGTTCATCATTGCCGGTAGCAAACATCGTTTTAGAAATTGCACTTGCAATTATTTCAGAGTTTACTTCAGTAATTGTAGTATCTTCCAAAACAGGAATTTGTGGAAATTCATCTGCATTCTGACCACTTAACTTATATTTACCTTCACCGGCAGAAATTTCTATGCTGTAATTTTCAGAATCTATACTGAAAACCAATGGAATATCTGGAAATGTTTTTAATGATTCAATTAATTTCTTTGCAGGAATTGCAACAATTCCTTCTTCCGATTCGCCTAAAGTATCGTTATCTAAAGGAATATTTACGGTCATAGTTGTTTCTAAATCAGAAGCAGTAACAACCAAACTGCCATCTTTAAGTACAAACAGAAAGTTTTCAAGTATCGGTAATGTACTATTTGAACTTAACACACCACTTATGGTTTGTAAATTTCTCAATAACAATGGACTTTGAACTATGAATCTCATGGTTTTATTTCTTTATTTATTTAATTATGCAAAAATATATTAAAATAAGTTTACTTTGAAATTTTTTTTAAATCTTTTTTATTTTTTATTTCTATTCAGCTTAAAAAACGTTACAGGCTTCAGAATTTGATTGAAAGTAAAATATTGCAGAAAAACAAAATCTTTACCATCATTAATCAAACCATAAAAGCGATCTCTGTCAACAAACAACTCTTTACCCGAAACTTCATCAATTGTACCTACGTCAGCCAATTTAATAAATCCCTTAACTACATTGGTTTTTCCGGTAATATCTGTGATTGATAATATCGCCATCGGAATTTGTGAAGTTATTGAGTCAATATCATGCTTGCTCATGTTATTTCTGAAAGCTTCGAAGTTTACATTGGTAAATGAACTCATATAATCCAATACTTTCAATGTATCATATGCATTCAAAATCTGATTGTTTGCCAAAGCTTTAACCTCAAAATTCCGATCGAATCTTGTAATTTCAAAAGAAGAATCAGGAGCTGCGGGAAATTCTAATCTCACAGATTTTATTTCTCCAATTTTTAAATCGCAAATCGCATGATTACGCCAATCAGATTCAAGAGCAGTATAACGAGGAGACAAAAATCCCCTGAAACCGGGAATATAGCAAATAAAGGGTTCATCTGAACCTTGCATCAACATAAAAGTGCCATTATTATCCTGAGTTTCATCGCCTACATAATAAACTTTGGTAAGTTTTTCGTGAGGAAACCATTTAATTTTATTAAAAAGATTAATCCTATAAACAGTTTGATAAATCTCAACTTTGGTGCTTTTCGATGATAACCATTTTATAACATTGTTTCTACCAGCTATTGTTACGGGTTCTTTTACTCTAAGCTGAGTAATTGTTTCCATCATAATATCTACACCATCAGCACGAGCCTGATATTTATCGTTCACCAACCATTTGGTTTCATCTATTCGTTTAAGCGTAACCTTATTATTTAGCTTATCAGACATAAATATTTTGGTAATTGTTGCAGGATCTTCTACTGCAAAATCAGCTTTTATAGTACTATTCGAACTTTTCAGAATCAGAATAACTGCAAAAACCGCTAATACCAATGTAGCTAAAGCTATATATTTGTTTTTAGTCATTTTGTATAGGTAATTGTATTATTTTGTATAACGTCTTTTTCTTAAAAATGAAATAATTAAAGCAAAAATAATGATTAATAAAATAGGGAAAACAATATTTATTGTCTGCCATTTTACTTTAGATTGTTCAATTTTCGTTTTATCCAATAATCTGAGTTTCAATTCACGTGATCTTACAGTTATTAATCCAGAATCATCACATAAATAATTCATACAATTCAGTATAAATTCTTTATTACCAAACATCTGACCTGTATATTGGTCGTAGCCTAAAGGTAATGGATTGCCTTTTGAATAATGAAATTGGCTTTTAATAATATCACCATCCGAAACTACAATCATGCTGGTTGGCTTACTTTCATCTTTAAATCCAATATCTTCACTGGTAGCAATTTCAGAGGATAATCGATTCACAAAATTAGATTGAAATTTCCCTTCCAACAAAACAGCAACCGTTTGGAAGGGTTTATTATACAATCTTTGTTCTGGATCTTTTTTCAATATATCTAAATCAATGATTACTGGCGTATTAACCAATCGAGTATATTGTGATGAAGTTAGCAAAACCGTTTTTTTGATACCATTGTCAATGGTATCAATACTGCTGATAAATTCTGATTTAATTGCATTAAGATTTCTAACAATAGGATGCTTGTCAACAGGCATTAAAATAGGGAAATAATTCCATGGTAAAAAACTCGTTTTAGGCTGATTGCCCATTTTCCCAGTAACAATTGGTATTGGCAAAGCATTCAAATCCATTATCAGATTTGTATTTAAGCGAACACCATATCTAAATAACTGATCTGCCAGATTTAATTCATTTGTAATTCCAACTGTTTGAGAACTCCCTTTTAAACTATCCATACTGGCAAAAACAGGATCTATCATCCACAAAACTTTACCACCATACATAATGTATTGATCGATAATAAATTTATCCTTTTCAGAAAATGCAGAATCAGGTTTAGCAATAATAATTGCCTTGAATTTATTTTCAATTTTTGGAGCAGCAGTATCAGATACAATTCTTTCTGTTAAAGCATTCACTTTTTCATTAATCCATACACGCTCAACTTCATAATATTCATTTAAAGCATTGGTTATATCATACATTTCGTATTTTTTCAATTCACCATGCCCTTCAATAATAGCAATTTTGGGCTTTAAACGTACATCTAACTTTCTGATAACGTTTGAAATATTATATTCTAAGGATTGTATTGAATTATTAATTACATTTTCAGATTCAATACCCATCTGATCCATAAGTAATTGCAATGGAATTGTATGTGTTCGATATGAAACTTCAGCTCCCGGAAAAATTACCTGCTCTTTTGTAACTCCTTTATCTTTTGTTTGCAAATTAGTTGGCAATATTCCCTTACCAACCAATTGTTTATACATTTCATTTCTTACCTTTTTATCGGCAATTGCACTAGGGTCAACAAATTCGTATTGAATATTTTTGTTATACGCTCTGAATTCGTCAAGCATTTCCTGAGTAGAATTTCTCAATCTTTTAAATCCTGCCGGCAAATCGCCTTCCAGATATACTTTTACATACAATATATCATCAAGTCCCTTTAATAAATTTTTAGTTGCAGGCGATAATGAATATCTTTTTTCAGAAGTTAAATCGAAACGGGTATATACATAAGAACCAATAATATTCAAAAATAAAATAATCAGCAAACTAAAAACTAACTGACTGATATTTTGACGCTTTAAGCTTTTTTTCTTTTTTTCCATACTTTAAAACAATATTTTTACCATTTACGACTTTGAAGCGAAAGCTTGGTCAACAATACAAAAAAAGTAATAATACTCAGATAATATAAAATATCACGTGTGTCAATAACTCCACGGCTGATTGATGCATAATGATGACTGATTCCTAATGACTTAATAAACAAATCAAATTGTCCGAATAACGAAAGTGAATAAATTAACTCGAAACCCATATAAATACTTCCGCATAAAAAAACGGAAATAATAAATGAAACAATCTGATTATCTGTAATTGAAGAACTAAAAATACCAATTGCAGCAAAAGCAGCACCCAAAAGCAAAAGGCCAATATAAGAACCCCAGATTCCACCCATATCCAGATTACCTTTAGGCAATCCCAACTGATAAACGGTAAATAAATAAATTAAAGTTGGTAATAACGAAAAGACAATCAACACAATACTTGCAAAATATTTAGCAAGAATTATCTGCATATCAGTAAGTGGTTTGGTAAGTAAAATTTCAATTGTTCCTATTTTTCTTTCATCAGCAAACGATCGCATTGTAATTGCAGGAATTAAAAATAAAAAAACAAAAGGAGAAATAAGAAACAAACCGTCCAATCCGGCATACCCATAATCTAAAATATTGAAATCTAAAGGTATAAACCACAAAAACAATCCATTGATTATTAAGAAAACAATAATTACAATAAATCCGATAAGCGAACTTAAAAAATTACTTACTTCTTTTTTTAATAAAGTGAACATAGCAAAGATGTTTATAAATAGCTTGCGAAATTACATTTTTTTTTACGAATTACGGGAAGCATTAACAATAATTAAGAGTATAAAATAATATGAATTATCAAGTTATCAAAAAGGAAAATACTGAAAAGAAATTAAAAGATAAATTATTTAAAAGTAATAATAATTGATTCATAATAATCTAATCCAAGTAAACTTTTTGCTTTATCCGAATTTAAAGCTATCTGCATCAAACCATTAGAGCCAAATAATGCAAGAATATCACCTTCTCTAACATCAGTATATGATTTGGAAAGTTTTTTGATTAAATTTTTCCTTACTTCAATTACAAAATCTCTGCCTTTTTGCACTCTCTTAAATTGATTTTCAGAAATATTAGTAATTACATTTTCATAAACATCTACATAAATTACCATTCCTTTTATCGAATTTTCATCAATAATAGGTTTTAAACGAAGCTTATCATTCAATTCAGTTAAAGGAGAACCTAATTCAATAATATTAGTCCCTTTTGCAAGCATGCAAGCAGCTTTAACAAAAACATCTTTTGTAGAAAACGTAAAATAATCACTATCCTGAGGGATTTCTATTTCAATAATTTTATCAGGCTCACTATCAAATATTAAAGAAAAAATACCGTTATCAGCACCAATAAAAAAATGATCATTATATTCGACTGCAATATGGGGAGTTTCAATAGATGCAACTGTATTAATTCCAATAATATGAATACTTCCTTTAGGGAAAAAAGAATATGAATTTCTAATAATATATGCCCCCTGAGCAATATCAAATTGAGGTATTTGATGTGATATATCAACAATTTGAGCATCAGGAAACAACGAGTAAATTGTTCCTTTAACGGCAGCAAGGTAATGATCCTTGAGTCCCCAATCGCTGGTAAGTGTAATTATTGGCATTTGCATTTTCTTGAAATAATTTTCAAAATTAATAAATTATCTTTAATTCTCGAGTTTTTTTATAATTTTGACCTTTTAAAATTGTTTGTTTTAATAATAATTATGAGTGAAAAAATTATAACATTAGAAGCTATAGATCCAATTGATATTTTTGGAGTTAACGATAAAAATATAGATTTCATTAAACATTTTTTTCCTAAACTAAAAATAATTGCACGTGGCGAAGAAATAAAAGTTTTAGGTGATTTGGACGAAATTTCATTATTTGAAAAGAAATTTCATTTGATTTTAACCCATTTTGAAAAATTTGGGAAAATCAACGAAACTGCAATCATTGAAATAATGGAAAGTAATGAAAATTACTTAAATATGGAATTAAACAATGATGTTTTGGTACATGGCAGAAATGGATTGATGGTGAAAGCACGAACAGCAAACCAAATAAAAATGGTAGAAGCATCAAAAGAAAATGACCTAGTGTTTGCTATTGGTCCTGCCGGAACCGGAAAAACCTATACAGCTGTTGCATTAGCAGTAAGAGCATTAAAAAATAAGGAAGTAAAAAGAATTGTTTTAACACGTCCTGCAGTTGAAGCAGGTGAAAATCTTGGCTTTTTGCCCGGCGATTTGCGTGATAAATTAGACCCATATTTACAACCTTTATATGATGCACTCCGCGATATGATTCCAACCCAAAAACTTCTTTCGTATTGGGAGGACGGAACTATCGAAATTGCACCTTTGGCATTTATGAGAGGAAGAACACTTGATCATGCCTTTGTTATTTTAGACGAAGCTCAAAATGCAACAGAAAGTCAGCTTAAAATGTTTTTGACACGTATGGGAAAATCGGCAAAATTTATCGTTACAGGTGATATTACACAAATAGATTTACCACGAAATCAGGCATCAGGATTGGTGCAGGCATCAAAATTACTTCAGAATATAGAAGGCATTTCCATCATAACTTTAGATGAAAAAGACATCATCAGACACAAATTAGTAAGCAGGATAATCAAAGCTTATGATAACAAATAATTAACCAAACAACTTAAACAACACATTTCCAAACTAATAACTCAATATTTATTTGTTTTTTATTAACAACAAATTGTTCTTAAAAACATTACAAAATATTGTATATTTGTAGAACTGTTCTTAAATTTGGATAAAATTAATAAACCTGATAGTAATTAGGTCATTAATAAAATAATAAAACATTTATTTACATATAATTATAATTATGAAAAATACTTTTACTTTATCAAGAAACGTCTTATTGATTGTTATTCTATTGAATTGTTTTAATTTAAAATCTCAAAACAACGAATTTAATAAAGGGCTATTAAAAAACTGGAGTGTAAATCTGCATCTTGGAAACACTCAGTATTTTGGCGATATAAGCAATGGCAGCAATCCTTTTTCTCTTTTGGAATACAATACAGCATGGGCTTATGGCATAGGAGTTTCCAAACAAATCAGCCCTGTATTTGGCATCAGATCTCAATTTGTAAAAGGGAGATTCAAAGGAAGAAAAGACAATTACACAAATGGAGCACCAGCTAATCTGAAATTTACTGCTGATTATTTTGAATTAAATCTTAACACAACAATTGATTTATTTAATCTGATTATGAAATATAATTCAGAAAGGAGAATAAATCTTTATGGCATATTTGGAATTGGGTTAAGTCATTTTCAGGGCGAAAGCATCAACTACAAAACCAATACAATCATTCGTTCTTTTGGTCATGAAATGGGAAGTGGACTTGGTGGCTGGCAAGTAGAAGGCATGTTATATGGCGGTGGGGGTTTAAAAGTTCGAATCAACAAATCCTTTGACGCTTTTGGCGAAATCACTTTAAAATCAATAGCTAATGATGATTTGGATGGTCAAACAGGAGGTTTTAAATATGATATGTTTTCATATAATTGTATCGGGATTTCATATAATATCGGAAATGCAGACAAGAAGAAGAAAGTTATTTTCGACGAGCCTAAAATACAGGATCTAGAACCAGTTAAAGAACCAGAACCAACGGTAGTTGAAGTAGTTAAGGAAGAACCAAAAATCATTGAACCAACTGTTACAAATGTTGAACAAAAAGAGGCACCTGTTATTCTTGAAAACCCAACGCCCACCCCACAACCTATTATAGCTACGACAACTGTAACTCCATCAGCAAACAAAGAATTTAAAGTACAGGTATTGGCATCAAAAACCAAAGTTGAAACAAAAAGCATACAGAAAAAATTTGCTATTACTGATGAGATAAGAGAAGATTATGATGGAATTTGGTACAGATATTCAGTTGGTTCACAACAAGAATTATGGAAAGCAAAAGAAGATGCAAAAAAACTGATATCTAAAAACAAAGTATATGGAGCATTTGTTGTTGGAATTAAAGATGGAAAACGATTAAACAGCTTTAAAGAATTATTAAATACAGCAGATAAAGAAGAGATGAACAAAGCGCTTAATGAAGTAAGCACAACTGTATCATTAGAAGGAATTTATTATAGAGTTCAATTGGTGGCATTAAGCAAAAAACTGAAAAACGAAGAAGAATTCAAACTAAAATATAAAATTACGCAGGAAATTTTCGAAGAAATTATTAACAATTTATATATCTATACTACTGGTAACGAAACCGAATTTACAAAAATTGTAGAAACAAAAAACAAAATCAGAGAAAATGGTATTAAAGATGCATATATTGTTACTTATAAAAACAACAAACGTATTTCAATTAATATAGCACAATAATAGTTTAATAATCACAGAAGTAAAGCTTTTGGGCTTTACTTCTTTTCATATAATAGTAATGGCAAAAGCAACTAAACGCAAAGTTATAATACTTACAATTTTTTATTTAATTATATTAACTCCTTTGATTTTGTGGATTTTTTGGCTCTTAACACCAAAAAAAGAAATCTCAATATTAATTTATGACAAAACCGTATTAAAGAAAGAAGGTGTAGAACACAGAGGTTTCAACTGGATATTGAAAAACTTCAGGTATGTTAAAAATGATAGAAATTTTTATAATATTTCGGAAGATTATTTGGGTTTTTTTCCCTTAGAAAATGAAAAATTTTATGTGAAAGACCTAAGTAATTATAACGAAAATGATATTGAGAAATTGAGTCAGAAATACGATATGACTTATTTTACAGATATGTATGGAATATATCGTGAAGAATGGAGCAGACAAACTGAATACACTGAACATTCGCCCAAAATATACGGAGGTATGGATTATAATGATTATTTGTTTCTAAAAAAAATGAAAGAGAAACAAAAATTAATAATCTCAGAATTCAATTTCATACATAATCCTACACCATACAATATCAGAAGAAATGTTGAAGATTTATTCGGATTTAGATGGACTGGATGGACAGCACGTTATTTTGATTCTTTTGACACCATTAAAAATGAAGAATTACCCAAATGGGTTATCAGACTTTATCGCCAGCAACACAATAATACATGGCCATTTACAAAAGATGGGATTGTTTTTGTACACGAAAATTCAACAATATGCATTCTTGAAAATGAAACAGACTTAAAATACCCAGTACCAATAATAAAAACCAACGATTATGGGACAAACAAATACAATATTCCGGAAGAAATAAATTATCCTTTTTGGATTGATATTACATTCTCAAACAATGACATAAATAAAACGATTTCTACTTACAATATTTACCCAAACAACAGAGGAGATTCAATATTAAGGAGATACAATATTCCAATCGTTTTTCCTGCTTTTTTTGAACATGAAGGTGATTATCGATTCTATTACTTTGCTGGTGATTTTGTTGATAGCGATATTAAATTTGGCTTTGTTTATTTTAAATGGGCCGATAAATTTCAAAAATACTTTTATTCAGAAAGCAAATTAAATGCCCGGGTTTATTTCAATTGGAATTACTATGTACCTATTGTTAAAAAAGTTATGAATGATTATTATAAAGACATTAAAACTACAAATGACTAGAATTTATTAAATTTAAGAAAGGGAGAGCCATTGTTTCTCTCTTTTTTTGGGGCTAACATAATTGATTTACCAGTTTGGAATCTAATAAAATACAATTTAAAAACATTGTATTTTATTGAGATACTTCCTATCAGTATTAATAGCAACTTCTCAAACATTCATAATAATACTTATAAAAGCGAAAGAAAACCTGATATTTTTTTCATTCAATAATAAATATTCCAATCATAAAAAAAAGAGAACCTACTAAATTCTCTTTAACAAAATTTCTTTAAAATTAACGTTTCCCGAAACCTTTTCTTTCCATTTGTCCCCAACCTGTTTTTCTGTTTACAAAGAAATCGAAATTTCCTTTTAAAGAGTAATAAACAATAAACGGATGATAAATAATAGGTTCTATCCAGGCAGCTAATAACATCAGAAGGATTTCACGTTTCTTTCTGTATCTATGATATGTCAATTCTTCAAATAAAATTGAATATGTCGAAAAAGTAATCGCGAATGCATATACAAAACCATAAACAATTAAAAAGAATGACCAATTAACCTGTCCTAAAAGTGCAGAAAAAATAAAATATAGCAATCCAAAGAATTCAACCAGTGGAGCTAACCATTCGATAAAAAACCAAAAAGGATAACTTAGTAAGCCCATCAGACCATATTTTGGGTTAAAAAATACTTTTCTATGTAGAAACAATGTATCTATATTCCCTCTCGTCCACCTGTTTCTCTGACGACTTAATACCCTAAAAGATTCGGGTGCTTCAGTCCAACATAAAGGATCTGGAATGTAAGAAACCCTATATGGCAGGTTATTATCACACATGTAAATACGCATACGAACCACAAGCTCCATATCTTCACCAACTGTTTCTGCGAAATAACCTCCGCATTTAATGGCAATTTCGCGGTTAAACATTCCCAAGGCACCTGAAATTATTAACAAGCCATCCAAAGTACTCCAAGCCATTCTACCCATTAAAAATGCACGAGTGTATTCCAAAACCTGCATCAGTGGTAAAAATTTCTTTGGAAGATTTACTTCTATCAATTGACCATCTTCAATTACACATGAATTGGCAATACGAATTACTCCACCCGTAGCTATTACTTTTTTATCAGAATACTCCATGAATGGTTTTGCTAACTTCAATAAAGCATCAGATTGAATAATCGAGTCAACATCAATAGCAACAAAATATTCTTTTGTAGATGCATTAATTCCTGCATTTAAAGAATCAGCTTTCCCTCCATTTGCTTTATCTACAACAACCAACTTATCAAAAGATCTGTTTCTTGATTTATAAATACCTCTAATAGATTGTGTATAAATACGATTACCTATTGCAAAATCAACCAATTCCAGATCATATGCATTTATTACTAATTCCAAAGAATTATCTGTACTTCCATCATTTACAAGTACCACCTCATAATTATGATAATACAATGATAACAAAGCTCTTACATTTTCAACTATGGTTTTGCTTTCGTTATATGCCGGTGCTATAATTGAAACGGAAGGAACTAAAGGTGAAGATAAAATTACATTATAATCAACATAACTGTTTTTTTGCAGATATCGTAGCAATGAAAAAGCTGAGATAATTGCTAAAATAACATAAGCAGATAAGATAAAAACGGAATAACCAAAGATTATTCTCTCAATAAAAAACTGAAAAATACTAAATACACTTCCCATAATTAAATCCTTTCATCAAAAACGTGTTTAACAATAGTATTCAGTTCTGCATCATTGGTTTGAGAGTATCGTTTTAGTTCTATCTGACCCTTAACACCTAAAGCAAACATTGCTTTTGCAGCTTCTAATTTTATATATTGAGGTGCATTGCTTTCAATAATTCCTCTTAAAAAATCTTTATTTCCATCATCCGCAAGTCGCTGCATCGATCTTAATATCATCACCTTATATTCATCTTCAACTTCATTATAAATCTTCATCATTTCAGGTACAACTTCAACATATCCCAATTCTCCTGCAGCAATAATAGCAGCCTCTCTCAAATTCTTATTTTGATGTTTAAAAAATTTAATAATCTTAGGTGCATTCATAATTTGACGATAAACCCGAATCATTTCAATAGCAAAAAGCACAACAGTTTCGTTTTCAACCATTAACCATTTACTAAAATCAGGTATTTCATATGAATTTCTTTGCATCATAACATGCACATTCAGTTGTTCCCAAGGTAAAAATTCTTGTGTTAATTTTTCAAGGAAATAATAAGGATTATCTTCATTTAATTCGATAAGTGCCATTTGAGCTTCTGCTCTTAATATTTCATTTTTACTATTTAGTAATTTTTCAATTTCAGGTTTGGCACTATATGCTTTCATTCGAGTTAATTCCCTGCACCCTTTTACTTTTATAAACCACTTTCTATTAGAAAGTTTATCAACAGAATCTTTATCAAGTTCCATATTAAAATACAAAACCTTTAATTTCTCCAAGACCTCTCCTGCTAAATCAACACATAACTTCATCAATTCATCAAGCAAAATATTTCTTTTAAAACTTCCGCTGGTATTTCTTAATTTGTTATATGCTGCCTTTTCTGCACTTGGATCAAATAAAAACTCGGCTAATAAAATCTGAAATTCTTCTTCTACCTTTTTTATCTTTTTTTCTTTACTGATTTTACGAACCCTGCTTACAAACACAATTGTAATTACAACCAACAGATTTATAAAGAAATAAATAATTAAAACAACCAAAACCCAAATAAAAAAACTCTTATCAGAATTTATTCTGATATTATCTTTAAACCTGACAAAAAAAGATTTTTTAACACGCTTAACTGTATCTTTTACTGTTTCATAATTAATTCTATTTGAAGGATATTGAACATTTTGAACTTCAGGTTCTGCTACTGATGCATTTGATGATGTATTTTCCTTTTCACTATAATTATCAGAATTTATAGAATTTGTCGTCTCTTTAACTTCAGATATTTGAATCGCTCGTTTTGAAATATTTTTCAATTTATCTGGGCTAATATGATCCAAAATGATATTATTTGGAGTATTCTCATCAATTTTTACTGGTGGTTCAACTTTCTTAATTTCAGCTTTTTGCTCAATAATCTTTGGCTCTTCCTTTGGTTTTTTTATTTCTACTTTTTTGGGTTCTACTTTTTTGGGTTGTGGGTTAGTTTTAATTTTAACAGCTTTGTATTCTTTATGAACAACAACTTGACTTGTTTCTTTTTTTGAGGTCAAGGGTTTATTTTGGATTTCATGTTGCTTATTAAATACTCTTTTTTCAGGTATATAACCGCCGATTCTTTTATTACCAAAGTACGTAACAATAAAAGCATCAGTTATTTTATCAATGGTTTTTATTCTTGCAAAAACATTTTTTGCATCATCATAATTTTCAAAGTTCCCGACTGTATATTTGTAATAATTATTATCGAATTCTTCTATAATATCTTCTGCTATATTAAGTTGTGTTTTCAGTTCATTTATAGAAATTTGTGTTGCAGAAGCCCTGATTTGTACTCGATAGCTAACCTTCTGATTTAACTGAAAGGTTGGAACTGTTTCTTTCTGAATGGTATCCATATCATCCATACGAATATCATCTTTTACCATCACGACAAAAGCTCCATAAGTTTTATTTTCAGAAATCAGTTTATCGCGAAATTTCTTGGCTTCATAATAATCGGGGAAATTTCCAATAGAATACTTAAACCAACCTTTATGAAAATCTTCCCTAACACTATCGTTAAGATTAAATTTTTTTATAATCTGATCTACAGGAACTCTGTTTTTAAGGATAGCAGTAATCTGAACACGGTATGAAATATTATTTGCAACCAAATAACTTTTCAAACCACTGTACTGATAAGTTAAAAAGAGGAATAGAAAAGCTAAAATAAGCCCTATTCTTAATTTAAAACTTCTGCTTAGTATCAATTTTGTGATTATTAGTAAAAAATATAGCAAATATAATGATGTTTAGTTTATTAACCGTTAAATAAAGAAATTAGTTACCAACATAAATATGTTAATAATTGATAAAAAAAACACTATTTACCATAAGGTAAAAAATAGCCCAATCTGAATTCTATCGCATTAACCAGATGATTGTTATCCACTCTGTATTCCGCATCCTCTACGCTATAGGCTGCATAAAAAGTCCACCGCTTCCAAAATAACTTTTGGAATCCGAATCTGAATTTTTGGCTATTTAATGACGATTTCTCAGTATTATTAATGATAAAATTTTGTTCACTTGGTGATGAACCCAATATTATTTCAGCAAATACATAGGTTTCCTGATTATTAAAATATTTACGGCCATGAAAAGCATAAGTCCATGAAGTAACATCTGACATATTGGTATAATAAGCTCTGACTGACACCCAGAAAGAATTAATATACTTGCTATAAGAAGCTGTATAAATGGTTACTTTCTTTATTGGCGTTTTGCTGTTTTCAAAATTCAAATGTCTGAAACCCAGCGAAATTTCACCCTGATTATTAAGTTTTCGATATACTTCAGCTCCAAACCTGGTTTTAGGGAAAAAATAATCCGGAGATAAACTTAATCCAAGATACAGATAATGTTTATCATCCAATTTAGGATATGCTTCAGCTTCAAACTGGAATCCATTATCATTTATATTTGAACTATCACTATTTATTTTAATATTTCCGCTATAAACCCTTCCTACAAAAGTTCCCCATGATGCTTTATTCAGGTATGAAAATGAATACAATGACCACCTTCGTTTATAAGGTTCATCAAACCATTCATGTTGGTATTCTGCCTGAATTTTATCATTTTGCAAAATAAATCTTTCATCATCAAGCATTTTTGCAACTTCTTCATTTGCTGAATCTTTCGCTTTAACTATCATTAATTGTTGATAAGCATCATCAATTTTGCCTTTGTCAAGATAAATTTTTGCTTTTTTAAGCGTAAATGCTTTTTCCTTAGGATAGTGCTTTAATCCATAATTGCAATAATATATGGCTGTATCTGTATTTTTATCCCATATTTCCACATCTATCAAACCTTCAATTGCTTCTTTATAATTAGGTTTTTTTGACAAAACCTGGTGATAAACTATTCGTGCAGAATCATAGTCATTATCCCATGCATGAGTTCTGGCTATCAACACTTTGGCATCTGTAAAATCACTCTTCGTACTTAATATCTGATATAACAAATATCTTGCAGTATCACGCTGACCTTCAAAAGCATAAGTTTGAGCAATTTCAAATTTTTTTTCTAAATTCTGTGTATCTTGCGAAAATACTTTTATATGAAAAAAAATAATGCAAATAAGATAATATATTATTTTTCTAACCATGTTTTATTTTATTAAAAAACAGCGATTTAAATAAACTATTTTGACATCATCAATTTCTTGGCTCTGATGGTTAATTCATTTACACTAAAAGGTTTAACCATATAATCATCAGCTCCCAACTCAAATGCTTTCAAAACAGTTTCTTCCAATCCAATTTTTGAAAGTACCATAATTGGTAATTTCCTTTTCAATTCATTTTTAATAAGATTTATTAGCTCAAGACCGTTGAAAAAAGGCATTAATAAATCCGTTATTACCAACCCTATATCCGGGTCTGATTTAATTATATCAGATGCATCACGACCATTTGTGGCAACAATTACATCATATCCATCACGTTTAAGTTTAAACTCAATGGCTTTTAACATTAATACTTCGTCGTCGCAAACTAAAATTTTCATCTGTTCTTTTTTTTAATTTATTTAAGTGATATACATTTAATCATATCACATAATTTGTAATTATATAGTTATTTTCGAAAGCTTTTCAAGTGCCATGTTACAATTAGTTTCAACATTTTTAATAATATGCCCGATATTATCAGCAAAAACTTTCTTAACAGCATATTCTTCAATAGTATCAACTTCTTCAATTATTGTTTTTAATCCAAAAAAAGCCAATTGTGGGCTGAATTTATGTGCATTATATCTAAGTTTTTCCCAATCATTTGCATCAAAGCCTGATTTAATATTCTCAATAAACTCAGGTGCATTTTTTACAAATAAATCTATCATTTCCTGAACAAAAGTTTTATCTCCATCAGCAAATTCATATAAATAGTCAAGACTAAGTTCTTTTTCAAGATTAAATTTATTTACAATATTTACCTTTTCAATTTCGTCAATTGCTTTTAGATATAAACTTAATTTATTTTCTAATATATTCAAATCTATAGGTTTAAGCAAACAATCGTTAAATCCTACTTTATTTAAATTTCCAAAATAATCATCTTCGTGATGACCAGTTAAAGCAATAATTGGAATATCTTTTTTAAGTCCGGTAAAATCTGCTCTGATATGCCTAACAGCCTCAATACCATCCATTACAGGCATTTCAATATCCATTAATACAATATCGAAATCCTGATTTTTCAATTCTTCTAATGCTTTTTGACCATTATCACAAACTACAAATTCATAGTTCAATTTTTTCAAAAACCTTTGTAATAAAAGGTAATTAAACATGTAATCCTCTGCTATTAAAACCTTTGGCATTTTGTTAGATTATTTAAATTTATTCTGTAAAAATAGTTAATTTTTCTTTAACTATCAAAAAAATAAAAAACTTGAATAACTACTTCTTTCTAAACATGCACAATATAAGTGCCAAAATTTCAAAGTACTAATATTCTGATATATATAAATTATTCTTAAAATATAATACTTTAAAACTATTTAAATTTGTCCTGAAAACGGAATAACTACAACAAAACTACAGTAATTTTGGCTCAATTTAAATATAATTTTTTATGATACCAGGCAAATCTTTCATTGAACTTATTACATTATCGGCTTTAAGATTTAAATTCTCCAAGTTTTTTTCATCAAAAAGTATGGTTTTCATACCAGCATCTTTTGCTCCAACAATATCTTTTTCATACAGATTTCCAATCATAACACATTCATTAACATCGTATTTTATTGTATTCGCAATTGTTATAAAAAAATTCGGATCCGGTTTTTCAAATCCCAAATCTATTGAAGAAAAAAAATAATTAAAATATTTATCAACCTCTACCCTTTTCAGCGCTTTTATCATTGCAGTAGTATCGCTTTGTCCCGCATTGGTAGCAATTACCATCAAATATTGTTTTGAAAGAATTTTCAGAGCTTCATCAACATGAGGAATTAACTCCACATGTTCCCATATAAACATTGGCGTTTTTAATTCAGGAAAATCACGCATTACGGTATCTCCCCAATCAAAAATTAAGGCTTTCATCATTTGCTTTTTATTTGCAAAAATATCAATGATTATGATATAAACAAAAACATTTGCAGTGTTAATTTATTTGTAATTCAGAAAAGTTCATAAAAAATTAATAAAGCTTCTTTGATAATTAGAGAATTAAACTTAAATTTGCAACTTCTTTTAATAAAAATGAAAATTCATTAAATCAACGATTTATAAATAAATGGAGGATAACTCAATGTCAAAAGAACAAAATCAAAAGTATGTTTACTATTTCGGCAACAAATCTGCCGATGGTAAAGCAGACATGAAAAATTTATTGGGTGGTAAAGGTGCTAACTTAGCCGAAATGTGCTTGTTAGGCTTACCTGTACCAGCAGGTTTCACAATTACAACCGAATGTTGTACTGCATATTATGAAAATAATTGCCAGTTACCAGCTTCTTTAAATGATGAAGTATGGGCTTCTATGAAAAAAGTAGAAGAAGCAATGGGAATGAAATATGGTGATGCTGAAAATCCATTATTATTATCTTGTCGTTCAGGTGCCCGCAGTTCTATGCCGGGTATGATGGACACCGTTTTAAATATTGGTTTAAGTTCAACTACTATTCCTGCTTTATTGAAAAAAACCAATAATCCTCGTTTCGTTTGGGATTCTTATCGTCGTTTAATTATGATGTATGCCGACGTAGTGATGGAAAAAGCTGAAGGTAGAGATCCTGCTGAAGGAAAAGGCATTCGTAAATTATTAGACGAAATGCTTGACGAATTCAAACACAGCAAAGGATATGCTTCTGATACAGATTTAACTGCTGAAGATTTACAATTACTTTCAGAAGAATTCAAAAAAACTGTAAAAAGAACATTAGGTGAAGAATTCCCTGATAATGCTGAAGCTCAATTATTCGGTGGTATTAAAGCAGTTTTCAAAAGCTGGAATGGTAAAAAAGCCGTTTCTTACCGCCGTATCGAAGGTATTCCTGATGAATGGGGTACAGCTGTAAACGTACAGGCTATGGTTTTTGGTAATATGGGCGACACATCTGCTACTGGTGTTGCTTTTACCCGTAATCCTGCTACCGGAGATAATTTCTTCTATGGCGAATGGTTAATCAATGCTCAGGGTGAAGACGTAGTTGCCGGTATCCGTACACCTAGTCCGTTAAATGATGATACTAAAAATGAACAGAACAAACACTTGCATAGCATGCAGGAAATCTGGGCTGATTCTTATACCGAATTATTCGAAATCCGCAACCGTCTGGAAGATGCATTCAAAGATATGCTGGATATCGAATTCACTATTCAGGAAGGTAAATTATATATGTTGCAGTGCCGCGTTGGTAAACGTACTGGAACTGCTGCATTAAATATGGCAATGGATATGTTAGCTGAAGGTCGTATCGACGAAAAAACTGCTGTTTTACGTTTAGATCCTGCTCAGTTAGACGAATTATTACACCCGATTATCAACCCTGCCATGTTAAAAGGCGCGCAACCTTTCGTAAAAGGTTTGCCTGCCGGACCTGGTGCTGCTGTTGGTAAAGTGGTTTTTACTGCTGAAGATGCTGTTGAATGGCAACGCAGAGGCGAAAAAGTATTATTGGTTCGCGAAGAAACCAATCCTGAAGACGTTGAAGGTATGCGTGCTGCTGACGGTATTTTAACCGCCCGCGGTGGTATGACTTCTCACGCTGCTCTTGTTGCACGTGGTTGGGGAAAATGCTGTATCGTAGGTGCAGGTGCTCTTCATGTTGATGTTGAAGGCAAAAAAGCAACTGTTAAAGAAACCGGAGTTGTTATAAAAGAAGGTGATGTTTTAACTTTAGATGGAACTAAAGGTTATGCTTATGTTGGTTCATTAGAATTAATGGATGCTACTGAAAATCCACGTTTTCAACAATTCATGGGATTGGCTGACAAATTCCGTACCATGGGTGTAAGAACCAATGCTGATACTCCTGCTGATGCAGCTGTAGCTCGTAGCTTTGGTGCTGAGGGTATTGGTTTATTCCGTACTGAACATATGTTCTATGGTAAAGGAACTGAAAATGCATTGTTCTTATTAAGAAAAATGATTTTAAGTGAAGGCGAAGCTGAACGTCGTGTTGCTCTTGACGAACTGGCTGCTTACGTAAAAAGAGATTATAAAGGAACTTTGGAAGCAATGGATACTTTACCTGTTACCTTCCGTTTGTTAGATCCTCCTTTGCATGAGTTTGTACCACAAGGTGCAGAAAATCAGGCTGAATTAGCAAAAGCTTTAGGCATTAGTGCTGAAGCCATTGCAAAACGTGGTGAAGCTTTACACGAATCTAATCCAATGATGGGACATCGTGGTGTACGTTTAGGTATCACTTATCCTGAAATTACAGAAATGCAGATCCGTGCTTTGTTTGAAGCTACTGTTGAGTTAATTAAAGAAGGTAAAACTCCAAAACCTGAAATTATGGTACCTGTAACTTGCGATGTTACTGAGTTAGATTTTACCAAAATTATTGTTGACAGAGTATATGCTGAAGTTTGTGCTAAATTTGGTGTTGAAAAAATCGACTATTTATATGGTACTATGATTGAAATTCCACGTGCTTGCTTACTGGCAAACAAAATGGCTAAAACTGCTCAGTTCTTCTCATTTGGTACTAACGACTTAACCCAAATGACTTTTGGATTTAGCCGCGATGATACCGGTGCATTTATGCAGGATTATACTGATAAAAAAATCTTAGCTGCTGACCCATTCCAGACTATTGACCAGGATGGTGTTGGACAATTAATAGAAATGGCTGTAACCAAAGGACGTGGCGTTCGTGCTGACCTTAAAGTTGGTATTTGCGGTGAGCAAGGTGGTGACCCTGCTTCTGTTGAATTCTGCTTCCGCAATGGCTTAAGCTATGTTAGCTGTTCTCCTTTCCGCGTGCCTATCGCAAGATTGGCTGCTGCTCAGGCTGCTATTAAAGCTAGTAAAAAATAGTCAGAAGTCGGAAGACCGAAGACCGAAGACGAAAGTTGAAGGTCTGGACTAAATATTAAAAACCCCCGGTAGTTTTATACTATCGGGGGTTTTTGTTTGTTATGGAATAAAATTAATCCTTTACGCATCGAACAGAAAAACCATTTCTTTTACTATCACTATATCTAATTATATCTATAGAATTATAACTCATATAATAATGCCATGCATTAATCGAATTATCTTCGGTTGAAGTCCACCATATACCATAATTGTTTATACTTCCAAACCCACGGTATCCTCCTGGAAGGGCAGTAAAACCTGTCTCATTTGTAGCTCCTTTGTTTGGACTGCTCCAATGTAATGTATTTGCTTCCTTTAATTTACTTCCAGCAATACTATCTCCTCCTAAAAAAGAAATCATTTTATTCAATTCAGTTAAACTAGGAATATGCCATCCTAATGGTGCAATTTTATTACTATCATTTACTGCATACCAATTATATAATCTACCGTAAACATTTGCTAAGCTGTCGTTATTAGAATAATTACAATATGCAGATTTTGTCAGACTTGCCCATTCACTATTATCAGTAACATTAGGAATTGAAGTACCATTCCGAAATTTTGTTGTTTTCAGATTTTCAACCATCCAAACTTGTGTTCCTATAGTAACCGTATGATATACATTGCCATCAATATCAATAACCGTTGCTGGTATTACAGGATTGTTATTATCTTCTTTCTTACATGCATTATTAAGTATCAATGCAAAACTTATTATTATGAATGAGTAAACTAATTTTCTATTTATTTTTTTCATGATTATTATTTGTTTTTTTACAAATGTATTTATTTTCTGATATATAATCCCTGACAGGGTTTAAAACCCTGTCAGGGATTATGCTAATTTCGGTTTAATCCTGTTTTTCCATTTCGAAGCTGAATTCCTGTTCTTCGTTGCCCGATTTCAGTTCGATGTTGGTTTGCTGGTATTCTTTGTAGCCAAAGGCTATTATTTTGATGGTGTAAGTGGCTGGTAATATGGTGTCGATATAAAATTCGCCATCCTGGTCGGTGGTGGTTTTCAGTTCGGTGCCGGCTATCTGAATAATGGCATCCTCTATTACTTCTTTGGTATCGGCATCTACCACAGTGCCTTGCAATACTGCGGTTTCTACTTCATTTTCGGCTACTTTAACGGTTTTCTTTTTGGGCGAACGATCGAGTACATAATCGCGGAGCTTGTCGGGCTCGTCTGCAAAAATAAGTTTGCCGGCTTTGGCAATGCTACCGGCTATTTGCCAAAGTTTGTCGTAAGCTTTTATGCGAAGTCCGGTGGCAGCATAGCGGTCTTTTTTGGCTTGTTCCTGTGCCAGATTGGCATCATCCAAATCTTGTCCCTGCTTAATAATATCTTCAATTAAAGCAATTGGCATCCCTTTGGCGGTTAGCTCTGCTTTGAATTTAATTGTTGCTTTGGCAAAACTCTTCAGAAACAAAGCAAAACGCAACTGCGATTTTCTTGCTTTTGCCAAATCGGGCAATCCAAAATAATTGAATTTAAGCGTATCGCCCGGAAAGGCTTTTTCTATATAATACCTTGCATTTCGGATATTTACCAATGCTGAACCCGAAATATCTACTACATTTTTTGTGGCTTCCATTTGCAGGGCTTCCAACATAAAATCGGGATCTAAATCCGATATTTCGATTAAAGTTGTTGTTAGTTTATCCGACAAATCCATATTTAATTCGGGGTCAAATGCCTCAAATTTAGCAATATCGGCTTTGTAAGATACATTTATTAACTGTGCGGTTTCGTACATAGTGGCTTGTGCTAAGCCTTTGCTGGTGTGTTGACTCTTTTTCATAACAAATTGATATTAATTAGATTATTATTTTATTTAAGTTCCGGTTTTGAAATATTTAGTTTTACCGGAATTGTTTTATAACGACAAAAATAAAAAAAATATTTTAAACAAAACAAATATTTTTATATTTTTTTTTGGATGTTGTTTGATTATGCTGCTAAAAGCAGCAGATAAACTGCTGTTGATTTGATTTTTTTTCTGAAGTTGGCTCAACCCTAAGGGTGCAAAGCATCATTAGGGTTATGATATATAAAAAAAAATCAAATAATACTACTACTTATATTCAGCATACGCCTACGCGCATATTATCAACCGGTACGTGCATTTTCCAAGCAACTACGTAATGTCATAATCTAACTACGTAGTTTAAAATTATCACTACATATTATTAGAATTAAACTACGTAATTTAAAAAATTAACTACGCATACTGAGATGTCCGGTAAGTGCAAAAAAATTGAAGAATAAAGTTGGTAGTCGGAAGACCGAAGATAAAGAAAGCTTCGCAATTTAAACAAAAAACCCCCGATAGTTTTGTGCTATCGGGGGTTTTGTTTATTATAAGATTAAATACTTAATTATTACAGATTTAAATTTTCACCATATTTAATAATTTCACTAACCAAAGGATTTGATATGTTAAATTCATTTTCCCTGAATGGATGTGGTTCTATACGGCTATCTATTTTTCTTCTTAACCGCATTAACTCAAGCTGTATATCCATAAGGTTGCTGTAATCTTTAAATATTACAGCTATATCTATATCGCTTTCTTCATTGTAATTACCTTTGGCATAAGATCCAAAAAGAATAAGTCTGGCATTATTATAGTTGGCATTTACAGCCGCAACATATTTCCGGGCGATATTTAAAGCATCTGTTTTATCCATGTTCTTAAAGTTTTAATTTTCTCAATCCATTCTGTTGTAAAATCTAATGTACATAGTGAATAAAACTCTCTTTTATAATCATCGTATCGTGCATTAAGATTAAATGTTGTAATTTTATCAAGCCAGTCAGCGTATTCTTCGGTTAATTCAATTTCACTTAGTTCTGCCAAACGAAACAAATTATGCGTAAAAGGTGCATGCTTTTTGTTTTTTTGTACGTAATATGCTTTTAGCAATTTTTCTACTGATATATGACCAATAAATAATGACCAGCCATAAGATTTTGAATCGAACAAGCTATACATAGTTTTAAAATCATCATCTGAGGTTTGAACCCAATGATTTACAATTTTATCAACATCAATATTTAAAGCATCATCACTCATTTATTCAACAATTAACAAACAACATCTCTTTTGATATTGCAAATATACAAAACATTTTATGAATTTATATTTTAATAATCTAATGATTATAAGATGAGCGAAGTTAAATCCCGAGAACTTAATGATTCGGGAACGGAAAAAGCTTCGCAATTTAAACAAAAAACCCCCGATAGTTTTGTGCTATCGGGGGTTTATATTTACTAAATTCTAATAACTTAATACAGATAAATGTTAGCTATAAAAAATATATAAAGCAAATATAAGGTTTAAATTAAAGTAATCTTACAATAATTTGAGGGGCATATCTGATGCCATCAATGGTTTTATATTTAATATCTTCCACAAAAATTACTTCACCGCTATTCATTTTATTTATCATATTTTTAGCTTCTTGACTGAATTTACTTCCGGAAACAGAAAATTTAGATATTTCATCACCATGTTTAAATACACAAACATAAGAAACTACTTCAGCTTTCAACTCAAAAGGCAAATCGGTAAAAATATCGACTTTGGCATTTTTCAACAGTTCGTCCTTGCTTATTGAAACGTTGGCATCCTTATAATTTCCGATGCAAGCAACGGGTGAAGGTATTCTTTTTATCAGAAATGTATCGCTACCCAACTTAATTGTTTCGCCCTGTTTGTTTACGGCCATCAGATTTAAAACAGCAATGCCGCTTCCTGCAGGTTTTACCATATATTTGCCATTGCTTCCGCTAATGCTGGCATTGCTAATGGTAACTTTCAACTTATCGCTACTAAAACCCTCAGCAGCAATCGAAACAGGATTGTCAATTCCCAGATAAAGAATTTTTAAGTTGTCGGCCGACGCCACAAACTTTTTATCAGTTTGCGAATACGATTGAAAATGAATCAGGATTGCAAACAAAATTACAATCATCTCTTTTGTAAGTGCTTTCATTGTTAAGATTTTTAATTTATTAATAAAGTAATAACTATAAAACAAAAACAATATTGCACAAATAGTAAATATTAAAAAAAACTTCAAATAAATTCAATTACAAAACCTTTTTGCAGTAATATTTGTTTATAAACAACTATAAAGAAAACAAATACTTAGACATGAGAACATTGCTTATATTATTTATCAGCCTCTTGCTTCTCAATTTTGGTTTCGGACAAAAAGCAGATTTTTATTACAAATCAGGCAGTATCAAATATAAAGCCGGCGATTACAGGGGAGCCATTTCCGATTTCGATTTATGTATTGCATCTGATTCAACAAAAATATTATCAGCTTTTTACGAACGCGGATTGGCAAAAGTAAAAATAGGGGAATATCAAAATGCTATTAAAGATTTTGATATCTATATTGCTTTGCTTCCTTCCGATGAAAACGGGTATGTAAATCGTGGCTATTTAAAAAATAAACTAAACGACACAAAAGCAGCATTTGCCGATTTAAACAAAGCCATCGATATCAATCCTCGCAATGCTATGGCATACCAGTATCGTGGCAATATCAAAATAAAACTACTTGACTTCAGAGGTGCAATTGCCGATATCAACAAAGCTATCGGCATAGACCCAAGTGATGCAAACAATTTTTTTTATCGAGCCAATGCTCATTATAGCTTATTGAATTATAAAGCAGCAATAGTCGATTTTAATAAAGCCATTCGGATTAATCCTAAGTTTGCCGTAGCTTATTACAACAGAGGATTGGCAAAAGTAAGCAATGGAGATTTAAACCCTGGCTGTCTGGATTTTAGCAAAGCCGGCGAATTGGGTTACGATCAGGCTTATGAAACAATTAAAAAAATATGCAATAAATAATCCTTTTGAATGAAACTATTTATTAAAGCAATTCCATTTATATTCTGTTCTTTACTCATTGCAGCTCATTTATTCAGAGCCAACATGATTATATTGATGTCTATCAGCATTTTAATTCCCTTAATTTTAATATGGAAGAATAGAATTTCAATAATAACTGTACAAATAGCCTTAATAATTTATGGCATAGAATGGATAAGAAGCATGCTAAACCTGATTAGCATCAGAATAGAAGCCGGAGAAAACTGGCTTAGAATGGCAATTATTTTGGGAGTAGTTGCACTGTTGAATTTTGCTAGTATTTTCATTTTCAGGTCAAGGTATATAAAAGAGAAGTATCCAAAGAAATAAAAAGCAAACCTTAAGGACAAAAAAAAAGCCATACAAATCAAAAGATTTATATGGCTTTTTCAATTTCGTGATTCCGACTGGATTCGAACCAGTGGCCCACAGCTTAGAAGGCTGTTGCTCTATCCAACTGAGCTACGGAACCAAGTTTTAAGGATAAAAAAAAGGAACACTAAGTTCCAATTTTTTTTCGTTTGTTGTCGGGGTGGCAGGATTCGAACCTGCGACCTCCTGCTCCCAAAGCAGGCGCGATAGCCGGGCTACGCTACACCCCGATATGTAAAGAACTTTTGCGGAGAGAGGGGGATTCGAACCCCCGGTACCAGTTACCCAGTACGACAGTTTAGCAAACTGTTGGTTTCAGCCACTCACCCATCTCTCCCTGGGCTTTGTCTTGTTAAAAACTTACCTTTATCAGGTTTGCCTTCACTGCTCTCATTTCGTTGTTCCGAAATGGATTGCAAAGATACAAAAACATTTGATACTACAAAAAAATATTTCACTTTTTTTTACCTATTAACTTAGTTGATTTTTAGAATATTATAAAACTCATTGAAAAAAATCTAAAAAAACTTTGTTTTCAAATTAAGGTTTTGACCTATTTTCTGTTTTTTTTCAATAAAAAAATTAATTTTCTATATCATTCCACGTGCTTTTAACTCTAAATATTTATTGATGGTATTTATTGATAAATCTTCCGGTTTTGACTTTATTGCCTGTATTCCGTGTTTTAATAATTCCTGCTGTATCAATGTTTTTTCCATCAATTGTCTGCGTGCAATGGTTTGCGTATATATATCCATAACAGTAGTACTCTCTTTTTCTGATAAATCCTTTAATTCGGTGTTATCAAAAAACATTACAACCAACAAATGGAGTTTATTTATTTTTCTCAAAATAGGCAGAACACGTTCCAAAGCATAAATACTTTCGAAATTGGTATAAAGAAAAATCAAACTTCTTCCTTTAATCAAATTTCTGACACCTGAATAAAACAACTCATAATTGGCTTCCAAAGCATGCTCTTTTTCATTATACAAAGCCTGCAAAATACTGCTAAGTTGATTTTTACGGTTATCAGCTTTAATCACACTTCCAATACGGTTAGAAAAAGTAAGCAAGCCTGCTTTGTCATATTTTTGTAATGATATGTTGGAAATAACTAAACTGGTATTGATAGAATAATCTAAAAGGCTCAATCCGTTAAACGGCATTTTCATCGAGCGGCTTTTATCAATAACAGAATAAACCTGCTGTAAGCGCTCCTGTTCATACTGATTAACCATTAATTCGCCACGCCGGCTGCTTGCTTTCCAGTTTACACTGCGATTATCGTCGCCCGGGATATAGTTTTTTATTTGTTCAAACTCATAGCTATGTCCTATTTGCCTTATTTTCTTGAAACCAATCATATTATTCATTGATCTAATGGCATTAAGCTCATATTTTTTCATTTGAATAATTGATGGAAAAACAGCAACTTCAGATTTACAGTCAATACATATTTTTCGGGATATCAACCCAATAGTTGAACAAACAAATATATTGATATTTCCAAATTCGTATTTACCTCTCGATGTCGGAAGAATTTCGTATTCCAGATTTTTTGTTTCTTTCTTACTAATCTTAAGAAACATTTCAAAATCTCTGATTTGTAACTGTACAGGCAATTCGTCAATTACTTTTAGGTCAAAAACATAATCGCTTTTATTTCTGATTTTTATCAGTATTTTGTTTTTATCGCCAAGTGAAAGCAAATTGGTGTGTGAGCGTTCAACCTCAAAATCAACATTTTTTGAAAACAACCAAATTGCATCAAAAACACTAATAAGTATTCCTAAAATCAGAATCAGTTGGGCAAACGGAAACAACCATTTCACTATAAACGAAAAGGCAAAAACAAAGATAACCAGCACAAAAGCCAGAAAAAATCTTTGTTGGAAATTGATATTTTTTAAAATCCGAATCATCTCGGAACTTCTATTTTATGAATAATATTGTTGATAATATCACTTGCTTCAACGCCTTCTATTTCTCTTTCTGGATTTAATATAATTCTATGATTTAAAACAGCATAAGCAATATATTTTATATCATCGGGCGTAACAAAATCACGACCTCTGATAGCAGCAACTGCTTTTGAAGTTTTTAAGATTGCCAAAGAAGCTCTTGGCGATGCACCTAAAAATAAATCGCCCGAATTGCGGGTTTCATAAACTATTTTGGCAATATATTCAATCAAATCATCTTTAATATGCACTTTTTCAATTATTCCCATACATTTCTTAAGCTCTTCCACATTTATTACAGGCTTAACTTCCATAGAAATTCTGGAATCGAAATCTTCTTTAAATCTTTGTAAAATTTCAATTTCCTGCGATAGTTCAGGGTATTTTACATTCAGCTTAAAGATAAATCTGTCGAGCTGAGCTTCCGGTAATTTATAGGTTCCCTCCTGTTCTATCGGATTTTGTGTAGCAACTATAAACAAAGGAAAATTCATCTTATGAGTCTCACCATCAACAGTAATCTGATGTTCTTCCATCACTTCAAACAAAGCTGCCTGAGTTTTTGCAGGTGAACGGTTAATTTCATCTACCAATATAAAATTTGAAAAAACCGGTCCCTGACGAAAATAAAACTCGGAAGTTTTCATATTAAAAACAGTAGTTCCGATAACATCAGAAGGCATTAAATCGGGCGTAAATTGTATTCTTTTAAAATCTACATCAATGCATTTTGCTAATAATTTTACCATAAGTGTTTTTGCAACTCCCGGCACACCTTCTATAAGCAAATGACCTCCACATAAAAGGCCAATCAACATATTTTCTATCAATTCATCCTGTGCAATAACTACTTTTTGTATTTCTGTTCTGATTTTTTCAGCCATATTCTTAACATAAAAAACTTCTGAATCAGAAGATTGTAGTTCAAATGACAAATCTTGACTCTCAGTGTTTTGCAGAATTTCTTCTTTATTTATTTCTTCTTCCATTATTTTGAATTTTTATAAAAATACTCTATTGAACGATGGAAATCTATCAGCGAATCTTTATTTTTTTTATC
This sequence comes from Bacteroidales bacterium, assembly GCA_023251515.1. Taxonomy (GTDB): domain Bacteria; phylum Bacteroidota; class Bacteroidia; order Bacteroidales; family JACABE01; genus JACABE01. The sequence goes on from JAHEYQ010000031.1 coordinate 44,498, forward strand.
GCCATAAATTGCCGAAATATGTTTTGTAAAGATATCTTTTATGAAATCTTCACTTAAATCTGAACGTTTTGAGATTTCAGAGATATAACTCTCGTATTTACTTATATTTACATTAATATTAAATTTGCTTTTCAAATGTAATAAATACATTTTCATGATTTCTTCTGCTACAATTGAATTATCATTTGCTTGATAATACAACAGGCTAATTGCTTTATTGAACTCAACTGTAGTGTTTTGTGGCTTATTTAATATCGGAATAATTCTTTGTTCCCGTCTCGATTTGAAAACCATAAAAATAATAATTAATGAAAGTCCGATATACCAAGCCCATCGAAAACTTTTTTGCGAAAGAAGATATCTTAACGGACTGGAATCGGGTGAATCGAAAAACATTGAATTGGATAAGAACTGATTTTTTTCATCCCAGTAAATTTTTCCTTTATAGAAATACTTAAAACACTGTAAAGCATTCTGATATCCATCTTCTCTGATTAGATTAAAATTAGTAAACAACAACGGAATTGAATGAAAATAAATTTCGCCTTTCCCATATTTAACCGAATAATAGCAAATATTGTCTTCAACATACGAAAGTTGATTAAAATTAGCCAATTGTTGAAGTGTATCTTCAAAATAATTAGAATCAACACAATACCAGTAATAGTTAGCTGTATCTTTTAAATACTGATACTTAAATTTATATGCATTTGAATTGTTTTGAGGGAAAGAAATACTAACCTGAGTTGTGTCATAATAATTATATATAATCTCAAAATCAGTAATTTTTTCAAGAATCTGAGAAGGAAATCTGGTGGTAAACAAAAAGGCTTTATTTCCATTTGCTACATAATTCATTAAATGTTCAATATCAGTTGAATCAGTATCATAATAATTTCCAATGAAGAAATAATTTGTATGCTCTTCTTTCAAAGGAAGCTGTCTCAATATTGATTTATTAATTTTAAATACTTCATTTTCTTCGTCTAATAAATTATAAAGCAGCTTGGTACCATAAGGTTCATCACTTTTACATTCATACGATTCATTCCATTTGTATTTTGGCAATTTTTCGGTTATATAATTATAAATTAAAACACCTAAAATGCCAGCTACCAACAAAATAATAAAGATACTTATTTTTTTACTGCTCATCTTTCTTCAGTTTTGATATAAAATTGGTAAATGAAGGATTTAAAATGCCAAAATCGGAAGCGTTAATTTCAATATCGCTAAACCAGATTCTTTCAAAGATCATCACCAGATGCATAAAATCAGGATTAAAATCAGTTTTTGACAATTCTCTGACATAATCACCATTGGTTTTGTCTTTTTCCCACCTTAAATATTCCTGACTCACAAGTATTTTCAGCACCATCAAAAAACGTATTCTTATTGCCAGCTTGTAATTGTTTTCATTCATTACTTTGGCATAAATTGAATCCAGATCCAAATCATTAATATCTGCATTTTCATCTAAAACCTGATATAATTCTTTGTTATCTATCTTTTTATTAATATTAAATACTTTGTTTCGCAGCAGCAAATATAAAAAGAAAGCTAACACACTTATCACAATAATTGTAAAAATAATGCGGCTTATATCGGATTTTATCCAACTGAATGAAGGGTTGAAATTGAATTTATTATTTACTTTTGGGATAAAATATGTTTCGGTATAATCTTTTTTACCTATGGTTTTTCGCCAGTTATTTCTACTTATTGTCAAAGAATCATTAGTAGCAGCACTAACAATATCAGGCAAAAGCATTGCAAAACAAAAAAACACAATTAAAAACAGTTTTTTTCTGAGATATAGACTTTTTATATGTTTAGCTAATTTCAAATTCATATTAATAATGGTTTTCAACTTCATATCCAAACACCCTTCTTTTTACACCTATGTTTTTAATCCGTTCTTTCAGGTTTTGGGCTGTAGATGCCTCTTTTGCAGTATAATAAAATAAATAAATTCCGGTTTTTATCATACCGAAAACAAACAACAAAAATGAAAGCATTACAAACATCCTCAAGAAATAATTCAGGAGATAATAAAAATCTTCTTTCAGATAAATATTCCAGACAATAAATTGCAACATTTGCCACAATAATGGCTGCGAAACCAGAAACAACAAAGCAAAACCAAACAAAATCAACTTAATATACAAACCAATAAGTTTGACTTTAGAGTGATTTATCAGCTTAAATGTTTTTGAAAAACCTTTGACAATAAACAAATTGTCAACATAAGATGTATAAAGAACAATTTCTAAAAATGGCAATAACAAAACCATTAATAAGAGTCCGATTTTTTTTTCAATAAAACACAAAGCATGAATTGCTATGGCTACAATTAAATGATTAAGAAACTGAATAAAAAAAGAAGAAGTTTTTCTTTTATAATTCTCATTAAAATAAGAACTTATCCATTTTTGACATAACAAACCTAAAATCGTAAAAAGCAAAACATTAAACGGAAAATAAAAAGGATAATCGGAATAATTAAAAAAATCGGTGGCATTGTTAATAAAGGCATACTGAATTTCAAAATCGGCATTATTATTAAAATACAAATTCAAACAAATCAAACTCACACATATAAAGCTACTTATAAGAATAAACCGAATACTTTTGGAATAAGATGTTTTTAAAAATCTAAATGCATTACCAATCAATTCCTGATTTGAATAAGATTCTTTGTTGCTAATAGGAGCATTTTCTGAAGAGGATAAAGTATCTTCTTCTATCTGAATGATTTTGGGATTTTTTGATTGTTTGTAAGGAAACCAAACAAAATAAAACAACATAAATGCCAATGAAAAAACGATAACCAGAATTCTGATAATATCAGGTGCATTGGTGTAACGTGTGAAAAAACTTTCGATAAAAGCGGCAAAAATAATTATGGGAACAATACTGGCCATTATTTTCAAACCTTTTTTGGCTGAAAGTTTAAAAGAAGTAAATCGGGAAAGGGTTTGCGGAAAAATAAGTCCTTTGCCCATAACCAAACCTGCTGCTCCGGCAATAATTATCGAAGAAATTTCTAAAGTACCGTGTTGCCATATAGTGAGAAACGATTCCCAAAACAAACCTCTTTCGATAAAAAAATACTGAAATGTGCCAACCATTATTCCATTATACATCATTATTATAATAGTTCCCAAAGCCACAAAAACACCCATAACAAAGGTTTGAAAAGCAACCCTTAAATTATTTAATGTAATCGCAAAAAACATATCTGCCGGAAATTCCTGCTTATAAATAGCCATCGGATCGCCTTTTTCGATATTTTCGATGGTTTTTTTTATATATTCTTCGCCAAGAATAAGCTTGGAAAAGTCTGAATCTTTGGCACTCGAAAGCATACCGATAAGAAAAGAAAGTACAAAAATGGCAAACGAAATTATAAATGCTTTGCGGGCTTTAAAAACAGCAATAGGAAGCTCTTCAACCCAAAATTTTCTGAATTTGGAAAAGGAGTTTTTTTTGTTTTTATAAATACCGTGAAAAATATTTTGGGCAGCACCGTTCAGATATACACGAACCAAGCGATTGCGATAGAATGTACGGGCAAACGATAAATCATCAGTAAGCTGAATGAAATATTTACTCAACAATCTGGGATTCTTAATTTTCTTTCGATTTTCTTCTTCAAAATCAGCCCATTGTTGCTTTTTCTGATCTATAAACTTCGACTCCTTCATCTGATTTTAGTTACAAAGCAATATTACAAAAAAAAATAATACAAATTCTATCAGAATTTAAAAAGTTTTAATCCCTCCAATTAATATGTATAACATGGCTAAAGCTGACTCACATTTCACATTTTGTGTATAAGAAATTTAAAAATATTAAATATGGTAATCCATATCTTACGTTAAATTAAATTTTATATCTTTGTATTTTAAAACAAGAAACCATCAAAAAAATGGAACAATCTACCCAATTACAGGCTGAATTAGCAGCAAAATTTATCAATCAGACTGACAGACATGTTTTTCTTACAGGAAAAGCCGGAACAGGGAAAACTACTTTTCTGAAACATATTATTGCAAACACTCACAAACGTGCTATTGTGGTTGCTCCTACCGGAATTGCTGCAATAAATGCTGCCGGGGTTACCATTCATTCATTTTTTCAGCTTCCGTTCGGAAATTTTATTCCTCAATCTGTAAACTACACTGCTCCTTTTAACTTTAAGGTTAATGATGCTCAATCGATTATTAAAAACATGCAGATGCGTGAAAACAAACGCAAATTAATCAGGGAACTTGAGCTGCTGATTATAGACGAAGTAAGTATGCTGCGTGCGGATGTTCTGGATGCGATGGATGTGGTGATGCGTCATATCAAACGACAAAGTCATCGTCCGTTTGGCGGAATTCAGGTTTTGTTTATTGGTGATTTATTGCAACTACCTCCTGTGGTTAAAGATGACGAATGGAAATTGCTCAGAAATTATTATCAGAGCATGTATTTTTTTGATGCACTGGCATTGCGAAACAATCCTCCCCTTTATATTGAACTGGAAAAAAATTATCGTCAGGATGATAAAATCTTTATTAATTTACTGAATAATCTGAGAAACAATACGGTTACAAATGCTGATCAGGAATTGCTTAACAATTATTACAAACCCGATTTCAGGGCGGCTAATGATGAAAAATATATTACTTTAACCACTCATAATTACAAAGCTAACAATCTGAACAACCAGATGCTGCAAAAACTAAGTGGAAAAACTTATACTTTTGAGGCTGAAATTAAAAATGATTTTAACGAATATCTTTATCCTGTAGATAAAGATTTGGTTCTGAAAAAAGGAGCCCAGATTATGTTTATCAAAAACGATCCTACAGGCGAACATCAGTTTTTTAACGGGAAACTTGGCGAAATTCATAAAATTTCTGATGAAGAAATTTGGGTAAAAACCGAAGATTCGAGCGATCTGATTAAAGTTGAAAAGTACGAATGGCAGAACAACCGATATATTCTGAATGAAATAAGCAACGAAATTGAGGAAGAAACTATTGGTAGTTTTTTGCATTATCCCATTAAACTGGCTTGGGCTATTACGGTTCATAAAAGTCAGGGTTTAACTTTCGACAAAGCTGTAATTGATGTAAATGAAGCTTTTGCACCCGGACAGGTTTATGTGGCTTTGTCGCGGCTGCGTTCGTTGGAGGGTTTGGTGCTTACTTCCAGATTAAACTTCTCAAATCTGCATGTTGATCATACCATCACCGATTATTCGCAGATAAAAAGCAAACAAGGCAATCTGGAAGCTATTGCAAATAATGAAATTAAAAATTATTCACAACGCTATATCAGCGATTGTTTCGATTTCGATTTTCTGATAAAAACTGCCAAATATTTCTGGGAACAGCATCAGAGAGATGATGAAGACAAATCGGTAAAACAAAAATACAAACAATGGGCTGCTGAACTTTACGACAAAACCAATGCATTGAAAGATGTTTCAGGTAAATTCAGACGACAATTGCAGGCTATGTTTGCCAATGACGAAAATGAAAAGCATCAGCTTATAAAATCGCGTGTGGAAGCTGCCCGCGACTATTTTATGCCAATGCTCAAAGATATTTCGATGTTTATTTTTAAACATATAGCCGACGTTGGCAGCAAACACAAAAGGGTAAAAACATATCTGAACGAGCTTTACGACTTTGAATTGATTGTTTTTGAAAACAGCAGACGTTTGCACAAAGCAGTAATTTTTGCCAATGCATTGCTCTACAACAAAACAGTTGAGAAAGAAGATATAGACAGAATTCCGAAAGACCACCTGAGGATGGAAACCATAAACGAAATACTACAGATGAAGTACAAAGCTTCGGAAGTGAATGAAGATGATGCTGCCAAACCCAAAAAACCCAAAAAGGAAAAAGCAGAAAAGAAAACCAAAGAAGCCAAAGCCGACAAAGAGATTAAGCCAAAATCGAGAGAAGAATCGTATAAGATGTATAACAACGGATATTCAATATCTGATATTGCTCAATTGCGGGGTATGGTTAACAGTACTATAGAAAGTCACTTGTCATATTACGTTGCCAATGGCGAACTGGATGTATTAAAATTTATGTCGGAAGACAAGCTAAGCAATATAAAAGCGGTAATTGTCAGACTTGGAAGCGAAAGCCTCGGAAATATAAAAGCCGCCCTCGACGACGATTATACCTATGGCGATATCAGAATGGCAATGGCTTATCTGAAAAAAGAGGAATAATACACTCTTTGGGTAAATTCTTCGCCGCTTACGGCAAAATATAAGTCAAATAATCCATCCAGATACCCCGTCAGTTTGCGGCGGGGAATTTCATATATTACATCTTATATTACAAAATCTATTATTATTCAGTTAAAATCAGAAAAATTACATTTTAACAAATTATTTTACAAAAAACATTTGTGTGTTTAAAAATATATTTATATTTGTAGCGTTTTTGAAACATAGGTCTAAATAATTGGAAAAACAAACGTTGGGTAAGATAGGGAAGATGAGTTTTCCACAAATTCAGAAAATTATGTATTGAATGCAAAATGTGTTTTTAATTCGCATTTTTACAACTTTATGAGATATTATTTTTTACAAAACAAAAAACTGATCTATTTACTTAATATAAATATTTGTCGTAATACACTGACATTAAATTATATTGATTTGTATGCACAGCTGAAGAATTTATTATTTAATGGCATTTTGTTTGCTATTCTGTTTCGCAAACAGCAAATTTTTAAAACCATATTTTTATCTGTTGTTATCGGTTTAAAATTCCCGATTCGCAAAATTTGTATTTCGATTCGTAAATATGTTAATACATTTGAAAAAATATCATTTTTCAGACAAAAAATTAATATCCTCATACGAAAAATAGCTTTTACTTCTAAAAAATTCAATCCAAACTATCATTTTAAGCAAAAATCAAACAATAATCTTAATTTTATTATCAGAAAAATTGCTATACTACTTCATAATTTTACTATACCACTTCGCAAAACTGCTATACTACTTAATAAAAATAATATGCTACTTCACAAAACTACTATACTACATCAGAAATTTAATATACTACTTCATAAAATTGCTATACTACAAGGGAAAATTGCTATACCAGTAAGAAAAACTGATTTTACATATAGAAAAATTAATATTGCTATTAAAGCTGATAATATTCTATTTAAAACAGATGCAATACTTGCTGTTATATTTAATGTATTGACGACTAAAATAAAGAAAACATTAAAAACTAATACATATAATGTTCAACTAATTAAATTATTACATAATAAATAAAATTTTAATTTTATGGAAAATAAAAAGTTCAATTGTAAGATGGAAGACTTGCCTGTAATGGCAGGATTTGCTATTCAGAGTACGGAGACCGACAAGGTTGATTTTCTGGATTATTCGCCTGTATATGGCGACGACTTTATTCCGAATGCCAAAGCAAAACAAAAAGAATGTTCGGAACTTGTAAAGCAGGAAGATGTGCTCAAGCTTCAGAAAAAAGTTACTCAGGAAATTAATACCAACCTGAAAGGAATGAGAAATGATATTAATAAAATAGAGGGCTATTTGTTGCTTACAGCAAATCAGCTTGATATTGGTGTGTTAGACTTTGGTTTAGCGGGCTTACGCGTTAATATCAGCAAAAAGAATGTAGAAGGAGTATGCAGCGATATTCAGTCGCTTGTTGTAAAACTAAAAAGAAATGAAGTTGTATTGGGTGCCAAAGGTTTGAAAACAACTTTTGTTGATGACATAGTTGCACAGAGCGAAAAACTTGATAAATTAAATCTGAGCCAGAATGCTTTTAAAAACAAACGCAGCCGCACAGCCAGCGATAATATTAAAGTATTTAATGAGTTATGGGATATTTTAAATATGATATTAGACGGAGGCAGATCGTTGTACAAAGCCACCGATAAGGTGAAATACAAAGAATATACTCTTAGTCATCTAAAAAAAAGAGTACATCTTGAAAAAGCTGCTACTCAAACCAATAACGATGCGGAAGCACCCGCAGCTGAACCCGAAAATCTGGTATAAGCCCATACAATGCCAAACCCCGATATTTTTGGGGTTTGGTTTTGTTTTTTTAATTGGAAAAATAAGTATATTTGTAGGGTAAATAAAAAACGCAACAGGGCTGTAAGTATTTAAATTGGGTTAAACTATTTATGTTTCATATAAAAAAAGCCAACACACATTTGGCACATTTACATGCTTCAAAACACTGACTGATGCTTCATCTTGCAAAATAGACAAATTTTTGCCATCAAACAAACGAATGATATGAATGCAATACTATTATTCGCAGCACAACAAATTGCTGCTTTTGGGATAAATAAAGGATTAGATAAAATATTTTCTAATAGAGAGGATTTTAGTCTGCGACTCTATGGTATAATAAACAATACAATTGAAGAATATCAAAAAAGTTATACAATTCCTGATGAAGCTGGAAATTTTGCATTCTATAAATCTCAGATATTGATTGAAGAATTTCTAAAGTATAGACTCTTCTCTATCTCTGGTTACTCGCTTGACGTTAATAAAATACAAAATGCATTAGAAAGAAATCCCCAAATTATAAAACCAACACATAAGGAACTTGAGGGCTTCTTTCAAACTTTTGACAAGTTTGTAAAAGGAGATGAGAAATTTAGGTACTTAGAAATTGAAGCATTTCATAAGGAAGCAATTTTTGAAATTTACGACAAGGTTGAATCAATTTTAAACTTACTTGAGATTCACTTAATTGAAATTGTTCCACTGTTAGAAGAAGAATATAAAGAAGAAATAAATTATTGCTTTAATGAAATAAGAGAACTAAAACTAAATACAGCATTAATACATCTAACAGGTATAGAAGAAAGAGTAATTAAAAACGTAGAACATGTTTCAAAAAAACAACAGGCGAGTTTAAAATTTTTTAAAGGAATTTGCTATGAATCTCTTGGTTTAATTAATGAAGCATATGAACATTTTATTAATGCTTTTAAACTAGTGCCAGAAAACCCAAAGTACAATGAAAAGGCATGTATATCATATTACTTTCTTAATAATCCCAAATACAAAGAACTAAAACAGACAATTGAAAAATATGATGATTTTAATGCTATTTGTTGGGCAATTGAAACAATTGAATCTGATGATTTTATTGAATTTATAAATAACAAAGTCGAAAAAGGAGTTTTAAAAAAGCATTATTATCAAAGGTTAGTTTTTAATAATAATCTCAAGAAAAATCAAGCTGATTCTTTAAAACTAATTGAAGCTCTAGGTGCTACAAATCTGGCATCAAACTTACCTGAATCTATTAACTATGATAATTTACATCATTGGATATATATTTTAAATACTCTCTCAATACAGTTTTTTACAAGTAAAGAAATTCCTTTTTGGGGATTTTTAAAGAAGGATGAAAAAGCAATTCAAATACTGGAATTATCAAAGCTTATTACTGAGGCTATTAAAAATAGTGAATTAGACACTACGTACAACGTAATCGTATTTAATTATTATTGGCTTCAAAGTGAAGTTGACTTACAATTAGATACAATTACCAATTTAAAAGCTGCATTTAAGTCTTTGAAAGACAAAGATTCATTTAGAATAATGTTATTAGCAAATTCTGTTCAAAAGCATGAGAGTTTACAAGAAGCTATTAAATTAATTGATGAATATGAAGGCAAACTTGATGAGAATCTAGTATCGTTAAAGACTTTTTGTCAACTTGATAATCTACAAAGTGAAGAATCAGTTCTTGAATATTTTAAATATGTAAAACACATTAATAATCTTAATGCTCAGAACATATGTAGCTATTTAATACCCATTATAAAGTCAAATATCATAGAAAAGGAGAAACTAATAGGGCTTTTGAACGAAGTAGAATATTCAAAACCTTCCTATCATGAACTTGTTCTTCTTTTAACAAAAACCTTGTATCTCAGAGAAGAATCACTAGATATCAGTAAAATCAACAATCTGAAAGATACTCTTAATCAGGAAGAGAAGCTTCAATTTTTCATATCCTTACTTTATTTTGAGAATAAATATTACGATGAATGTATTGAGTTTCAAAAAGGTTATGTGGATGAACTCAAAGAATCTCGCGATTTATTTCTTTATATAAGAGCTCTTAATTCTAGACAAAGTGGAAATCAATTGGAACTTTTAAGGTTATTAAGAAAATGGCGTCAGTCTTTTACTTTTAATGATTTTCTTCTAAGAATTGAAATAGAAATACAACAAATTTTAAAGCGCTGGGACGAAATAATACTTATCACTGAGTATAGTTTGACTGTATTACCTGAAGATGAAGCTTTTTTTACTTTATACATTACTGCACTTGCACTAACAGGCAATACAGATAAAATAAAAGAAGAAATCCCAAAAATTAAATCTTTTTTATTCAATTACACTGAGAATGCTTTAAGAGTGGCTAGTATCTTAGTTCAAGAAAACTATCTTGACGAAGGATTAGAATTGTTATATCAAAAAGCCATTAACAAACAGGATAGTTTTGCAAGAATAAATTATTTTTCACTAACAACGAATTTCCCTCAAGAATACTTTAAAGAACTTGATACTATAATAGATGATTGTTTTGTTAAGTTTGAAATAGATGGAGAAGTTCAAACAATTTATATTTGCCAAGACACAGCATCTTTACAAATAGTTAAGCAGTCAAAAGGGAAAAAAGTGTTAGACACGTTTAATGTGGAAAATCCTTTAAGTAGAAAATTTAAAAATGTTAAGGTACTAAGGATTATGAATAAATACCTTGCATTGAGTGATGACATAATAACAGAAGCGAATAGTTCATTTTCAAACTTACCTTTAGAATCCATAAAATTTGAATCCACAGATAAAGACGGTCTTGAAAAAACGTTTATTGAGAACTTTGGAGCTGCTGAGGAAGAAAGACGAAAACATACTGAAAAGAATTTTAACGAATATCGAAATTATAAATTATCTTTTTCAGAATTAGTTAATGCTAATTTTGATGGTTCATATGTCGATGCATATTACAATCTAACTTCATCTCAAAGTAATGGTTATATAGTTAAGCCTATAGCATTTCAGAATAAATCAATTGTATTCGAGTATAAAGAACTAGTTATTGATTTTAGCAGCGGGCTGTTGTTTTTTGAACTTTCTGAAAAAATAAAGCTTAAGTTTAAGAAATTTACAGTGTCAGGAAATATTTATCCACTTATAGACAACCTTATATATAAGACTGAAGCCCAACGCAACTCAAAAATGTCAATATCTATTCATAATAACAGAATCATACCACATTTCTATCCAGAAGATTTTCATGATAAACGTATTGAGTTTTTGATGAATCTGAAAAAATGGTTTAAAGAAAATTCAGAACC
>JAHEYQ010000083.1 GCA_023251515.1 Bacteroidales bacterium
AAATATAATAAAAAAACTAACTCAACCATCACCAAAACAGGTGATTTTTGTTAAAAAGAAATATAATTGTAATTCACTCTTATCCGATAAACTTATAAAACAAAAATTTCATTGAGATTCTTCGCTACGCTCAGAATGACAATCAGCAATTTATGTTTATGGGTGGGGTATGAAAGCGGCTTCGCCGCTTTCATACCCCACCCACATATATATCCATAAACATCTGTCATTCTGAGCGTAGCGAAGAATCTATATTTTTTAACCAGACACTAATGAAAAAAAAATAATAGACTAACTTAAGACAACGAACTGAAAAAATTTATATCTTTGCCAATCTATAATTAATATCTACAAAATAATCAATAAAAACATATTCAAATGATTACTGATAATTTTATTAAACGTCATAACGGACCTCGTGAAGAAGAAGTTGAAATGATGTTAAAAAAAATTGGCGTTTCTTCGCTTGATGAACTTATTGAAAAAACCGTTCCGGATTCTATCAGATTAAAAGCTCCGCTAAATCTGCCAAAGGGAATGAATGAGTTCGAATACATCAATCATATCAAAGCTATTGGTGCAAAAAACAAAATATACAAAACCTATATCGGAATGGGGTATTACAATACCATTACTCCGGGAGTTATCACACGTAATATACTCGAAAATCCGGGTTGGTACACTTCTTATACTCCGTATCAGGCTGAGATTTCACAGGGTCGTTTGGAAGCATTACTGAATTTCCAGACTATGGTTAGCGATTTAACCGCTTTGCCTATTGCAAATGCTTCGTTATTAGATGAAGGCACTGCTGCTTCTGAAGCTATGATTATGTTTTTCAACTCACGCAGCCGCGATGCAGTGAAAAAAGGTTCAAATGTATGCTTTGTTTCATGCGACTTATTTCCTCAAAGTATTGATGTAATTGTAACCCGTGCTACTGCATTGGGTATTGAACTGGTTTTCGGAGATTACAATACATTTGAGTTTAATGAGAAAGTTTTCGGTGCAATTGTTCAGTATCCTGACCAAAACGGCGAAATAATAGACTATTCTGATTTCGTTGCAAAAGCAAAAGCAAATGGTAGTTTTGTTGGTGTTGCAGCTGATTTAATGTCGTTGACATTGTTAACTCCTCCGGGTGAATGGGGTGCCGATTGTGTTTTCGGAACTTCACAAAGATTTGGTATTCCGATGGGATATGGTGGACCTCATGCTGCTTTCTTTGCATGTACCGAAAATTTCAAACGTCAGATTCCCGGTCGTATTATAGGTATTTCGCAGGATGCACAAGGAAGCCGTGCTTTGCTTATGGCATTGCAAACCCGCGAACAACATATCAAACGCGAAAAAGCAACTTCAAATATCTGTACTGCACAGGCTTTGTTGGCTACAATGGCTGGTATGTATGCAGTTTATCACGGACCAAAAGGTTTGAAAGAAATAGCCCGTCATATCAATATATTGACCGGTGTTTTGAATAACGAACTTAAAAAATATGGCTACAATCAACGTAATCAGTATTTCTTCGATACATTAAGCATCGAAATTCCTGATGGCGTAAATGCGGAAACAATTAAAGCAGCTGCATTGGCTGAGAAAATGAATTTCCGTTACATCGGCGAAACAAAAATTGGCATCAGTATTGACGAAACTACTTCATTATGCGATATCAACAAAATATTGAAGATATTTGCCGAAGCCAATAATAAAGAATATACAAAATTTGTTTGTGTTCCTTCGGAATGCGAATTAATTACAACGGTTCCTGCTAATCTGAGCAGAAAATCAACTTATCTGCAACATAAAGTATTTAATGTAAATCATTCGGAAACTGAAATGATGCGTTATATCAAAAAGCTGGAGATAAAAGATTTGTCGATGAACCGTGCAATGATTCCGCTGGGTAGCTGCACTATGAAACTGAATGCTGCTGCTGAACTGTTCTATATGAGCTGGCCCGAGTTTGGTGCAATACATCCTTTTGTTCCTGCTGATCAGGCTGAGGGTTATCTGGAACTGATACATAATTTTGAAAAAGATTTGTGTGAGATTACCGGATTTGCAGCTATTTCGTTCCAACCTAACTCTGGTGCTGCCGGAGAATATGCAGGACTGATGGTTATAAGAGCTTATCACCGAAGCAGAGGCGACATGGATCGCAATGTCTGTCTGATTCCTTCTTCGGCTCATGGTACCAATCCTGCATCTGCTGCTATGGCAGGCATGGAAATAGTAGTTACCAAATGCGACGAAAACGGAAATATTGATGTAGCTGATTTAAAAGCAAGAGCTGAACAATATAAAGAAAGATTATCGTGTTTAATGGTTACTTATCCTTCAACACATGGTGTTTTCGAAGAAAGTATTATTGAAGTTTGTGATATAATTCACCAGAATGGCGGACAGGTTTATATGGACGGTGCCAATATGAATGCTCAGGTAGGATTAACCAATCCGGGAAATATTAATGCTGATGTTTGTCACCTGAATTTACACAAAACTTTTGCCATTCCTCACGGTGGTGGTGGCCCTGGTGTAGGTCCTATTGGTGTTGCTAAGCATCTGGCTCCTTTCCTACCCTCTCACAAGATGGTGAAAACCGGAGGCGAAAAAGCCATACATGCGGTAGCTTCTGCTCCGTTCGGAAGTGCTTTTGTATTGCCTATTTCTTACGCTTACGTAAAATTATTGGGTGGCGAAGGTTTAACATTAGCTACTAAATTTGCCATTTTAAATGCAAACTATTTAAGAGTTCGTTTCGAAGGACATTACAAAATATTATATACAGGCAAAAACGGTATGTGTGCTCACGAAATGATTTTGGATTGCAATGAGTTTCATCATACAGCCAATCTGCCTGTAATAGAAATTGCAAAACGTTTGATGGATTATGGTTTCCATGCTCCAACGGTTGCATTCCCTGTACATGGCACTTTGATGGTAGAGCCTACCGAAAGCGAACCTTTATCGGAACTCGATCGCCTGGCTGATGCCATGATTGCTATCCGTAAGGAAATTGCTGATATTGAAAGCGGTAAAGCTGATAAAGATAATAATCTGATAAAGAATGCACCGCATACAGCAATGGTTGTAACTGTTGATGAATGGAACAAACCATACAGCCGTCAACAGGCTGCATTCCCTGTGCCACACGACGATAAATACTGGCCAACTGTTGGCAGAATTGATGATGCCTTTGGTGACCGTAATCTGATGTGTACCTGCGAAAGTTTTTAATTAACTTTATATTTGAACTCTATGAAAGCTCTTGATTTTTTTCAGGGGCTTTTTTTATTACAACCCCATTAATAAATAAGCTAATTTATAAATCATATTGGTATAAGTTTTTACCTGATGAGGTTTTTTGTGAAGGGGTTTTCGGCTATAAGACTGAATGTTATGCAAAGTTTTATTATTCAATCGTTACGTTAACTGAAAATCTATCAAAAAAATCAGGTTCATATAAAAATATGTCGTCTTTAGTAAAAGGAATATTGTCAATACCTGCATAAATTTGTATAAGATTATTGTAATTAAAAGAGAGCGTTGCATTTATCAAAGTTGTTTTAATTGAGCTTTCTGAAGGGACATAGGTTATTGGATTAAAATTTTTACTTCTGATTATATAATTTCCATGATGTGGAGTATTGTATGGAAAATCATGAAAATCTGTTGCAAGATTTAAAACATAAGATGTGTCTGTACCTCCAAAAACAATTGCAGTCGGAATTATCTGAGGATTATTTTCATAAATGGGATTCAAAAAAGATCTGTATCTTGCATTCAAAATATTATTAGTTAATGTAGAATAAAGTTGCATTTCATCATTTGAGTTGTTGTTATCATTAAAATAAAATTGATTAAGCATATCAATACCAATATATTCCGGAGGTAATTGAATTTCGTGATAAATATTTCCGATTTCAAAAGTCAGGTAGTTAAATGTTACGCTATTGGCAAAAGTTGCACCTCTGAGATCCCCATATAAAGACGGTTTCATGCTTATACTGCTATTATTAGTAAAATCAGCATATCTAAGCGAATCATAAGGTGGTAAGTTGTTGTTTATTAGTTCTATTGTATTGTGTCCGCCTAAGTCCTGTACATATCTGATACAATAGAATTTAGCAGTAACTTTACTGGGGGTGATGCTCATGATATAATCGCCAAAGCCGGTATATAAATTTTTTGATTTAAATGCTTTCAGATTTGAATCTTTTATAGATATGGAATTCCCTTTATAGTTAATAGTTGTTTTAATTTCACCAGGAACATAAGTAATGTCTTCGTGTTTTCTACAAGCTATCAGAACTAAAAATCCGATTGAAACTAAAATTAATTTTCTCATAACGATTTAATGTTTTTAATAAATTCTGACTAACATTTTTTAATTTCAGATTATTAATCAAATACAATTTTAAGTTCTTCGTTTGTCAATGAAAATTTAATAATTTGTTTTTGAATATGCTTAAAATTCCTGATTTTTTTATCTGTAGTATTCTAATAAATAAGTAATAAGATGTAAAGTTGCTAATTACACATACGTTCCGTATGCACTTTTATCAGCGTTCCCAAAAGGGATCAACGTTCCCAAAAATATATTTTAAGATTTAATAATGTGTTTTTAAGTCTTACAATAAATGATTCATTTTACTTATAAAGAAACAGTAAGTTATATGTAAAGAATTACTTCACTATTTTCTTCAGTATATTTTCAAAGCGGGTTTTGCTGATATAATGATCTTCCAGCAATTTGCCGTTATACAACAAACTAAAGGTGGCAAAACCAGAAGGTGCTTGCTGTGCTTCTTTGGCATTTGTTATTTTTCGGATATTCAGTTCTATGCCATATTTTTCGGCAGTAGTTTTTAGTTCTGCAGCTGCTTTTTCGTGCCATGGACACTGATCAGCATAAATCAGATGCCAGCCGGCATAATTTTTTTGTCTTTCTTCCCAATTAATAAATACCGGAACAGGGGAGGAGTTGTCAAATCTTTTATACATCAGTTCAAATCTGCCAAGCTTATCAGCTTGCTGATAATTATTTTTTTCAAAAATACTTTTATCAGCCATCCATACTCCATTCGAACACATTACACAAACACCGGATTTATTATTTTCAGCAGCATAATCTTCACAGGCTTTTATCAAAGTACTGCCCAGATTTATCCCTCTGCTTTCTTTAGAAAATACGCCAATACATTGTATAAAAATATAATTCTCAGCATTTACCGGACGCCATGCTACTTCCGCATTTGTAAATTCAATAAAACCCATTTGTTTGCCATTGCCGTCGAAAGCAATTTTAAGCCTTAATCCTTTTTGGTATTCATCATTAAACCATTTGGCTTTGGCTTTAAAACCTGGAGATTTCTTGTCTTTTACACAATAAGTACCCGATTCATCTATGTTTGAAGGATTAATATCTGTAATCTGATGTGAATTCATATTGTTATTGTTTTTAATTGCAAAATAAACAAAAAATGTTTGAAAAAATATTACTAATTTTAAATTTATATTTAATAATTATTGCTTTTAAATAATAATATTTCAAACGACTATTTGATATCAATCATGAAAAAGCAATTCTTAGAAGTTTCTATTATACAATTTATTAAAACCCATTATATAAATAGATTATACCGATTGTGCTTTCAATATAGTCCAATCTTCATTTCATTTGATCGAACTATTTTCAAGCTACATCGGCATTAACCATTGTAAAATATAAAATAGTTTGGACTATTTTATATTAACAATTGGTATTATATGTTATTCATACAGCATTTTTTATACTTTTTGCCGCTACCACACGGACAAGGTTCGTTTCGACCAATTTTCTCTGATACTGCCTGCTCGGGTTTATAATAAAAATCATCTTTAATAGCATTTATATTTTCGTCGAACTCAGTATATCCTGACCATGTAGTTAGTACATCGTTGTATAATTCAAATATATTAAAAATATCTCTTTTTTTATTTTTCTTTTTTGAACTTAAAAAATCTTTTTCAACCACATTGTAATCGCCACAGATTCCCAATGATACATATTTTTTATCATAAAGCTTTTTTATTACAGGAAGCAATTCAATAAGTCCGCAATCTAAGGTGTCACCAATTGTGAAACCTAAAAATTCGCTATCTATCAGATTGTCTTCAGGTTTTGCAATTAAGAAAGTTTCAAAAATCGTTGAATAAATATTGAGAATTTCTTCACGTTTATCAGGATTATGCAATACATACTGACAAAGTGCATCTGAAACCGGTGTTTTGCAAAATGTATCTATGCCTGGTTTTAGTAGATGTTGTTCTAATTTATCTGTCTGATTAAATCCTAATTTATAAATACATTGCCATAAAGTTTCTGTTTTATGGTCGCCCAAATATACTTGAATAAAATCATAATCATATTCTAATAGTGATAGTACTTTTGGTAAACTTTCTTCAGCATTCAGCTCCATTAAAAGAAACAGGGCATGTATAACAAAAGAATTAGTTTCCTCTTCATATTTAATTGTATTAAAATATTCAAACCTTTTAACAGCATCATCCAAGACTTTTTCGAGATCTGAAATTAATGTTTCCCGAGGCAAAGCTAATATTTCGTAAAGCTTTTCAACAGGAATATTAATTCCATATTCATATAAGTATTGAATTTGAGAATGAGTAAATTCGGGTTTTTCATCAATATAATCTGTAGATGTAAATGTTGAAACATTTACAGAAATTCTGTTTTTCATTTCCTCCTCCATACGTTCTTTACCTTTTATCATTCTGTATGTGTAAACAAATTTTAATGCTTCGATTGTATCGGGATGTTCAGGTGCAATTTCTTCAAGAAATTCAAGTTTCTTTTCTGCTTTATCAATCTCATCTGCTGAAATATAATATTTGATAACTGTTTTGTAATAATTGGTAATTTCAGTCAAATGAAAAGTATCTCTTTCGGGATATAAATCCTGCAATTCTAATGTTTTGCCTAATATTTCAGGTACTTCTTCCAATCTATCTTTATCAATACATAAATTAGCAATATTTAATTTCCCGAATAAGTAGTCGGGGTGTAGTTTTGTTGTTAATTCCATAATTTCCAATGCTTTTACATCTTCGTTACGGAGCATATATGCTACAAATAAAAAGTTTTTGAGTATTTCTACCTGAGGATATTTTTCGATTAAATTTATCAACCTATTAATAATAGCCTTATTATTAGTATTTAAACATTGTTCGTGTAGATCAGCCATTTGCACACTCAATTCCTTCGGAATCGAATTTAATCTATTTATATAATTATGATCTTCTGTTATTTTATAGGGTAATAGCTTGATTATGTTTTTCATTTTTATAGTAAAATTATTTGTTTTTAGATTGATTTGTGTTTTCTTGATCTAATATCGCATCGGAATCGATTAAAGATTTGGCAAACTCATTTTGCAGACCTTTTTTTATTATCTGACGGGCAATTTTCTTATCTGTTTATGAAAGCTCCATTGTATATTGAAAATCTAAACCTCTTTATAAACTCCATCTCTTTCCAAATCGATACTTCCTCCAGTATATCCGCATTCGCCCATTCTGGGAGAGTTAATTATAGGTGCGCAACTATAATCAGCAAAATCAGAACAAACTTTTTCATGCTTTTTAGAACACTTTTTACAAAAAAATGCAAATTCTTCATAACAACAAACTGTACATAAATTAATTGCTATTTCTTTTCTGCAACTTTTACACATGAATTTTAATGGTTCGTTGCGTGATAACAATACGATATTTTCTTTCAGATTTAGCTCATATTGCTTTAAGCCTTTCAGAAAAACCCTTGTAGTTGAACCAAAATCATAATCATGAAATATTTTAACTTTAGGTTGGAGTACATCCTTTACTTTATGGCTCATTTTAACTTTAATGGTTTTAGAACCAAATTCACTCAAATGCCCACAACATTCCAACCAGATGTCCCTTAAAAATTCATCAATTTTTTGCATCGTTGCATTGCCCTTAACCAATAAATGTAAGAACATTATATCAGCTTCCACCTCAACATGGCAATATGTTTGGGCTTTATCGCCTGCATCTGATTTTTCTCTTTCTGATAAATGTTTTGCAATATGCTTAACTATTTCTTTTTTCGATAGCAATTGATTGCAATACAAACATTTGCCTTCTGATTTTAATTCTTCTTCCATGATTTTATTAATATTTGTTAGATTTTTATATTAACCTCCTTATTTTCCAGTGTTTAGGTATATTGTTTTCTTTCATTTCAATTGTTTTCTTCAAAATATAATAGTTTTTCTACCAATATGTCGATATTTGTATAAGGTTTACAATCAAATACATTATACATTTCAGGATTTCCCTGTTGCTGACGGAGCCATAATGCATTGTTTTTAGCATTTTGCAAATATAGTATTTCAAATTCTTTCCATAAATCAGGATTTGTTTTTTCGTAATCGGGTTTCAGACAAAGTAAGTATCTATGGGCATCTTCATGCTTTGCAAATTGTTTGTTAGTTTTTTCAAAATGAAGTATAAACCAGAATTCGATGCTTATTGAAGAATATGCTGTCATAATTCTTTCTTTCTCAAGTTTTTGAAAAATATTTTTCAGATTTCGGTTATCATCATCAAAAACCATCCAGATTTCTTTATAAGGCTGTTTCTCTTGTTTGGCGATATTTCTTTTTTGTAATATTTCATTTATAAAAGTAACAGGTTCGCTGCTTTTTGCCTGCGAAATATTTATTTCTACATCACGTTGCACAGCTCTCGATAATGTGTTTTTAATACCTTGTAAATACAAACGTTCGGTTTTTCCTTCGCACAAAATCAGTACCCTTTGTTTTAAACTACGTTTTTTATTCTCCTTTCGGTATTGCATTGCCATATTGTATTAAAGGTTCCTGTACTATTGGGGTTGCTCCGAATCTGCCACTCATATACCATTTGTCGTAAGGAATTTCTTTTCTTACGCCATCTATTTGCGATAATGAATACAATTCGGTATTACCGCTATCATCTTTTTCTGTAAACCAAATCTGATCGCGACGGAATAATTCATTACTCAATAAACTAACATTATGGGTAGTGAATATTAATTGTGCATTATTTTTATTTATATCAGCATTATTGAACATTTGTATTAATATGCGGACAATTTGAGGATGTAAACTTTTTTCAAATTCGTCTATTATCATCACCGAACCCTTCTCAAAAGCTTCAAGCAGATAATAAGCCATGATAAATAAGATTCTTGTACCGGAGGATTCTTTTTCTAATGCAAATTCTTTAATATCAATGGTATTTGTTTTATTATCATACATCTTATGCACCGCTACTATTTCATAGGGTGAATTGAGAACATTTTCTTTTATTAATTCATGATTAAATAATTCACCAGCTTCGGGTGGAAACATTCCGAAAAAGGGAAGGTTTACCTGATTTTTCTTAATTTTCAAAGCATTAATTCCAACATCTAATGATGTAATTATTTGCTGAAAATTTTTAAAAAACAATTCATCTTTTTTCTGTAATAAAGAACCTATGAAAACACTGGGTGATAAATTGTCAAATAAACTAAAAACCATCAGGTTGTTATCATTATAATTGCTAAAATAGGTATAAATCTGAACTAAAAAGTCAAGATTTTCATTAGCTGCCTTTGACAAAAATAACTGATTAGGCAGCAAACGTGCTTCAATGCTTCTTTTTTCGCCTTTTAGAACACTACCAAACTTAATGGGGTTTTTCTCTTTTCGCTCAAATACCAGCACATTCTGTCCTTTTGGAAAATAATTTAATGATTCATAAACGATGTTTTCTTTTACACAGGAAACTATATAAATATACCTGATTTTATTATATAAAAAGATAATCTCAAATTCAGTAGGCTGCTTTTTAGATGTTTTATCCAATAAAAAAGGGTCATAAATCTGAATGCTGTCTTTTAAACTATTCTTACTTGAATTTTTAATAAACTGAACAAATTCGACCAATGCATTTATTACATTGGTTTTACCGGAAGCATTGGCGCCATATATAACAGATGAACGCAATACAGCGAACTTATCTTCTACCAGAAAAACATTATCAGGCAGTTCTTTAACTGACTTTGCAGGTAAAAGACTTAATGCTGCTTTATCTCTGATTGATCGATAATTTGATAATGAAAACGATAGTATCATATAAAATTATTATTAAAAATGTAAATAATATACAAAAATACAAATCATTTTTATATGATCATTCAAAATGTGATTTTTTTTAGTATATTAACACTAGTGTCCGACAAAAATATATAGATTCTTCGTTTCACTCAGAATGACATGTCATTAAGTGTATTTTTGTTGGGTTGGGAGTCAGAAAGCGGCGAAGCCGCTTTCTGACCCCCCACCCCAAATATAAACAATTGATTGTCATTTTGAACGAAGTGAGAAATCCCAATAATATTACTGTAATAAAAGTTTATCGGACAATAGTGATATTAATTATAATCACTGTTCAGACAATTTTATGTAGCTAATAGTTCTTTTAATTCATTAATAAATCATTGCCATCAGATTCTTATCTCTAATCTGCTCGATGACCTTGTTTTCCATTTTAACCCAAGAGGCTGTCTAAAAAGCTCTCTGTGAACCTCTTTTTTAAACTCTATGTTTCTCTGTGTAATTTATAATATATTGTTACACAGAGAAACACAGAGAAACACGGAGAATGCACAGAGAATCACAGAGACGAAAAAATCAATTTTTTATACTTTTTAGTCAGCCTCTCGAATAAGTTATTGTAATAAAATTATTTATGATAATTTAAAACAATAACTATATCGGGGTTAACCCAACTAAATCAATAAGTTCGACTTTTCAAGTCTCTTATTGATTAATTTGAGTTTAATTCTCTTCCCTTCGACTTTGCTCAGTGCATCACTTAATAACCAATAACTCAATAACCTAATAAATTGAATAACAAAAAGCGAAGCTTTTCTTAGCGTTCTTAGCGTCTTTGCGTGAATTACCAATAACTCAATAACTTAATAACTCAATAACCTAATAACCAATAACCAATTCTCCGTTTTACTTTAAATGGTGTATAAATATAAGCTTACGCTTCGTTTCAACTATGTCTGAATATTATTTTTTCAACAGCAAACCCAAAACCTATTCCGATGGTGTAGCTAATGATATCCGACCACAAAAAACCATAACCCAATACCAATGCTGCCAATGGTTTTTCCCGCAATGCATCTATCCATGGGGCATGATATAACTGACTTATTTCGATACTGTATGAAAAAGCCATTGCCATTACTGCAATATATATGGCTGGTTTTTGCCTGAAAACAAAGGCAAATGCCCAATAAACCATTAATGCCCACAAAGCATCTCCTGCATATTGTTGTACCCAGGCAGGCAAGTATTCAGCATAATGACGTGATGCCAACCCTAAAAGAATTGTAAATATGATTAAGAAAAAAATAGATAATCCTGTTTCGCACTAATCTTTATATATGCCAATTATAACGATTTGCTCAAAATTTTATTGTAATGTATTATGCTTAATTGGCATCTTTGCAATTAGGAGAATAAATTTGGGGTATTGAAAGAAGCTAAAGAACGTAATGAAAAAAATACTATGCATATAAATGGTATTTGGATTTTTAATTGTAATTGTATTATCTTTGTGGAAATTTTAATAAATCATGGAAATTTTAATAAAAACAAATGATACTTATTTTTTAGAAATTCTGAATGCATTATTAAAGCAATTCAAAATTAAATCAGAGGTTATTTCTGATGATGAAAAAAATCCTAATAAAGATACTATAAAAGCTATTGAAGATTCAAGAAAAGGCAAAGTAATAAAGACATCTGGAAAAGAAGATTTGTTTAAGAAATTAAAATCATAAAATGTATCAAATTAACTTTACAACAAAATTTTATAAAGATTATAAGAGCTATCTAAAAATAATATTTTAATTGAAGAAGTTGATAAAGTAATTGATATTATTGCTGATAAAGGAAGTTTGCCGGAAAAGTACAAACCACATGCATTAAAAGGCGATTACAAAGATTGTATAGAAGCTCATATAAAACCCGATTTATTAATTATTTGGATTATAGTAAACCATAAAGAAAAGACAATAGATTTAATCCGATTGGGGTCTCATTCCGATTTGTTTTAGATTAACCTAAAATCCGCAAGGATTTATATTAGTGCTTTATTAAATGATATTTATGGATTTTTGCTGTCATTTTTTTATTTTAACGTGAATTATGGATTAGTTAGGGTCTGCTGAAAAACTCAAGCATCTATTTTCATCATAACTTAGCCAGAAATTGATAATTGTCTTGTAAAATAAAATTGATTACAAATATTATCATTAATTTGCGTTATTGAATAAAA
>JAHEYQ010000084.1 GCA_023251515.1 Bacteroidales bacterium
TTGTAAATTTCCGTAATTTTGAGCCTAATTTAGCTTCATCAAATCGAAATAAAAAAAGCTAGCGTTTTAAATTGATGCGATAATAATTTAAAAAATGTCAAATTAATAAAAATTTTAAAAAATGAAAAAATTATCAATTTTAGTAGTATTATTAGTTGCAATGTTAAATAGTTTTGCAGAAAATATTATAAAAAATAACTTTATAAATAATAAAGAAAATGGTGAAATTTATTATACTGGTGGTTATTATGATAAAAAATCTAATCAAATTGTAATAACGCATGAAATTAACACAGAACTTATTAATGCATATAATGAATTATCAATTGATTGTAATAATGTATCATCAAGTTTAGATGGCATAGAAATTATAGATGATAATCCTTTAGATATTAATAATCCTGCTTATTATTATTGCTATGGAACTACTTCTGATGGAGGTTCTTTTAGTACTACTATTCAAGTTTTAAAATTTGAAAAAGATGATAGAATTTATTATGAACTATCAAATGAAGTTAGCAATAAAACTACTCATCATTGCAAATCAAAAGAATGTAAACCAAAATGTAGCTTTAATAGAGATTCAAATAATCAAATCATTGGATGTAATCCTTGTTCTGGTGGTGGAGAATGTACATATTCTAAAAGGACCACATCTGATGAATCTGTAAGAACATGGTTATTGTTATTTATATTGCAATGGTCAGAAATTCAAAATCAATAAAATATTTAAAATGTAACTATATAAAATTTAATAAATTTTATATAGTTACATTATATTTCAATTTTAAAATACCTTTAAAAGAATGAAAAAATATTATTTCGTTTTTTCTTTAATAATTCTTACAATATCTACAATTAAAAGTCAAAATAAAATATTATCTACTGCTTTTAATAAAATAAAATTTTTTAATTCATATAATATAAAATACTATTCAAAAAACAATTTTAGTATTGATACAAATGTAAAGGATGCTACACCTTTTATAAAACATATACCAATAAATAATGATATATATAAAACGTTGAAAATTAAATATTTTTTTTATGAACCTGCTAATTCAAAAAAATGGTTTGATTTTACGATTATGAATGGTAATAAGTGGTATATAGCTGATTTTATTGAAAACAAGATATTAAATATAGATACTTTAGACTTAACATTAAAAAATGAAAATTATAATTATTATGAAGATTTTATAAGTAACTTTGAGCAATATTCAATACTTTTTTATCCTAATAAATATTATAACATTTTTAAAAATTGGAATTATATATCAGATGAAAAAATAGATAATAATGAAACATGGCTTTTTGAATATAATTTTAAAATAGATAATTCAATAAAAGTAAATTATAAAATTAATATAAATCAATCTGATACTTTTTTAAAACGATTTACTGTAAATTGTTTTGAATATGAAAAGTTACATGAATTGATAGATGTATATACACAATTAAATATAAATTCATATAAGAGTTTAGATAATAATTATGATTCTATTTTTGATTTAAATTATCAAATAAATAATTTTAAAAATAATAATAATTTAGAAAAGAAAAAAGAAATACAAATTAAAAATATAATTAATACGGGAAAGGATACTGCCAAAATTCTTATAAACTCAAATTTTATAACCATGAATGGTGATTCCATAAAATTATCATCAATAAAAGGGAAATGGATATTGGTAGATTTTTGGTATGTTGGATGCTATCCCTGCTACAAAGCCATGGATTTTTTCAATAAAATAAATCAGAAATACAAAAACAGTAATTTGGTTATTTATGGAATAAATCCAATTGATAATGACAGAAAAGCTTTAAGCAGATTATTTAATGATAAAGGTTTAACTTATCAATATCTGATTGACCCCAAAGGAAAATGCAGATATAATGTAGGATTAAGTGGTTTTCCTCAACTATTTTTAATTTCACCCGATCAGAAAATTGTGTGGCAGCATTTTGGCTATACTACTGATATGGATGCAGAATTAGAAAAAATAATTGAAGAAAAAATCTCTAATAAATAGAATATTATTGTATTTTTTATGAAACTAAAACTAATTTTACTTGTGTTAGTAATAATAATCACAAATAAGGTAAGTTATAGTCAGACATTAAAAGATACAAATTTTGTATATCCCACATTAAGGTTAGCAGCATCGGCAATGCATAGCAGCAAAACCAAGCTGCTAACCTTTATTTTAAAAGACGAAATACAAATAGGCTTTCAGAAAAAAATACACGAAAACACCATGCTATGCTCCAATATAAAACAAGAGCTGGCTTTTATCAATTTTTATGATTCAATTACACGCAAAGAATTTGACCGCTTTTTTTGGGAAACCAATATAACAGTACCCCGCAAAAGAGGAAAAACCGTTTTCACACTAACATTTGATGGTCCTTTATTTAATACATATAAATATAAAGTAAAAAAAGACAGTTTAATCAAAGAAAAAATTGGCAAATTCTTTATACCAAGTATAATTACAATGGGCTATGGCTGGGAAGGCAGAATATTTAAAAATTCAAGAATTAAAATTTGCTATTTTGCATTCGATGGCAAACTTAAACTTAAAGAAGCTAAATTTGAAGACGATCACAACTATCTGTTTATGGGTGAAGAACAATACTTTAAAGTAGATTACAGTATGAATTTACTGGTGGATATAAAAGAGAAGTTAGCTAAGAATTTATATATAAAGTCGCTTTTAACTATTAATGCTTGTGGATTATCACAAAAGAGTATCGTTTTAAAATTCTCAAACGAATTTTGTGTAGAAGTAACAAATTTTCTGGATATAATAATTTCATCAAAAGTAGATTATAATCCGCAATTTTCATATGAAATGTATTTGTTTAACGAAATTTGTTTAAACTATCACATCGGGAAGAAATTAAAATTATAACTCAACTGGAAAAATGTGTCAATTTCAATCACCAGAATAAACATTTTGTGCACAGGGTTCATTGTTTAGTGCAAAGTGTCCATTGCTATGTGCATAGTGCCCATTGTTTTGTGCACAGGGCTCATTGTTTAGTGTAAAGTATCCATTGCTTTGTGTAACGGGCTTATTGTTTTGTGCATAGCGCTTATTGTTTTGTGCACAGGGTTCATTGTTTTGTGCACAGGGCTTATTGCTTTATGTACAGCGTCCATTGTTTTGTGCACAGTGCTCTTTGTTATTGAATTACAATATATTAAAAAAAGAGGTTGACTATATGGTCAACCTCTTTTTTTATTGTTTAGAAATATTTTGAATTAATTGTTCGCGAAACTCAGGGGCAGACATGTTTATAGGAGGCAGATTTACAGTTTCCATACCTGATAATGCAGTTAAAGAAGCAACATAAGCTCTTACATAAGGAAATAAAATGGCTGGTGCATTTGTATAAAAATAATTAGTTAACTGACTTTCGGGAATATCAAAAAACTCAAAAAAGCCAATAATAACAACAACTGCTTTAAACCTATCATTTTCTTCTGTAACGACAACCTCTAAATTAAGCTGAAATTTTTTATCATTTTCAAAAATTATTCCAGAAGGAATAATATTAATATTATATGTATTTTGTTCTCTTTCAAATGGGTTTCTGTAAAACTCACTTTTACTGATTATAAAATCGGTAAAACGGAACAGAGATTTTTGTATTGTTTCCATAAAATTATGCTGCTAAAGCGTATAAAATTTCACTATCAATATTTTGTTTCAAATCTGTTTTAAAATTATTTTTGCTGAATATTTGTGGAAAATTATTCCAATTAATACATGCAGCTGGGATAACTTCTGTAACATTTTTAATTTTTATCAGGCTATCTTTACCAACAAATACAAGCGTTTCTAATGGAAATAAATTCATCATTTTTTTGCTAACTGTATATTCTTCATTTCCATATTCAACGTCAGAAATATAAGTTGATTCAGGAGACACTTCAATAATATGTTCTTTAAATGCACTATTATGCTCATATCTGAACGATACTCCGGGAAATTTATTTGCTAAATTTCTTAATTCCAATAATAAAAATTCTTTTGAACTCATATCTTAATTAACTTTAACATCTGTAATATACTATCTTTATATGTCAATGATTTTAAACAATCTTCTTCATTAATTAAAAATGATTTATAATCAGCATTAACTCTTATTAACTTCAATTGAGTAATTAATGTATTAAATTTTCTGTTATTAATGATGGAATCTATTTTCTTTATATAAAAATTGTGACTACCTTCATTAAAAGAATCTATTTTTGTTTGAATGTCATCATCAGACCATTTGTTCTTTTCTTTTAAAACATGAATAATATATTGTAAACAAGAATAATAGGCACAATGCACTGCAGAGTTATAAAGTTGCTTACTTAACAACAATATACTTGCATTATTGTTTGATTCCGATTTTAATAGCAATTCATTCATGATTCAAAAAAAGCATCAACAAAATTAATAAAATTATCTAAATAAAAATTAAATTGAGGCTTTAAATATTTTTTTTAAACTAAATTGTAATAATCTGTTTAAAAATAAACCTGACAGGTTTTGAAATCCTGTCAGGTTTAATCACTATAATTCAGTTTATTATACTACTATAAATTAAAAGCTTTTTTAATGTTATCAACATAGTCGAGATTTTCCCATGCAAAAAACTCAACAGTTTTAAAATTACGGTCTTTACCATCAATATTTTTGGTAACAGTAGAGCTATCTTTGTAATAAACTTCTACTTCTTCTTTGCGGTAATCTCTTCCGAAATGCCCGTAGCTTGCAGTAGCATGAAAAATCGGGTTTTTCAAACCAAAACGTTTAACAATAGCAAACGGACGCATATCAAATACGCCTTCCAATTCTTTAGCTATCTGACCGTCGGTTAATTTCTTTCCGTTGGCATCTTTAACCTTAGCTGTTCCGTAAGTATTTACGTACAAACCAACAGGTTTTGCAACACCAATAGCATAAGCTACCTGAACCAAAACTTCGTCGGCTACACCAGCAGCAACCAGATTTTTTGCAATATGACGGGTAGCATAAGCAGCAGAGCGGTCAACTTTAGAAGAATCTTTACCAGAGAAAGCACCACCACCATGAGCACCTTTGCCACCGTAAGTATCAACAATAATCTTACGACCTGTTAATCCGGTATCGCCATGAGGACCACCAATTACAAATTTTCCGGTAGGATTAACATGTAAAATAAAACCACCTTTAAGCATGCGTTTTACCTTTTCGGGTAAAGTATTTACTTTTCTAACTCTTGGAATCAATACATTGAGAACATCATTCTTAATAACTTCCAGCATTTTTTCTTCTGTATCAAAATCGTCGTGCTGAGTAGAAATAACGATGGTTTCAATTTTTTCGGCAACCCCTTTGTCGTTGTAAGCAATGGTAACCTGCGATTTTGCATCAGGACGGAGGTATTTCATTTTTTTGCCTTCGCGGCGAATTTCGGCTAATTCCTGCAACAAAACATGAGCAAGTTCAATCGGCATTGGCATTAAATTGTCCATTTCTCGGCAAGCATAACCAAACATCATACCTTGATCGCCCGCACCCTGATCTTCTTCATTTTTGCGTTCAACACCCTGATTTATATCACTTGATTGTTCGTGGATGGTAGAAATAACACCGCAAGAATCGGCATCAAAACGATATTCAGCTTTGGTATAACCAATTTTGCGGATAGCTTCGCGAGCCACACCTTGAATATCGATATATTCTTTTGTTTTTACTTCGCCGCTGCAAACGGTTAAACCGGTTGTAACCAATGTTTCACAGGCCACTTTCGATTCAGGATCGTGACGTAAAAACTCATCTAATAATGCATCAGAAATTTGATCTGCTACTTTGTCCGGATGTCCTTCCGAAACTGATTCGGAGGTAAATAAATATCCCATTTTATTATTTTTTAAAATTGTAACTTAATTATAAACAAATGGAAATTCTTGATTGCTGGCAGGAATAAGCGTTGTTTTAGCATTTTTTCCAGTGGTTGCAATCAATCAAATTTTTCCACATGGCAAAAATACAAATTTTTAATTTGCAAACACTTTTTTATTTACTTTTTTTTGTCAATTCCTGAAAAACTTTTTCCAGTTTTTCTTCTTCCTTAAATATTGTAAGAATTGACAAGCCTTTACTTGCAGCAAATTTTGTAATTTCAGGACGTAAATCATTTTTATTATCCGTTTCTACTTCCCAGATATTATCTTTAACATTACGAACTTTTAAAACTCCGGTAATGCTTTTCAAATTAGCAGTATCAATGGATTTATCAAACTCTACAGTGATAATTACCTTATTAAATGTATGTTTCGAAAGATTTTCAGTAGCATCATCTGCCACAATTTTCCCATGATTAATAATGATGGCTCTTTTGCAAATAGCTTCAACCTCCTGCATAATGTGAGTAGAAAGCATTACGGTTTTTTCTTTACCAATTTTAGCAATTAAATTTCTGATTTCCACAATCTGATTTGGATCTAAACCCGAAGTAGGCTCATCAAGAATCAATACAGATGGGTCGTGTATAAGTGCCTGAGCCAAACCCACACGCTGACGGAAACCTTTTGAAAGAGCACCTATTTTCTTTTTGCGTTCTATTTCCAAACCACAGATATCAATCATCAACTCAACTCTTTCTTTGGTTTTGTTGCCCAATTTATGAATACCGGCAATAAATTCGAGATATTCACGCACATACATATCGAGATACAAAGGATTATTTTCGGGCAAATAGCCTACAATCTTCTTAACATCAATCGGATGATTCATAACATCAAATTCATTTACAGAAATCTTACCCGAAGTAGGAGGAATAAAACAAGTAATAATTTTCATCAATGTAGATTTTCCAGCTCCGTTAGGACCTAACAAGCCTACAATTTCACCTGAATTTACTTCAAAACTAATATCATTTAAGGCTTTTTGTTCGCCATAAATCTTGGTAACATTCTGAACTTTAATTGACATAGAAATCACTTTTTTAACTTGGCGAAATTACTATAAATACTTCAAGTTAGCAACAAATTAACCTTTTTTATAATTTTTAAAAATGAACTTTTTACCTTACGAATAGTTATAATGATTAATTTTGCAAAAAATTTAGGATACAAAATAATCAAAGTATCAGAAACAAACTTATTATAAATGGAGAAAATCGGAAAAATCACTGAGCTTAATGGTAAAAGCTTTTATTATAGTTTTTTAGCAGGAGCAAAGAATTTATTTGATAATCAGAAATACATTAATAAAATCAATGTTTTCCCAGTTCCGGATGCCGATACAGGCACAAATCTGGCTTCTACCCTGCAATCTATCATCGACAATGTAATTCCAACAAATCACCTGAAGCAAACCAGTGTTGCAATAGCTGATGCTGCAATAGTTGGTGCAAGGGGAAATTCAGGAATTATTTTTGCGCAGTTTTTATACGGTTTCAGCAATGAAGTTTCGGACAATGAAAGCATTTCAATTGAAAAATTTGCCGAAAATCTTAAACAAGCGGTTATATATGCTTACGAATCAATCATAAATCCGGTTGAAGGCACAATGATTACTGTTTTGAAAGATTGGGCCGAGTACATTTATTTAATAAAAGATAAAACCGACGATTTTGTTGAATTAATAATCAAATCATATATAATAGCGTCAGAATCACTGAAGGAAACAACAGAAAAGCTGGAAGTACTTAAAAAATATAATGTTGTAGATGCCGGAGCTCAAGGATTTTTATTCTTTTTAGAAGGTATGATATCATACTTTAAGGATGGTAGTCTTAAAAACCTGGCAACTACCAGAAATCTTACCCGCAATGATGATTTTATTGATACCCATGAAGATATTACTTTCAGATATTGTACAGAAGCTTTAATCGGAGGTGAAAATCTGAACAAAAAACTTTTGCAGAATAAGATTGAAAAACTTGGCGATTCGATGGTAATAGCGGGTTCATCAAAAAAACTCAGGCTTCACATTCATACCGATAAACCTGATGAAGTTTTCAGCATAATCGGGAAAAATGCAACAATTCTAAGCCAAAAGGTTGATGACATGGTATTTCAGAATGATATTCAGAATAACAGAAAATGGAATATCGGTCTGGTAACAGATTCATGTGCCGATTTGCCACAGGAATTAATGGAGAAATATCAGATACATATGGTGCCACTAACACTGCATGTAGGGCAAAATCAATATGTTGACAAATTAACAATAACCGCTTCTCAGTTTTATGACATTCTCAGAAGTTCACCAGATTATCCAACATCATCACAACCGGGTAAAAAAGAATTTTTGAACAAATATCTTTACCTTACTTCACATTACGATTCGATAATATCTGTAAATTTATCTGATAAGTTGAGCGGTACATATAACAACAGCAAAGCAGCCGCTCATGCAATCAGTTATCAGACAAGTAAAAAAATTGATGTATTCAACGCCAAAACATTGTCAGGGCCACAAGGACTTTTGATGTTGCGAATTGCAAAAGCAATAGAATCGGGAATGACACATGAAGATATTCTGAAAAAAATTGATGAATGGATAGACAAAACACAACTTTATGTGAATGTAAAAACTTTAAAATACTTCATTAAAGGTGGCAGAGTAAGCCCATTTAAAGGATTAATATCTAACTTATTAAATGTTAAGCCAATTGTATCAGTTGATAAAGAAGGAAAAGCATGTGTTTTTACGAAATCTTTCAGCAGAAAAGGAAGCATAAATAAGACCTTAAGTTATTTAGAAAAGCACGCAAAAAATGATAAAATACATACTTACTGTATTTTATATGCAAATAAAGAAGAAGAATCAACTGCAAAATGGTATGCAGAAAAAGTTAGTTTAATTTTCGGGAAACAACCTGAATACATCATGCCAATCTCACCAGTAATTGGAGTTAGTGCAGGCATAGGAACTATTGCTGTAGCGATGCTTTTCGAATAAAAAATTATCATTTGATGTGAATTAAAAAAGATTTGAATTTTCAGAAATTCAAATCTTTTTTAATTTAAGCCCGTTTCAATTCATTTTCATACAATTAATGAATAATTTGAGTTAAAAAAGAATAATAAGATGAGATAAAACAACTGAGATAAAGAAAAAATAATTAATTTTACACTTTAAAATCGAAAAAGTATGCCAATTTTAGGTTCCATTATAAAAAGAGCAATCGAATTAAGAAGCAAAATACCGTTGGAAGGCGGAAAACGCTTAAATGCTGAAAAAGCTCAACAAAAAGAGCTGAAAAAACTACTCAAAAAAGCATATTATACAACATTTGGTGAGCATTACAAATTTATCGATATTCTTAAAAAAGATGATATTATATCAGCTTTCAAAGAATCTGTTCCTGTCCATAATTACAACTCAATATTCAGTAAATGGTGGTACAGAACCATTAATGGAGAAGCCTTTGTCTGCTGGCCAGGTAAAGTAAATTATTTTGCCTTAAGTTCAGGTACTTCAGAAGCATCAAGTAAATATATACCTGTAACTGCTGATATGCTGAAAGCAATCAAAAAAACGAGTATTCGCCAGATCATTTCATTGGCTAAATATGATTTTCCAAATGAATTTTATCAAAAAGGAATATTGATGCTTGGCGGAAGCACACATTTGCTATATAACGGAACTTACTATGAAGGTGATTTATCAGGAATTACTGCTGGAAACATCCCTTTTTGGTTTGAACATTTTTATAAACCGGGCAAAAGGATTTCAAAAGAAAGAGATTGGTCAACCAAACTCGACGAAATTGTAAAAAGTGCAAAAGATTGGGATATTGGTGTTATTGTTGGAGTTCCCGCATGGCTTCAAATTCTTATGGAAAGAATTATCAGCCACTACAATGTGAATACAATTCATGACATCTGGCCTAATTTATCTATTTATGTACATGGCGGAGTTTCTTTTGAACCTTACAAAAAAGGGTTCGAGAAGCTTCTTTCTCATCCAATTACATATATGGAAACCTATCTGGCTTCAGAAGGGTTTATTGCATATCAAAGTCGCCCGAATACAAGCTCTATGCAGCTTGTATTAGACAATGGTCTTTTCTTTGAATTTGTACCTTTTAATGAACAAAATTTTGATGATGAAGGAAATCTTGCTCGCAATCCAAATACAATAACTATCGGAGAAGTAGAAGAAAACAAAGAATATGCTTTACTAATTTCTTCATCGGCAGGTGCCTGGCGTTATTTAATTGGCGACACAATTAAATTTACAAACAAACAATTATCTGAAATTGTAATTACAGGCAGAACCAAACATTTCTTAAATATTTGTGGTGAACATCTTTCGCAGGAAAACATGAATATGGCCGTTAAAATGTTTGGAGATGAAATGAATATTGAAATAAAAGAATTTACAGTTGCCGGCATCAAACATGGTAGTATGTTTGCACATAAATGGTTTATTGGAACAGATAATCAAATAGATGCAAATATTGCAAAAGAAAAAATTGATCAGAATCTTAAAAAATTAAACGATGATTACCGTGTAGAAAGAATTGCAGCAATAAAAGATGTAGTGGTTGAAATATTACCGCCAGAATTGTTTTATGATTGGATGAAACTACAAGGAAAAGAAGGTGGACAAAATAAATTTCCAAGGGTTTTGAAAAATGAAAAACTAAAAAGCTGGGAAGAATATTTAAATAATAAAAAACAAACCGAATAATTTGATTTTCTGATGCTTCACACAATATTAAAAGGAACTTTACTTGGATTAACTTTAGCTGTTTTAATTGGACCAGCTTTTTTTTCGTTGGTACAAACCAGCATTCAAAGAGGATTCAAATCAGGTATGTTTCTAGCATTAGGAATATTTTTCAGTGATTTGGCTTTGGTTTTTCTTTCATTTCTGGGAGCTTCACAGATTTTAAATGCACCTGAAAATCAGAAAATTGTTGGCTATTCAGGAGGATTAATGCTTATAATTTTTGGAGTTTATACATTCACACGAAAAGGGCATGTAGCTGAAAATGGTGGTATTGAAGTAAAAAAGCCTGGTTTTCTGACTTATTTTTTTAAAGGCTTTTTCCTAAATCTGGCAAATCCATCAGTTTGGTTTTACTGGATTTTTTGGGTTGGTGTAGTTACCTCAGAATTAGGAACTGAAGATGGAATTGACATTAATCTGGTAATTATTTTCTTTTCTGCAACCTTACTTACAGTTTTTCTAACTGATTTACTAAAATGCTTTATTTCACACCGTATTAAAAGTTATCTCAATGATAAAGTTTTAATGTGGATAAATCATATAGTAGGTATATTGCTTGTAATTTTCGGTTTGTACTTATTTTATAAAATGATTATTTTAAAATAATTCTTTTTAAAATAATCAAGAATAAAATGGCTCATTCATAAAACGATACATTACGAATAAAACAAAAAAACTCTGGTTTGCACCAGAGTTTTTTACTTTTGATTATTTGATTTAAAAGGAAAAACAGTTTATTTTAATTCAAACTGAGATTGACCTATTTCGTAGCCATCAACAAAAATTGCAACATTATACTTTCCAACCATTGCCGGTGTATTCGGATCTTTTTTATTCCATGCCAAACAAACTTCCTGCGATTTATTGTCATAATTTATATCTTTTTTCATCGAGTACTGAATACGTTGCCCTTGATATTCAAATGTATAAACATCTTCTTTCCCTTCGCAAACAATTACATTATCAGGACGAGCAATTCTGATATATACTGTTTTTTTGCCCGATTGAGTTATTTTATTTTCACTTAATGTAAAACAAATATTTACTCTTTCAATACGTTTGGCTTTATCGGTTTCTACCTCTTTTGTACCACTCGAACGCAATTTTACAGTGGAAGCTTTTACATTATAAGCTTTTAGCATTGAACCCAAATTTACTTTTTCAGTAAGAGCATCTCTGTCTTTTGACAACTCTGAATTGAGTTGTTTTTCTTTACCTATTTCTTTTTTAAACTTGAAATTTTCATCAGTTAATGCCTGATTTACTTTATATAACGAATCTATTTGCGATAGATAGCCTTGTGTAATACCTCTAAGAAGTTCGAGTTTGCGTTTGGTCTTTTTATAATCGCCCTGTGTTGCAATTAATTTTTGAATTTCGCCTGCATTAGAAAGAATAATACTGTCTTTTTCTGATAGTTGAGTTGATAATTCTCCATATTCTGATTTAATTTTATTGTGCTCTTTCATTAATGAATCCAATTCTGATTGCAATTCGGTTCCATGAGCAACAGTAGCATTTTTTTCGAGATAAATTGTATGAATTCTGCTCTTCTCAACTACAACCCAAACAATTAATAAAGCAATGATC